>CAMFHP010000005.1 GCA_945952225.1 uncultured Myxococcaceae bacterium
CCCCGCGACCACGGCCACGCCCGCTGCGACGGAGCCCGCGCCCGCCGCCACGACGCCCGCGCCGACGACCACGGCGCCCGCGCACGCCGCGACGACGCCTGCGCCCGCTTCGGACGCGCAGATGGTGGCCCGCGGACGTCGCGCGTTCGACCGCGCGTGCGGCAACTGCCACGAGCCCAACGACCCCGAGGGGCCGTCGCCGAACCACAACTGGAGCGAGGAGCGCATGCGCAACCAGGTGCGCCAGGGCGGCGGACGCATGCGGGCGATCCCCGTGGCGCGCCTCTCGGACGCGGACCTCACCGCGATGATCGCGTTCTTCCGCACGACCCACGCCGTGCGCTGAGACGGGACTACGCCGCGCTCGTCGAGGCGCGGAGTTCCTGCTGCGCGAGCCGCTCGGCCGCGCGCCACACGACCCCCATGATCGAGTGCTGCGGGTTGACGCCCATGTTGGTGGGCAGCGCGCTCGCGTCCATCACGTAGAGGCCCGAGGTGCCGTGCACCGCGAGGTCGGGGCCCACCGCGCTGTTCGCAGGGTCCGAGCCCGCGGGGCAGCTCGCGAAGAGATGCGAGGCCACCATCGTGAGCTGCGAGGGCACGTACTCCGACGCCTCGAGGAGCTCGACCTCCGCGGGGTCACGGAGCACGGTCTTGAGCCCCGCCACGCCGGGGTACACCTCGCGCGCGCCCGCGGCGAACATCATCCGCGAGAGGGTCACCACCCCGTCGCGAATGCGAAGCATGTCGGCGCGCGTGGGCACGTACGTCACCGACGCGTCGCTACCGTTGCCGAACCATCGCGGACGCACGCGGCCCACGGCCTCCATGCGGCACTGCACGGCCCACTGCGCGAAGTGATCGAGCTGCGTGAGGCGCTCGACCCACTCGGCCCCCGCGCCGGGCAGTCGCGCGGCGAGCATCTCGGGCGGGAGCGAGAGCGACTCGAGCTTGATGCGACGCTCGCGCAGCGGAACCTCGTAGGCCTGCGTGCCGCCGAAGCTCATCTCCACGGGCTCGTCGAAGCGCCCCACCACGGCGCATCCGGGGTGCGCCATGAAGCGCTCGCCGACCATGCCCCGAAGCCCGCTGCGACGGAGCACCACCGGGCTCTGCACCGCGCTCGCCGACACGATCACCGCGCGTCGCGCGCGCACCGAGAGGGTGCCCACCTGCCGTCGTGCGGCATCAAGCACCGCGCCCTCGACGCCCACCGCGCGCGTTCCCTCGAAGCGCACGCGGTCGACGCGCGCCCTCGTGTGCAGCCGCGCGCCCTGACGGATCGAGCGCGGAACGTACGACACGTCCATGCTCTGCCGCGCCTCGTTGGGGCAGCCCTGGAGGCACTGCGCCGAGCCCTTGCAGCGCGGCGCGTTGCGCACGATGGCCTTGCCGGGGAGACCGAGCGCTTCGGCTCCGCGCGCCATGCGCTCGCCGTTGCCACCCCAGAGGGCGGGCACGGTCTCGGTGATGCCCAGCTCGCGCTCGATGGCGTCGAAGGCGTCGGAGAGGCCGCGCTCGTCGACGAGTTCGCCGAGGCCGAGACGCTCGGTCCAGTCGCGGCGCACGTCGTCGGGGAGGCGCCAGATGATGCCCGAGTTGATGGCCGTCGAGCCGCCCACGCAGCGCCCCTGAAGCAGCGGAAGGGGCATGGTCCCGATCGTCGCGTTGGTGCCCATGTCACGAAACGCAGCGCGCATTCCGCCGAGGAGGTCGCGCGGTCGGTCGGCCACGGCGAGGCTGGGACCCTCTTCGAGCAGGATCACCGAGTGCCCTGCGCCCGAGAGCACGCGGGCCGCGGTGGCGCCGCCGGCGCCCGTTCCCACGATCACGAAGTCGGCGATGTCGTCGATCGATGCCATCGGATCAGCTCCCCTGCGAGGTCACGAGCGGAAGGGCGCGGCGCGCGGGTTCGGCGCGTCGCTCGTAGTGGGTGCGCGCGCGCACGGCGGGCGAGTGCATCAGCGCGAGCGCGGTGGTCATCTTCAGCAGCGTCGCGAGGCCGCGGACGAAGTACGTCCGATGCGACACCATGCGCGCGAGCATCGCGGCGCGCTCCGCGGGGCGCACCTCGTCGATCGTGTGCGCGCGACCGTGCATCCAGAGCGGCGCGTGCGCGGCGAGCCAGATCGCAGCGCGCAGGCCCAGCGCGGCTGAGGCGGTGCCCTCGGCGGACATCGTGTCGGCGGCGCCGAGGTAGTCCACCGTGGCGTCGCCCACGAGCGCATCGCCCGCGTCCGTGGCGGAGAAGCCCGCCATGATCGCGGCGGCCCATCGTCGTTCGAAGTCGGCAAGGTTCATGGCGTGGTCTCCGGTGCGAGGGCGCTGCGAAGTGTGTCGAGCACCCTGCGATCGAGCCGCGCGAGGAGCCTCCGCGTGAGGGCGCGCGCCCGTTCGGCGTCGCGATCCCGCACGAGCGCGAGGGCGCGGCGGTAGAAGGTCAACGTCGCGCGAGGGTCGGCCATGAACGCGGCCTCGACCCCGGGCTGCTGTTCGAGCATGCGCGAGAGCGTGTTGGTCACGAGCACCAGCGCCGCGTTGTGGGCGGTGCGGGCCACGGCGCGCGCGAACGCGAGGTCCGCGGCGATCCACGCGGGCGGATCGTCGACGAGCGCATCCATCGCATCGAGGCGCGCGTCGAGGGCGTCGACCTCGTCGGCCAGCGCGCGCTCCGCCGCGAAGCCCACGGCCTCGGCGGCCAGCACGCGACGCAGCTCCAGCAGGTCGCCGAGCGTCGAGAGGGCCGAGGCCGTTCCCCCTGCGCCGAGGGCCACGAGGTGCGCCATCACCTCGATGCCGCCGGTCTCGCGGTAGTCGAGCACGCGCGTCCCCGAGCCGTGCACCGGCCGCACGAGCCCCTCGGCTTCGAGCCGCGAGAGGCCCGCCCGCAGGGTCAACCGACTCACCCCAAGCGAGACCGCGAGCGCGCGCTCGCCGGGCAGGTCCGCGCCCACCGCGTACTCCCCGCGAAGGATCGACTCCCGCACCCGGCGGGCGACCTCTTCCACGGCGCGAGGACGGGCTTCGTTCACGGGCACTCCCTCCAACTGGTTTAACCAGTTGCCGAGTACCACCGTCGAATCACCGCTGGCAAGGGTCCGGTGAGAAAAGTGTTACGCACCCACAAACGCACCCCGTTCGCGCACATCTCACGAAGGAGAGCGCACCGAGTGCATCACCGGGCACCTTCGGCGCGGGCGCGGAGGAGGATGGCAGCAGCGCGTACGGCATCGCGCAGGAGGCCGTTGACCGTGTCGGGGAGCGCGGGGAGCACGGGCAGGCCGAAGAGCGAGAAGCGGAAGCGCACGCCGCCGTGGGCGGGGAGGCGTTCGAGGGAGACCGTGGTCTCGACACGTCCGACGCTGCCGCTGCGCGCGATGCCCTGGATTTCAAGGGCATCGGCGGTGTCGCGGGTCACGGACATCTCGTGGAGGAACCAGAGGGTTCCGAGGGCGCGCGGCAGTTCGAGCTGGAAGTAGACCTGCGTGTGCGCACGGGTTCTCTGCACAACGCGCGCAGTGCGAAAGCGCGGCAGGAACGAGGGATACGCGGCGTAGTCGCGGAGGAGCCGCGCGACGGACTCGAAGGGGGCCTGCACGACGATTTCGGACTCCATGCGGCGCACGGAGGTGCCGTCGACGGGGCGCTCGGTGAGCGTCGGCGGGCCTGGAGCGCGCGCGGGCTGGGCCGCCGCGGGAGCCGTAAAACAAAGGGCCGCGAGGAGGATCGGGGCGAGTCGCGCGCGCATGGTCGGAGCGCGAAGGTGGGATCGAAGACCGCGCCGCGCCAGGGTGCGTTCGGGGGTTTTGCGGTTGGTGGAACGCTCCGTGCTTTTGGATCGGGCGAACCGCCGACGGGCGCTGCGGCGCGCGGCAATGGCGGAAACGCGAGTTCCACGACCGCCCTGGCATCTGCCCCCACGCAAGGACCGACCATGACTGCGAACCCCCTCCACGAACCCGACGCGCCGATCGCCCCCGAGAAGTTCCGTGGGCGCCTCCTCGTGGTCGATGACGAAGCCACCGCGCGCCGCGCCCTCGCGACGCTGCTCACCGACGACGGCTACGCGGTCGAGACCGCGGCGTCGGGCGAAGAGGCCCTCGAGAAGCTCGCCGCGTCGCCCCCCGACCTGATGCTCACCGACGTGCGCATGCCGGGCATCGACGGCGTCGAGCTCCTCACCCGCGCGAAGGCCAGCGACCCCTCGCTCTCGGTCATCGTGATGACCGCCTTCGGCAACGTGCGCGACGCCGTGAACGCGATGAAGGTCGGCGCGGAGCACTACATCACCAAGCCCGTCGACCTCGACGAGCTCTCGCTGGTGATCGAGCGCGTGCTCTCGCAGAAGGCCCTGCGCCGCGAGGCCGGACTCCTCCGCGAGCGCGTGCGCAACGAGAACCGCTTCGAAAACCTCCTCGGCGTGTCGGCCCCGATGGAGTCGCTCTTCAAGACCATCACCCAGGTGGCCCCGAGCCGCGCGACGGTGCTCCTCACGGGCGAGTCGGGCACGGGCAAGGAGCGCGTGGCGCAGGCCATCCACGAATCGTCGAACCGCCGCGAGGGGCCCTTCGTGAAGCTGCACTGCGCGGCCCTCGCCGAGACGCTCCTCGAGAGCGAGCTCTTCGGCCACGAGAAGGGCGCGTTCACCGGCGCCAACGTGCGCCGCGAGGGACGCTTCAAGCTCGCCCACGGGGGCACGCTCTTCCTCGATGAGATCAGCGAGATCTCGCCGGCCATCCAGGTGAAGCTCCTGCGCGTGCTGCAGGAGCGCGAGTTCGAACGCGTGGGCGGCAACGAGACCCTCAAGGTCGACGTGCGCATCATCGCCGCGACGAACCGCGACCTCGCCCAGATGGTGCGCGACGGGCGCTTCCGCGAGGACCTCTACTACCGTCTCAACGTCGTGAGCCTGCGCCTGCCGCCGCTGCGCGAGCGCCGCGAGGACATCCCCCTGCTCGCGGAGTTCTTCCTCCGTCGCTTCGCCCGCGAGGCGGGCAAGAACCTCTCGGGTTACACCCCCGAGGCGCTCCAGACGCTCGTGACGTACCCGTGGCCGGGCAACGTGCGCGAGCTCGAAAACGCCGTCGAGCGCGCCGTCGTGCTCGCGAGCGGGTCGCAGCTCGGTCGCGAGCACCTCTCGCTCCCGGGCTCCGTGGGCAGCCTCGCGCCGGCGGCCACCACCGCGGTGCATGCCCCCGTCGTGGGCGGCGCGCACGGCCCCGTGACGGGCGCGGTCAACGTCACGGCCTCGGGCATCGAGACGCCCTACGGCCTCCAGCCCGTGATCCCCGGCTCGACCCTCGCCGACATCGAGAAGTTCGCGATCCTCTCGTCGCTCGAAGCCAACAACGGCAGCACGCACCGCGCGGCGGCCATGCTCGACGTGAGCGTGCGGATGATCCAGTACCGTCTGCGCGAGTACCGTCACGGCATCAAGCGCACGCCCGCGCCGCAGCCGCAGCCCCGTGCGACGCAGCCCGCGCACGAGCGATCGTAACCCCCCCAACACCGCGCAGAGAGACGCTGAACCATGCGCCCCGGCGACCACGCTCCTACCTCGACGGCGGGGCGCATTCTCATCATCGAAGACAACCGCGACCTCGCCGACAACATCGCGGAGAGCCTCGCCGACGAGGGCTACACGCCCTTCGTCACCACGAGCGCGCGCGAGGCCCTCGACGCCGCGAGCGGTGTGGGCTTCGACGTGGCCTTTCTCGACGTGCGCCTGCCCGACGCCGACGGCACGCAGGCCCTCGTGCAGCTCAAGAGCCGCGCGCCCGACGCCGAGGTCGTGGTGATGAGCGGCGACGCCACGATCGAGAGCGCCATCGCGACGGTGCGCGGCGGGGCCTTCGCGTACATTCTCAAGCCCTTTCCGCTCGACGAGGTGCTGCGCCTCGCGTCGCTCGCGATGCGCCAGGTGGCCATGCGCCGCGAGCGCGAGACGCTCCTCGCGCAGCTTCAAGAGAGCGAGGTGCGGTACCGCGCGGTGGTCGAGACCTCGCCCGCGCTCATCGTCGCGGTGTGGGCCGACAACACCATCGCGCTCGTGAACGCCTCCGTCGAACGCACGACGGGATTCACCCGCGACCACCTCCTCGGCCGCCCCATCCACGAGCTCGTGCCCGCGATCGGCAACAGCCCGTGGCGCGAGCTCTCGCAGCAGGAGGAGACCATCACCACGCGCGACGGCTCCGAGCGTCGCATCGAGTGGCGCTTCAGCCGCGCCGACGGGCTGCGCTTCGCCATCGGCATCGACGTGACCGAGACCCGCGCCATCGAGCGACGCGCCCGCGTGGCCGAGCAGCTCGCCGTGGTGGGAGAGCTCACCGCAGGCCTCGCGCACGAGATCCGCAACCCGCTGAACTCCGCGCTGCTGGAGCTCAAGGTGCTCAACCGAAGGCTCACGCGCGCCAACGACACCACCGGGGTCGCGAGCGTCGACGCCATCCGCGGTGAGCTCGAACGGCTGGAGCGCCTGCTCGCGGAGTTCCTCTGGTTCGCGCGCCCGCGGCCCATGAGCGACGCCGTACCGAGCGACCTGGCCATTCCCGCGCAGACCGTCGCGCGGCTCGTGCAGGCCGAGGCCGCCTCGCGGAACATCAAGGTCGTTACCGAGTTCGCGCCCGACGCGCCGCCGGTGGTGTACGTCGAAGACCGCATCCGTCAGGTGGTCTTCAACCTCGTTCGCAACGCGATGGACGCCCTCGAACACCGCGGTCAGGTCACGCTCCGCACGCGCGCCGCGAGCGACCACGTCGAGCTCCAGGTCGAAGACAACGGACCGGGCATCGACGGCGACCCCAACCGCGTCTTCATGCCCTTTCACACCACGAAGGCCAACGGCACGGGCCTCGGGCTCACCATCGCGCAGCGCATCGCGGCCGACCACGGCGGCGAGCTCCGCGTCGAGAGCGAGCCCGGTCGCACGGTCTTCACCCTCGCGCTGCCCATTCCCCGCAACGCGCGCTGAAACCGCGCGAAACACCGCGGCGCACCTTCGAAACACCACGGGCCGCGGCGACGCCCACGCGAGGCGTCTGCGCGCGGCCCGCGCTCCGTCGCTCAGCCCAGCACGTCGGCCAGCACCTTCAGCGCGTCGATGGCCGTGAAGATCCCGACGACGTGTCCGTGCTCGACCACGAGGGCCGCGCCGTAGCGCTCGCGGGCCATGGCCTTCACGACGTCGCCGAGGGGCGTCTCGGGCGCGACGGTGTACGGCGCCTGCGACATGGCCTCTTCGATGGTGACCGTCTCGGGGTCGACGTCTTTGAGCGCCTCGATGAACTTCAGGTCGCGGTCGGAGACGATGCCCACGAGCGCGCCGCCCGCCAGCACGGGAAGGTGCCGGATGTGGAACTCGCGCATCATCCGGTGCGCGGCGATCAGGGGCTGATCCCGACCGATCGTGTGGGGCAGCGGGGTCATCGACTCACGAATGGCAGTGCGCTTCATGGAGGTCTCCTCGTCGCTCCGTGGTCGCAACGAACGCGCCGCGCGGAATCTCCGCTGCGAGACGTGGCGCGCGCAGCACACGGTGCCCGACGCGCACGCGCTGCCCGCAACGGTGCGCGCGACGGGGTGCGCGCGCGGGTGTGCACGGCGTGGTCTTCGACTTGCTGACACGACACGCGAGGAGTGACGCCATGACCTTCAAGCCCGGCCCCACCGTCGTCTGCGCGACGGATTTCTCCGACCCCTCGAAGCACGCGCTCGACACGGCGCTCGATGTTGCGAAGCGCCTCGATGCGACGGTGATCTACCTGCTCCACGTCGACGAGACCATCGAGCGATTCGCGGCCGCCACCGACGCCGAGGCGCGCTTCGCCGTCGAGTACGCGCGGCTTCAAGACGAGGCCCGCGCGCTCGTGACGAAGCTCGCGCACGAGAGCGAGTCGAAGGTGGGCATCGCGGTGAAGCCCGAGTTCCGCGTGGGGAGCGCGTACGCCGAGGTGGTGGCCTTCGCGGGCGAGGTGAAGGCCGATCTCATCGTCGTGGGCACGCACGGCCGCACGGGGCTCAAGCGCGCGATCATGGGCAGCGTGGCCGAGCGGGTGGTGCGCCACGCGCCGTGCTCGGTGCTCACCGTGAAGGAGCACGATCACAGCGCGTAGCGGGAGGGATCAGTCGCGCTCGTGGCCCGCCTCGCGGGTCATCAGGTCGGAGACCGCGGCGCGGAGGTTCTTGCCCTCGTAGAGCGCCGCGTGCACCTGCTCGATGATGGGCATGAACACGCCCTCGCGGCGCGACAGGTCGAACGCGCTCTTCGAAGTGCGCACGCCCTCGGCCACCTGGCGCATGCCGCCGAGGATCTCGTCGAGCGTGCGTCCGCGACCGAGTTCGAAGCCCACGTGGCGGTTGCGCGAGAGCTCGCCCGTGCACGTGAGCACGAGGTCGCCCATGCCCGCGAGGCCCGCGAGCGTGAGCGCGTCGCCGCCCATCTTCATCGCGAGCCGTGCGATCTCGGCGAGCCCGCGGGTGATGAGCGCCGCGCGCGCGTTGTGGCCGAAGCCCAGGCCGTCGCTCGCGCCCGCTGCGATGGCGATCACGTTCTTCAGCGCGCCGCCCACCTCGACGCCCACCACGTCGTCGCTGAGGTACACGCGGAAGCGGTTGTCGGTCCAGAACGCGCGCTGCACCACCTTCGCGAGCGCGAGGTCGCGCGCCGCGGCCACCACCACCGTCGGGAGCCCCTGCGCCACCTCGCGCGCGAACGACGGGCCCGAGAGCGCCACGAAGGTGTCCTTCGTCCACGGCACCTCCTCGGCGAGCATCTCGTTCACGAAGTAGAGCGTCTCCTGCTCGATGCCCTTCGTCGCGCTCACCACGGGCACGCCGCGCGGAATCCACGGCTCGCAGCGCCGCAGCGTCTCGCGGATGCCGTGCGTGGGCACCGCCATGAGCACCATCTCCGCGCCGTGGAGCGACTCTTCGAGGTCCGACGTGGCGCGCAGCGTGTCGGCGAAGCGCGCGCCCGCGAGAAAGGTCGCGTTCTCGCGCGTCTCCTGAATGGCCTGCGCCAGCTCGGGGCGACGCCCCCAGAGCGTGACCGCGTGACCGTTGTCCGACACCACCTTCGCGAGGGCGCTGCCCCAGCTCCCCGATCCGAGCACTGCGATGCGCATACGAGACTCCACCTCCTGCGGTGGGCGAACGCTACACCCGCACGCGAGGCTGTCTCCGCGCAAAGATCCGTCGTCTCCGCGCGTCACGCGACGCGCAGCGGCAGCGCCCCGATCACCCGACGCGGAGCGCCATGCGCACGTCGTCGATCACCGCGCCGTCGACGCGAAACCGATCGGGCACGCCGCCGATGACGGTGAAGCCCGCGCGCTCGTAGAGCCGTCGCGCGCGAGGGTTCGCGGTGAACACCCCGAGCTCGATCCACGCGAGCGCGTCGACCTCGCGGGCCCACGCGATGGCCGTGTCGAGGAGCGCCGGGCCGAGGCCCACACCGCGGTGCGCGCGCTCGATGCCCATGCCCAGCTCACAGCGATGGAGCTCGGTGCGGAGCCGTCCGCCCGAGAGGTCGACGTGGCCCACCACGCGCCCCGACGCGCGCTCGCGCGCGAGCCACAGGCGGAACCATCCCGCCTCGCTCACGGGCCTAGAAAGACGGGTGATCCACGCGAGGAGGGTGTCCATCGTGAGGGGCGGTCGCACGTCGCCGCGGCCGCGCGGAGAGAACCACACGCCGTCGACGCCGTTGTCCTCCTCCTGCGCCGCGAGCGAGGCGAGCCAGGGCTCCACGTCGTCGCCCCCGGCGAGCTCGATCGTGTACGCCGCGGGCACGATGATCGTCACGGCGACTCCTCGTCGTCGCGGCGCGCGTACACGCGAATCCCCTCGCCCGGCGACGCGATGGCCACCGACGAGGGCGTCCCCTCGACGAGCGTGGGCACGGGAAAGATCCGCAGCGTGCCCGCACCAAGCCCCGAGAGCTCGACCGACGACACGGCCGCGCCCGTCGTCGCGTCGAAGACCCGCACGCCGGTGTGCTCTCCCACGGTGCCCACGAAGAGTTCGGGCGTGCGGTCGCCGTTGAGGTCTCCGCCGAGGGCCACGGGCCAGCCGAATCCCTGTGCGCTCGCGGGCGCCGCGATCTGCCGGATCACCGCGCCGTCAGCCCCCGAGAGCAGCACCACGGGCGCGTCGCCCGGCGCCGGGGCCTCGGTGCCCACGACCACGTCGGCCTTGCCGTCGCCGTTCACGTCGGGCCCCACGGCCACGCTCTGCGAGCCCTGCGCGCGCGCACGGCAGAACGGTTGCGCCCACAGCGCGCGGCCGTCGAGCCCCGAGTAGAGCTGCACACAGCGGCGTCCGTCTGCATCGGCGCCGTCGACCACGGGACCGAGGCCCGCGGCCACGTCGCCCACGCCATCGCCATTCGCGTCGGGACCGACGGCGAGGCCGAGCTCCACCGGGTGTCCGATGCGCTGGAGCCGCGGCACACCGCGCGCGCGCCACAGCACCCGCGTCGAGAGCGCCGAGACCGCGAGCACCTCCGTGGGTTGCGACGGTCCGCGGGGTTCGGCGAAGAGCACGACCGCGGGCTCTCCGTGCACGAGCACCTGCGCGCCGACGGCCACACCGCGCACGCCCTCGACGTCGAGCGTTCGATACGGCCGCAGCGTGCGCGAGTCGATGAGGTGCACACGGTCGCGACGCGCGGCCACGGCCACGATGTCGTCGCTCCCATCGGCGGTCACATCGGGCACCACGCCGAGGTCGAAGCCCGCGCACGCCACGATGCCCGCGGGCGACACGCGGATCGAGCCCGGGGTCATCGGGTGCACGTACAGCGTCGCGCCGCCGGGGCCGCCGATGCAGGTCGCGATCATCCGCTGCGTGTGGCCGTCGTGAAAGCTCGCGGCCGCGTGGCGCGCGAACTCGGTGGCGTTGTCGGTGCCCTCGACGCCCTGGGGCATCGACACGTCGTTGATCGACGCGAGACGCAGCAGCGGCGCGGTCTGCGCGGGCGCCGTGGGCGTCGACGCATCGGCGCGCGTGTCGGGCTCGGCGCGGTGCGGAACCGGTCGCGCACCGTGCGGTTCGTCGTCGTGCGAGAGGAGCGCCACACCGCCCGCGATGAGCCCCACGGAGGCCAGCGCGGCCACGAGCACGGCGGGCGACGTGGGCTTCGCCTCGGGGGGCTTCTGAAACTGCGTGCGACGGCCCGAGTAGGTGCGCGACTCGCGGTCGTCGATGGTGAGGTCGAGCGCGCGCGGCGCCGTGGAGTTCACCGCGGATTCAGGCTGCGCAATGGGCGCGGCGGGCGGCTGCGTGAGGAGCGGCGAAGGTCCGCGTTGGGAGGGTTCGCCGGCGTCGAGGTCGGGGAGCTCGAAGCCTCGCAGCGAGGGCGTCGCGGCGGTCGAGGGACGCGGCACGTCGACGCGCATGTTCTCACCCGACGCGCGGCGCGGACGGGGTTCGGGCGGCGCCTCGCCCGCGTTGAGCGTCGAGGGCACACGCTGCCGAGGACCGCCCACGGCCTGCACCGACGACGACGACGGAGACACGCGGGGACCACCGACGGCCTGCACCGACGACGACGACGGAGACACGCGAGGACCACCCACGGCCTGCACCGACGACGACGACGGAGACACGCGAGGACCCGCGGCGGGCGATCCTCCGGCGGGCGTCGGAAACGGTCCCCGTGCGGCGGGCGCGCGGGCGCCAGGACGTTCGCCGAGGGGCACCGAGGGCGCGGCGTTGGCGGGACGCGCCTCGCGAGACGCAGGCGCGCGCGCCATGGAGACGCCGTGGAGATCGACCACGTCGGTGGTGGGCGGGAGGCGACGCTCGGGCGCGGACACACCGTGGCGCGGCGTCGTGCGCGGCGGCGTCGCGAGCGCGGCCTCGTCGACCTTGCGGAGCGCGCGGAGCATGGCCTCGCGCATCTCGTCGGCGCTGCGGTACCGGTGGCCCAGGTCGCGCGAGAGCGAGCGGTCGATCACCGCGGCGATGGGCGGCGGAAGGTCGGGCACCGCGTCGAGGATCGACGGCGCATCGGTGGTCGCCACGCGCAGCAGGATCTCCGTCGCGGTGTCGGCCACGAAGGGCGTCGCGCCGGTGAGGCACTCCCACATCACGATGCCCACGGACCAGAGGTCGCTCTCGGGGCCCACGCTGCCCGAGCGTCCCTGCTCGGGAGACATGTACTCGGGCGTGCCGAGGATCATCCCCGCGGCGGTGAGCTTGTTCTTCGCCTGCGTGACGTGGGCGATGCCGAAGTCGAGGAGCTTCGCCTGGCTCGACCCGTCGCCCTTGCGCACGATGAAGATGTTGCCGGGCTTGATGTCGCGGTGAACGATCTGGTGCCGGTGCGCCTCGGCGAGCGCTTCGAGCAGCGACACGCAGATGCTCACGGCCTCGCCCCAGGTGAGCTTCTGCACGCGCAGCAGCGTGGCTTCGAGCGACTCGCCGTCGAGCAGTTCGAGCGCGATGAACACGCTCCCGTCGGGGTCGGTGCCCGCGTCGAGCACCTGCACGATGCCGTCGTGCTTGATGCGCGCCATGGCCCGCGCTTCCATCAGAAAGCGCTCGGCGATCTGCTCCGTGGTCGTGAGGTGCGAGTGCAGGATCTTGATGGCCACCTCGCGGCCCGTGATCGTGTGCACGCCCTCGTACACGGCGCTGAAGCCCCCCTCACCGATGAGGCGCCGGAGCTCATAGCGACCGCCCAGGGTCGTGCCGATGCGTTCTCTGGCCGTGGGGGTGGGCATCGCGGGGGGCGCGCGCGCGGACGGCACTCCTTCCGCCCGCGCATCACACCGACACTACCGCAGCGCTCTCGCGAGCGTCACGCGCGAACTCACCCCGTGCGCAGCCACCGCGCAGTGTACGCGGACAGGAATTCTCGCTCCGTCGCATCGAGGAGCGCGTCGTCGATGAGCCGCGCATCGAGCGGAGAAAACGTGAGCGGCTCGACGCGCAGCCATCCGTCGCGCCCCGCATCGGGCACCACCGTGCAGAGGTTCTCGATGCGCACGCCGCCGACGCCTTCGAGGTAGAGCCCGGGCTCGATGGAGAAGACGTGTCCCTCTTCGAGCTGCATCGCCGAGAGCTTCGAAACGCCGGGCGGCGACTCGTGCACGTTGATCCCCACGCCGTGCCCCGTGCCGTGCGCGTAGTCGTAGCCCTCGCGCCACAGCGGCGCGCGCGTGATGCCATCGAGCTGCGCGCCCACGGCGTTGCGCGGGATGCGCGCGCTCATGCCCGCGATGGCGGCCTTGAGCACCAGCGTGAAGAGACGCTTCTGCGCATCGGTGGGCTCGACGCCGGGACGTCCGACGAAGAAGGTCCGCGTGAGGTCGGTGGCGTAGCCCTCTTCGAAGTAGCACCCGGTGTCGAGGAGCATCATCTCGCCCTCGCGGATGAACGTGTCGTCGTACGAGGGGTGGTGCACCACGGCGCCGTTCACACCGAACGCCGAGATCACACGGAACGACAGCCCCGTCGCGCCCGCCGCGCGGAACAGCGCCTCGACCTGCTTCGCGAAGTCGACCTCGCTCACCCGCGCGCCCTCGGCCACCCGCGCGAGGAGCCAGCGCTGCGCCTCGGCCACCACGGCGTCGGCGCGTCCGAGCGCGCGCTTCATCGCCGCGAGCTCCGCGGGGTTCTTCTTCGCCTTGGCCGCCACGAGGGGCGACGCGAGGGCCACCACCTCGACGCCGAGCGACGCGAGGCTGTCACGCCGCGCCACCGACACGCTCGACGGATCGATCACCACGCGCGCCCTCGCGCCGAGCGCACGCGCGGCGTCGAGCAGCTCGTCGGGGCTCACGAAGCGCACGCCGGGACGCGCGGCCTTCAGCGCCTCGCCCACCGCGGCCACGTGCACGGCCACGAGGAGCCCCTCCGCAGTCACCAGCGCCTCCGCGCGGAACGTCGCCTGGTACGGCATCTCGTCGCCGCGGAGGTTGGTGAGCCACGCGATCTCGTCGAGCCGCGACACCCACAGCGCCGCCGCGCGACGGGGCGCGAGCCATGCGGCCACGTCGGCGACCTTCTCGCCCACGGTGCGTCCCACCGAGGCCTCGTCGAGCACGCGGATCTCGCCGGTGCCCGACACGCCCGGCGCCATCGGGCCGCGCGCGGTCTCGACCGGCGAGGGCGTGAGCGCGCGGAGCGTGATCGCGTGCCCCACGAGCTGCTTCTCGAAGCCGTCGAGCGTGCTCACCGCGTAGCGATCGGGCTCGTAGCCCACGGTCACGCCGCCGTGCTCGCGGGCCAGCTCGATGAGCCGGTCGCCCGTGGCGCGCTCGTTCGAAACGCCGAGGGTGTTCTTCACGACCGTCCAGCGCGTGAGGTCGACCTCGCGGTCGGCCTGCGTGTGGTAGCGGCCGTCGACGAAGAGCCACGCGCGGTCGTGGCCCACGAGGGCGTCGCCGAGGCTGCCCGAGAAGCCCGTGAGCCACTCGCGCGTGCTCTCGTCGTGCGGCACGTACTCGTTGAGGTAGCGGTCGGTGCTGCGGACGATGAGGTAGTCGACCGCGAGGCGCTTCATCTCGGCGCGCACGGCGTCGAGCCGCGCGGCGAGGTCGGTGGGGGCAGCGGCGTTCATGCTGCCCGCGTGGATATCACATCACCCGCGACGGTTGGATCACCCGCAGCGATCCGCGCACCACGGCGTTGCCCTCGCCGCGCAGTCCGCGCCACACCTCGTCGGCGCTGCGCTCGCCCGAGAGCAATGCGCGGTAGGCCGTCACGATGCGCTGCACCTCGTCGGCGCCCTCGCGCACGAGCTCCACACGCCAGCGCCGCACGCCCGCCCGCTGACACGCCGCCACCACGCCCGCCGCGCTCTGCGAGGCCGCGTGAAAGACCGTGTTGCGGCAGCCCACGTCGGCCTCCACGGGATGCTCCATCCCCGCGCGGTCGCGCAGTGACACGCGGTGCTTCTCACACGGACGCCCGCAGTCTTTGTGGCTGTGGCCCTTCGAGAGCAGCGCCGCGATCACGCAGTGCTCCATGTGAAAGAGCGGCATCGGGTGGTGGAGCACCACCTCGGTCCACGGTCCGAGGCCCGTCTCGACGAGGGCCGTGAGCTGCGCGGCGTCGAGGTCGAAGGAGGGCGTGAAGGCCGCGAGCCCGCGCGCGAGCACCTCCTCCGCCGTCACCCGGTTGGTCACGTTGAGCGAGAAGTCTCCGATGCGCGTCACGCCCTCCGTCGCCGGGGAGTGCAGCGCCCCGAGGCCCCGCACCAGCACCGCGTCGGGCCCCAGCGAGGCCAGGTACCGATCGATCTTCTCCTCGCCCGGCTTGCGAATGCGCGGCGGCGCCACCGCGATGTGCCCCACGCCCTGCGCCCGCAGCGCCCGCAGCGCGTTGCCCGTGCCCGTGAGCTCCAGAAAATCGAGGATCACCCCGTCGGCCCCCGCGCGCACCGCGGCCTCGGCCTGCGCCTGCGTGCGACACAGCACGAAGAGTCCCCCCGGCGGCGGCGCCTGCGCGGGCGTCTGCACCCCAGCCACGAGCGTCGCGTGCGTCGCATCGGTCGTGGGCCACGCGCGCTGCCCCGCCTCGGAGAGCGCCTCGACCAGCGCCCGCCGCGCGCGGTTCAACGACGCCAGCGCGATCGTCGTGCCCGCGGGCAGCTCGCTCTCCAGCGCATCGAGCACGTAGGGGCTCTCGCCCAGTCGACCGAGCTTGTCGCGCAGCACATCGACGGTCATCGCGTGGGCCTTCGCGCGCTCGACCACGCTGTCGCCGGTCACGCTCGCCGACACGCCGCGCGCGGTCACCGCCTCGTACACGGGGTGCTCTCCCTCGGCGCCCCGCACGGTGATGCGCAGCCCCACGCGGTGCGGGTCGCGCTCGATCATCGCGCGCACCTCGGCCTCGCGCGCGGGGTCGTCGGTCTTCCACACGCGGCGCCCCGCGGGCACCTCGCCCACCGCGCGGTCGGGACCGAACCACACGAGCGCCTCGCCCTTCACCGCGCGCTCCACGTCGGCGTTGCGCTGTTGCAGCGCCCACACGCGCCCGCCGAGCTCGCCCTCGCCCGCGCGTCCGCCCTCGACGAGGAGCCCGTCACCGCGCGCCACCGGCGCATCGAGCATCACGCGCAGCCACGTGCGACCGCGCGTCGTCTGCACCCCGCGCAGCGTGCCCGCGGCGAGCCCGCGATGGTCACACGCCACGCCCTCCACGAGCCGCTGGTGGTCGACGCCCTCGAAGAAGCCCACCCCCGATCCGCGCGAGTACATCTGCAACGCCGTCTCGCGCAGCGCGCGCTCGGGCGGAGGCGCCTCGCCCAGGGCCGCCGCGATGGCCGCGCGGTAGAGGCGCACGGTGGCGAAGACGTACTCCGGTCCCTTGAGGCGCCCTTCGATCTTGAGGCTCGCGACGCCCAGCTCGACGAGCGCGGGCACGGCCTCGACCGCCGCGAGGTCTTCGGGCGAGAGCAGGTACGCGCGGTCGCCGAGCTCGCGGAGCGTTCCGTCGACGACGAGCTCGTAGGGGAGCCGACACGCCTGCGCGCACGCGCCGCGGTTGGCGCTGCGTCCGCCGATGGCCTCGCTCGTGAGGCACTGGCCCGAGTACGCGATGCAGAGCGCGCCGTGCACGAACACTTCGAGCTCGGTGTCGGTCTCCGCGGCGATGGCGCGCAGGTCGTCGAGCGAGAGCTCGCGCGCGAGGATCACCCGGCTCGCCCCGAGCGAGCGCGCGAAGGCCACGGAGCCCGCGTCGGTGCAGGTCATCTGCGTCGAGGCGTGCATGGGCATGTCGGGCGCGATGGACCGCACGAGCTTCGCGACGCCCACGTCCTGCACGATCACCGCGTCGACACCGGCCGCGGCGCACGCGCGGATCGCAGACTCCACCGCGGGCAGTTCGTCTTCGAAGACCAGGGTGTTGAGCGTGACGTAGCCCTTCACCCCGTGGTCGTGGAGCAGTCGCATCGTGGCGCCGAGCGCGGCCGCATCGAAGTTGCGAGCGCGGGCGCGGGCGTTGAAGCCCTGGAGGCCGAAGTACACCGCGTCGGCCCCGGCGCGGATCGCGGCCCGGAGCGCAGCTTCGTCACCCGCGGGCGCGAGCACCTCGGGCCGTCGGCGGGGCTGCGTGTGAGACGTCGTCTGGGTCATGGAGGGCCCCGTCTCTACCCCATTCTCGCCGTGTCGTGGTGGAGTGCGCGCCACCACCGCATGACCTCTCCCCTCGACGACGCGCGCGCCCGACTCGACGCCCTCGACCGCGCGATGCTCGACCTCCTCGCCGAGCGCACCCGCATCACCGACGCCCTCCGCGAATGGAAGCTCGCCCACGCGCTTCCGCTCCGTGACCGCGACCGCGAGCGCGCGATGCTCGACGCGCGACGTGTGCTCGCGACCGAGCTCGGCGTGTCTCCGTGGCTCGCCGAGGCCGTGACCCGCGCGGTGCTCGCGTCGGTGCGCGGCTACACCGACGACGAGCGCGCGTTCTTCACGGGCTCAGACCTGCCCGCCGCCCACGGGGAGCACCGGGCGCGTGAGGTTCTCGACGGCGCCCGGCGCGTCGCCCGCGACGAAGAGGTCGTCTTCGATGCGGATGCCGCCGAAGGGCGTGAGCGCGTCGACGAGTGACCAGTCGACGAGGCCCGCGTCGGGGCCCTCGCGCAACGGACGAAGCAGCGCGTCGATGAAGTACAGCCCGGGCTCGATGGTGAACACCTGGCCCACGGCGATGCGCGACGTGTTGCGCAGAAACGGATTGTCGCCGCGGGGCTTCGTGAGCGCGCACCCGACGTCGTGGCACTGGAGCCCGAGCGAGTGTCCGAGCCCGTGCGGATAGAACCGCCGCGTGATGCCCTTCGCCACCGCCTCGGCGCCCGAGCAGCGCACCACGCCCGCCTCGGCGAGCAGCGCGCCGAGCTGGTCGTGCGAGCGGTCGTGGAGGGCCTCGTAGCCGTCGCCCACGCGCACCGCGTCGCAGAGCGCGCGCTGCGAGCGCTCCATCGCGTCGACGAGCCCGCGGAACACTCCCGCCGCCTCGCCGCGCCCCCGCACCCACGTGCGCGTGATGTCGGAGCAGTAGCCCAGAAAGGTCGCGCCCGCGTCGAGGAGCAGCGACTCGGCGGCGCCCGCGCGCGTCGGCTCCGTGGGCCTGCGGCCGTAGCTCACGTGGTGCAGCGTGGCCGCGTTGGAGCCCAGCGCGACGATGTTCTTGTAGGGGGTCTCGGGGTCGTCCTGCGAGGTGGCCCCGAGGTAGGCGAGGTGCAGCGCGAGCTCGACCCCTTCGCCCGCCGCGAAGGCCGCGAGCACCGCGTCGTGGCCCCGCGCCGCGCGACGGTTCGCTTCGATCAGACAGAGCACCTCGTAGCGCGATTTGGTCACGCGGAGCGCGTCGAGGTCGCGCACGAGACCCGCGGGGTTCACCGCGTCGAGGCCGAGCTGCGCGGCGCGCGCGAGGTCGTCGCCCACGAAGGCCACGCGGCCCGCGGGGAGCGATCCCTTCACGGCGTCGACGGAGGCCACGCCGCGCACGTCGAAGTGCGCGAAGAAGTGCTCGCGCTCGGGGGCGTACGGGTGCTCCCAGAAGTCGACGTGGGTCACGCGGTAGAGCGTCGGCACGCCCGCGGCGCGCACCACGAGGAGCGCGTCGGGCTCCTGCAGCGCGGCCCAGTGTTGAAAGTGCGGAACGGGTCGCACGGGCCAGTACTGGTCGTCGAAGTCCGTGCGCTTGCGGGCGCTGCCCGAGTGGATCACCACCGCGTCGAAGCCGTGCGCCGCGAGGGCCTTCGCGTAGGCCGTTCGAAGCGCGGCGACGTGGTCGGCGTACGCGCGGTCGAGGGTCTCGTCGGCGCTCACGCGTGCACCTCGGCGGCCTGGGCGATGGGGGCGTGACGGCGCGCGCGCACGTCGTCGAGAATGGCGAGGCAGCCCGCGAGCGTGTCGGTCACCACGAGCGCCTGGCGCACCGCCGCCGCGCCGGGAATGCCCTTGAGGTACCCCGAGAGGTGACGGCGCGTGACGGCCACGCCGTACTGCTCGCCGCGCGCTTCGACGTTGGCGATGAGGTGCGCGCGGCAGAGGTCGATGCGCTCGTCGATCGTGGGCTGCGGGTGGTCGACGCCTGTGTCGATCATCGCGCGCGCCTCGCGGAACACCCACGGATGCTCGATCGCGCGGCGCCCCACCATCACGCCCTCGCAGCCCGTCTCGGTGATCGCGCGGAGCGCGTCGGGGCCCGATTTGATGTCACCGTTCACGATCACGGGCATCGAGACCACCTCGCGGGCGCGCTTCGCCCACGTCCAGTCGGCGGCGCCGCTGTGGCCCATCTGCGCCGTGCGGCAGTGGAGCGTGAGGGCCACGACGCCCGCGTCTTCGAGGCGACGCGCGAGGTCGACGATGGGCATGTGGCTCTCGGGGCCCCAGCCGATGCGGGTCTTCACCGTCACCGGGAGCTTCGTGCGAGACACCACGAGCTTCGCCATCGCGACCATGGCCTCGGGCTCGCGGAGCCATCCTGCGCCCGCGCCGCGTCCGGCGATCTTGGGCACCCAGCAGCCGCAGTTGATGTCGATGGCGAGGGGACCGGCCTCCGCGGCCACCTCGGCGGCCTCGGCGAGTCGGTCGGGGTCCGAGCCGTAGATCTGGATCGCCGTGGGCTGGTCGTCGGCGGGCAGCACGAGCTTGCGCTTCGCGCGCTTGCACCCGCGCAGGAGCCCCTCGACGTTCACGAACTCCGTGACGCAGAAGTGGGCGCCGAGCGAGCGGCACAGGCGGCGGAAGACGACGTCGGTGACGTCTTCCATGGGGGCGAGGATCACCGGCTTGCTGCGGTAGATGGCGAGAAGCTGTTCGAGGTTGGTCACGGCGACGGGCGCTTCTACACCAGAACCCCGCGGCGCGCGCGTCGGCGCACACACCGTTCTCTCGCCGCGCGTGTCCCCGTATCCTCGCGCGTCTCCCCACCCTGGACCTCCCTGGAGCGATGCCCGTGAACCGCCGCGCCCCCTGCCTGCTCGCTGTCGCCCTCGCGTCGGTGAGCGCGTGCTCCGACGACGCGCCCGCCCCCGCCGATGCCACCGTCGACCGCACCGACGCGGCCGCGGCAGACCTTCCGCCGCCCTTCGACGCGGGGCCCGAGCCCACGCCCTACACGGGCCCCGACGACTGGTGCCCCGGTCGCGATCACTGCCGCAACGAGGGCGACAACCGGCTGCGCGTGGGCGTCGCCACCGAGAACATCACGCCCGAGATCACCGAGACGTACACCGACGCGAACAACAACCATCACTGGGACGAGGGCGAGGCCTTCGTCGACGCGAACCGCAACGGGGTCTTCGACGGGACGTGGATCGCGGGCTTCGGCGCGGGCCGTCCCGCCACCGGCGTGCACGATCCGCTGGAGGTTCGCGCGCTGGCCTTCCGCTACAACGACGTGACCGTGGCCTGGGCCTCCATCGACTGCGTGGGGCTGTTCATCAACGAGATGGATCTCATCCGCGCAGACCCCGAGCTGCGCGGCGCCGACCTCGACAAGGTGATCGTGAGCTCGACGCACGTGCACGAGGGCGTCGACACCGTGGGCCTCTGGGGGCGCAACATCGCGGTGTCGGGGCTCAACCCCGCGTACCAGACCCTCGTGCGAACGCGCACCGCACGGGCCCTGCGCAGGGCGCTCGAAGGCCTCACGCCCGTGCGGCTCCGCATCGCGCAGACCGTCACCGTCGACGCCATGGGGAGCACGCTCGACTACGTGAACGACACGCGCGATCCCGTGATCTACGACCCCACGGTGACCATGCTCCAGTTCGTCGACGACGCGATGCCCACGCGCACCGTCGCGACGCTGGTGAACTGGGCCGCGCACCCGGAGTACACGGGCTCGGAGAACACGCTCCTCTCCGCGGACTACGTCCACTGGCTCCGCGACACGATGGAGAACGGACTCCCCGGCGAGAGCCTCGCGGGCCTCGGCGGCACCGTGGTCTTCGTGAACGGCGCGCTCGGCGGACAGGTCGGCCCCGGCGGCGGTGTGCATCCCCGCGCACCCGACGGAACCACCGTGCGCGACAGCGGATTTCGCAAGGCCGAACTCGCGGGCACCAACGTGGCGCGCCTCGCGCTCCAGGCCCTCGCACGCGACGGGGCCGAGACCGCGGTGACCTCCCTCGCCTACCGCACGGCGCCCCTCAACGCGCGCGTCGAGAACATCGGCTACGGGATCTTCTACAACATGGGGGTCTTCGACCGAGAGCTCTTCGCGTGGGACCGCACCATGCCCCTCGGGGAGGGCAACTACGCGTGGGTGCGCTCGCGGGTGACGTACCTCCAGATCGGTCCCGTGGCGGTGATCACCGCGCCCGGTGAGCTGCACCCCGAGCTCTGGGTGGGCTTCGACGATCGCTGGTCGTGGGGACAGCAGCGCGTCACCGAGACGCAGAACCCGCCCGACTTCGCGCGCGCCCCGACGGGACCGTTCCTCCGCGAGCTGATGCTCGCCAACCCCGGCGTGCGCTACGCCATCGTGGCGGGGCTCACGGAAGACTTCCTCGGGTACATCGTGCCCGCCTACAACTTCGTGCTCGCCTCGGGGCTGCCGTACATCGTCGAGGCCCAGGGCGATCACTACGAAGAGACCAACTCCATCGGCCCCGAAGCCGAGCGCTTCCTCACCGGGCCGATGTACGACCTCGCGCGCTGGCGCACGCCCTCGAACTGATCGCGCCGCCCTACGACGACAGCGTCTCGACGAGCAGCGCCACGGTCTCGTCGGGCGCGTCGACGTGCACCCAGTGACCCGCCTTCGCCACCACCGACACGCGCAGCCGCGCGGGGTGCGCCTCCGCGGCGCGCTCCAGACGAAGCCGCTCCTCGCCGTCGACCGCGGGCGAGCGTCCGCCGAGCACCATGTGAACGCGCACGCGTCCGACGGGCTGCTCCACCACGGACCACAGGTCTCGCACGAAGTAGTCGTCGAGCATCGTGCGAATCACCGCGAGGTCGAGGCGCAGCGTGTAGGCCGCGCCATCGAGCACCACGTTCATCGCGAGCCAGGCCGCGAGGTCGCGCGTGAGCCCGCGGGCCATCATCGCGTCGACGAAGGCATCGCGCGACGCGAAGCTCCGACCCACCGCGGTGAGCGCATCGAGGGCCAGCATGGTCTCCGCCGACGCGCGCTGATCGGGACGCGCGCCGGGGTTGCCATCGACGATCACCGCGTGGTCGAGGGCGCCGCGGAGATGCTCCGTGAGCACGAGCGCGCTCTTGGCGCCGAAGCTGTGACCGATCACCGCGTCGATGGGGTGCGCGAGGTGATCCGCGAGGGCGATCACGTCGTCGGCCACGGCGTCGAGGGTGTGCGGGGGCGCGAAGCCCTGCGCGTCGCCGTGGTTGCGCAGGTCGACGAGCACGAAGCCCCACGCGGGCAGCGCCGACGACACACGACGGATGTGTCCGCGCCAGTTGGTCTTCGACCCGAGGATGCCGTGGAGCACGTAGCACCACCGCGCGGCCGTGGGCGGCGCCACGATCTGGTGGGGGAGGATCATCGCGGGCGTGTGTATCACGGCGCCGCGGTGATACATCCGTCGCCGCCATGGTCCGAGACCGCTTCGAAGACGCGCCCGCAGGCCGTGCGAAGGCCCTTCCCTTCGAGTTCGTGCTCGACGCGCTCGGCCCCGTCGAACCGGTGACGAAGCCCATGTTCGGCTGCACCGCGGTCTACGTGGGCGAGAAGATCGTGATGATCCTCCGCGACAAGGGCGACGCCGACAGCGGCGTGTGGATCGCCACCACCGCGGAGCACCACGACGCGCTGCGACCGGTGCTCCCTTCGATGCGCTCCGTGGGCGTGCTCGGTGAGGGCGTCACCGGGTGGCAGAACCTCCCCGACGACAGCGACGACTTCGAAGAGGCCGCGCTGCGGGCGTGCGCGCTCGTGCGGGCCCGCGATCCGCGCATCGGCAAGGTGCCGAAGAAGAAGAAGCCCGCGGCGCCGAAGGTCACCGCCGCCACCGCCGCGAAGAAGACCGCCGCGAAGAAGCCCACGGTGAAGAACACCACCGCGAAGAAGACCTCCGTACGCAGCGCGACGAAGCCCGCGCGCGGCAGGTGAGTTTCGTGGCGCGATGGGTCATGATGGCGCCGCCCTCGTGTTGAGCTTCGCGATGTCGCATCGCCCATTCTTCGCCGCCCTTGTCGCCACGATGACCTTCGTCGCCACCGCGCCCGCCCACGCGCAGGACGACGACGTCGACGCCAGCGCCCTCGTGCGCGAAGGCGCGCAGCTCGCGCGACACGGAGAGTTCCGTCGCGCCGAAGAGGTGCTGCGTCAGGCCGTGGCCGCGGGTCGCACGGGCCGCGCGCTCGCGGAGCTGGGCTTCGTCGAGCAGGCCCTCGGACGCGCCATCGAGGCCGAGCAGCTCCTCGCCGAGGCCGAACTGCTCACCGAGGAGCGCTGGGTGCGCCGTCACGCGCGCGACATCGCCCGCGCGCTCACGTCGGTGCGCGCGCTCATCACCACGCTCACGGTCACCGCCAACGTCGAGGGCGCCGAGGTGCGCATCAACGGAACGCTCGCCGGACGCACGCCCATGCGCGAGCCCGCACGCATCGCCGTGGGCACGAGCGAGGTCGAGGTGCGCGCCGCGGGCTACACCCCGATCACGCGCCAGGTGACGGCCCTCGCCACCGAGCCCGCCGAGCTCTCGGTCACGCTCGAACGCAACACGCCGCCGCCGGCCCCCGAAGCGCCTCCGCCGCCGCGCTGTGCGCAGGGCCTCGTGCTGCGCAACGGACTCTGCTTCGCCCCCGAGCCCGACGAAGACGCGCCGCCCTCGACCTGGCGCTGGATGATCTACGCCGGCGGCGCCGCCACGCTGCTCACCGCGGGCCTCGCGATCGGACTGTGGGCCGACGGCAACGGCACCGAGAGCGCCTACCTCGCGCGCTGCGGGGCTCCGATGGCGCCCGCGCAGTGCAGGGCCGATCAGCTCACGACGCAGGCCGAGCTCGACTCGCGCGCCACGGTGGTCAACACGATGTGGGCCCTCTCGGCGGTGGCCGCGATCACCACCGTGGTCGGCGTCGGCATGGAGATGCGCACGTCGCGGCGCCGTCCGTCGATGCCCGTTCCCGCGCTGTCGTTCGTGCCCAACGGAGTGCGGCTCACGTGGTGACGCGCGCCCTCCCCCTCGCGATGGCCCTGTGCGCGCTCGGCGCGTGCAGTTGGACGCTCCCCGCCCCCGACCTCGCCGTCGACAGCGCGCGCACCGACGTGGCGGGCGATGCACCCACCGTCGACCGTGGCGTGTCGCCCGACCTTCCCGCGACGCCCGATCTTCCCGCGACGCCCGATCTTCCCGCGACGCCCGACGTGATGGACGCGGGCGCCGACACCGCGATGGCCGACGTGCGCGACGCGGGCGACGTGCGCGACGCGGGCGACGTGGTGGACATCGTGATTCCCGACGGCGGGTGCTTCCCTGATGCGACGCGGAGCTGCGTGACGGGCAACCCCGATCGTGTGGGGGTGGGCTACTGCCGCGCGGGGGTGCAGTACTGCACGGCCTCGCTCACGTGGTCGACGCGCTGCGAAGAGGAGATCACGCAGGACTGCACCAACCGACGCTGCGGCTCCGACGGCTGCGAGGGGAGCTGCGGCGAGTGTCCGGGCGGAACGTCGTGCGACGCGACGGGTCAGTGCGTGACCACGGCCTGCGGCCCGACGAACTTCACGGTTCCGTGCGGCGGCGGGCGATGCCCTGCGAACAGCGGCTGCACCGCCGACGGACGCTGCGTCTGCGGCACGGGCTACGAGGCGCGCGTGTGTTCGGGCGATCGGTGTCCGCCCACGGGCTGCTCGGGCTTCGACTGGTGGTGCGCACCGGCGCCCTTCTGCGGCGGCGGCGCGGTGCTGTGCCGGTCGTCGACGGGCACGAACTTCCTGTGCCCGCGGTGGAGCCTCTGCGGCGAGAACACGTGCTTCTGCCGCCCGGGGTTCACCGCGCGACGCTGCGATGGCGTGGCGTGCACGTCGTGTCCGGGCACGGCGTACGAGTGTGTTCCGACGCGGTCGGCCAGCGGGATGTGAGCCGGGGGACGGGCGCTAGGCGAGCGTGCGCCACTCGATGGTGACGACGTAGTCGCCGCCACTGCCGACGTAGTGGCGGAAGTCGGTGGCGCCGCGCTTCGTGAGATCGAGTTCGAAGCTCTGCACGGCGATGAGGTCGTCTTCGAGCCATCCCGAGATGAGCGTGGCGAGGAGCTCGGCTACCTTGCGCGCCCACGCGATGGGTGACGTGGGATCGTCGGGCACGGCGGCCTTGACCTCCTTCCACGTGTCGAGGGTCTTGAACTCGGTGCGCGGGTTCGTGTGGAGCTTCTCCCACGTGTCGCCGTCATCGCGCTCGGCGAGGGCGACGGAGACGGTCACGTGCGTGGCCTCGTCGGGCACGTTGAACACCACGTCACGACGTCCACCGGGAAGCACCGGGCGGAAGTTGTTTCCGGGCTGCACGCCCGGATCCCACTCGGAGACGACGGCGTTGCACTCGACCGTGCGCGGCGGATCGTTGCCCACGGGCTTGAGCGCCGCGGACGCGATGGCGACGAGGTAGATCTGGTCCGACGCATCGCGCGGCGTCGTGATCTGGTTGCAGTGGATGTTGGGGAACGTGACGCTGATCTTCGGCATGAGCCCTCCCGCGCGCAGCGTACACGAAGGGCCGCGCGCTCCGATCTGCGGAACACCGTCGGCGAAGGGGCACGCGGAGGGCTCCGCGAGCCATCTGCGGACGCCGCGTACGGGTCATGGAGGGCTCCGGGAGCCGTCTGCGGACACCGCGTACGGGTCACGGAGGGTTCCGGGAGCCATCTGCGGACGCCGCGCACGGGTCACGGAGGGTTCCGGGAGCCATCTGCGGACACCGCGTACGGGTCACGGAGGGTTCCGCCCCTCCCCGCTCACCGCTGCACGATCACCACGCGGTTGCTCTCGTCGTACGCGATGACGCCGCTCTCGCCGCCGCAGCCCCAGCACGTGGCCCACACCACCTCGCGCCGCGACGCACCGTAGGCCAGCGTGATCGCCAGCGGATCGTCGCGCAGCAGGAACGACGCCGCATGACGGAGCCCGTTGTTCGGGAGCACGTACCACGCGGCGATCCAGCTCCCGACGCGCGACTTCGCGGCCACGACCAACACCTCTTCGCCGAAGGTCGGCGACCAGCGCACGGCGTTGACCGTGAACGTGTACTCGGGGTGGCTCTGCACCGTCGTCGCACCGTGGTTCAGCACCTCGGTGATCGCGCCCGGAAGGAACATCGCCAGCCCCTCACGGAGCCGCAGACGTTCGAGCTCCGGGGTGCGCTGCACGAGCTCGGCGAGCTGCGCGGCGGTCATGGGCTCCTCGCGGAACGGACGCCGTGACACCTCGCGCGGATACACCATCGTCGGCGCGCGCCCGCCGCAACACCGGAACGCCAGGTCGAGCCCCGTGGCCGCCGGATCGGCCGTGCGTCGTGCGGCGCAGCGGTGTTGCACCGCGGGGGCGTCGCGTCCGGCGCCGCGGATGATGGCGCGCGTGTCGAGGGTGTCGTGGGTCCACTCGGCGACGTGCGTGCCCATCGCGAGGGCGCCCTCGGCGGTCGCGCACGCGTTGAGCTCACCGCGTCCGCAGGTGTTGCCGTCCCACACCTCGCCGCCGGGAAAGGTCGTGCCCGCGGCGCCCACACACGCCCGCTCCCACTCGACCTCGGCGCAGAGCCGTCGTCCGCGCTCGGAGCACGCGCGCTCGGCCTCGGCGAGGGTCATTCCGAGGCGCAGCGGCTGCGACGGATCGTTGGGATACGGCAGCGCGTCGATGTCGAACGCGGGCACCTCGACCTCGACGCCGTCGGCCTCCACCGCGGGGTCACGTCCGGGCGTTCCCGGGGCGCTCCCGAGGCGCAGCCGACCCGCGGGAATGCGCACCGTGGCGCCCGCCTGCGGCATGTCGCGCACGGGCTCGGTCGCGCGGGGAGCGCCCGAATCCACGGCCTGCGGACGGAGCGCGAAGGGCTGCGACGGCGGCGGCGCGACGGCCTCTTCATCGACCGCGGCGTCGGCGCCGTTGCGACCGCGCTGACACGCCGCGAGCACCGCGCAGAGCACGAGGGCGAAGGGGGAACGCACCACGGCGTCCGCGCCTAGCACGCGCGTTCGTCGCCGATCAACTTCCGGGTCGGTCACCGGGCACCATCGGCGCCGCGGTCGCTCATGCGCATTGCGCGGGGCGCCGGGAGGGCCGATAAACCCGCTCCGCTGAACGGCCCCGGGGTGTCGGGGCAACAGTCGCCCGGTGTGATCGCATGCGCCTGCTGATTCTCGTCTCGCTGCTCTCCACGGTCTCGATGAACGCGTGCCGTCGCACGGGCGGCGGCGATCGCCTGCCGCCGCGCACGGTGTGTCAGAGCCGCGCGCCGGGCATCGGTCCGTCGGATGTCATCAACGTGGTGGTCTTCAACGAGCCCTCGCTCTCGGGAGAGTTCCGCGTGGGCGACGACGGCGCGATCAACTACCCGTACCTCGAACACGTCGTGGTCGCGGGGATGCAGCCCTCGGAAGCGGGCGATGCGCTGCGCCGCGGTCTGGGTGCGCAGAGCGCCGACAACCCCACGGGCCACAACGTGCTCACCAACCCCAACGTGCGCGTCGAGATCAAGGAGGCCAACAGCCGCCGCATCTCGGTGTCGGGCCAGGTGCAGCACCCGAACCAGTACGCCTTCACGCGGTGCCTCACGGTCACGCAGGCCATCGCGCTGGCGGGCGGGTTCACGGCCCTCGCAGAGAAGAACGGCGTCCGCGTCACGCGCGTCGACCGCAGCGGCACGCGGCGCGTGTTCGTGCTCCACGTCGAGGACATTCTCGAAGGCCGCGTCGACGACTTCGACCTCGAAGCGGGCGACGTGATCTACGTGCCCGAGAGCGTCACCTGACGGGTCTCCCCGCGCCGGGGAATGTCACACCGCCGCTTGCGTCGTCCACGCCCTCTCCGCGAGGGTCGCGCCCATGGGAGAGCGACGGACCGCGTGGCACTACTTTCTGGGCCTCATGCTCGACGAGATGGCCCCGCGCTGCTTCGAGATTCGCGCGGAGGAGCCGCTCACCCGCGCGATACAGCACATGGACTGGTTGATCCTGCGACGTCACGGCGACCCCGCGCCCGGTGACCGCGGACAGACGCTCGTCGACCTCTGGCCGCTGCTGCCGCGCGTGACCGTGGTGGAGTTCAAGAGCGCCGCCGCGGAGTATCGCGCCCGCGACGTGCACCGCCTGCTCGGCTACGGATACCAGTACTTCAGCGCGCAGCACGACGAGCTCGCCGCCCACGACGACCTCGCGCTGGTGCTCATGGTGGCGCGACGCAACGGCACGCTCGATCGCGACCTCGCGGCGCTCGACCTGAGCGAGGTGCCGCTCTCACCGGGCTACGCGCGGCTCCGCGGGCTGACGTTCTCGATGCTGCTCGTAGACCTCTCGACGGTCGCGCGCGCCCACGCCCAGGACTTCGTCTCGGTCTTCGTGCCCGACGCCCGCCCGCCGCAGGAGGCCTGGCGCTGGTGGTACGCTCACCACGGAACGCGAAAGGACGCCTCGATGAACCCGCACGAGCTCGACGACTACGACGCCGTGAAGCAGCGCTTTCTCAGCACCTTTTCGCTCGAAGACCGACTCGCGGGACTCGCGCCCGAGCAGCGACTCGCGGGACTCGCGCCCGAGCAGCGACTCGCGGGGCTCGCGCCCGAGCAGCGTCTCGCGGGGCTCTCCGAGGCCGAGCAGGTGCTCGCCATGCCCGATCGGCTCCTGGCCCTGCTGCCCGAGAGCTACCTCGCGACGCTCCCCGACGACGTACGCGCCCGCATCGCCGCGCGCCTCGCCCGCTAGCGCCGTCCCCTACTCGCCCGACCGACCGTGACCGCGCACGTCGCGGTGCGCGCCACGTACGGGCCGTCCGTGGCCCCCGTGGTGCGCGCCGTGGCCGTGACGGGGAAGCGCGCGTCCGAAGCGTCCGTGCGCGGCTCCGTGCGCGCCGTGGCCGTGACCGCCGGGGCCGTGATCGTGCCCGCACCAGTGCCCCCCCGCACCACGCAGCATCGGGAACACCCCGCCCCAGTGCGGACGGAAGCGCGTCATCGCCGCGGCGACGGGCTGCGCGTGACGGAGGCGACGGTCTTCGTGGCGGCGCGCCTGGTCGGCCTCGCGGGCCTCCTCGCGGAGCGCGCGGGCCTCTTCGCGCTCGGCGCGGAGCACCCGTCGGTTCACGGTCATCTCGGGCAGCGCGACCTCGCCGGACCACGCCGCACACGACCCGTGCGTCACCACCTGCCAGCGGCACGTGGCCGTCGGATTCGCCTGCACGTGCGCGAGCTGCGCGGCCTCTCCACCCGTCACGTACACCGTGCGAAAGCGGCGCGTGATGCGCACCGACGATCCCTCGCCCGTCGTGCGGTACACGGCCACCACGTCGCGCGATCCCGCGGCGCCCTCTCCCTCGACGGTCACCGACTCCAGGGCGCACGCGCCTTCGCGCGCTTCGAGCTCGCAGCCCGCGGGCTGTGCCGCCTGCTGGAGCATCACCGCGTGGCCGACGTCGACGCGGGCCGAGGACTCGCGCGCGGCCATCGCGGGGTCCTGCGGATCGACGAGTCGAGCGGCGGCGGTGAGCAGCGCAGCGAACGCGCGCGGGAGGGAGTCGGCCCGGGACAGAAGGTTCATCGCAAGGGTGCTCAACGGCGGACCTTGCGGGTTCCCACAGCCTCCCGGCCAGAGGCGGCAGAAACGGAGCGGTGACTATTTCGCGATGAAGTTCAGAATCCGGCCAGCCTTGTAGATCACCTTCGCGACGGTCTTCGCGTCGAGGTGACGGGCCACGGCGGGGTTGGCGCGCGCGGTCGACACCGCGAGCTCCTCGGGGCAGTCGACGGGGAGCTCGATGGTGCCCGCGGTCTTTCCGTTCACCTGCACGCCGATGGTGATGGTGTCGTCGACGGTGTAGCGCGCGTCGGCCTCGGGCCACGGCACGTACGAGATGCCGCCGGGAGCGACCGCGTGGCCGAGGCCGCGGGTCCAGAGTTCCTCCGCGAAGTGCGGCGCGAAGGGCGCGAAGAGCTGCGCGAGCGGTTCGAGCACGGCGCGCGCGCGGGTGCCCATCTGCGCGAGGTCGCGCACACACACATGGAGCGCCGAGATCGCCGTGTTGAAGCTCAGCGCCTCGATGTCGGCCGTCACCTTCGCAACGGTCTTGTGGATCACCTTCAGCGCCTCGTTCGTGGGCGCCTCGTCGTTCACGCGCGGCACGTCGTCGTCGCCGTCGAAGAACACACGCCACGCACGCTTGAGGAAGGTGAACTGCCCTTCGAGCCCGTTGGTCTGCCAGGGCTTGTCGCTCTCCAGCGGGCCCATGAAGCAGATGTACACGCGCAGCGCGTCGGCGCCGAAGTCGCGGATCACCTCGTCGGGGTTGATCACGTTGCCCTTGCGCTTCGACATCTTCTCGACGACCCGCGTGAGCTCGGCCCCGGTGCCCGCGCGGTAGAAGCGTCCGTCGCGCTCCTCGACCTCGGCGCGCGGCACGATGCGCTTCGCGTCGTCGTAGTAGCTCTCCGCGAGGATCATCCCCTGGTGACGGAGCTTCGCGAAGGGCTCGTCGTCGCGCACGAGGCCCAGGTCGTAGAGCGCCTTCTGCCAGATGCGCGCGTACATGAGATGGCCGACGGAGTGCTCCGGGCCGCCCACGTAGAGGTCCACGGGCATCCAGTAGTCGGTCTTCTCGCGCGCCGCGAAGGCCGCTGCGTTCTGCGGATCGACGTAGCGCAGGAAGTACCAGCTCGACCCCGCCGAGCCCGGCATCGTGTCGCACTCGCGCGTGAGGTCCTGGCCCGTCACCGGGTCGTTCACCGTGGCCCACGACTTCGCGCGCGCCAGCGGAGACTCTCCCGCGCGGGGCTTGTAGTCATCGACCGCGGGAAGCTCCAACGGCAGCTCGTCGACGGTGAGCGTGCGCACCACCTCGCCCGCCGCGTTCTTCAGCACCGGAATGGGCTCGCCCCAGTAGCGCTGCCGCGCGAACACCCAGTCGCGCATGCGGAAGGTCACCACCGCGCGCCCGAGGCCCTGCGCGTCGAGCCACGCGGCCACGCGCTTCACGGCCTCGCCATTCGCCGTGGGCGTTCCATCGAAGGCGCCCGAGTTCACCATCACGCCGTCGCCGGGGTACGCGGCCTTCTGCACGTCGTCGCCGCCGGAGATCACCTCGACGATCGGGAGCCCCATGGCCTTCGCGAACTCCCAGTCGCGCTCGTCGTGGGCGGGCACCGCCATGATCGCGCCGGTGCCGTAGCCCTGGAGCACGTAGTCCGCGATCCACACGGGGATCTTCGCGCCGTTCACGGGGTTCACCGCGAAGGCGCCCGTGAACACACCGGTCTTCTCTTTGTTGGCCTGGCGATCCTTCTCGCTGCGCGCGGCGCTGACCTTCTGGTACGCGCTCACGGCCTCGCGCTGCGCCGCCGTCGCGATCTTCTCGACGAGCGGACTCTCGGGCGCGAGCACCACATACGTGGCGCCCCACAGCGTGTCGGGGCGCGTGGTGAACACGGTCACGGTCTCGTCGCTGCCCTCGATCGCGAAGCGCACGTGCGCGCCCTCGGAGCGGCCGATCCAGTTGCGCTGCTTCTCCTTCGTGGCCTCGGGCCAGTCGATGCGGTCGAGGCCTTCGAGCAGGCGGTCGGCGAAGGCCGTCTGACGGATCATCCACTGCGAGAGCTTCTTGCGCTCCACCGGGTGGTTGCCGCGCTCGCTGCGACCGTCGATGACCTCGTCGTTCGCGAGCACGGTGCCGAGGGCCTCGCACCAGTTGACCCACGCCTCGCCCTGGTACGCGTGGCCCATCTCGTAGAGCTTCGTGAAGATCCACTGGGTCCACTTGTAGTAGGCCGGGTCGGCGGTGGAGACCTCGCGCGACCAGTCGTACGAGAAGCCCAGCATCTTGAGCTGACGGCGAAAGGTCTCGATGGACTCCGCGGTCGACACCTGCGGCGCGATGCCTTCGTCGATGGCCTTCTGTTCTGCGGGCAGACCGAAGGCGTCGTAGCCCATGGGGTGCAGCACGTTGAAGCCGCGCGCGCGCTTGAAGCGGCACACCACGTCGCTCGCGGTGTAGCCCGCGGGGTGCCCGATGTGGAGCCCCTTGCCGCTCGGGTACGGGAACATGTCGAGCGCGTAGAACTTCGGCTTCGACGTGTCTTCGTGGGCGCGGAAGGTCTCGTGCGCGTCCCAGTGCTGCTGCCAGCGGGGCTCGATCTCAGAAGGGCGGTACGACATGGCGGACACGGCAATTACCCGACGCCGCACGGCCCGGCAATGGTGTAGGAACGTCCGCGCACTCCGTCTCCCGCCGCCGAGGACCGCGCCATGTTTCAGGTTCCGTCTCACGACCCCGTCGTCATCGCGGGCAGCACGCACCGCGAGCTCGCGTCACGCATCGCCGCGGAGCTCAAGGTTCCCCTCGGGCGCGTGCGCTTCAACCGCTTCTCGAACGAGAACCTCAAGGTCTGCATCGAGGAGAACGTCCGCGACCGCGACGTGTACGTGGTGCAGACGTCGTGTCCGCCCGTGAACGAGTCGTTCATGGAGACGCTGATTCTCATCGACGCGCTCAAGAGCGCCTCCGCGGGCCGCGTCACCGCCGTGCTGCCGTACCTCCCGTATGCGCGCAGCGACAAGCAGGACGAGCCCGGCATCTCGGTCACCGCGCGCCTCGTCGCCGACCTGCTCGTCACCGCGGGCGCCAACCGCGTGCTCGCGATGGACCTCCACTCGCCGCAGATCGCGGGCTTCTTTCGCGTACCCATCGACCACATCACGGCCATTCCCGTGCTGTGCGACGCGCTCGTGAAGCGCGACGAGGGCGCGGCGCGCGTCGTCGTCGCCACCGACATCGGCGAGGCCAAGGACGCAGGACGCTTCGCGGGCTCGATGAAGCTCCCGCTCGCGGTGATCGACAAGCGCCGCTCGGGCGACGACGAGCACGCCGTGCCCAACGCCATCGTGGGCGACGTGAAGGGCCGTCACGCGCTCATCGTCGACGACGAGATCGCCACGGGCGGCACCATCATGGAGGCCGCCGAGCTCGTGATGGGCATGGGCGCGGCCTCGGTCGAAGCCGCCGTGGTTCACCCGGTTCTCTCGGGCAACGCGGTGGAGCGACTGCGGGCGTCACCGCTCCGTCGGCTCATCGTGACGGACTCGATTCCCGTGCCCGAGCACAAGCGCGATCCGCGCATCGAGGTGGTGAGCGTGGCGCCGCTGCTGGCCGAAGCGATCCGCCGCATCCACGGCGGGCACAGCCTCTACGACATGGCCTCGCGCCGCTGACCTTCCGTCGTTCCATCGAGCGCCGCGAGCCCCTCGCCGCGCGTCTCGACGCCCGCCCCCACGAACACCAGCACCAGGCCCGCGAGCGGCACCACCGCGAGGTTGCGCAGCACGGTCATCGGGTCTGCGCCCGCCTTCACCACCGCGCCCACCGCGAAGGGACCGACCACCGTGAGGAGCCTTCCTGCGTTGAGGCAGAAGCCCGCGCCGGTGCCGCGAAGGTGCGAGGGAAAGAGCTCGGGCAGGTAGAACTGAAACGCGCCGAAGACCCCGTACACCGACACGCCCGCGACCGCGAACGACACGAGCCGCGCGCCCGCGGAGAGCGGCAGTCCGAACGCGAGCGCGACGGTGAGCGCGCTCCACGCGAAGTACGCGGTGAAGAGCGGACGGCGACCGAAGCGCAGCGCGAGCGGCCCTGCGAGCACGGAGCCGATGAGCCCGCCGAAGTTGAACCAGGCCATCGCGCGGGTGATGTGCTCGGCCTTCAGCGCGCGCAGGGCGATGGGGTCGCGGGTGATCGTCTCCGCGAGCTGCGAGGCCACGATGGGGAGGAACGCGCTCATCACCCAGAACGTGAGCAGCGCCGCGGTGGTGACCGCGAGTCCGCCGAGCGTGCGACGGCGCAGCGCGGGCGCGAAGAGTGAGGCGAGACCGTGCACGCGCGCGGTGTCGGGACGAAATCCTTCGGGCTCACGGAGGCCGCGACGGATGAACAGCGCGAAGAGCGCGGGCAGCGCGCCGAAGGCCATGACCAGGCGCCACGAGAGCGCGGGGTTCGCGGCGATCTCGTCGAGGCGTCGCGTGAAGAGCCAGTTCACGCCGATGGCCACGAAGACGAAGAACGGAGGGGCCGTGAAGAGGAACGTTCCCATCTGCACGCGGCGCGACTCGGGCACGCTCTCGGCCACGAGCGTGGCGCCCGCGGCGGCCTCTCCGCCGATGCCCAGCGCCGTGAGAAAGCGGAACAGCACGAGCCATCCCATCGAGGGCGCCGCCGCGCACGCGCCCGTGCCGAGCGAGAAGAGGAGCATCGTGAAGACCACCGTGCGGGTGCGTCCCACGAGGTCGCTCAGGCGCCCGAAGCCGATGCCCCCGAGGGCCCATCCGAGGAGCATCACGCTGGTGAGCGTGCCGTTCCACCAGGCCGTCTCGGCGCGCGCGAGGGGAGAGCCCGGCACGAGCCCCAGGAGGCTCGGGATCGCGAGGGGCGCGACGAAGTTGAAGAGCACCGAGTCCATGAGGTCGAAGCCGACGCCGACCCAGGCGCAGAGCACCACGTAGCGCTGATAGGGCGTGAGACGTTCCGAAGCTTCGTCGCGCATGGCGGCGCGCACGGTACGCAATCGTTGCGGCAGCGAGAAGGCGCAGCGCGCGCGGTTGACGGCGGTTGCACAACGGCGGTAGACGGCCGCGCGAAGGGAGTCTCACGATGTTGAAGATCGCGCGGTGGGCCGTGGTCGCCACGATGGCGCTCGGATGCGGGCACGAGGTGCTGGCGGAAGAGGGCGCGCAGTCCGAGAGCGTGGTGACGCCGACGATCACCTTCGGCGCCGACTGGTCGCAGCGCGTGACGGGCACGCTCGTCGCGGGACAGCCCGTGCGCATCGACTACGCGGCCTCGCGGCTCTCGCAGTGCCGCGGTGAGAGCAACAACCTCCCGGCGTGGGCCATCACCGGGTTCTTCCGCGTGAACGGCGGCGCGTCGCAGACCTTCCGCGTGGCGCCGGACCTCTCGTCCACGCCCGCGCCCGTGCTCGTGACGCTGCCCAACACCACGGGCCGCCTGGAGATGTGGTTCCAGGTCACGAACCGCTGGGGCTGCAACGCGTGGGATTCGAACTACGGCTCGAACTACGGCTTCTCGGTGTCGCCCGATCCCCGCGCGCCGGGCTGGATCGGCGACGGCGCCGTGGTCATCAACCGCGCCACCTGCGCGGGCGGCTACGCGTGCGACGCGAACCGCGTGGCCATCACCACGCCCTTCAACTACGACACCTACGCCCGCCAGCGCGCCGCGATCCGCGTCGTGAACTTCGACGTGTGGAAGGCCGGCGTCACCGACTTCGACAACCCCAACCTCTGGCGCCAGCTCGACGTGCAGGTGCGCTTCCGCTACGGCGGCAGCGCGACGTGGCAGAGCCGCTACGTGCCCTTCGAACGCCGCCTCGGGAACAACGCCCGCTACGCGCTCGACCTGCGCTCCGTCGACCCGCTGCCCGACACGCCTCCCCTCACGGCGTGCCCCGCGTTCGGCCTCTCGCCCTCGCCCGACGGCGCCTACGTGGGCACCACCTTCGAGTACTACTTCGTCGTCAACGGCGTGGAGTACCGCCCCTCGGCCACCACGGCCTTCACGGGCAACTTCTGGAACTACAAGACCGCCCTCCTCGCGACCTGCGTCCGCTGAGCGTCGGGGCGCCGCATCGACGCCCCGCTCACCCGCTCCATCACCCTTGAAACAAGCTGGTTCGTGAAGGTACCGCCCGAAGACTAGCCGGGCGGCGCGAGGCACACGTTGGCCGCACATTCGAGGCCCGCGCAGCAGTCGGCCGTGGCGCCGCAGCGCTCGCCGCTCCGTCGACACGCGGAGCCCGCGGGCGGGGGGTTGCACACGAGCGCGCCGGTCGCGTCGGGGCCGCAGGTGCCCGCGCAGCAGTCGCTCGACACCTGGCAGTGCGTACCGCGGGGAGCGCAGGCCTGCGGCGCCCAGAAGCCCGAGACGTTGTCGCTCGCCACGTCTTGACCGGGGAGCCAGTAGGGGACGCTCGACGGGTCGCGTCCGGCCACGGGGTTGTTGGTCACGGCGGAGACCCAGAGCTGACGGCGTCCGGTGCCGCGCGTGCCCGCGAGCGCGTTGCCGTAGTCGCGTCGCGAGAAGTAGAGCACCCAGTAGTAGCCGCCCTGGTTGAAGGGCGAGAAGTTCGGGAAGTACGCGTCGGAGTCTGCGTCGACGCCCGACGCGTTGGTCATGCGCAGCGGCGTCGTGCCCGTGGGCGACGTGAGGTACATCGCAGCGGGAAAGCGCCTCCGCGGCGCGCCCGGCGTCGTCTCGATGTCCGACTCGCTGTAGGGGCCGTGCTGAAAGGCGATCCAGCGGCTGTCGGGCGTCCACGAGGGGTACGCGATGGCGCGGCCGCGCTGGGGCTCGGTCGCGAGGTCGGTGCCGCGCGCGAGGGTCGACGCGGGGCCGAAGGTGTCGGGCGCCGTGACGGGCAGCACCGCGAGCTCGCTCTGCTCGAAGGCCGATGGACCGGGGCCCACGAAGTTGTCGACGAAGGCCACGGAACGTCCGTCGGGCGACCACGAGGGCATCACCGCGTCGTCGGTGGGGAGCGCGGTTCCCATCGAGGGCACGCGCTCGCCGGTCGCGGGGTCGACGAGAAAGAGCCCGCCGAGGAGGTTCGCGATGAGCCGCGTGGAGTCGGGGTTCCACGACGCGTAGACCCACGCCGCCGCGTCGCGAATGGCGAAGCGTGTGGGCGGAGGATCGCCGCGGAGGTCGCGCGTGAGGTCGAAGACGGCGCTCGGTCCCTGGCCCTCGAAGAGCTCGGCGGCCATGTAGCGCCCGTCGCGCGAGACCGCGTGGCAGGCCACACAACGGCTGCCGTCGGAGGCCCTGCGCGGCGGCGTGGGCATGAAGTCTTCGCGCGTCGCGCTCGCGTCGGGAATGCGCAGGATCTTTCCCGCGCGAAGGTCCCAGTAATAGACCACGCCGAGGAGCGAGCCGCGCGCGATGGTGAGCGACGCGGGCGCGCCCGAGACCACGTTGCGCCCATCCCAACGGTCGACGACCACGGTGACCGGCGCCGTGGGGTCTGACTCCACCACCGCGCGCCATCCCACGGGGTCGACGGGCCAGTCGAAGCGAAAGCCCGCGCCCGTGTGGAGCACGTAGCCCGTCACGGTCACGTTGGGCTTCGCGACGGTCACGCGGTAGAGGTCTCCCGCGACGCCGCCCTCCCACTGCACGTCGGGGGGCGCGACGTTCTGGGGCATCACCGCGCCTGCGAGGGGATAGCGCAGGGTCACCGCACGCGTCGCATCGGTGACCGGCGTGGCGCCGAAGGTTCCGCGTGCGGTGGTGGGCGCGCCCGTGGCGAAGAACTCGCGCTCGACGCGCACGCGCAGGGTGGTCTGGAGCACGCGCGCGGGCATTCCCTCGCGGTTCACCTCGACCTCGATGCGCGTGGTGCCGCCCACGAGTCCGTTGGCCGTGTAGCGCCCGGTGGCCGCGTCGATGCCGCCGAGCGATGCGTCGGTGCTGCGCCACGTGCCGAGCGGGAGCGTGCGCGTCATGCCGTTGCGGTAGACCCCCACGAGCGAGAAGGCCTGCGCCACGGGCTCGCCGCGCGCGACCACGAGGGCGTCGGCGGGCTGGATCTGCAGGTCGACGAGGTCGGTGAAGAGCGTCTCGACATCGAGCGCGGTGATGTCGCGCGGCGGAACGTCGGTCGCGAGGCTCGCGTCGAGGGCGCAGGCCGAGCCCGGCGCGCAGGTGCGCACGTAGGGGCCCGCGTCACATCCGGCGATCGCGAGCAGGGGCGCGAGGCGCAGCAGGGCGTCACGAGGAGTGGGCATCGTCGGAGCTCCGTCGGGTGAAGAAAGGCGCAGACGCGGAGCGACGCGTCACGCGCGGCCCCGTCGTATCACAGCGGGCCATCGCGTCGGCGCAGCGGTTGATTCTGCGACGACCGCCCGATACTGTCTCACGAACCGCGCGCCAAGCGCCGTTGCAAGGACTCGAATGACCCCTCCCAACCAACGTCTGGTGTCGAGACGGGCGCGCGGCCTCGCGATGCGCGGGTTCACGCTCATCGAGCTGATGATCGTCGTGGTGATCATCGGCATCCTCGCGGCCATCGCGGGCCCGCTCTACTCGCGACACCGGCTGCGCGCGCTCACGCTCGAAGCGCCCGAGGTGCTCGCGCAGATCGTCAACGCGCAGGAGGCCTACCGCGCGGAGTTCAACGTGTACTCCGACACGTCGAACGACCTCACGCTCGCGATGCCGACGAACAACGGCGGCACCGGCGGCCTCGGCACCTGGTGGCCCGCGCTCGGCGCCCCCGCGGCGGCCACGGGCGGCATGGTCGACTTCTACGTGGGCCTGCCCGCGTCGTGGAACCAGCTCGGCGTGCGGCCGCGCCAGATGGTGCGCTACTCGTTCCAGTCGATCGCGGGCAACCCCGCGGTGACACCCTCGGTGGGCGCGAGCGGCAACCTCGGATACACCGCGCTCCCCGCCGCGCAGCAGGGCCAGTGGTACTACGCCGCGGCGTCGGGCGACCTCGATGGCGACGGCATCTACTCGCTCTTCGAGATCTCGTCGCTCCAGCGTCGGCTGAACATCGTCGGCTCCGAGACCGAGTAGCCGCGCGTCTCGTTCGCTCGTCCTCCCCTCGCACACCACCACCTCCTCGCCCATGACCGACGACGTCGCGCGCCGCATTGCCGACACCGTACGCGCGGTGCTCTCGGAACCGGGACTCGAACGCGACGCGCGCGCCCTCGCCCTCGAACGCCTCGAAGCGCAGCTCACCGAACGCGCCCGCGCGCTGCACCCCGAACGCGCGACGCTCTCGGTCTCGCTCACCGACGAGGGCGCGCTGTCACTCCACGACGCCTCGGGGTCGGTGAGCGACGCGGCCCTCGCGCAGCGCCTCGCGCTCGATCTCATGGGACGCCTCGCGCGGGTCATGGGCGCCGCCCGCGCCGACGCGAAGCAGGGCGTGCAGCCCTCGCAGCGACGGGTGCTCGCGCCTGCTCTCGAGCCCGTGGAGGCGGCCGTGGAGAAGGCCTCCGAGACGGCGAACGCAGAGGCCCCGCACGACGAACTCCGCGCGATGGTGCGCGCGCTCGTCGACGTGGTGGCGCGTCAGCAGTCGCGCATCGAGGCCCTCGAAGCGCAACTCGGCGTGGAGCCCGACCTCGACGCCGCGCGAGCCCTCGCGAGCCTGCGCGCGCGCTCACATCGAGGATGAGAAATCGCAGCTCCCCGCGGGCGTGTTCATCTGACACGCGGTGGGAACGGTGACGCGCATCGCGCCCGCCCAGTGCGAGCGGATGAAGCCCACGATCTGCTCGCGCGCGGCGCGTCCGGCGATGGTGTCGCGGGCCGCGAAGCCGTGGACGTTGTAGGGCCCTACGATCGTCGAGGGCACGCGAAACTGCGTGAGCGCGCAGCCCGAGGTGACCTCGCTCGCGCGCGGCGCGTTGGGGAGCTCCGCGAGCACCGCGCCCACCTGCGTGGCGTTGGCGCTCGCCGCGGCCAGTTCGCTGCCGATGTTCGGAAGCACCGGATCGCCCATGCTCTCCTGAAAGATCATCGGCCGGTCGGGCATGGAGCCCTGCCACACGGCGCCGTCGACGTCGTCGAAGTTGAGCTGCGCCATCCCCACGGCGATGTGAATCTCGAAGTCTCCACCGCGGTAGTTCGAGAGCAGCGCGAGGCGCGCCGCGGGGTAGAGGCTCGACCCGGTGAGGTAGTGCGTCCAGCCCGCGCCGGGCACGTTGAGCACCGCCGCGGTCATGCGCGGCTCGGCGCGCGTGTACACGAGCCCGAGCGTTCCGCCGAGGGAGCCGCCGGTCCAGATGGCGCCCGCGGCGCGGGGATAGCGTCCCGCGGCGGGGTTGGTCATGTCGCCGAGCATCGGGGCCGCGAGCACGCGCGCGAGGGGCGCCGTGCGGGCCGTGTCGTCGCCCGATCCCACGAGCATGCGAAAGAGCGCGTGGCCGTCGACGATCGATTGCAGCAGCCCCGCCGACGAGGTCTCGCTCCCGCCGAGCATCCGCGCGAAGGACGCGAAGGTGTTGAGCACCTGCTCGCCGGCCCATCCCTGAAAGCGGATGTTCACCTTCGCCGCGCCCGCGCCCGCGATCTCGGCGTCGAACGAATCGTCGGCCTCATCGCCGCCCGTGCCGTGTCCCCACATCGCCACGCGGTAGTCGCCCGTGCCCGCAGGAATCAGCACGCGGAAGGGCACCTCATGCACGCCCTCCATCCCATCGGCCACGCGCACGGCGCCGCTCGCGTCGCGGGCGAGCTTCCCATCGGCGCCCACGAAATCAGGCACGTTCGTGAGGTGACCGAGCACCTCGACGGAGGCCGCGCCGGTCATCGCGCGCACACGGTCGACGCGCACGCCGATGGTGCCGTCGTCGACCGCCGCGAAGAGGCGCGTGCGCATCGCGCGCATGGCCTGCCAGGGCTGTTCGAGCGAGCGCGTGGTGAAGTCCCACACGCGCACCACGTGGGCGCGGTCGACGTTGGCGCGGGTGAGCGCAGCGCGCGTCGGCGTGTGGTAGGCGCGGAGCTGTTCCTGCTCCTGCGTGGCGGGCGCGGCGAGGCCGAGCGAGGCGCGCGTGGCGGCGTCGACGGCGAAGCCCATGGGGCTGTTCGTGCGGAGCGCGTCGGTCACGACGACGACGTGATCCGTCGAGGCCGCGAGGGGCACGCGCGGGTACGCGATGACGAGTGTGCGGTCCGTTCCGTCGATGGCGGGCACGAGGCGGTAGCGCAGCGGAACCGCCGTGGGCGCGCCCTCCCGCGAGAGCGCGAAGAGGCGGATCGTGCCGTCGAGTGATCCGCCGAGCGAGGCCATGTCGACCTCACCGGGCACCGCAAACATGATGGGCGTCACGCGCGAGAATCCGTCGGCGCGCTGCACGCCGCTCGGATCGTCGACCTCGGGATACGTGCCCGCCGGAAGCGAGATGCGCAGCCCCGTCGCGCTCGCGGTGTCGGCCACGGTGTAGGCGTTCGAGGGCCACGGGAGCGCACACAGGAGCCCCCGCGAAGGGTCACACGCGAGGCGCAACGAAGCCCGCACGCCCGCCGCGCGATCGGTCACCGGCGAGATCACCACGGGCATCGGCGCGGGGCCTCCGTCGTTGTCTCCACCGCACGCCGTGACCGCGAACACGCACCCCAGGAACCACCACTTCGCCCGCATGGCGCGGGAGTATCACCGACATGCCCGCGATCGCACAGTGGTAGTGTCGGCCCGATGCGCGACCTCGACGCCGCCCTCGCGGCCTGGCGCGCGCTGCTCGGTGACGAGCGCGTGCAGTGCGACCCCGACACGCGACGCGCGGCCTCGACGGCCACGTACGCGACGACCGAGCAGGTGGCCGCCGTGCTGCGCCTCACGTCGACCGCCGAAGTCTCGGAGGCGCTGCGCATCGCGACGGAGCGCAACGTGCCCGTGTACCCCGTCTCGCGCGGGTGCAACTGGGGCCTCGGATCGCGCGTGCCCACCGTCGACGGTGCGGTGCTGCTCGACCTCTCGGCGATGCGGACGATCACCGACTTCGACGACGCGCTCGGGTGCGTGACCGTGGAGCCCGGCGTGACCTTCGCGCAGATGCACACGTTCCTCGCGGAGCGCGGCGCGCGGTGGTTCGGCGCGGTGACCGGGTCGTCTCCGCACGCGAGCCTCGTGGGCAATGCGCTCGAACGCGGCGACGGCGCAGGCCCCTACGGCGACCGATGGAACCACGTGTGCGCCCTCGAAGCGGTACTCGCGACGGGCGAGGTCGTTCGCACGGGCTTCGCGCGCTTCGACGGAGCGAAGGCCGCGCAGAGCCATCGGTGGGGCGTGGGCCCGTCGCTCGATGGGCTGTTCAGTCAGTCGAACCTCGCGGTGGTCACGCGCATGACGGTGTGGCTCTCGCCGCTGCCGAAGAGCATCCAGGCGATGCGCTTTCGGCTGCGCGATGGGCGACGCCTCGCGCCCCTCGTCGACGCGCTCCGCACGCTCCGTCTCGACGGAACGCTCCGCGCCACGGCCTCGCTCTGGAACGCGCGCCGCGCGTGGTCCGTCGAGGCGCGCGCCCACGACCGCGAGGGGTGGGCGCGCTTCGTTCGCGAGACCGACGGCTGCGCGTGGTTCGGGCTCACCGGGCTCTACGCGCCCACGGCCCTCATGGGACGCGCCCTCCGCGAGCACGCGGTCGCCACGCTCGGCCCGCTCGTCGACTCGTGGCACGTCGAGGAGCGCAGCGGTGACCCCGTGGCGGGCCGCGAACTCCTGTGGGAGCACGAGCCCGCATTCGGCTTTCTGCAAGGCGTTCCGCACGCGCGGAGCCTCCAGAGCGCGTACTGGTCGAAGCCCGCGGACTTCACCGTCGAGGGAGACGCAGACCCCGACCGCGACCGTTGCGGTGTGGTGTGGTGCTGCGCGGCCGTGCCCCTCCGCGGCGACGACGTGGCGCGCGCGTGCGAGCTCGCGGCGCAGGTGCTCCACGCCCACGGCTTCGACCCGATGCTCGCCGTCGCGACCCCCACCGAGCGCTGCGCCTCGCTGCTCCCGACGATCCTCTACGACCGCGAGGTGCCCGACGCCGACGCGCGCGCGGTGACCTGCCACGACGCGCTCACCGCGGCGCTCGCCCGCGAGGGATGGCTCCCGTATCGCGTGGCCGCCCACCGCATGGCGTCCATTCCCGAGGCCAACGACGCGACGCGCGCGCTGCTCGCACGGCTCCGCGCGGCGGTCGATCCGTCGGGGGTTCTCGCGCCGGGGCGTTACGAGCGCTGACCGAAAAAGCGCGACGGCGCCGCACACCCGAGAGCGTGCAGCGCCGCGCATCCGTTCGCGAGCGGTGGAACCTACTCGACGATGTTGTCACCCTGCGCGGGCTTGCCGCCCGCCGCGTTGGTGTTGCGGAGCGTGAGCACGTACGCGACGGCGCTCTGCACGCGCGTCTCGCCGAGCTGCGCCCCCCACGCGGGCATGCCCTTGGCGGCGACGCCTTCGAGCACGGTGCGGTAGATCTGCGTGGGCCGTCCGCCGTGGATCCACGCGCGGTCCGTGAGGTTCGGGCCGATGGTGCCGCCCGCGTTGGCGCCGTGACAGGCCACGCAGTTCGACATGAACACGGCCTGCCCCGCGGCCACGGTGGCCGGGTCGCGCGAGAGGGTCACCAGCGCGTCGTCGGTCATCGCACCGGCGCGGCGCGCGCGCTCGGCGGCGGCGCGTCGATCGGCGGCCACCGACTGCTCGTACGACTCCATCGACGACGGCCCGCTGTGGAGCACCTCGTAGTGGAACCAGTACCCGATCGCGAAGACGATCGCGCCGTAGAGGGTCACGAGCCACCAGTTGGGGAGGTGGTTGTCGAACTCCTCGATGTCGTCGTAGCGGTGCACGACCTTGTCGTCGTAGCCGCCCTTCGCGGCGGGCCGCGCGGGCGACGCGGCGTGCTCTTGAGCCTCAGTGGTCACGAGAAGCCTCCTCTCCTTCTTCGAGGGGCAGCGCGGCGACGCCGTCGAAGGCCGACGGGCGGCGACGCAGGGTGCGGGTCACGATGCCTGCGAACACCGTGATGAAGATGACGAGCGACAGCACCGGCAGGGCGAGCAGCGGGCTGTGGACGAAGAACTCGCGGTACATGGTCCGAGCGCTCCTCTCTCAGTGGCCCTGCGCGGCGCGCATCGCGGTGTCGACGGCGTCGTGCGTGTCGGGGTTGCCCTGCGAGCGGCCGAGGCGCTGCAGGTAGGCGACGAGGGCCACGATCTCGGCGTCGCGGTCGACGCGGGCGCCGTTGGCGGCGAGGTCGCGCACGATCACGTCGGCCTGGGCGTTGGCGATGTTGGTCGCGCCCGAGATCACGAAGGCCTGGTAGGGCACGCCCGCGGCGCGCATCGCGTCGACGCGCGACGAGACCGACGCGTGGTCGAGGTGCGAGGTGTAGAGGTGCGGGTACGCGGGCATGTTCGAGCCGGGCGAGGTCGACCGCGGGTCCTGCATGTGACGGAAGTGCCAGAGGTTCGGGTACTTGCCGCCCTCACGCGCGAGGTCGGGACCGGTGCGCTTGGAGCCCCACTGGAAGGGGTGATCCCAGATCGACTCGTCGAGGCGCGACGGCTCGCCGTAGCGAATCGTCTCGAAGCGCATCGGGCGGATCATCTGCGAGTGGCAGTTGTAACAACCCTCGCGGATGTAGATGTCGCGGCCTTCGAGCTCGAGGGGCGTGTAGGGGAGCGTGCGGACCGTGCGGGCCTCGGCGCGGTTGATCACCAGCGAGGGGATGAGCTCCGCGATGCCGCCCACGAAGACGGCCACGGCGGTGAGCACGACGAACACGGCGGCGCGGCCCTCGACGAGGCGGTGCCAGGTGGCCTTGCCGTTCTCCTTCGAGAGCTGGAGCGCGATGGTGCCGAAGATGGCGACGAACACGGCGATGCCCGCGATCGCGACGGAGGCCATCTGACCGAGCACCGCGAGCGACATGACGAGCGCGGTGACGACCGCGGAGAGGATCACCGGCGCGCCGAACGCGACCTTCGTCCACGAGACTTCGTTGGGGTCCTTCGCGAGGTCGACGACCTCGGCCTCACCGTCGACCGCAGCGCCCGAGCGCGCGGTCATCACGAGGTTCCACACCATCATCAGGAAGCCGACGAGGTAGAGCGTGCCGCCCACGAGGCGCGTCCAGTACATCGGGCGCAGCGCCATGAGGGTCTCGACGAAGGTCGGGTACACGAGCGAGCCCTGGTCGTTCACGGCGCGCCACATGAGGCCCTGCGTGATGCCGCCCACCCACATCGAGATCACGTAGAGCAGGATGCCCACGGTGCCGATCCAGAAGTGCGTGTCGGCCGCGCTCTTCGAGTGGAGCTTCGTGCCGTAGAGGCGCGGAACCATCCAGTAGAACATGCCGGCGGCCATGAAGCCGTTCCAGCCGAGGGCGCCCTCGTGCACGTGGCCGACGATCCAGTCGGTGTAGTGGGCGAGGCCGTTGACCGACTTGATCGAGAGCAGCGGGCCTTCGAAGGTCGCCATGCCGTAGAAGGTCACGCTGGCGACGAAGAACTTGAGCACGGGATCCGCGCGGACCTTGTCCCAGGCGCCGCGGAGCGTGAGCAGGCCGTTGAGCATGCCGCCCCACGACGGCGCCCAGAGCATCACCGAGAAGATCATGCCGAGCGTCTGCGCCCAGTCGGGCAGCGCCGTGTAGAGCAGGTGGTGCGGACCCGCCCAGATGTACACGAACACCAGCGCCCAGAAGTGGATCACCGAGAGGCGGTACGAGTAGACCGGGCGCCCCGCGGCCTTCGGGAGGAAGTAGTACATGATCCCGAGGATCGGGGTCGTGAGGAAGAAGGCGACCGCGTTGTGGCCGTACCACCACTGCGTGAGCGCGTCCTGCACGCCGCCGAAGAGCGAGTAGCTCTTGAACGGCCCCCACGGGATCGAGAGGTTGTTGACGATGTAGAGCATCGCCACGGTCACGATGGTGGCGATGTAGAACCAGATCGCGACGTAGAGGTGCTTCTCGCGCCGCTTCGCGATGGTCCAGAACATGTTGATCGCGAAGACCACCCAGATGAGCGTCACCGCGATGTCGATGGGCCACTCGAGCTCCGCGTACTCCTTGCCCTGCGTGTAGCCGAGCGGGAGCGAGATCGCGGCCGAGGCGATGATCGCCTGCCACCCCCAGAAGTGGATGCGCCCGAGGAGATCCGACGCCATGCGCGTCTTCAAGAGACGCTGCGTCGAGTAGTAGATGCCCGCGAAGAGCATGTTGCCCACGAACGCGAAGATCACCGCGTTGGTGTGCAGGGGACGCAGCCGGCCGAAGGTCAGCAGCGGCGCCAGGTTCGCGCGGTGATCGGCGAGCTGCAGCGCGACGATCAGGCCCACGAGCATCCCGACGACACCGAAGATGATCGACGCCCACACGAACATGCGTGCGAGTGCGTCGTCATACGTGATGCGTACCCGGGACGCTCCGGCCGCTTCTCCAGCGGCGTTCTCGTTCTCGGTGCTCATGACGTCCTACCTGCACCCTCGGGGCGCTGCTCCTGTGCAGGCAACCGGGGTGCGTCTTCATGGATGGGAAACAGGGCGAGCCGGTCGGTGTGCTGCCAGGTGCGGTCGCGCACGCTGCGTGAGAACAGCGCGAGCATTCCGCCCACGAGCAGAAGGCCGAAGAAGGCCAGCATGATCACGATCTCCACAGCGCCCTCCTGGGCGAGAGCGACGCGATCGTCGCCAGGATGATCGACAGCGACGTGAGGGGCATCAGCGTCGCGCACAGGATCGGGGACATGAGCCCCGCGAACGACAGCGCGACGGCGCCGACGTTGTAGGCCGTGGCCACCGCGAGGTTGCGGCGGTTCACGGCGACGAGGGCGCGCGAGGCGCGCAGCGCGAGCCGCACGGGACGGAGCCCCGGGCTCACGAACCACGCGTCGGTGCGCGCGGGCATGAAGGGTCGGTCGGCCGCGGGCGTGGCCGAGCAGAACGCGCGCTCCACCGCGAGGCCGTCGTTGATGCCGTCGCCGATCATGAAGGTGTCGCGGCGGTCGTGCGCGCTCACCCACGCGGCCTTGCCCTCGGGCGATGCACCACCCACGGCGTGGTCGTCGGCGATGCCCAGCGAGGCGGCCATCTCGGCGACGCGTCCGGGCTCGTCACCCGAGAGCATCCACACGTCGAGGCCCGCGCGCGTGAGGTTCTCGATCTCGCGCTTCGCATCGGGGCGCACGACCTCGGCGGTCGGGAGCACCGCCACCACGCGGCCCTCACGCGCGAACACCAGGTCGTCGTGGTCGGCCCCCTCGCCCGGCGCGGCCCACGCGGCGCGTCCGAGGCGCCAGGTGATGCCGTCGTGCGAGAGCGAGAGGCCCGAGCCCGGCGTCTCGCGCACGTCGCGGTCGGCGGCCCACGCGCGCAGCAGCGACGAGGCCTCGAAGGCGCGACGCACGGCCACGCTCTTCGGGTGCGTGCTGCGAACGACGATGTTGTAGAGCGCGTCGCGGTCGTCGTCGGCGAGCGTCGCGAGGCGCTCGGGCGCGACGAGTTCGAGCACGCCCTCGGTGAGCGTGCCGGTCTTGTCGAAGACCACGCGGCGCACGTCGGGGAGGCGGTCGAGGAGGCTCGCGGAGCGGATGTACATCCCCGCGCGGCGCAGGCCCGACTGCACGAGCTCGTAGGCCGTGGGCGTCGCGATGCCGTACGCACACGGGCACGTCACGACGAGGAGCGCCGTGGTGGCCTGGAGGGCCATGGTCACGTCGTGACGGAGGAAGGTCCAGTACGCGAAGCAGAGCGTCGCGAGGCCGAGCACGGCGACCACGTAGGTGCGCGTGAGGCGCTGCCACCACGAGGTCGCGCGGGCCGCGTCGTGCGAATCATCGCGCGTCGAGCGCAGCAGCGACGGGAGCACGGAGCGCGAGAAGTCTTCGGTCGCGCGGAGGGTGATCGCCGAGACGCCGAGGTTGAACGCGCCCGCGGGGATCACCTCGCCGCGCGCAAAGGCCCGCGGGGCGCTCTCGCCATTGATCCAGTCGAGGGAGCAGCTCGCGCTCTCGTCGTCGAGGGCCGCGGCCATGGGCACGAGGTCGCCCGACGCGACGAGCACCGTGTCACCCGCCACGAGGTCGCGGCAGGGAACCACCTCGACGTGTCCCTCGCGCACGCGGCGGGCGAGGAGCGAGTCGACGCCATCGCTCGCGAGGAGCATCGCGCGGTTGCGCTCGACGACGCGCTCCTGGAGCCAGCGGCCCGTGAGCATGAGCACGATGAAGGTCGCGACGGTGTCGAAGAACGCGCCCTGGTCGCGGCCGAGGGCGAAGTGCCAGACCGAGCCGCCGTACGCGAGCACGATGCCCAGCGCGATGGGCACGTCCATGTGGAGCACGCCGCGGCGGAGGCACTGCCACGCCGAGCGGATGAACACCGAGCCGCCCACCATCACGCTCACGCCCGCGAGGAGCATCCCCGCCCAGCGGAACACGTGATAGACCGCGCCCTCGCGGAGCCCGAGGTTCACCGGGATGGTGAACAGCATCGCGTTCATCGCGATGGCCGCGCACACGCCGATGCGCCAGAGCAGATCCGACGAGCGCGCCGCCTCGACCTTGCGCTCGGGGCCGAGCAGATAGCCGAAGCGCTCGACCTCGGTGATCCAATCGCGGAGCGGAAACTCTCGCGTGACCATCACCTCGACGCGTCCGAGCGCGGGGTTCACCGTGCAGCTCAGACGTGACGATGCGGGTTCGACGCGTTCGAAGAGCTCATCGATGAGCCACACACACGCCGCGCACTGGATCCCCTGAAGATCGAAGCCCACGCGCCGCGGACCTTCGGCGCCGCGAAGGTCGGTCTCGATCGCGTCGAGCCACTTGAGATCGCGCGTCGACGCGGGCGTGTGCGCGGGGGTCAGCGTCTCGCCCGCGCGAAGGTCGTAGTAGCGGGTGAGTCCGCGCGCCGAGAGGAGCCCGTGCACCACGCGGCATCCCGTGCAGCAGAATCCGTCGCGCGAGGGCGCGGTCAGCTCGGCGCCGCAGTGGCGACACGCGAGGGGACACGCGAGCTCCTTCGTCTGCGGCGTGGTCGACAGCAGGTCGACGACGGCACCTTCTCCGCTCATCGACCGGCGCACGGAGCAACGGGGGTGCCACACGATCGCGCGGTGTTTCACGGCCTCTGCGCGCCCCGCGCTTCGGCACCGCGTGCATCGTCGCGCACCGAATCCATGCGCGTGCACATCGATCGTTTCGCGCGCCGTGCGACGAAACATGATGAAGCGCAGCCCTTCACGCAGACCGGTCGCGTGGAGCATCGAGGTCATGCGGTCGGTGCGCGCGTCTCGTGGGTCGACGATCGTCCCGACTCCGCGGCACTCCCTGCGCGGAGGCGCGTGCAGGGCGCCCTCGTGTGCGCCTCGTCGCATACGGCACGCACCGTGCTCAACGCGCACCGCATGGACCTCCCACTTGCAGCCATCGGTGCCGCGGCCGCCGCGGGCCTCGCCTCGACGACCCACTGCGCGGCGATGTGCGGACCGCTCGCAGCGGCGACGTGCAGCGCGCCGGGCCGTGAGGGCGCGCGCGCGGGCCTGCGCTACGCGCTCGGGCGCATGGTCTCGTACGGCGTCACGGGCTCGATCGCGGGCGCGCTCGGTTCACGGCTCGTGCGCTCGTTGCGCGAGGAGCACGTGCAGCAGGCGGTGTCGCTCGCGCTCGCGGCGGGCCTCGCCTTCGCGGCGTATCGGGTGTTGCGCCTCGGCGCGGCGACGAAGCTCGTGAAGCTCCAGACGCGCAAGCCCACGACGCGCCTGCCCGCGCTCGCGATGGGATTGCTCACGGGCTTTCTCCCGTGCGGCGCGCTCGCGGCGGGCCTGATGATCGCGGCGGGCGCGGCCTCGTGGTGGGCGGGCGCGCTGACGATGATGGCCTTCGCGGTGACGAGCGCGCCGGGCCTCGCCGCGGCCGTGCTCGCGGGCGCCTCACTCGGAACGTGGGCGCGCGATGCGCTCACGCCGACGCGTCGTCGTGTGTTCGGCACCGTGCTCGCGCTCGCGGCGCTGTGGGTCGCGGCGCGGCCGTGGGTGATGCCCGAGCGGCGATGCCACTGCCACGGCGCGGCGAGCGCGGCGTCGGCGACGCTTCACCGCGAGCGCGCGTGACGCGATGATCAACCTTCAAGAGGTGATGCGATGAAGAAGATTCTGGTCGCGGTCGATGCGTCGTCGGTGGCGCCCCACGTGATCGACGCTGCGGTGAAGCTCGCGGACGCGTACGGCGCGCAGCTCGTGCTCGCGCGTGCGGTGGGGCTGCCGACGGAGCTTCCGCCCGAGGCGCTCGCGATGGATCCCGACAGCGTGACGGGGCTTCTGGTGAAGGCCGCCGCGCGCGATCTCGACCGCTTCGCCGACGCGCTGCCCGCGGAGCTCGTGGCCGCGCGCGAGGTCGTCGTGGGCACGCCGTGGCGCGTGATCTGCGATCTCGCCGACGCGCACGACGTGGAGCTCGTGGTGATCGGCGCGCACGGACATCGCCTCCTCGACCGCGTGCTCGGCACGACGACGAACCGCGTGGTGACCCACACCGAGCGGTCGATGCATATCGTTCGCGCACCGCACGCAGGATCTACTGCGAGCTCTTGACGTTGCGCATCGCCGCGGGCGATGGAGGCGTCGATGGCGCCTCACGAGGAGCACTTGTTCGAGGAGATCAAGCGATACGTCGGCTTCGACGAAGGCGACGAGGCGCGACTGCGCGCGGTGGGTCCGCGCGTGGTGCCGCACGCGCTCGCGATCACCGACGACTTCTACCGGCACATTCTCGAGCACCACGACGCGCGCCGCGCGATCACGGGCGGCGACGCGCAGGTCGGATCGCTCAAGCGCACGCTCGTCGTGTGGCTGCGTGAGCTCTTCGAAGGCCCGTGGGACCTCGCGTACTACGAGCGCCGCGCGCGCATCGGGCGCAGGCACGTCGCGATCGATCTGCCGCAGCAGTACATGTTCACGGCGGTGAGCGTGATCCGCGACCACCTGTGTCGCATCGTGCTCGACACCGCAGCCTCGCCCGACACCGGGCGCGCGGAGCTCTTCTCCGTGAACCGCCTGCTCGATCTGGAGCTCGCGATCATGCTGCACACCTATCGCGAGAACAGCCTCGCGCGGCTGCAGCGCACGGAGCGCCTCGCGACCTTCGGCCAGTTCGCGGCGTCGATCGCGCACGAGCTCCGCAACCCGCTCGGGGTCATCGAGTCGTCGACCTTTCTGCTCCGCAAACGTGTCGGCGACTCGTCGGAGCCGATCACGCGGCACATCGACAAGATCAGCGCGCAGGTGCAGCTCTCGAACCGGATCATCAGCAGCCTGCTCGACCTCGTGCGCGAACGTCCGCCGACGCCGCGCGACGTGCCGGTGCGCGAGCTCCTCACCGCGGCGATGGAGCCGCTCCCTGCGACCACCACGACGATCGAGCTCGACGTGCCCGACGAGCCGCTCGTGCTCCACGTCGACCTCGACCAGGCGCGACAGATCGTGGCCAACCTGCTCTCGAACGGCCTCGAAGCCGCGGGTCCCACGGGCACCGTCGCCGTGCGCGTTCGGCCCGAGGGAGCCGCCGTGCTCATCACGGTGAACGACACGGGCCCGGGCATCGACCCGACGATTCGATCGCGACTCTTCGAACCGCTCGTGTCGACGAAGGTCCGCGGGATCGGCCTCGGACTCGCGCTCTGTCGTCGCCTCGCGGAGCGCAACGGCGGTACGATCACCGTGGCGTCGGGGAGGCTTCCCGGCGCGTCGTTCGAACTCCGTCTGCCGCGGGCCGAGCTGGCAGGAGGCATCTCATGAGCGCACGACGCATCCTCGTCGTCGACGACAACCGCGACCTCGCCGAGAACCTCGTCGAGATTCTCGAAGACGCGGGCTTCGGCGCCGACTTCTTCGACGACCCCGCGCGCGCCCTCCACGCGCTCGTCCCCGGGCGTTACAGCCTCGCGCTCATCGACCTTCGCATGCCGGGCATGGACGGCGTCGAGCTACACCGCGCCCTCAAGCAGATCGACCCTGCGTTGAAGGCCATCGCCATGACCGCCTTCGCGCGCGACGAGCGCGTTCGCTGCGCCCTCGGCGACGGCATGCTCGCGGTGTTCTCGAAGCCCATGAACGCCGCGAGCCTCATCGTGCAGCTCCGCGAGGCCGTCGCGGCCTGACGCTCACCGCACGGGCGACAGATCCCACGCGTCGAGCGTCGACGCGTTCCGCAGCCAGAGCTCACCGTCTTCGAACGCCACGCCCCAGACCGCGCGCCCATCGGCTCGCACCGCACGCCACACCGAGCCCGGCGTCACGCCACTCGCACGCAGCACCGACACACCGCCCGACGTCGCGCGACCAACGGAGGTGCCGCCCATCGCGCCACGAACGGCTTCGGACACACGCAGGCTCGTCGCCACCCGCACGGCCTCGCGCAGTGTCGGCGCCGCGGCCGCGCCGTCGATCGCCGCGAGCGCCGAGGCCGCAGCCGCACGCACCGCCTCGTCGTCGTCGGTCAGCACCGCACGCACGAGCGCCGCGCGCGCAGCGGACGCGCGAAGATCACCCGCGGCCATCACCGCAGCGTGGCGCGCGATGGGATCCGACGGCTGCGCCATCACCGCGCGCGCCGCGAGCGATCGGGCCGCCGACACGCCGAGCGCACCGAGCTCCGAGAGCGCGATCCAGCGCGCCGGCGACGGGTCTTCGAGCGTGTCGTCGGCGATGGAGAGGAGCACACCGCACGCGGCCTCGCGCACGTCATCCGCGGCGTGTGCGCGCGCCACCGACGCAAGCGAGAGCACCACCGCGACCCGTCCTCCCTCGTCGTCGCGACGCGTCCACTGTCGCGCGAGCCACGCGACGTGCGCGCGTTGCGGCGCCATGAGCCCCGCGGCGGCGATCGTCGCGAGCGACGTCGACACGTCGCCATCGAGCGCGACGTCCTCTCCGCCGACGGCCCGCGCGAGGAGCGCGCCTGCGGTGTCTCCCCGCACGCCGACGCGCGCGTTGCCCTCACGGAGCAGCAACTCGGCGAGCGCGTGGTGCGCGAGGTCATCCTCGGACGCGCGCAACGCATCGAGCGCAGGACGTCCGCCGATCTGCGCCACCGCGCGCCACAGGGCCCGCCGCGCATCGACATCGGGCTCCTCGCGGCTGCGGGCGACGAGTGCGGCGATGACGTCGGGGCCTCCGATCGCGCCGAGCGTCTCGGCCGCCACACGGCGATCCCCGGACCAGGGCGCGCGGAGCATCGAGGCGGCGACGTCAACCGCGTCGCGCGCGCCGAGCGTCGAGAGCGCATCGAGCGCCGCATCGCGAACGCCTGGATCCGCCGAGAGTTCCACGAGCACGGCCGCATCGAAGCCTCCGCCCAGCGAGGCCAGCGCGCGGATCGCGCTGCGACGGAGCGTGAGGTCACCGCCGCTTCGCGCGACGGCGAGCACGGCCTCGGCGGCATCGGTCGCACGCATCGCGCCGAGCGCATCGAGCGCCGCGCGGGCGCGAGCCGCGTTCATCGAGCGCCCCGGCGGCGGAAGCAGCCCGACGAGCAGCGACACCCACCGGAGATCACCGCGACGCCCCATGGCCCGGAGCACGCAGACCTCGCCCGACGAAGCCTCCCGCGCGCTGTTCACCACACGCGCGAAGTCTGTGGACGAGAGCGCTGCGAGCCGATCGACGACGGCCTCGTGCACGGCCCCCGCGGGCGCGCCCGCGATGCCCGCACCGCACAGCGAGAGCCACGACTCGGGCACCGTCGTCGATGCGCGCAGGGCCGCAGCGCGCACCGCATCGGAGGCCCGCGCCTCGTTCGACCGCGCGACGGTTGCCAGCGCCGCGGAGGCCTCGGAGCCGCCGATCTGCGAGAGCGCGTACACCGCGGTGAGCGCCGTCGCGGGATCGCGCTCCTCGGCGAGGAGCGTCGCCAGGGCAGCGGTCACCCGCGATGCGAACGATCGCGACGACGACCAGTGCGCGGCGGTGCTCCCGAGGCGCCACGCGGCGTCGCGGCGTACGCGCGTGCTGCCAGCCCCGAGCTGCTCCACCCACTGTTCGGGCCCTGTGGTGAAGGCGTTCGGCGAGGCGTGCGCGGCGGTGCGGATCGACGCGTCGAGCGCACCTGCGGCGGCGCAGACCGCGAGGGCGCGCAGGATCCACACGGTGACCGGGGATCGCCCGGCGAGACGACAGGGCAACATTCGGGCGAGACCCATCGGAGAGATGGTGGTATCACAGCGAGGTCGCGCGATCGCAGTTCTCCCGCTGGTTGCGCCCCCCCGAGGAAGCGTCCCGTGCGCATCTGCCCCAAGTGCAGAACCGACGTTGCCGATGACGTCGCGTGGTGTCCGACCGATGGCCGTCGCACGGTCACGCGCGAGGCCTACGACGCCGCCGGGCAGGACCCTCTGCTCGGGGCCACCCTCGATGAGCGCTACACGCTCGTGGGCCGCGTCGGTGCGGGCGGCATGGGCACGGTGTACCGCGCAGAGCAGTCGCCCCTCGGCCGCGAGATCGCGCTGAAGGTGCTGCGTCGCGAGCTCGGTCGTGACCCCGACACGGTCGCGCGCTTCACCCGAGAGGCGAAGCTCCTCTCGCAGCTCAAGCACCCGAACACGGTCACCATCCTCGACTTCGGGCAGAGCCCCGAAGGCCTGCTCTACCTCGCGATGGAGCTCCTCGAAGGCGAGATGCTCTCCTCGCGCCTCCGTGAGCGCGGCGCCCTCGACGTCGAAGACGCCGTGCGCATCGCGTCGGGCGTGCTCCGCTCCCTCGACGAGGCGCACGCGCGCGGGATCATTCACCGCGACCTGAAGCCCGACAACATCTTCCTCGCGCGGCTCCACGGCCCCCGCAACGACGACGAGATCGTGAAGGTCGTCGACTTCGGCATCGCGAAGATCCGCGACGGCGAATACGCGCCGGGCCTCGACCCCGTGGCCACGCAGGAGGGCACGGTCTTCGGCACGCCGCGCTACATGTCCCCCGAGCAGGCGCAGGGCAAATCGCTCGACGGACGCAGCGACCTCTACGCCGTGGGCGTGCTGCTCTTCCACATGCTCACGGGGCAGCCTCCCTTCACCGACGACGACGCGGTGATCGTGATGGCGCACCACATCAAGACCGTGCCCCCGCCCGTCGGTCGCCTCGTGCCCAACCGCCGCGTGCCCGCCGCGCTCGAAGCCCTCGTGGCGCGCGCCCTCGCGAAGTCGCCCGACGACCGCCCCCAGACCGCGCAGGACTTTCTCGCCGAGCTCGACGCCCTCACGCCGGTGTTCGAAGCCGCGCGCGCGCGCTCGCTGCTGCTCACCGAAGAGACCGCGATCATTCCGGTGCCGACGCCCTCGCGTCGCCCGTGGCTCGGCGCGATCGGCGTGGCGGCGGTGCTCTTCCTCGCGATCGGCGGGTTCTCGTACCTTCAGCGCCGCGCATCGCTCGATGCCGCCACGCAGGCCACCGCACGCGCGCAGATCTCGCAGCCGCTGCGCGACCTTCCTGCGGCCGTGGAAGTGCCGCCGATGCCCGAGCCTTCCCCCGAGGCGCCCCCGCCGCCGCCGCGCTCCACGACGCCCGACCTGCACCCCGCGCAACCGCCTTCGCTCGCGACGCAGGCCGACCCGGTGATTCCCGGCGCGCGCCACGTGCGACGCCGCGTGGTGGGCGCGCGCAACGCGGTGCCCGTGGCGCCGGTGATCGCGCCCGTCGCGGCGCCGCCTCCCCCGCGGCACCGCTCGACGAATCAGCCCTACCAGACCTTCGAGGGGATGTAGTCCCCGCTCAGACGCGCTGCTCGAAGCTGCGGCGCACGGGTTCGGCGGCCACCACCACAGGGCGACGCTCGAAGACCTGCAGGTCGCCGAGAAGCTCGTGCTCGCGCCACCCCGACGCGCGGAACCCCGCACGCTGCAGGATGCAAATCGAGGCCTTGTGCCAGGGCAGCGTCGTGGCCTTCACGCAGCGCACGCCGGGCTGTTCGAGCGCCCACTCGACACACGCACACGTGGCCTCGGTGCCGAAGCCGTTGCCCTGCGAGGCCTCTTCGACGCCGTAGCCCACCTCGACCTCGCCCTCGGGCCCCGGGGCGCCGTGAAAGACCACGCTGCCCACGAGGCGGGGCTCGGGCTCGCGGGTGATCATCAAGCGATCACCCCAGAGGCGCACCGCGGGGTTCGCGCGCACGTTCTCGATGGAGACGGAGAAGGCGCGCTCGATCAGCGCGCGGCCGGGCCACTTGTCGGGGAGCTTCGCACCGACGATGCGAGCTACGTCGGCGCGGCGGTCTGACATCACGGCCTCCACGAGCGGGAGCGTGATGGGAACGAGCTCGAGTCGAGTGGTGGTGAGCACGGTCATCGTCATGGTGCGCTACCTCCCCCGTCGCGAACGCGACGTGGTGCGTACCTCTGCTGTAGCCCCGTTGTCGGGCGCGGAGCAAGCGTTCGGGGTGGAGTTTTGTTGACGCGTCGCGTCTGCGAAAAGGCCTTCGCAGAAGGGGAATGCGCGCGAAGGTGGCTACACGCCGTCGTCGGCGAGGAGCGAGGTGATGTGGCTCGCGCGCTCGTCGGAGATGTGAAGCTCGCGCTGGAGGAGCTCGAGGAGTTCCTGCTCTTCGTCGCCGACTTCACCGTCGAAGAGCACGAAGAGGGTGGCGAGCGCGAAGGCCTCTTCGCGCGTCTCGGCGTCGTTGCCGATGGCGCGCGCGATGGACTTGATGCGCGCGGGGATTCCCTCCGCGGCGACCTGGAGCGCGATCGCTTCGACGGTGCGCCCGAGGGCCTCGCCGTCGAGGTGTTCGAAGCCCGGCGTCGCGAGGATCTGCGTGGCGAGCGCGCGGGCCTCACCGGCCTCAAGCGTGCCGTCGATGCAGGCCGCGATGGTGGCGATCTCGACGAGCGCATCGAGCGCGGCCTTCGAAGGCTTCGCACGCTGCGGCTGCGGCGGCGGCACGATGCTCTTGTACTGCTGGACCTTCTTCTGGAACTTCGCCATCGCGGCTCTCCGTGGGTTCGTCGGCAGGATAACAGAACCCTTCCGCGCGCCACACGAAACCTTCGCGGCGCCCGTCTCCCGCTCGCGCGCGGAATGCTGTATGGACCTCGCACGTTCCACGATGCTGCTCTCGCCTTCGCACGCGCGTCGCGCACGCACCGCCCTCTCCTTCGGCGAGGATCGCTGGACACACGACGCGCTGATGCGCCTCGCGGCGTCGCACGCACACACGCTGGCCACCCTCGGGCTCTGTGCGGGCGATCGCGTCGCGGTGTGGGCGCGGGTCGATCCGGCCACCGTGATTGCGCTCGTGGCCAACGCGCTCGCGGGCTTCGTCTCCGTGCCGATCAACCCCTCGGTGGGCGCGTCGGAGCTCGCGCACGTGCTCGCCGATGCGTCGCCGCGTGTGCTCGTGGGCGAGCCCGACCGCGACGTTCCGCTGCCGGTCGTGCGCGTTGATCTCTCGCACGCCGATGCGCCGTGGCCGCATGCGCCCGAGGCGTCGGCGCCCGCGCTCGTGCTCTACACCTCGGGCACGACGGGCAGGCCCAAGGGCGCCGTGCTCTCGCACCGCGCGCTCGCCGCGAACCTCGATGCGCTCGCCGACGCGTGGCAATGGACCGCCGACGACACCCTCGTGCACGCGCTCCCACTCTTTCACGTGCACGGTCTCGCGCTCGGCCTCTTCGGTGCGCTGCGCGCGGGTGCGGGTCTGCGACTGCTCCCGCGCTTCGACGCCGTGCTCGTGCGCGACGCGCTCGCGGCGGAGGGCACGATGCTCTTCGGCGTTCCGACCATGTATCACCGGCTCGTCGAGGTGGCCGAGCGCGAGGCCCCGATGGCCGCGGCGCTTCGACGTGCGCGCGTGCTTGTGTCGGGCTCCGCGGGTCTGCCCCTCCGCGAGCACCGTCGCATCGAGTCGGTCACGGGCCGCGGCGTATTCGAGCGCTACGGGCTCACCGAGACGCTCATCAACACCGCCGTGCGCGTCGACGAGGGACCGCGTCCCGGCTACGTCGGACGCGCCTTGCGCGGCGTCGAGGTCCGTCTCGTCGACGACACCCGACACACGCTCGATGCGCACGACGACACCACGCTCGGCGAGGTGGCCGTGCGCGGACCGAACCTCTTCGACGGATACCTCCATCGCCCCGATGCGACCGCCGCGGTGCGCGACGACGAGGGGTGGTTCTACACCGGCGACCTCGCGGCACGATCCGCCGACGGTGCATTGCGCATCGTGGGTCGTCGCGCGACGGACCTCATCAAGACCGGCGGCTACAAGGTCGGCGCGGGCGAGGTCGAGGCCGCGCTGCTCGAACATCCCGCGGTGCGCGAGGCCGCGGTGAAGGGCGTCGCCGACGACGACCTCGGCGAGCGCATCGAGGCCTGGGTCGCCCTGCGCGAAGGCGCGTCGGTGACGGCCGATGCGCTCGTCGAGCACGTGGGCGCGTCCCTCGCGTGGCACAAGCGTCCGCGGCGTGTGCATGTGCTCGAAGCGCTCCCGCGCAACGCGATGGGCAAGGTGCTCAAGGCCGCGCTCCAGGGTGCTGCGTCGTGAGTGCGTCGCCCACGCTGCGCGTCGACCTGGTGACCGGACGGCGTGTGCTCGTCGCGCCCTCTCGCAGGGGTTCTCCGCGTGATTTCGGCGCGATCCCGGTGGCCCGCGATGCGACCGCGTGCCCGTTCTGTCCGGGCCGCGAGGACCTGACCTCGGTCACCCGCGACGAGCGCCGCGACGACGAGGGTGTGTGGCTCACACGCGCGTTCGCGAACCTCTTTCCCATGGTGCGTGAGGGCGCCGCCGTCACCGCGGGACACGCGCCCGTCGCCGAGGAGCGCGCCGCCGTGGGCGACCACGAGGTGCTCGTCGAGACGCCCGCGCACGGCATCGACCTCGCGGAGCTCTCCGACCGCCACGCCCACGCCGTGTTCGACCTCTACCGTGCGCGCCTCGCTGTGATGGCCGCGCGCGACGACGCCCGCGCGGTGCTGATGTTCAAGAACCGCGGACCGCGCTCGGGGGCATCACTCCTTCACGCGCACGGTCAGGTGCTCTCGCTGCCCGTCACGCCGCCCGGCGTGCGACGTCGTGACCTTCGCGCGCGCAGACACTTCGAAGCGCACGGGCGCGGCACCCTCGCCGAGGCTCGCGACCGCGAGCTCGACGCGCGGGTGCGCATCGTCGACGAGACCGAACACTTCGCCGTGTACTGCCCCTTCGCGCCGCACCGGTCGTTCGAAACGTGGATCGTGCCGAAGGCCCCCTCCGCCTCGTTCGCGCGCCTCGATGACGCGCGCCTCGATGCGCTCGTGCCGCTCTTTCAACGCACGCTCCGGCGCGTGCTCCGCGCCACCGACAACGCGGACTACAACGTCGTCGTGCGCAGCCCCGCGCTGCGCCACTGGAGTGCCCCGTGGGCCCTCTGGAACCTCGAGATCCTCCCGCGTCGCGGCGGGGATGCGGGCTTCGAACTCTCGTCGGAAATGCAGTGCGTGCTGACGCCACCCGAGGAGTGCGCCGAGGCCCTGCGCGCCCTCTGAACACGCGCCGCGCGTCGGGCGGTTCTGTCGCCTCTGCAGAACAGATGCGCAGCGCACTGAACAGGTGTTAGGTTCCGACCCATGCGTCCGACGATGCCGTCGCGAGGCCGGGACGCGGGCCTCGACGACCTGCCCCCCGACCTCTCGTTCGACCTTCCTGCAAGCGATTTTGTGGCCGACGTGCCCCCCGAGCGCGGCGTCGACGTGTACCCCGACGAGCGCTTCGATGCGGCCTGGGAGGGCGTCTCCGATGGCGTGCGTCCGCGTCGTTCCGCGAAGGCTCCGACGCCCCGTGCGACGCGCCTCGAAACACCGCCCGCAGCGCCCGTCGAAGCCCCTCCGCAGCGCCTCTCGCTCTGCCTCGCGTGCGGGGCCTCGCCCCCCGTCGGTGGTGACTGTCCCCACGACGAGATCGCGAACCTCGCCGAGGCGCCCGCCGCGCTCGTCGCCGCCGCGCGCAAGCTCCAGGCGCTCACGGCAGAACTCCATGCGCAGTCGCGCGCGCTGCGTCGTCTCGTGGCCGCCGAGGTCGGCGCCGGACGCGGGGACCTCGAATCCGCGACGCGCGCGCAGACCTCTCCCGGTGTGTCCGTCGAGGCGCTCGCCGCCTACGCCCAGCAGCACACACGACAGCCCGTGCGCGCGGGTCGACGACGCGGAGACGACGGCACGCAATCGTTCTTCGCCTTCGCCGCGCCACCGCCTCCGCCCGAGGTCGCACCGCACGAAGACGCTCCGCGCGACGAGACCTCTGCGACCGTCGTCACGCCCGAGGCGACCACCACCGAGGCGACTGCCGTGAAGCCGAAGCGGGGCCGTCCGCGCAAGGTCGTGCCCGCCCCGATCACCGCGGAAATCACCGCGGAAATCGTCGCCCCAAACGAGTGACGTACAATGTCACGCCCTCGCTTCCCCCGCGCGCGCTGCGATGCCATGGTCGACGCCATGGGAACGTCGATTCCGGCGCTGTTGCAGGTGGTCTGCTCGAACGATGACGGTCACGCCGACGAGGTGGCGCAGCTCGCAGCGGCGCTCGGGGTCTCGCCCCGCGTGGCGCGCGCGTGCTGCCGACGGCTGCGGATGCTGATGCTCGGACTCGGCGCTTCGAACGACGACGCCCTCGGGAGCCCGCGCTGGATCGACACCGCGCGCCTCGGCGTGCGCCTGCTCACCGTCGAGGGAGGAGCCTCGGTGGCCGACGCGGCGACGCGGCTCCTCGCGCTCTTCGACAGCGACGTCTCGCTCCCCGTGGCGCGCGTGAGCGACCCGGTGCTGCGCGCGCTCGTCGCCCGCGCGGTGACCGAGCGTCGCGTGCTCGCGATCACGTACCGCAGCCACGACGGACGCACGCAGGAGCCCCGCGAGGTCGAGCCCCTCTCGCTCACCCACGTCGACGGCCACTGGACGCTCCTCGCGTTCTGCCGCGCGCGCATGGATCTCCGCTCGTTCCGCTTCGACCGTGTGGTCGATGCGACGGTCACCGAGCGCCACTTCGACGCGCGCCAGGGCCTCTCGCTCGAACGCTTCCTCCACCGCCAGAAGAACCGCGCGCACCGCGTCGCGCCGACGGGACACGCGCTCCCTCGTTGACCTCCGACGCGCGGTCGCGAGAATCCTCGCCACCCCCGTGCGCACCCGAACCGCAGCCCTTCCCCTCCTCGCGCTCGCCCTCGCAGGCTGCGGCGACGACCCGCCCGCCAGCACCGCCGCCGACGCCGCGCTCGACGGCCGCGACGACGCCTCCGACGCGCGCGCCGACGCCGCCGAAGCCGCGCCCTCCGACGCCGTCGTGACGGGCGTCGCGCGGGTCACGGTCACGCACTACGACTACGCCATCGACCTCACCACGAGGGCCGTGCGCGCGCGGCTCTCGCTCCGTGTCGATGCGCCGGGTGACTGCGTCTCCATCGCGTTTCGCCACGAGGCCGCCGACGACGTGCGCCTCGACGACGCGCCCGCCCGCGATGTGGCCGTCGCCAACGGGACGCTCCTCGCGTGCGACCCCACGGGCCGCGGATGGAGCGCCGGACGCACGCTCACCCTCGCGGTCTCGTCGACGGAGCCCCTCACCACGATGCGCCCCACGCAGGTGGGCTACTCCACGCGCACGAGCGTGGGCGGCGGCACGTTCACGTACCTGCTCTCGTGGGTCGGCGAGTGCGCGCGCCACGGGCCCTGCGACGCCACGCCGTCGGCCTTCTCCACGTACCGCATCGCCGTCACGCACCCCGACGACACGCAGGTGCTCTGCCCCGGCGACCTCGTGGCCGATCGCACGCTCACGGTCTGCACCTTCACCCACGACGGTGGTCCCACCTACAGCGCGCTCGGCGTCATGGCGATGCAGGGCGGATGGCAGCGCACCGTGCTCGGCACCGCCCGCGGCGTGCGCGTGGTGCTCTACGACGTGTCGGGATCGCGCGTGACCGAGACCGTCGATCGCGCGCGGCTCCTCGCGTTCCTCTCGTCGATGGTCGATCGCTTCGGCGCGTACCCGTACGGCGACGAGCTGCGCATCGTGGTGGGGCCGACGTACTGGGCGGGCTTCGAACATCCGGGCACCATCTCCATCGGCGAGACGCTCGTCGCGGGACGTGTGCTCGACCACACGATCCGTCACGAGATCGCGCACCTCTGGGCCGGCAACCAGACCACGCTCGCGACCACGCAAGACTTCGTGTGGAAGGAGGCCATGGCCGAATACCTCGCGTACGTCTTCGAAGACGAGACCGCGGGCACCGCCGACGAGGCCTCGACCACCATGGAGACCTGGCGACGCGCGGCGGGGTCGGCCACGCGCTGGCCCGTGCCCGACGAGCCCCTCGCGCTCGTGGCGTACTACGGCAGCGCGTATGGGCCGGGGCCGATGATCCTGTTTCGACAGCTTGAGGTGATGTTCTCGCGGCGCGTGGTGATCGAGGCGTTGCAGCGTGTGCTCGGTCGCCCGCGCGCCCTCTCGCTCGACGAGCTGCGCGCGGCCCTCGAAGGCACCACGGGCGCCTCGCTCGAACGGTACTTCCGCGTGTGGCTCCACGGCACCGGCGCGCCCGCGTGGCCCGGGGTCACGGTCACGCGCACGCCGCAGCCCGACGGATCGCTCTCGGTCGCCGTCACCGTGGCCTCGCGCGACGGCGTGGTGCGCCCCTGCCGCTTCACCGTGCGGCTCACAGGCGATGGCGGCGCGCAGCTCGATGTTCCCTTCACCGTGGGCCTCGATGGAACGCAGCCCGCGGCGGTCACGGTGCGTCCGACCTTCGCGGTCACGGGCGTCGAGGTGAACCCGCGCTACGAGGCGCTCGTCTGGCCCATGGCCATGGCCTCGGGCGCGCGATGGGTCGACCACGTGCCGCGCGGTGATTTCAACCCGCTCCTCGCGCCCGTGGCGCCCGTGCGGAGGCGGCGATGAAGACCAACGCCGCGCGTGTGCTCGACCAGCTCGGCATCGCGTACGAGCTCCGCGAGTACGAGGTCGATCCCGATCACCTCGAGGCCGAAGTGGTCGCCGCGAAGGTGGGACTCCCCGCGGAGCAGGTGTTCAAGACCCTCGTCGCGAAGGGAGACCGCCACGGCGTGTGCCTCGCGGTCGTTCCCGGCGATCAGTCGTTGGACCTCAAGGCCCTCGCGCGGCTCACGGGCGATCGCAAGGTCGACACCGTGCCGCTCAAGGAGGTGCAGCCGCTCACGGGGTACATCCGCGGCGGCGTGACGGCCCTCGCGCGCCGCAAGGACTATCCCGTCTACCTCGACGAGACGGCGCTCTACTTCGACGTGATCTCGGTCTCGGCGGGCGTGCGGGGCACCCAGATCTTTCTGGCGCCCGGCGACTACGCGCGTGCGGTGAAGGCGAAGACGGGCGCCATCGCGCGCCCGAAGGAGTGACCGTCGAGACTCAGGGCGTGGCGCCGTGCGCGAGCTTCTTCGCGCCCTCGGCGAAGAGCACCTCGACGCGGCCGCTCTCGACGGAGACCACGTAGCCGCGACCGAACTTCGCGTGCGAGACCACGTCGCCGCGGGCGAAGGTGCGCGTGGGCGCGTAGTCGACGAAGTCGCCGTCGGCGCGGCCCGCGAGGAGCTCGTCGAGCTTCGGCAGATCCGACGACGGAGGGTTGAACCCGAGCGATCCCTCGGACTGCGACCCGCGGGTGTTGCTGGCCTTCTTGGTGCGCTTCATCGACATGGCGTGCGTTCCTCCACGATCGTTCCCGAACGGGCGCGCGATGCGTCGCCGCGCAGGTGCGCTGCGCGGGCGCCGTGAGGGCCGCTCCGTCCCGGGGCACCGGGCAATACTCCCGCGGGGCACCTCCGCGCAACAGCGCCGATCACCCCGCACGTCGCCCATCGGGCACGAGCACCCCGCGCAGCGTGCCCTCGTCGACCGCGAAGCGCGCCGCGAGCTGCGCGTACACCGCCCCCACGAGGCGCCCTCCCTCGGGCCTCGCCACCGCGCGCACGAACGCTTCGTCCATCGGGTGATGCGCGACCTCCGTGGCCCGCGCGACGAGCGCCGCCATGCGTGACGCGGTCACCGCGCGCCGCGTGCCCATCGCGCGACGGAGCGCCAGCGCCGCCGCCAGCGTGCGGTGAAAGGCCACCATCCAGTGCATCCAGGGTTCGACCCGCGCGGGGTCTTCGAGCGCCCGCGCGGTGCCCTCGGCGCGCGCCGTGAGGGTGTCTCCATCGAGCACGTCGAGCTCGCGCAGCGCGCCGGGGAACTCCGCGGCCAGCGCGCGCAACACGTCCGCGGGCGCCACGTCGCCGCCCTGCGCACGCGCATCGCGGAGCGCGCGGAGCGTGCGGTATTTGCGGGTGAGCGCGTCGAGTCCGTCGCTCACACGGGCAGGCCGAGCGAGAGCGCGAGGGGCTCGTCGATCGCGAGCGCGACCTCGCCCTCGGCGTCGCGGAGCACCTGCGCGGGGATGCGCCTGCGGTCGTCGTCGTCGTCGAAGGCCATGCGCAGCGGGCGCGTGTGACGGCCGCCGTAGAGCACCAGCAGCAGGTGACGCGCGTGACGGATCGCGACGGGCGTGAGGGTCACGCGGTCGACGTGGGGCTCCATCGGCGGATCGGGCGCGGCGGCCACGGGGAGCGGGTCTTCGAGGGCGGGCGCGAGCGCGTGGAGGCCGAGCATCTCGCCGTTGCGTCCGAGCGTGAGGAGCACCAGGTCGAAGCGCGGCGGATCACCCACGAGCGGCGCGAGCAGCGGGGCGTACTCCTGCGCGGCGGAGGCCACGTCGAGGCCGAGGGCGAACATGGGCCGGGCCTTCTCTTCGCGCACGGGCACGCGGCGCAGAAGGGTCTCGTAGACGTTGTGCCAGACGCTGAGGTCGTCTTCGGTGGAGACCGCGCGCTCCTCGGCGAAGAAGATCTCCCAGCGCTTCCACTCGATGTCGCGACGCGCGGCGAGGAGCTTGTAGACGGGCGCGAGCTCGTCGCTCCACGCGAGGGCCACGGCGAAGTATCCGTGGTCGGCGATGGCCTCGCGGGCGCGCTCGGCGATGTACGCGGCGGCCTTCTCGGCGGTGCGCGCGGGGTTCTGTCCGATGAGGTGGTGCGTGGGCATCGCGCGGACGCTATCGCAGCGCGGTTTTCGCGGGAACGCCCTTCGGTGTAGTGTGCGCGCCGTGGCTGACACCAACCGACCGGCGCGGGTGATTCCGCGATCTTCCCTTGCCGAGAAGCACGGGCTCGATCCCTTCAAGGTCTTCTGCGCGTACCACCTCGGGCTCACCGACGACGACCGCTACGAGTTTCAAAACGTCCACCAGGTGGCGAAGCGTTTTGGCGTGCCTTCGGGGGTGCTCAAGCAGGTGCTTCAAGACTGGCAGCTCGACGCGGACCACATCGTCCATTCGACCTTCGACATGTCGGGCGCGCAGGTCGATGTGATGTACGTGCCCGAGGGCATCAGCCGCCGCGCGATGGCCGAATCGCTCTGGCAGGATTTTCTCCACGCCGCGCCGAAGTCGCGCGACTGGCAGCGCGAGCTCGCCGAAGACGCCATGGCCAATGAGAAGGTCTTCGGCCCGTCGCGCGCGCAGCACGCGGCCTCTCCCTCCCGCGACGCGGGACCGCGCACGCACACGCGTCGGCGATGAGCGACGCGCCGCGCCCCGCCCTCTCGCGCACCGTCGTGGTGCTCGGTGTGGTGAGCCTCTTCACCGACGTGGCCGCGGACATGGCCGTGCCCTTTCTGCCCGCGCTCCTCGCGAGCATGGGCGCGGGCGCGGCGGCGCTCGGGCTCGTCGAGGGTGTCGCCACGGCCACCTCGTCGCTCATGAAGTTCTTCGTGGGAACGCTCTCCGACCACGTTCCCCGCAAGAAGCCCCTGGTGCTTCTGGGCTACACGGTTTCGAACCTCGCGCGCCCGCTGCTCGCGGTCGTGAGCGCGCCCTGGCACGTCCTCGCGGTGCGCTTCGTCGACCGACTGGGCAAAGGCGTCCGCACGTCTCCGCGCGACGCGCTCATCGCACGCAGCACGCCCCGCGAGCGCCACGGCGTGGCCTTCGGGTTTCACCGCGCGATGGACAACGCCGGCGCCGTGCTCGGCCCCCTCGCCGCCACCGCGGTGCTCCGCTACGCACCCGACAACATCCGACTCGTGCTCGCGCTCACCGCCGTGCCCGGCGTGGTCTCCATCGCGTGTGTGGCCTTCGGCGTGCGCGAAGACCCCGCGCCCGAGGTGTCGTCAAAGCCCGCGACGAAGCTCTCGCTCCACGGACCCGTTCCGCCCGCGATGCGCCCGCTGCTCGCGCTCGTGGCGGTCTTCACACTCGCCAATGCGAGCGACAGCTTTCTCATCCTCCGCGCGAAGGAGCTCGGCGTGCCCACGGTGTGGCTCCCCATCGCGTGGGCCTCGCTCTCGCTCGTGCGCGCCCTCGCCGCCACGCCGGGCGGATGGATCGCCGACCGCATCGGACGCGCCCGCGCCCTCTCCCTCGGATGGGCCCTCTACGCCGTGGCCTATGCGGGCTTCGGGTTCGCGCGGAGCCTCCCCGTCGCGGCCCTCTCGCTGTTGACCTACGGGCTCTATTACGGCCTCACCGAGGGCACCGAGCGCGCGATGGTGAGCTCGCTCGTGCGCGACGACGAGCTCGGTCGGGCCTTCGGGTATTTCAACCTGGTGACCGGGCTCATGGCCCTGCCCGCGTCGGTGCTCTTCGGATGGCTGCTGCCCGTGCATCACGGGCTGTGGGCGTGGGGAGGCTCGGCGGCCCTCGCGGCGTTGAGCGCGCTGGGCATGGCGCGGTGGTCGGGTCAGTTGCAGAGCGAGCGGCAGTTCTCGCGTCCCGAGCGCTGACACGAGAGGCCGTCGGTGGCGCCACGGAGCGTGCGCCATGCGGCCGTGCGAAGGTCGAGGGACCACACGTCGGCCGCGAGGCCGCAGTCGGTCTTGCCGCCGTAGAGGATCGCGCGGTTGCGCGCCGGGTCGACGGCGAGCACGAAGGCGCTGCGACGCTCGGGCGACATCGCATCCTGCGTGGCGAAGTCCGCGGGGAACATGCAGAACCCCGAGCTCGGCGCGTTGAGCTCATCGCCCGCGCTCACCTGCGTGAGCTCGCCCGACGCGCTCCATCGGAACACGTCATTGCGGTTGCCGAGCGCGCCGTCGTCGTGACCGCCCACGAGCATGAGCTCGGCGCCGTTGCCCGTTGGCACCAGCGAGGCGCTGATGCGACCGGCGAGGGCGGTGGTGTCTCCCGTGAGCGTGACCGATGACCACGCGCCCGTCGCGAGGTCGAGGCGCGCCGCATCGGAGTAGAACGGCCCCGTGAACGCATCGGCGCCCCCCCCGCCGGTGATCACCATGGCGCCTCCCGCGACGGTCGCGGCGTGAAAGAGGCGCGTGGTCGGGGGCGATCCCGTGGTGGTCACGCGCCGCCACGTCGAGGTCGCGAGGTCGAGGGCCCAGGTGTCATTGCGGGGCGTGAAGGTGAGTCCGTTGGCGCTCGTGTTGCCGCCAAAGATCACCAGCGCGTCGGCAGTCGGGTCATACACCGCAGTGGCGTTCGAGCGGGCCGTGGGCGCGTCTCCCGACACCTCGATGCGTCGCCAGGTCTCGGTGGCGAGGTCGAGGGCCCAGACGTCGTTGTAGTTGGTGTAGTTGCCCGTGGTGCCCGCGCGGAATCGCCCGCCAAAGATCACGAGCTGACGGCGTCGCGTGTCGAGCGCGTAGGCCATGCGCGCGCGGGGCGACGGCGCGGTCTCGCGCATCACCTGTTGCCAGCAGTTGATCGCGGGATCGAAGCGCCAGAGGTCGTTGTTGAACTCGGGCGTCGTGCGGCAGTTGACCGTCGGCCCCGTGTCACCCCCGAAGACCCACAGCGCGCCCGTCACCGGATCGACCGCGCCCGCGCTGTCTCCGCGCGCCGCGGGCTGGAGCGAAGGGCTCTCGCAACGCGCGGGCTGCACGTCGGCGGGCGCGTCCGCGGCGGCATCGCGGGCGGCGTCTGCCGTGGCGGGCACATCGGCGGTCGCGGCGCCGTCATCGGTGCACGCCGCGAGGGCGAAGAGGGGAGCGAGGAGGAGCGCGCGGTAGGTCTTCACGGTGGGCCGTGAGCGATACCGCAGGAGGGCGTCGGCTGAGAAGAGGAGGGCGTCGAACGGCGGGTGCGCAGCGCGCGCGGGATCACTCCGCGGCGGGCGTCTCGTCACCGCCCTCGGCGGCGTGGGCCTCGGGCAGCGGGTTCTTGCGGGGACGGCCCGGACCGCGGCGCGCCTTGGGCTTCGCGGCGCTCGAAGCGCCCACGCCGTAGCGGGCCTGACGGCGCTCGCCGTGCTGCTGCACGAGGCCCTCTTCCTTGAGCTTGTTGAGCGCGTACTGAAAGCGACCCTCGTCGGTCGCGCGGAGCCCGAGCTGCTTCATGATCTCGCGCGCCGCGAGGTTGCGCTGCGACTTCTTCAGCGTGTCGATGATCCGATCGCTGAGGCGGTTGACCTGATCGGGGCTGCTCTTGACCACCGCGGCGGCGCCGGCCTTGCGGGCAGCGCGCGCGGGGGCCTTCGCCTCGGCCGCGGCCTTGCGGGGTGCGCGGCCCGCGGCGCGCTTGGCCGTCGAGGTCTGCGCCACGGCGGCGATCGCCGAGCGCCCGCCCGTGCCGACCTGCGAGACGGCGTGCACGACAGCCTCGGAGAACACCTTCAGGAGTTCACGGGTGAAGTCCTGAAGAACCTTTTCGATCGCGGCCTGCGTATTCATGGTGGTCATCCTTGTCGCGGTTGATTGCTCTCTACACCCTTTGGCGACATGGGCGTCAAGCCAAGAGTGACGCGAGAGGTTTTCTTTCGCCAGCGGGTTGACGGATTCGCTTCGGTGTCTTGAATCCGCGCCACGGTTGTCGGGAGAGCGGCGGGTCGTTGTGGGTGCGACGATGCCGCGCGAGGAGGCGACGCGGCGCGCACACGCACGACGCGGAGGGCGCTGTGCATCCGATGGTCAGCGGCGAACTCGGGTGCTGACGCGGGCCCCCGGGTGCTGGTAACGTCGCCGCCGGGTCGATGCAGCGAAGGCAACGCGGCGGTGGTGACCGCCCGCGCGCGACGACGACAGGAAAGGATCGATCACGATGAGCGACAAGGTGCAGCAGGCGGCGGACGCGGCGGATGTCGCGTGGCCGACGATCGTCGAGGAGAACTTCGCGAAGAGCCCCGAGGGCTGGAGCTTCGCGGCCACCTCGTCGGCGCCTCCCCTGCGGTTCGACGCGCCTGGCGTCGTGGTGACGCTGCCGGGCGGTGAGACCTCGGTGGCGGCCTACTGGTACGAGCGCAACGCGAAGGGCGACCTCGCGGTGATCGAGAACGCGGCGGTGAGCGTGACGATGACCCTGCTCTCGTCGGAGGCCCCCACGCAGAGCTACTGCGGCATCAGCTTTCGCGCGCTCTCGGACAAGGACAACTACCGTCTCTTCATCGCGGGTGACGGACACTTTCGCCTCACGCGCCGCAAGGACAACGTGAGCACCGCGCTCGTCGAATGGACGCCCCACGAGGCGCTCATTCCGGGTCTCGGGCAGCAGAATCGCATCCAGATCGTGATGGATGGCCCGTCGATCACGGTGTACGGCAACGGCCAGAAGCTCACCGCGGTGACCGATGAGACCTTCCGCGCGGGCCACATCGCCCTTCAGGCGCAGGGCGGCTCGGCCGACACCGAGAGCGCCACGGTGTTCTGCTTCCGCGACTTCGAACTCTCGGCCCCGTCGCCCGCCTGAAGCCCTCGCGGTTCGCGCTCAGAAGGGCGCGCCGAGCAGGGCATAGAACTGATCGCTCCCGCCTGCCATCCATCCCCTCGCCCAGCCCGCGCGCAGCGAGATCGGGATGAAATACCCGATGACAAAATCGACGAGCGCCTCGGCGCCGGTGCCCACGGCGACGTTGTCGGGGTCGAAGCGCCCGAAGGCCGCGTGGCCCACGTCACAGAACACGTCTCCCCACACGCGCTGCACGAAGAGGGGCAGCGTCGAGAGGCCGCGCTGCGTCTGCCAGATGGGAAAGCGGTACTCCGCGTTGGCGAGCGCGAACTGGCTTCCCACGCGAGAGAACGGCGCGTAGCCCCGGAGCGCGACGCCGCCCGCCACGGCGCCGGAGCGCAGCGCGTCGAGGAGGCTTGCGGTGTTGAAATCGGGGAAGCCGCCGAGGGCGAAGAGACCCCGCTCGCCGCGGTCGGTGGTGCCGATGCCCGCGCCGAGGTGGAACGCGAGGATGTGCCGTCGGCGGTCGACGCCCCAGGGCATGGGCACGTAGGCGTTGAAGCCCGCGCTCGCTTCGATGGAGCCCACGTCGCTGCCGAGGGCGCGGTCGGCGACGCGCACGGTGGCGAACACGCTCACGCCCTCCTGTGCGGTGATGGAGTACGCGTAGCGCTGCACCCGCGAGTACGACCAGGTGGCGCGGAGTCCCGTGAGAAAGCCCTGAAACGGGAACACGGGCGGCGACTCGTTGGGGTCGAGGTAGCGATCGAGTCCGGGCAGTCCGCCGAGGGCGCGCACGTACGCAGCGTCCCAGGTGAAGTACAGCGCGTGGGCGTCGAAGCGACCGGGAAAGACGATCGACAGCTCGCTCTCTCCCCCGATGCGCTCCGCGGCCCAGACCGGGGTGCGTGTGCCCACACGGTAGCCGCCGCCCGCATCCACGGAGCGAAACGCGCGGAGGCGCAAGGTAGGACGCACACCCCGATAGACGTAGGTCGCGTCGATGTTGGGGTCGCCGCGCACGAGCCCGAGCCCGAGGCGCACGTTCCACGCGTGTCGGTTGAGAATGTCGGCGCCGGTGATGCGCACGGCGGCCTGCGGGCCGAAGCCGTCGGCGCCGTACTCCGCGGTGAGCGTGCGCGGACGCAGCGTCTCCCAGGCGTTGTAGGGACGCTCCACGGTGAGGTACGGCGCCACGGCGCGTGTGTGTTCGTCGTCGGCGGGCGAACGCGCGAAGAGGTCTTCGGGCACGGCCTCGGGGTCGCGCCACCGCGACGGGTCGAAGGGCAGCCGCGCGAGGTCCCATCCCCGGTGCGAATAGGTCACGTACACCAGCGAGGTTCCATCGGGAGAGACCGTCGGCTGGTACGCCCCGGTGAGCGTGTTGGTGATCTGACGGAGCGCGCCCGGCGCTCCCCCCTCATCGAGCGCGACGGCGTAGAGGTTCATCACCCCGGTGCGATCGGAGGAGAAGAGCAGCCAGCGTCCGTCGTCGGTGAAGACCGGTGAGAGGTCGAGCGCGGCGTCGTCGGTGACATAGGTCACCGCGCGCGTGTCACGGTGGTAGATCGCCACGTCGCGACGACCGCCCTCGCGCCAATGGGAGAAGGCCACGAGGCGGCCGTCTCGGGAGTACCGCGGGGCGTAGATCTGTTCGAAGCGACGCGCGCGCACGAGGGGACGCGGCACGCGCTCGGTGAGCGACATTTCAAAGAGCGAGGTGGTGCTCCGGTGGTTCACCGTGAAGACCACATGGTCGCCGTCGGGGGAGACGTCGGGCTGCTGCGCGCGCCATCCCTCGGTGAGCCGCTCGCCGTCGTCGAGGGAGACGCGGCCCTTCGCATCGCGGGTCACGCGGTGTGCGAAGAGGTCGTGGTAGTAATGAATCCCGCGGTACGGGACCGTGTCGCTCACGAGGAGCGTTTCGCCATCGCGCGGCGCGAAGCCCGAGGGCGAGGCGAGCCAGGTGAGGTCGTCGCCGGTGGCCGGGTGCGCGGCGTCGGCGTTGCGCCACGCGTCGGGCGAGAGCGCGCGGAGCTGCGTGTGCGACTGGCCGTCGGTGCTCTCGTACAAGAGCGTTCCATCGGAGAGGAAGCGCGGCGCGCGCACGGTCTCTCCCTGGTGCGTGATGGGCGTTCCCTCTTCGAGGCCGCGGGCGCGGAGGGCCCTCGCCTGCGACTCGTAACGGGCCCGCGTGGCGGCGAGAAAATCGTCGTAGATCTCTTCCCACGTGGCGCCCGTCGCGCGGTGGATCGCGCGGTTGAGCTGCCATGGCGCCGCGTGCGAGCCGTAATCCACGGAGAGGTCACGGAGCGCGTCGTGGCCCCATCGGTCGGCCACGTACTGCATCACGTACGAGCCGTAGAGGTACCAGAGCGATCCGTGGGGCCAGCGGTTCGCGCCCGACGTGAGCTGGTCGAGGGTCGCGAGGTTGTCTTCGAGCGCGTCGGCCCGAAGGATCATGTCCCATTGCGACGAGCGGAGACGTCCGCCGTGCGTGTGAAGGCTCTCTTCGTAGGTGGCGAGGCCTTCGAGGATCCAGCGCGGCTGCACCTGGTTGGGGGCCCATTGTTTTCCCACGATGGCGTTCACGATGGCCGCCACACCCGAGATCTGATCGGTGTGGAGGATGTGCGTGTACTCGTGGGTCACGAGGGTCGAGAGCCAGTCGTCGTGCTGGTTGAGCACGGAGAGGTCGTCGGGCGCCGTCACGAAGAGCCGAACCGTGTTGAGCGGAATGGCCGTGGCGCTTCCGTTCGCGTCGTCGGTGTCGTCGCTGAGCACCACGTCGACGGGCCGATCGGGCGCCCACCCGAGGGGACCGTGGAGGGTCTCGGCCGCGCGCTCGGCCACCTCGCCCACGCGCCGCGCGATGGGCTCCATCTGTTGGTAGAAGTGAATGCGGAAGTGCGGGGTTTCGAGCGTGCGCCAGACGAGGCGCGGGTCCTGCTGGGCGCGGCCTTCACCCGGCAGCGCGAGGGCCGCGAGCGCGACGAGGAGCGCGGCGGCGCGACGGATCATGGAGCGTCGGCGGACCCATCCACGGGCGCGTCGGCGGAGGCGTCACGGGGCGCGATGGGCGGATCGTCGGCGGGCTCCTGACGGCGCGCGCGCTCGGCGGAGAACCACGTCGCGGCGGCGATGGCCTGGAACGCGTCCTCTTCGTCCTGATCGACGGAGACCTGCACCTGCGGGCCGTCGCGCCAGGTCCATCGGGCCGAGCGTTCGGCCTGCTTCGAGGCGAGGCACAGCGCGAGGTGTCCCGCGCATCCGGGGCCCGTGGAGCGGCCTTCGTCCGAGGGGTCTCCGAGCGAGGCCCGCACGAGGCCCACGAGGCGGTCGAAGTGCTGCTCGATGGCCGCCTCGTCGCGCGTGCGCGGGCCGTCGATCGACACCGCGCAGAGCCCCGCGCCGCAGAACTCGTAGGTCACGATCCCCGCGATCGGAAGCTCCACGAGCGCGCGCGGACAGAACGTGTACTCCCCCGAGTCGCGGCACTGGATCGACGCCGCCGTGTTGCGCGCGGCGAGCTCGGCGCGTGTGGTTCCCCAGCGCACGGCGAGGGCGCCATCGGGCGCGGGACGGTCGGCGATGTAGCGCACGGCGCGGTGCGTGCGGGGCGCGTTCGCGGGGCGTGAACGACCGGCATCGCGCGCCTCGGAGTCCGTCGCGGGCGCGTTCGCGACGAGGGGCGTGACGCGACGGAGATCGGGCCGCTCGCGCCCGCGGCACCCGAGCGCCACGAGGCCCAGCAGCATCACCCGTTGGAGCATGGCCGACATCGCGGCGGACGCTATCACGGCACCGCGCGCCGAAGAATTGCCATGCCCGCGCACTCGCCTAGAGTCACGCGCTGTGCGGGCCCTCACGATCGTGCTTCCGGTGCTCCTCCTCGCGGCGTGTCGCGAGGGCACGGCGCGCGCGCCGCGTGACCGTGGCGCTCCGATGCGCGCGGCGTTGACCGTGCCCGCGATGACCGCCGCTGCCACCGCAGAGGCCCCGTCGGCGCCGTGGCGCGAGGGCGAGGCGCTGACCTTCGACGCGAGCCCGCAGGCGTCGCTGGAGCTCGAAGCCGCGTGCAGCGACCGCACGCTCGCGGTGACCTGGCGCGCGGGACGAACGCTCTCCGTGGCCACGCGCTCGCTGCGTGACGACGGCCGGTGGAGCGAGGCGCACACGGTGGCCTCCGATGCGACGGTGCTCGGTCGTCCCCGCGTCGAGGGGCGCGCGGTGTGGCTCGCGTGGTCCACTGCCACCGAGGCGTTGCGCGCGGCGAAGGTCGAGGGCGCCACGGTGCGTGTGCGTGAGGCTCCCGCGTTGATGCGCGCGCACGTCGAGGGCGCCTTCGTACTCGACGCACAGGGCGATCACGCGCTCGTCGCGGCCACGGTGCGCACGCACGCGGGCGAGCGTGTGGCGCTCGTGCGCGTGGGCGATGGCGCGGGCGCGACGGAGCTCGGCGAGGGCGCGGTGGTGGCGGCGCGCGGCGGTGCCCATCCGACGCTGGTGGCGCTGCGCAACGTGCCCCGGAGCGCGGGCGGGCCGTGGCATCTGCAGGCCTGGCACGTCGACACCGCGCGGGCCCTCGCGATGGCGCCGCCGCGGGCTCCGTCCCCGTGGTCGGCGACGCCCGAGGGCGCGGCGACGGCGGGTGAGCGCGTGCCCATCGGCGTGGGTCGCTTCGAGTTCGCGCGACAGCTCGCGGGCCCTGCGAACGCGCTGTTCTTTCAGACCGTGATGGGTGCCGAGCGGGGCGTGCCGCGGGTGGCGTGGTTCCCCTCGGGGTGGGCGCCGCTCGTGGTGCCGCTGCCCGTGGCGGTGACGAGCGTGGGCGCGGCCTTCGACGACGCGCAGGCCGACGCGGGGCTCCAGCGCGTGGTGCTCACGTACTGGGGCGATCACCTCGGGCTGGAGCGCGCCACGGCCACGCCCTCGGGGCTCGGCGCCTCGACGCGCATCGGGCCCGCGCAGCGTGATGAGTTCGCGGTGTACGACCTCGCGAAGCGCACGCGCCAGGTCGAGTGCGGCGGGCGCGCGTACCGGCTGGAGTACACGCGCGAGGGCCGCACCGTGCGCCTCGACGCGCGGCCCGAAGCCCTGCGCTGAACGGCGATTCAGCCGAGGCCCTTCTTGGTGATCTTGCCCATGTCGGTGCGCGGGAGCGCGTCGACGAAGGCCACGTGCCGCGGCACCATGTAGCTCTCGAGCCACTGGCCCGCGCGCTGGATCACGTCGCGCTCGGAGTACCTTCCCCGCGCGCTCTCTTCGAGCACCACGAAGGCCTTCACGGCCGCGCCGAGGATCTCGTCGGCGACGCCGATCACCGCGCACTCGCGCACGCCCTCGATGCGCTCGATGGCGCGCTCGACCTCGCGGGGAGCGACCTTCTCGCCGCGCGATTTGATCACTTCGTCCATGCGGGCCACGAAGGTGAGGTAGCCCTCGTCGTCGAGGCGGCAGAGGTCGCCCGTGTAGAGCACGCGCTCGCCGGGGAGGTCTCCGTCGCGAAGCCAGCGCGCAGTGGCCTCGGGCTTGTTCCAGTAGCCCATCATCACGTGGGGGCCGCGCACGACGAGCTCACCCTCGGCGCTGTGCGTGTGACGTACTCCGTCCGCGTCGACCACCCAGAACTCCGTGCCCGGAATGGCCACGCCCACGCTGTCGGGCTTGTCGGCGAGGCGCTCGGGCGGGAGGTACGACACGCGCTTGCACTCGGTGAGGCCGTACATCGAGAACACCTTCGCGTTCGGAAAGAACCGCGCGATGGCGTCGAGGTGTCGGGGAAGAAGCTGCGCCGCCGTGCTGCTCACGTAGCGCACCGACGAGAGGTCGGGCGGGGTCACGTCGCGCAGCTCGGCGAGCATCGCGAACATCGTGGGCACGCCCGCGAAGCCCGTGACCCGCTCGGCCGACGCGCGCGCGAGGGCGTGCATCGGAAAGGTGAACCCGCGCTCCATCACCAGCGTGGCCCCGAGGCGCACGGCCATGATCCACTGGTAGAGCCCGTAGTTGAACGCGAGGGGCACGACGCCGAAGATCACGTCGTCGTCGCGGTTGCCGAGGAGCGACGTGACGCTCCAGCTCGCGAACTCGACATTGCGGTGCGAGAGCATCGCGCCCTTGGGCTCGCCGGTGCTGCCCGAGGTGTAGATGATCATCGCGAGGTCGCTCTCGATCGACGCGCGCGCCGGGGCCGTCGTCGGCGATGCATCGGCGAGCGGATCGACGAGGGCCACGCGCGCCACGCCGGCCTCGCGGGCGATGGCCACGGCGCGGTGCTCTCCCTCGGGCTGCGACCATCCGCGGAGCACGAGCATCGCGGGGCAGCGCGCGCCGAGGATCACGGCGGCGCCCGTCCAGTGCGGCGTGGCGACGGCGTCGACCATCACCGCGCGCGCGTCGCAGTCGGCGATCACGTAGGCGAGCTTCTCGGCGCGGGTCTGTCCGCTGAGCACCACGAAGGCCGCGTCGGCCTTGAGCACGGCCCACACGGCCACGGCCACGTCGACGGAGTTGTCGCCGAAGATCACCACACGGTCGCCGCGACGTACGCCCTGCGCGCGGAGCACGTGGGCCACCTGCGAGGCGCGCGCGTCGAGCTCGCGGTAGGTGAGCCGACGGTTCTGGGCGACGAGCGCGGTGCGGTCGGGCACGCGCGCCGCCGAGGTTTCGAGCAGCGACGCGGTCGTGCGCGCGGCGATCACCCGAGCACCTCGGGAACCTTCTCGATGAGCAGTCCGGTGAGGTGGAGCGGGCGCGTCGCGCGGCGCTTGGCGTCGATGTCTTTGTACACGCGGGTCACCTGGTCGGCGGTGAGCCCGAGCGCGCGCGCGGCCTCGTCGGCGGGCACGTCGTGGTTGCGCGCCCAGAGGCAGAGGTCCATCTCGCCGTAGGGGAGCGCGTAGTAGAACTCGTCCTGCCCCTGGGGGAGCGAGAAGGTGTCGGTGGTGGGCGCGCGGTTGCAGATCTCGTCGGGCACGCCGAGGTGCCGCGCGAGCGCGTAGACCTGCGTCTTGTAGAGGTGCGCGATGGGCTTCACGTCGGCGAGTCCGTCGCCGCCCTTCACGAAGAAGCCCTGGTCGTATTCGAGGCGGTTGGGCGTGCCGCACACCGCGTAGTTCAGCCGGTCGGCGTGGAAGTACTCCATCGTCGTGCGGAGGCGCTGCTTGAAGTTCGTCGCCGCCACGAGCTGGAGGTACGCGTCGAGCGGGAGCGGCGCGCTCTGCTGCTCGCCCTCGGGCGACTCGACCACGACGCGCGAGATGTTGAGCCGCTCGCCTTCGAGGATCGACGGGATCACCAGCTTCGACTTCCACCCCGCGCCGTACTGCGGAAACACCTTGCGGATGGCCTCATCCTGCCGCGTGTAGCACCCGAGCGCGTGGAGCGCGGGCGCGAGGTCTTCGGTCACCGTCGCGATGCCGAAGCGCTCGGCGAGGAGCTTCCCGTACGTGAGCGACTCCGACGACGAGGCGCTCTCGGGCATGAAGAGCCCGACGACCTTCTGCGGGCCGAACGCGCGCACCGCGAGGGCCGTGCAGAGCGCGCTGTCGATGCCGCCGGAGATGCCCACGACGAGGCCGCGGCGGCGCAGCGTGCCCATCACCAGCTCGCGCAGCGAGGCCGCGATCGAGTCGGCGAGGGCGTCGGGGTTCGTGAGCGTGAGAACGTCGCGGGTGAAGGTGGTCACGGTGCCGGAGGGTCGCACACGGCCGCGCGGCGTTGCTACGACGCTCGACAGCGCCCCCCTCGGACGCAGTGTGCGAGAAGCCGTCAGCGCCCCCAGGGGCCCTCGGTGAGCCGACGCTCGGCGAGCTCGTGGAGCCACACCTCGAGGTTGGGATATCCCGCCCACACGCCTCCGCGGCGCATGCCCGCGGCGGTGCCGTTGTGGTCGTCGGTCATGGGGTCGAGTCCCTCGGCGCGCTCCCAGTCGTCGGGCATTCCATCGCGGTCGCTGTCGGCGGGCGCCGTGGGTGCGGGGTCGCGCGCGAAGGTGTCTCGCGCGGGGTTCGCGTCGACGCCGTCATCGAGCGCAACGCCGTCGGCCACGTAGCCCATGAGTCGACGGTCCATGGGGTCGCGGGGAAAGGCCCCGGCGTGGGCGAGCGCGTAGCGGCGCACGTCGCCCGAAGGGAGGTACTGCACCGCGGGATGGTCATGGCGCACGTCGCGGGCCCACGCGGGTCGCGGCGGCGCGGGCGCGTCGGCGAAGTCGTCGCAGCAGTAGTTGAGCTGCCAGTTCGTGCGGTCGGGGCGGTTGCTCAACACGTCGTCGTCGAAGAACACCGTGGAGCGCCCCGTGGGGTTCGCGAACCAGAGCATCGCGTAGCGGTACGAGGGCCGCGCGACGCTCACGTTGCCCACCCAGTTGAGCGCGTAGAACGCATCGCCGCGGGGGTTCGACGCGGGGCCCGCGCGGTGGCCCGTGTCGATGTAGTAGCGCTGGTCCCAGAGCAGGTTGTTCGAGAGTTCGAGCTGCATCGTGGAGCCCGCCGCCGCGGCGCTCTCGTGCGACACCTCGGGGTAGCGTCCGAGCGCGCGCACCCACGCCGTGCGGATCACCGCGATCGCATCGAGCGCGTAGCCCGCCGCGGGGTTCGAGTAGTTCATCAGCATGCCGCCGCGCACGGCGTGTTCGCCGAGGGTCTCGCCGAGGAGCGAGTCCTGCACGGTGACGTGGTTCGAGTACGAGAGCTCGATGGCCTCGTCGATCGCGTTCTCGGCGGACACGTGGTCGATCATCACGTTGCGCGAGTGACGGATGCGCAGCGCGTCGCCGTCGATGAGCTCGTTGCCGTCCTGCGGTCCGGGGCGCAGTCGCAGATGGCGCATCACCACGTTGTCGACGCCCACCACGCCCGCGCCGCACGTGCTGTCGCAGAAGCGCGCCTCGTCGGTGTGGATGCCCCGCACGATGACCCCGCCCGGCGAGGTCTGCCCCGCGATCGTGACGTCTCCGTGGGCGATGTACGGCGACGCGTCGATGACCCCGCTCACGGCGAAGAGCACGTAGCGCGGGCCGGTCTCGGCGAGCGCGGCGGCGAGGGATCCGGGGCCCGTCGACGCGAGGGTGGTGACCCAGATCACGCGGCCGCCGCGTCCGCCCGTGGCCGATGCGCCGAAGCCCTCGGCGCCGGGAAACGCGCGCACGCCGTCGGAGGTCGAGGGCGTGAGCGTGGGCACCGTGGCCGCGGTCGCGCGGGCCATCGCGGGCGCGAGTCGCGTGCGGGGAATGTCTGCCTCGGCGGGTGGCGCATCGGCGCACCGCGCGAGGGCGAAGGGGAGCAGCAGCGGTGCGAGTCGAACGCGCATGGTCCGCGATCGTGCGGGAGTGCGCGCGTACGAGACAAGCGCGTCGGGCCGCGGCGGGTTGAGCGCGGCGCGAGCCGTGTGAGAGAGTTCGCGGGTGATGCGCGACGACGACACGTTCCTTCGCCCGCAGGGCCGCGCCGTGGGCATGGTGCTCTTCGCCCTCCTCGCGGGCTGCCCCACGCGCGGGAGCCTCGTGCCCCCCGGCAGCGACGGCGGCGTCACGCCGATGGAAGACGCCCCTCCCCCCGATGTGCCTCCGCTCGGCGCGATGTGTACGCCGCCGGTGGCCACGCCGCGCACGGACCCGTGTGCGGGCACGGCGTCGTGCGGGCTGCCGCGGCAGGCGCGCGTGTCGGTGACGGGCGCGCGGTCGACGCTCACGGAGTTCCAGGTGAAGGTCACGCTGCCGGCGTCGATGCGGAGCGACGTGGGCACGGCCTGCGACCGCATGGTGTTCCGCACGGCGGCGGGCGTGTGGGCGCCGCACTTCGTGACCAACTGCGCGATGGGCGAGGTGTGGGTGCGCGTGCCCGAGATTCCCGCGGCGGGCGCCACGCTCACGCTCTACTACGGCGGCGGCGCGCCGGTGACCGCGGCCAACAGCTACGACGACACCTTCGACCGCGTGCCCACGCACGCCGCGAACCTCCTCGGCGCGTGGACCTTCGACGAGGGAACGGGCACCCGCACGTGTCCCGTCGCGGGCACCGAACCCTTCGATGCGTACACGCACGACACCCCCGTGGTGCGCGGCACGCCCGAGGCCGTGACCCCGCCCGCGCTCTGGAGCCGCGAGGCGCCGCCGTCGCTCCTCGCGCCGACGAACGCCGCCGCGCGCTTCACGCGCAACCAGTGGTCGCTGAACTTCCCGCGCATGCAGATCATCCCCGACACGCGCAACCCCTCGCGCACGATCGAGGGACGCATCGTGAACTGGCGCACGCAGCACGTGAAGCCGTTCCAGGCGGCCAACATGCAGCTCACGGTGGGCGTGTGGGTCTACACCGAGTCGCCCGCCGACGCGTTCGAGGACAACTTCCAGACCGTGATCTGCGCGGGGTGGCCCGAGCACGCGACGCCGCCGTATCCGGGCGCGATGTTCGAGGGCTCGTCGATCTTCAACCCCTGGGCGATCTTCTTCCGCTCCGACGACGCGACCAACTCGTTTCTGCAGGGCAATACGTGTGTGTACCCGTGCCTCAACGTGGACCAGTACGCCCACGTCACGACGCGCGCGCCCTTCACGCAGGAGCAGTTCGTCCGCCGCTGGCACTTCGCGGCGATGACCGTCGACGTCACCACCACGCCCCACGCCACACGTCGCAGCTACTACGACGAGAACATGTACGAGTTCCCCCGCGACCTCGACCTCTGGCCGCAGGAGCGCTACTGCCCCGGCGGCGTGTGCCGCTATCCCCCGGACACGCCCATCCAGTACTACGAAGCGCCGGTGATCATCGGCGCCGACATGAACGCCGGCGAGGCGCAGCTCGGCCTCGAAGGCAAGGTCGACGACCTCTTCGTCATCGCCCGCGCCGTCACCCCCGACGAGATGCGCGCGTACCGCGAGCGCCGGGCCTACAGCCCCGACCCCGTGGTCGCCACGGTCACTCCGTAACGGACATTCTCTGTCAGCGCACGCCGGGCGAGCGCCAGCGCTCCACGCGACGCGGCCAGGGCATGTCGTCGTCGCGGCGCGCGATGGTCTTCGCGAGCGCGAGGAGCTGCGTGACGTGGGCCTCGTCGAGCCCCTCGGGGGAGCCATCGAGCGTGGCGCCCGCGGCGGTGACGGCGATGCGCACGGTGTGTTCGCCCGAGGCCGTCTGCACGCACACCTCGTAGGCGGCGCGGGTGTCGTCGTGGTCGAGCAGCGTGAAGCGGTAGCGCACGCCGCGCTGGGGTTGGGTGCCGGAGAGTGCGGTCATGCGTCGCTCGCGCGTTCGTGGGTGAAGACCTCGTCGCCCGCCACGAAGGTGCGCACGACGGCGCCCTGCACGCGCACGCCCTCCCAGGGCGTGTTGCGGCTCTTCGAACGGAAGCGCGACGGGTCGATGGTCCAATGGAGTTCGGGGTCGATCACGGTGACGTCGGCGAGCGCGCCCACACGGAGCGCACCCGCGTCGAAGCCGAAGGCGCGGGCCGGGGCCGCCGTGAGCGCGTCGACGAGGCGCGAGGCCTTCACGCGCCCGCTGCGCACCAGGTCGAGGAGCAGCGCCACGCAGGTCTCGAGGCCCACCATGCCGTGCGCCGCCTCGGAGAACTCGCAGTCCTTCTCGATGGCCGCGTGCGGCGCGTGGTCCGTCGCGATGCAGTCGAGGGTGCCGTCGGCGAGCGCGTCGATGAGCGCGTCGACGTCGCCCCGCTCGCGCAGCGGCGGGTTCACCTTGCAGACCGTTCGGTATCCAAGCACCGCCTCGTCGGTGAGCGTGAGGTGGTGCGGCGTCACCTCGGCGGTCACGCGGATGCCCCGGGCCTTGGCCTCGCGCAGCAGCGCGGCGCTCCCCTGCGTGCTCGCGTGCGCGAGGTGGTAGTGCGCGCCGGTGGCCGCCGCGAGCATGAGGTCGCGCGCGACGATGTGATCCTCGGCGACGCGGGGCCAGCCCTTGAGCCCGAGTCGCGTGGCGATGGCGCCCTCGTGCATCTGCGCGCCCGCGGTGAGCGTGTGATCCTCGGCGTGCTGCACCACGGGGAGCCCGAAGGTGTGGGCGTACTCCAGCGCCCGTCGCATGACCGCCGCGTCGGTGACGCAGCGCCCGTCGTCGCTCACGGCCACGCAGCCCGCGTCGCGCAGGTCGGCCATCTCGGTGAGCTCGCGGCCCTGCTGCCCGCGCGTGATCGCGCCGATCGGATGCACGCGCACCACGCCGTGCGAGCGGGCCTTCGCGACCATCATCTCGGTGATGGCGCGGTTGTCGTTCACGGGGCGCGTGTTGGGCATGGCGCACACCGTGGTGAACCCTCCCGCGGCCGCCGCGCGCGTGCCCGACGCGATGTCTTCTTTGTACTCAAGCCCCGGCTCGCGCAGGTGCGTGTGCACGTCGACGAAGCCCGGCACCACCCAGCGCCCGCGGCAGTCGATCACCCGCGTGTCGCGCTCGGCGCCCGCCGCGAGGGCCGCTGCGCCGGGGCCCACGTGCGTGATGCGTCCGCCCTCGATCACCACGTCGGCGACGCCGTCGAAGCCCGAGGCCGGATCGATCACACGCCCATCGCGCAACACCGTTCGCATGGCCGCGGCGTATATCACAACGCGGCCCCGCGCCGTCACCGCGGCACGAACCACCGGAACGCCGCGCCCGTGCCCGGTCCCGAGGGCGACGCGCCCGGCGCGCCGACGACCATCCACGTGCCCGCGGGCGTCGTCGAGGGCGCCACGGAGACGCTGCTGCCGAAGCGTGTGACCGCCGTCGTGTCGCCCACGGCCATGAGCCACGGGGCGCCCGTGAAGGTCGCATCACGCCCGCCGCGCCACACCATCACCGCGCCCGCGGCCACACCGCGGAGCGTGCGGTCTCCGGCGCCGGCCACGAGGTCGCGCACGCCGTCGCCGTCGAAGTCTGCGCCCGTGATCCCGAGCCCGAAGCGCGTGTCGGCGCCGTCGGGGCTCTGGAGCACGTAGTGGTCGGGCGCGCGCACGTCTTGAATCGCCACGCGTCGGTACGCGCCGTCGGAGAAGAGCGCGCCCACGCGTCCGGTGGGGCACGCGCGGTCGGGGCACAGGCCCGCGAGCCACGCGCCCGAGAGCACCTCGACGGCGGGGTCGGTGCCGTCACCGAGGGCCCACGACGACGCGCGTAGCAACAGATCGGGAACGCCGTCGCCGGTCACATCGCCCGGCGCGCCGAGCGTCGAGCCCGTGTACGTGGGCGGGCCGCGGTCGTAGTCGTCGTCGACGCGCGTGGAGACATCGCCCACACGGTTGTCGACGAGCCGCGACGCATCGACCGCGAGCTGGAGGTCGAAGGGCGTGGTGTGTCCCCGCGCGCACCGCGGGCCGAAGCCGAAGCGCACGACCACCCCCGCGCGCGCGCCGCCGACGAAGCCCGCGCCGGTCTCTGCGCATCCGTCGCCGTCGAGGTCGCCGAAGCCCGCGAGGCCCGAGAAGCCCGCTCCATCGGTGCGCGCGGGCCACCACGGCGCGGCGAGCTCATCACCGCACGCGACGGTGATGCGTCCCATCGTGTCGTCGGGGCGTCCGAGCACGACCTCGGCGCCCGACGCGTTGGTGTGCGCGACGAGCAGGTCTTCGTAGCCGTCGCGGTTCACGTCGCGCGCGTTGGTGACGAAGGCGCCGAGTCCGCCGCGCAGTCCGCGCTCGGCGTCGGGCTCACGCGGGTACACGTTCACGCGCTCGACGAAGCGCCCGTCGGCGGTCTGCGTGAAGATGCGCACGACGCCGCGCCCCGCGACCGAGGCCTCGACGGTCGCACCGGCCGCCGTGCGGAGAAAACATCGGTTGTCGGCGGGTGTTGCGACGGCGCCGCGACGAACCACGTCCCATCCGCCCGAGGCCGCGTTGGGGTCGCCGAGGGCGAGGTCGAGGCGGCCGTCGCCGTTGAAATCGAGGGCCGTGAGGGCCGTGCCGAGCTGCGCGAAATCGCGATCGCCGGAGAGCACGCGCGTGCCCGTCGCCGCCGTCTGCGCGAACTGCGTGAGCGTGCCCACGCGCGGACGGAGCACCGACGCGATCGGCGCGTTCGCGAGCGGAGACGACACGAGCGCGACGCCCGCGGCGTTGGGTGCGAAGGGTCCTGCGAGCACCGCGGTGCCGTACGCGTCGCCACCGGAAAACAGCGGGAGCGAGAGGGGCGCGTGGGCGCTCCATCGTGCGGTGATGGCGGTGCGTGCGGTGGAGGCCACGAGCTCGACGGCGCCCGCGAAGGGACCGGCCGCAGTCTCGCGCAACGAGGCCGTCACGGCGAAGGCCCGCGCGCGCACGGCGGCGCTCGTCGACTCGATGGCGACGGCGCTGCCGAGGGCCTCGGTGCCCGCGCCCGATTGGGTCCATGTGGGCGTGAGCGTTCCGCCTGCGGTGAGGGCGCGCGCGAAGGACGCGTTGTCGAAGGCCCAGACCTTTCCCGGTGTGGGAACGCCGCCGATCCAGCCGCCCACGAGGTAGTCGTCGCTGCCGTCGCCGTCGAGGTCGCCCACGGCCGCGCTCGCGCCCGCCGCGTCGTTGCCCGTGCCCACGAACGACGCCCTCGCGCGCGCCGTCGTGAGGAACAGCGGCGACGCCACCGACGCCGCGCCCGCGAGGCCCGCCGCGTGGAACACGTAGAGCGCCCCGCGCGTGTCTCCATCGGGCACACCGGTCATGGGATTGGCGTGCATGCGTGGCGCGCGCACCACGAGGGCCTCGCCCATGGGCGTGCGCAGCACCTCGACGCCCGCGCCGAACTGCGCGAGCCCGAGCGTTCCCGCGATCTCGATCACGCGCGACGGACGGCGTTCGAAGCCCATCGTGCGACCGAGGCCGCGGTAGATCACCACACGTCCGAGGTAGGGCGAACGATCGGTCGCGAGCGCGAGGGGAAGGCCCACCACGAGGTCGCGCACGCCGTCACCGTCCGCGTCGAAGAGCGCGGGCGGACTGTTCGCGAAGAGCGTCTCGCCGACGTGACAGCGCGAGGGTGTCGGGTCGGGCACGAAGAGTTCGAGGGTCTGCCACGGGGTCGGGCCGAAGGGGCGCGCGGGGTCGCCCGATCCCTCGTGGAGGTAGATGCGTCCCACGGCGGCGCAGGGCGCGTCGACGATGGCCGGACCGCGCGCGCCGGGCGACACGATGATGAGGTCGGGGCGCTCGCTGCCGATCACGTCGGCGACCTGAAACGCGGCGCCGAAGCGCTCGTTCTCCGAGGCCCCGAGGAGCGCCTGCGTGGGCGTGCTGTGAAAGCCCTCGGGGGCGCCGGTCCACACCTCGACGGAGCCCACGTTCACGCGGTGCAGATCGCGCTCGGGGCTGCCCACGAGCACGTCGTCGACGCCGTCGCCGTTCACGTCGAGCACGCGGAGCGCCTGGCCCGAGAAGTCGTTGGCGCGCGCGCCCTCGAAGCGCGCCGCGGGCGTCGCCGAGACGTTGCCGCGCGCGTCGCCGAGGTGCACCGACACGCGTCCGCCGTAGACCGCCGCGCCGTGTAGAAAGGGCTGTCCCACCACGAGGTCGGCGTTGCCGTCGCCGTTCACGTCGCCCCACGCGAGCGTGCCCGAGGGGCTGCTCTCGCCGCGTCCTGCGGGTGTGCTCGTGAGCTCGTCGCCCACCACGATGCGCACCGTGGCGCGGTCGCCGGTGCCGAGGTCCTGCGCCGACACGGTGGAGACGCCCGCGTGTGCGCCCCGCGCGTCGAACCACAGCGCGTCGCCGTCACGCACGACCGAGCCGCCCGTTCCATCGACGGTGACCGAGGCGTTGAGCGCGTCGGTGCCGCCGACCCACGTGAGCGGAACACGGCGGCCCGCGGGCACGAGCAGCGTCGGCACGCGCGGCGCGAGCGTCACCCCATCGGCCACCTGCACGGTGACGGTGACCTCCTGCGTGCTCCCGCGATCGCGCACGATCCACGTCGCGAGGCCCGGCTGCGCGCCCGCGCGAAAGGTCGTGCCCGTGAGCGTTCCGACCGTCGCGGTCGATGCGTTGAGCGGACGCCACTCGGCCTCGCCCAGCGTGCCCGACACCGTGAACTGCACCGTGGCCCCGGGGCGCACCCGCGCGCTCGACGGCGACACGCGCATGGGGCCCACCACCTCGACGTGCGCCCGCGCCGACCGCGCGCACACGCCGTCGACGGCCTCGACGTCGAAGCTCGTCGCCTGCCCGCCCGCGACGACGTTTCCGCCGGGCGTCACGAGCGTTCCGCGCAAGGTGGCAGCGTCGGCGAGCGCGCGAAAGAGCACGAGCCCCGTCGTGGGCGTCGGCACGGCGAAGCTCGCCACCGCGCCCGTCGCCAGCCGCAACGTCGTCGGCGTCACCACGAGGGCGGGACAGCCGACGTCGACCGATGCGTCGGAGATTTCCGATACGTCGGAGATTTCCGACACGTCGTCGAGTGGCTCCGTGGGAAGGTCCGTGCGGACGTCGCACGCGCACGCGTCGGTGGGCGATGGACGGTCTTCGACGACGACGGTCCCATCGGGCGGCGTGGGCGCGTTCTCGGGCGCACCGAAGCACCCCGCGGCGAGCGCCACGGACGCGAGGCACAGCATCGGGCGGCGCATCACCGAGACTCCGACAGCACGGCGGTGATGGGCGGATGACGGAAGCGCGTGGAGGTCACCCCCGCGGATGCGAGCAACGTCACGGCGATGTGCTCGGGCTGAAGGATCACCCCCGAGTCGCTCACGCGGTTCGTCGCGAAATCCCAGGGCATCGGCGACATGCCCACGTCGCTCGTGGCGCCCACGAGGGTGTTGCCGCGAATGCCCGCGCCCACGAGCATGAGCGAGTTGTTCTGGTGGTGATCGCGGCCGTTGTACGTGTTGAACAGCGGCGCGCGCGCGAACTCGGAGAAGCCCACGACCGTGGTGTGGTCGAGAAAGGTGCCGCCTTCGGGGTGCGGCGACGAGCGCAGGTCGTCGAGGGCCGCGAGAAAGGCCTCGACGCCGGGCGTGAGCACGCGGGCGTGCACCGCGTTGTTGCCGAAGTGCGTGTCGGTGCCCTGCCCCACCGTCACGCTGACAACCTGCGAGATGCCTGTCTTGATGGCCTGCACCGCGAGGGCCGCGCGGGCGCCGGGATGGTCGGCCTCGCCCCGCGCGAATCCGTAGCGCGCGCGGATCGCCTGCGCCGCGGGCGTGTCGGCGTTCACGAACTCGAAGTTGCTCGACACGCGCTCGCGCACGAGCCCGTCGGCCGTTCCGCGCGCCTCGCGCATCACCGACCAGAGCCCGCGGCGGTCGTACACCTCGTCGCCGCAGTCGCCCGCGCGGTTGCGTCGCGCGGTGATCGCGGCCTCGACGTCGGTGGCCTCGGCGGTCACGCCCGGCGCGAGCACGAGCATGAGGTCCTGCGCGTTGCGCACCGAGAGGGCGCTGGTGTTCGCGGGGTAGCGGTCGTTGTAGGTCTCGATGCCCACGGCCATGTTCGTGAGCGGCCTGCGCGCGATGCGCGGGGCCATGAGCGCGGCGATCTCCGTGGCCACGCTGGTGCCGCGCGCGCTCGTGCCTACGGGGTACGTCGCGGTGAGAAAGTAGCGGTACGCCACCTCGTGACCGAGGGCGGCCATGTTGATGCCGCGCACGATGGCCATGCGGTCGACGAAGTCGGTGAGGTTCACGCGACGGCCCGCGCGCTGCGCGAGGGGACCGAACACGAAGGGGCTCGGCGTCGCGGGGCGCACGAGCTGCCCGCGGTATCCCATGAGCCCTTCGAGGTCGTTGTAGCGGAGCTCGATGAGCGTGCGGCTGCGCTCGGCGTCGAGGAAGCGCGACGGGTCGCGGGGATCGAGCAGCATGAGCTGATCCCATCCCCCGGGGAAGTAGCAGAACAGAAACGCGCGCCCCGCGGGCATCGGAAGGTCGGCGCGCGCGAGGCGGCTGAACCCCAGCGCGCTCGCCGCGGTGGCGCCCGCGACGCCGCCGAGAAAGCGGCGCCGCGTGACGGTGAACCCTTCGCGCGCGCGGCGCTCGTCGAGGCCAATGGGTCTGGGCATCGTGGGGGCTCCTGGTGCGCTCAGTACGAGAGGAATTTCGGATCGGTCGCGAGGTCGATACACACGGCCCGCCAGCCATCGAGGGGCGTGGCCCCGGTGCGCGTCGAGCCCGCGCGAAACACCGCGACGAGGTCGGTGATGAGCGCGTCGTCGGGCGCGTGGCGCTCGCCCCAGAGCCGCAGCGTGAGGGCCGCGAGGTTGCGCCGCACACCGGGCTCGTTGCGCGCGAGCGTGTCGTCGGGCGCCACCTGCGTGAGGAGGATCCGCTGCGCCGGCGCGCGCGCCACGTCGGCGAGAACGCCCGCGGCGCAGACGCTCCGCACGGCGTCGTTCGCGAGCTTCGCGAAGGTCACCGTGGGTTCGAGCACCTCGGCGGTGGTGGTGATGTAGTCGGGGCGCCCGAGGGTCTGCGCGAAGAACTCCAACAGGTCGGCGTTGGGTTCGAAGCGCACGCCCGAGGGAGCCTCGGCGGTGCGTACGGTCTGCGGCCCCGTCCACGAGGCGCCGAGCAGCTGCTCCAACGAGGCGCGGAACTGATCGAGGTCGAGGCGACGCGGCGCGCGGCCCACGTGGGCGTTGCGCGTAGGGTCGTCGAGCGTGAGGCCCGACGTGCCTGCATCGGGCACGGCGCCGGGGTTCACGGGCGTCGCCGAGCCGGGCACGAGGTGGTCGTGCGGCGACTCGGGGACCGGGGGCGGCGGTGCGGGCGGCGTCGTCGGCGTCACGCGCGGCGACACCCACGCGAGCGATTCATCACGCGCGCAGGCCGACGCGAGGAGCGCGCAGAGGAGCACGGTGCGGGCGCGCATCAGTCGATCCTCCGGTAGGCGGGCGAGGTCACGATGGCGCGTACGAGCGCGCGGTAGCTGCGGCCGCTCGCGTCGAAGGTGCGCACGAGTTCGGGCAGCACGCGGGTCATCTCGTCGTCGCTCATGGGGCGGTTGAGCAGGTTGGCCCACGCGGTTCGCACGGTGCACGACTGGAGCTCGCGGCTCGCGAGGGTGTCGGCCACGAGCGAGCGCGGACCGGCCTCGATGCGTCGCACCTCGTCGTCGCTGCGGTACACGTACGACTGGAGTCGCCCGAGGAACGACGCCGAGTCGCCATCGAGCGGCGTGGTGAAGTAGTACCGGCAGCGCTGCGGACACGCCGAGCCCTGACACGACGCGCAGATCGGATCGAGCGTCGGGAAGTTCACCGGGTCGAGGTAGCGCGTGCCGCGCTCGGCCCAACGTCCCCAGGCGGCGCCGAGCGGTTCGATGGAGGCGTGGCAGTACTGACAGCCGCAGCGGCGCGCGAGGTTTGATTCGCTGTGGCAACTGTTTTCAGGCGGCGGCGGCGGATCGCTCGACGGCACGAAGGGCCTGCACAGAAAGGCCGAACGGAAGCGGTTGATCCGCGAGCGCAGCGTCGGAAAGCGCGCGAGGAACACCGGCGTCGTGAGCACGCCGCTGTGCTGCTCGGCGCGCACGTACGCGTGCCAGGTCGGGTCATCGGGCGCGAGCTCGGGGAGCGCATCGGGCGGCGCGCTCGGCGTGAAATCGAGCTCGCCCATCTGCTCCGCCTGGTAGCGGTTCATGAAGGCCAGCGGGCCGTTCGCCATGCCGCGGCGTGTGGTGAAGATCGTGGCGTAGTCCTCGTCGCGCTCGACCACCGACGCGACGATCTCCAGCGGCTCGCGGTTGAGCGCCTCCAGCAGCCGCGCGATCGTGCGCGACGGACGCATCGGCTCCCCCGTGAAGGGCGCGCACCACGCGCCGCGCGGACCGCACCCGCACGAGGCCTCGTAGTAGATCCCCGGTCGACAGGTCACGCGCCGCGCGACGCTCTCGGTCCGCTCCTGCGACTCGTACGCGCAGGTCTTCACCCAGCGCCCGTTCGACCACCACGGCTGCGCGAGCACCCACCCCTCGCGACGGATCTCCACCCGCGATTGAAGCCGCACCTCGACCACGTTGTCGCAGGGGTTCTCGACCTCGGTGTACCCCGCGGGACACGCGTAGCCCGGTCCGTCACCTTCGAGCGTGCGCCCGCCCTCGACCTTCGTCTTCGCGACGTAGTCCGTGCGGGCCCACGTTCCACCGGGGCCCGTGGGGCGCGCGGCGCGGCAGTAGTTCGGGCACGTCGCGGCGCTGTGGTAGGGCAGCGGCACGTCGCGGTCGTCGTAGTAGTACCGACGCGATCCGTTCTTCGGCGAGAGGTAGTAGGGCCGCCCGCTCGCCTCGCGAAGCCATCGCGTGTCGCCTGCGGCCACGCGCGGCGGCGGATAGGCCACGTTCATGTCGCAGCCGAGGTACGTGTCTCCGCCGCGCAGCAGACGGTCGCCCGTCGCGGTGCCGTACGAGAACACCGCGGGCAGCGCCGCCGACTTCGCCACGCACGCGGGATCGTTCGCGTTGTAGGCCGCGTTGCGCACGCGACAGCACGCGGGGTGGTTCGGGTTGCTCGCGGTGCAGCACGCCGCCGCCGTGAGGTTCTCGACGGTGCCCGCGGGCGGACACGTCGCCTCGTCGCTGCGACGGTCCATCGCCTGGAGGAGCCACTCGGGGTTGGCGTTGTCGGCGTTGAGCCCCTGCCCCGCGGGCTGCGTCACCACGAGCCGCGCGCCGACCCACATCTCGAAGCCGCCCATGTTCGGCCAGAGCAGATCGGAGTGCCATCGCTTCACGCGCGTGAGAAAGCGCGGATCGGCGAGCATGCCGTCGACGATCGCGTCGGTGATCCCTCCCTGCGCCTCGACCCGGTTGTACTCGTCAACGCTCGGTGGCGCGCCGCGTAGGTCCATCGAGAGCTGTCGGAGGTACCGCGCGGGCGTGACCTCGCGCGCCGCACACTCACTGCTCGCCTGCACCGCGGCGCCGCGCTCCTCCACGGGCACACACGCCGCGCACCACACGCACGCAAGCACGCACCACAGCCAGAGCGCACCCCGTTCGATCGTTCGTCGTCTCAATGCATCCCCCAAAGAGTCATCGCGGTCCGGTCACCGTGTGTCGCCTCGTTGCGCGCGCACGACGCGCCATTCACCCCCCCTGACGATCAATCGATCGCGGGAGGAATCACCGTCGGCGGAATGCTCTGGAAGCGCTTCGGCGCGGCGTCGTTGACCGAGAGGCACACGACGGTCTGGTCGTCGGCCTGCGGGGCCTCTTCGACGAAGCGATCGAGGTCGGCGAGCACCGCTTCGAGGGTGCTGCGCGCGAGCCCCGAGGCCCGCTCCACCGAGTGCTGGAGCCGCTCCTGACCGTAGAACTCTCCCCGCGGCGAGCGCGCCTCGATGAGACCGTCGGTGTAGAGCATCAGCGTGTCGCCGGGCTGGAGCTGCACCTGCGCCTCGCCCACATCGATCTTCACCTCGATGCCGAGCGGGAGTGTGCGCGCCTCGGGACTCTCCAGCGGAATCACCTCGCCGCCGCGCCGCAGGATGGGCGTGGTGTGTCCCGCGTTGGCGAAGCGCAGCACGTTCTGCTGCAGGTCGATCACCACGTAGACCATCGTGGTGAACATGCCGTCTTCGGCCACCTCGGAGAGCGCGCGGTTCACGCGCTGGAGCACCCTGCGCGGCGAGCTCTCGACGGGCGCCGCCGCGCGGATCTCGCTGGTCACGCGAGCCATGAAGAGCGCGCCCGAGATGGCCTTGCCCGACACGTCGCCCACCACCAGCGCGAGCTTCGTCGGCTCCAACCAGAGGAAGTCGTAGAAGTCGCCGCCCACGTGAAACGCGGGCTCGTAGTGCACCGAGAAATCGAAGCCCACCACACGCGGCGGATCACGCGGCAGGAGGTTGCGCTGGATCTGTCGCGCAAGGCGCAGGTCGTAGTCGAGGCGCTCGCGTTCGAGGAGCCGCTGGTGGAGCCCCACCTGGTGCAGCGCCATGCCCGCCTGCGAGGCGAGTCCGCCGAGGAGGTCGAGGTCGTCTTGCGTGAAGTACCCGCGCACCGGGTCGGCCTCGACGTGGAGGATGCCGAGCTGCTCACCGCGAATCGCGAGGGGCGCACCCATGCTCCAGCCCACGGCCTGGCCCGCGTCACCCTCGGGCGGATCACTCGCGCGCCCGCTGTCTACACTCACGGTGCGCGCGTCGGGCTCGGCGTGCGCGCGCAGCAGCACCGACTGTCCCTTGCGAAGCACGCGGTCGACCACGTGCTCGGGGATCGTCATGTTGGGCACGACCGAGTCGCGGTCGCGGCCCTTGCGACGCCGCGCGGCCTGCGTACGAAGCTGCTGCTGACGCGCGTCGAGGGTGACCGCCACGGCCACCGACGCTTGCGGAAACACTTCCAGAAGCAGCGCGGTCACGCGGTCGAGCAGGGCCCGCGGCTCGATGGTGTTCGCGACGGTCTCGGAGATCGAATACATCGCCTGGAGCTTGCGCTGGATGCGCTCGATCTCGCGCTCGCGCTCGCCCTCGGGAATGGCCCTCCCCCGCCCCGTCGAGCGGTCGGCCTTCGTGTCGACGACGGCGATGACCGACTGCGTGACCTCCTGCTGCGCGGGCACGAGCACGGCGGACTCGGCGGCGGCGACCATCTCGTCGCTGAGGTCCATGCGAAAGCGCGAGGCGCCGATCTCGAGCTCGTCGCCGTGGCGCAGCCGCGCGGCGCCCTGGATGCGACGGCCGTTCACGAAGGTGCCGTTGCAGCTCCCGAGGTCTTCGAGCTGCCACACGTCGCCCTCGCGGCGCACGCGGGCGTGACGGCGCGACACGCGCTGGTCGTCGATGTGGATGTGACAGTCGATGCGGCGACCGAGCAGGCACTCGGCGCCGTCGAGGCGGTGGATGCGCCCGGCGTCGGGACTCAGCGTGATGATGCGTGCCACGGGAGCGTCGGTCTCGGCGGTGTGCGCGGTGCGGTCGGAGGGTTGAACGCAGACGGAAACGCGAACGGAGCGGGGCGAAACCGCCGCGCGATCAGAACCCGCGGAGCGCGTCTTCGGTGGTCGCGAAGATGGGCAGCACGCGGTTGAGGAGCATCACGTTGAAGATCTCGTTGGGCTGCTTCTGCACCCCGGCCACGCGCACCGCGCCGCCGAGCGTACGGATGCGCTTGAAGAGCCCCACGATGAGCCCGACCCCCGAGCTGTCGATCATGCGCACCGAGGCCATGTCGATGACGATCTTGAGGCCGCCGCGCTCGACGAGGTCTTCGACCACGGTCCGCAGCTCGGGCACGGAGAGCGCGTCGAGGCCCTCGACCTGGAGCTTCCACACCGTCACGCCGCCCGCTTCGATCATCTCATGGTTCTGCATCGTCATTCGCCCGCCGTGCCGGAGTCGCCGGGGCACTCCGAGAGCCGCTTGATCAGGGTGAGGTGGTTGTATCCGCGTTGGTGCTCGTAGGTCACCTCGCTCATCACGGAGCGGATGATGAACAGCCCCATGCCGCCCTCGGAGAGGGTCTCGAACGCGGGCGCCGTGGTGGCCCCTGCGCGGTCGAAGTCGTAGCGCTCGCCGGCATCGATGAGCTCCACGGCGAGGCGGTCGTCGTGCACGGTGAGCCGCACCTCGACCTCGCCCTCGCGCGTCGCATAGGCGTGCTCGATGACGTTGTTGAACGCCTCGTTGAACGCGCTCATCACCCGCCATTCGAGACCGCTGCACCCGTGGGCGCGCTCGACGTCGAGGCACACGGCGCGCACGAGGGCCCCCGCGGCGTTGCGCGAGCCGAGCGTGCCAGGCACCGTTGCCGTGAACCGTTGTGCCACCGTCGCGTCCTCGTGTGCGGTGCACGGTAACACGGCAGGGCGTGCGCTTGACAGCGCGCACATGCGCTTGCGGTCGCGCCTCCCGGGTTGTTATGAGACCCCACACGCGATGGATTGGAAGGTCAGCGTCGTCAAGCGCGCGATGGACGTGGTGGGTGCGGCCACGGGGCTCGCGATCACGGCGCCCGCGTTTCCGATCCTCGCGGCGGCCATCTGGATCGACAACCCGGGGCCCATCTTCTACGCACAGGTGCGCGTCGGTCAGACCCACGCCACCGAAGACCCGCTCAAGGCCGAACTCCCGACCTTCAAGATGTGGAAGTTCCGCTCGATGCGCATCGACGCCGAGCGCGAGGGCGCGCGACTCGCGAGCGCCAACGACGACCGCGTCACCCGCGTGGGGCGTTTCCTCCGAAAGACGCGCCTCGACGAGCTGCCCCAGTTCTGGAATGTGCTCCGCGGCGACATGTCGATCGTGGGCCCGCGGCCCGAGCGCCCCGAGCTGTTCCGCACGCTCTCCGCGGCCATTCCGATGTTCGAAGAGCGCACGCGAGAGGTGAAGCCGGGCATCACGGGACTCGCGCAGGTCTCGCTCGACTACCTCGGTCGCATGCCCGCCGACAGCGAGCTCGCGCGCCTCAAAGACACGCTGCTCAATCCCCTCAAGCTCGAAGAGCTCGAAGGCTCCGTGGCCGACGACATGCGCACCAAGCTCCTCTTCGACCTCGCCTACGCCGCGCGCCTCGAAGACTTCTGGACCTTTCTCCGCACCGACCTCGAAATCATGCTCCGCACCCCGATGGTGATGCTCGGCGCGCGAGGTCGTTGACCGCAATCGCAACGCCGCGCGGAAGGGCCTCCGCTCCAGTGCGACTGCGAGTTTGACGAGCACACACGACCGCGCGTAGGGTCACGCCTCGCGCATGGCCGATCGCCCCTACCGCAAATCGCCGCTCGATCCGGGTCGGGCTACGCCGGGGCCGTCGAACGACCTCTTCTCGCAGCACGGGGAGCTCGCGGGGTATTTCTCCGATGGGCCCGAGCCTGCGCCCGCGCACGAGTTCATCGACAGCGAAGCGGCGACGCGTGTCTCGCAGCACCGCGATCTCTACGAATCGCAGCCCGCGGCAGGGGCCTACTACGACCCCAACGCGCAGTGGCCCGAAGGCGATCCGAACGCGTATCCGCCGAACCCCGCGGCCCCCTACGGCGAGGAGTACTACCACCACGCCGTGCCCGGTGAGGTCATCACGGCGGCGGGCGAGGTCGTCGATCCGCTCGCGCCGCAGCGGGAGTACGGCCTCGCGATTCACGACCCGCACATGGGCCACGATCCGCCGCCCATGGGCAGCGCGATGCCCGCGTTCTCGTCGTGGATCCGTGAGAACGACGCCGACCACGTGGCCGCCCCCTCGGCGGACCTGGTGCTGCTCTCGAACGCCGACGGCTTCGCGGCCGCGCAGTTTCGCGCGCTGCGCTACCGCCTCGAACAGGAGCCCAACATCCAGGTCGTGGTGGTCACCTCGGCCCGTGAGGGCGACGGCAAGAGCGTCACCGCCGCGAACCTCGCGCTCGCGCTCGCCGAAGGCGGTCGCATCCGCGTGCTGCTCGTCGACGCCGCGCTGCGCAGCCCCGCGCAGCACAAGCTCTTCGGCATCAACGGCACCCTCGGGCTCACGAGCGTGCTCGCGGCGCGGCAGAACGATCCGAGCCTGCCCATCGACGTGATTCGCATCTCGACGAGCCTGTCGCTCATTCCCGCGGGGCCTCCCGTGCAGAGCGCCTACGCGGCCCTCTCGTCGGAGCCCGCGGCCGTGCTCCTCGGCCAGATCCGCAAGGAGTACCGCTACATCATCGTCGACTCGTCGCCGGTGTTCGGCACCGCCGAGACGCTCGCGTGGCACTCGATGATCGACAAGTACATCCTCGTGGCGCGCGCGGGCCGCTCGACGAGCGAAGACCTCTCGCGCGCCGCCGAGCGCCTGCAGCGTGACCGCATCCTGGGCGTGTCGTTCGTGGGCGCGCCCATGCGCCGCGAGTGACTCACCGCACGGACGCGTTCCTCAGGGAACGATCACCGTGTCGCCCGAGCGGAGCATGAAGTTCATCTCGGTGCGCCCCTCGACGCACTCGGTGTACGAGAACTCGTAGCGCTCGTCGCGCCCGTTGGCGCCGCGCCGCAGGATCACGATGCCGTCCATGTCGGCGCCGCGCGCGCCGCCGCCCGCGAGCGAGAGGGCCTGCATCACCGTGAGGGGCGTGCGCGCTTCGAACTCGCCCGGGCGCTGCACCTTGCCCGTCACGAACACGCGGTAGCTGTGCACCTCTTCGATGACCACGGCGACGCGCGCGTCCTGCACGTAGCGACGGTAGCCCGCGGTCACCTCGGTGGAGACCTCGTTGACCGTGTGGCCCGCCACCGCGACCTCGTCGAGGAGCGGCAGCGTCACGCGCCCGTCGGGTCGCACCGTCACGCGGGTGTTGAGCTCCTGGTTGCCGAACACCGACACGCGCAGCACGTCACCGGGACCGACGCGGTACGTCTGCGTCGCGGCCTCGATGGGCGGCCACGGGCCCGCGAGCGATCCGCGGCACGCCGCGAGCGAGAGGGCAGACGCGAAGAGCAGGGCGAAGGTGGGCGTGCGACCGCGCATGAGAGCTGATGCTCTATCAGCACGCGCGAAGCGATTGCAACGGAGAGCGTGGGCGGCGCGAGATCGCGACGGTCAGCCGTCGGACGCGGCGGGCTGCGAGGGTCGTCCCGCAGGCGCGTCGAGGTGCAGCTCGGGGATGTACGGCAGCTCGGGGAGCTCTCCCCAGCGACGGAGGTCGGTGAGGTCGTACACGCGCGTGTCGAGAAAGCCCGACACGAGCGCGGTGCCGAGGCCCATCATCAGCGCGAGAAAGAGCGCGATGGAGGCGAGCTTCGTGCGGCCCGGCGGCTCGGGCTCCACGGGGCGCGACGGGGGGTCGATGATGCGCACGGTCTCGCCGCCCGCGAGCTGGATGCGGCGCAGGTCCGACTGCCGTTCGAGCTTGCGGCGCAGCAGGTCGTTGTAGGCCGTGCGCGTGCCGTTGAGGTCGTTCGTGAGGCGGTCCCACATGGCCTCGACCTCGACGATGTTCGTGAGCTGCCCCGGAGGCGCGGCGACGGGCTGCGGGGCCTCGGGCGTCGTGGGCGAGAGGCGTCCTGCGTTGTCGCTGCGCTCGCTCTCCGAGAGCTCGGCGCGGGCCGACTGGAGGTCGCGCGTGAGCTGCTCGATGCGCGCCGCGCGCTCCGACTCGCTGAGGGTCTCGCGCTCGCGCTGCACGCCGCGGTGACGCGCGATGAGCGAGTTGAGGTTCGCTTCGAGCTCGGCGAGCTCACGCTCCGCCGCCGCGCGCGTGGGGTGATCGGCCGTGAGACCGCGCGAGCGAAGTGACGCCACCGCGTCGCGCTTCTCATGCACGCGCTGACGCATGGCCTGCACCTCGGGCGGGTCGTCGTTCGAAGCCGCCGGGGCCGCCGAGGGGTTGCGCAGCGCTTCGAGCGCCGACTGGAGCTGCGACACCCGCGCGCGCAGCCCTCGCGTGCGTCCGCTCGTGTGCGAGTCGGTGCCCGTGGGCGTGTGCGCGGTCATGCCCGCCTGCGCGCTCATCGCGTTGGCGAGGGCCATCGCCGCGCCGCCGCGCTGCACGCGGATGCGCTCGACCATCGACTGGTTCGCGATGACGAAGCGGTCGAGGGCCTCCTGCCGCTGGGCGAGCACACCTTCGAGCTCACGGAGCTGCCCCTCGACGAGTTGGAGCGTGTCGCGGGCCTGCTCTTCGGCGGCCATCTTGCGCTCGTTCACGAAGAGGCGAATGAGCGCCTGCACCACCTGCTGGGCCTTGAGCGGTTCTTTGTGCACGAAGCCCAGGTGCACGATGTTGCGCTCCACGCGGCGGTCGATGGCGCCCGTGAAGATGTCGACGATCTTCGACTCGGAGGTGAGCGGACGCCCATCGGCGCCGGTGCCGAGCAGATGGTCGTAGAGGTGCAGCTCGCGGACGATGTTCATCATGTAGCGCCGCGAGCCGTAGACCTGGTTCAGCCGCGCCTCGACGCTGCGCTGGATGTGCTCCTCGCTCGCGTCGCTGTCGGTGCCCGTGGTGTTGACCTCCTGCACCTGAAAGGCCGACTCGGACTTGTAGACCCTGGCCTTGGTGACCACGAGCGCGAGGCCCACGAGAAAGAACGCCGTGAACACCACGGCCCCGCGGAACCAGTAGCGGACGCCGCGCCGCGCGAGCGCGAGGTAGTTCATGAACAGGTCGCGCAGCGTGAAGACCTGCTCGTCGGGATTGTTGTTCGAGATCGTCATTCCCCCGTCGCTCCGCCGCGAAGGTTTGGGTCGGTTCAGGGTGCCGGGTTCGTGGTCCCGGAGGTGTTGCTGGTGCCCGCGGCGCCCGGTGTCGGCGGGCCCGCGGAGGCCCCGTTCTGCCACGGCTGACGCGGTTGTACAGGTCGCCCCGTCGATCCCTCTTCGGGCTCCTGCTGGGGCTGCCGGGGCTGCTGCGGGCGTCCCGCCGTGGCGGGCGTCGTGGGCTGCGTCGGGCGCGTGGGCTGCGGGTCGTCGCTCGCGCCGTCGTCGAGCACACCGTCACCGACGCCGTCGCTCACGCGGTCTCCGTCGGCGGGCTCGGCATCGCCCGACGACTGCGACGCGGAACGAATGGCCTGCGCGGCTTCGCTCTCTTCGAGGGGCATCACGCCGAAGAGTTCTTCTGCATCCCCCGCGAACACGAGGAACGACACGCCCACCATCGCCACGTGGCGCACGATGTCGGGGAACCACGCCGGCTGCTCGACGTGCTGATACAGAAACGTGTACCGCGCGAAGGCCGAGACGCCGCGCGTGAAGATCCAGCGCGCGCCCGCCGAGGCCGTGAAGTTCGCGTTGGCCACGTCCTGCGTGTCGGTGCGCCCCGCGGCCGCTGCCTCGGGCGTGATGTTCACCGTGACGCCGTAGTCACCGCCGGCCTCGCCCGAGAACACCAGGTTCGCTTCGAAGGGCTTCCACAACATCTGGAGCCCACCGCCGCCCACCCGCCCCGCGCCGCCTGCGATGACCTGGCCGGGCGGGCACGTTCCCTGCGCCGTGAGCGCCGCGCAACGCACCGAGTTGACCGTGGTGAACTCGTAGTGCGCGCGGAGCATCACCGCGAGGTTCGCGTCGGGAAACACCTGCTGCCACGTGGCGCTCACATAGGGCCCGGGCATCCACGTCGAGCGCGTCGCGTCGTTCTGGTCTTGCAGCAGGTCGAGGCCCGCCGAGAGCGACGAGTTCGCGTGCTCGCTCCACGTGTGGCGCCAGGTCGCGAAGGTGGTCGAGCGCAGGAGCCAGTCGCCGAGCCCCACGATCTGCATCGCCTGCACGTTCGACGTCGCGCCGAAGGTGTTCGACTCGCCCACCTCGCCAGAGCCCATGAGCCCGGTGGTCACCACGGCCTGGTCGGCGCGCGGCGCGCCCGCGGGAATGCTGATGGTGTGACGGCCCGTGAGCCCGCTGCTCCACACGAGACGCGCGTTGTCGCCGAGCGCGCGCGTGAGCGTGCCGTTCACCATGTACTCGCCGAACACCCCGCGAAAGAACGACGCCGCGGGGTCGAAGGTGCGCTGAAAGAGCAGCGCCGACTGGCCGACGTTGTAGCCCGCGTCGAGCGAGACCCGCCAACGCTCCGAGGGCTCCCACACGAGGGAGTAACGGTTCAGGCTCGTGAGGTCGCCCTGGTCGACGCCGCGGCCCTCACCGCCCAGAAAATAGAACTCTCCGCGCGCCCGGAGCGTGTGCCGCAGGGTCTCGGTGCGATGGCCCACCTGCACGTCGACCGCCGTACGGAGAATGCCTCCGTCGCCGAACGAGAGCGTGAGGGGATTGAGCACCGTGCTGTCGTAGCCGCCCGAGAGCTCGACCCCCGCGGCCGCTGCGAGCTGCAACGGCGCGGAGACCACCAGGGCCAGCGCTGTGGGAACCATCACCATTCGCTTCGTGCCGCGTCGCCTCCCGTCGAGGCGCGAAGGTCGACCCTATACGAAAACCCTGCGGATGTGCGAGTTTCGCGAGCCGTCGGGGCGCGATCCGACGCGCGCGGAGTGTTCGACCGCGTGGCACACGATCGCCCCCGTTCAACCCCGACGACCGTTGGAGTTCCCATGAAACGCATCGCGCTCGCCGTCGCGGCCCTCGCCCTCGCCGGGGCCGGCGCCGTGTCGCTCAAGGCCTGGCAGTACCGCAAAGACGCGCAGCGCTGGTACGGCCGCTACACCGCCCTGCACCGCGACCCCGCCGACCTCGAACGCTACCGCGCCGACAACGCGCGCCTCGCCCGCGAGCCCCGCGCGCCGCATCGGGTGGTGTTCCTCGGCGCGAGCATCACCGAGTCGCTCGACCTCGCGCGGGCCTTTCCCAACGAGCCCCTCGTGAACCGCGGCATCGGCGGTCAGCTCATCTGGCAACAGTCGCTGCGCCTCGACGCCGACGCGCTCGCCCTCGCGCCCGCGGCCGTCGTGCTCAAGACCTGCGCGATCAACATGCTCCCCGATGCGCCGCCCCTCGACGAGACGCGGCGGCTCTACGCGCAGATGGCCGACACCGTGCGCGCCCGCGGCGTGCGGGTGATCTACGCCACCGCGGTGCCCGTCTCGCGCGGCTACAACACCGAGAACGGCGGCCACGTCGCCGAGCAGATCGCGCGCTTCAACGACTGGGTTCGCAACGAGGCCGCGCAGCACCACGACCTCGTGCTCGACTACGCCGCCGCGCTCGGCGACGCGCAGTCGTTCCTCCCCGACGCGCTCAGCGAAGACGGTCTGCACCCCAACGAGGCGGGCAGGCAGCGCATGGTCGATGCGATCCGTCGTGTGGTCGTCGACGGCTTCGTGCACGCGCAGGCCGCGCCGTGAGCCGCGCGACGGTGAACGTCCTCTCGATCCTCGATGCGCCCGTGGTGACGGGGCCCGCGCGCGGTCTCGTGCACCTCGGACGCGCGCTCCCGAAGCACGTGCGCCTCCACGTCGCGATGCTGCGCGGACGCGGCGCCGGACCCGTTCCACGCCTCGACGAGCTCTCGGGCGGAGGCCTCACCGTGCACGAGCTCCCCGAGCTCACGGCCTTCGATCCGCTGCTCTTTGCGCGCACCGTGAACCTCGCGCGGGCCATCGGCGCCGACGTGGTGCAGAGCCACAGCTACAAGCCCCACGTGCTCGCCCTCGCGACGCGCACGGCGCTGCGCCTCCCGTGGATCGGCCATCACCACGGGTGGACCGCCGAGAACGCGAAGGTCAAGCGCTACCACCAGGTCGACGCCCTCACGCTCCCGCGCGCCGACCGTGTGGTGGCCGTGGCGGGCAGCGCGCGCGACATCGTGGTGCGCGAGGGATGTGTTCCCGGTCGCGTGGTGGTGATCCCCAACGCCGTCGATGCGGGCGACCTGCGCACGGCCCTCACGAAGGACGAATGTCGCGCGAAGCTCGGGCTCCCCGCGGGTCGCACGGTGGTGTGCGTGGTCGGGCGCCTCTCGCACGAGAAGGGGCAGGACGTGTCGCTCCGCGCGATGGCCCGCGTGCGCGATGCCGGCGTCGATGCGGTGCTCGCGCTCGCGGGTGACGGACCCGATCGCGCGTCGCTCGAAGCGCTCACCGATGCGCTCGGGCTCCGTGACCGAGTGGTGTTCCTCGGGCACCAGAAGGCCGTGGGCGTGGTGTACGCCGCGAGCGATTTGATGGTGATGCCCTCGCGCTCCGAGGCCATGCCCAACGCGCTCCTCGAGGCGATGACCGTGGCGCTCCCCGTGGTGGCCACGCGCGTCGGCGGTGTGCCCGAGGTGGGCGACGACGGCGAGCACCTGTGGATCGTTCCCCCCGACGACGCAGACGCGCTCGGCGACGCCGTGCTCGCGAGCCTGCGCGACCCCGACGAGCAGCGTCGACGCACGTCCGCGGCCCAACAACGCGCCCACGATCGCCACGACCCCGCGCGCCGCGCCGACCGCTACCTCGCGCTGTGGGAGTCGGTGCTGCGACGTCCCCTATCCGAATGGAGAGCCCCGTGACTGACCCCCGCGCCCTCGCCAAGATGGCCGCGCTCGCCGCCGTGAAGGGCACGGTGGCGCCGCTCGTCGCCGCGTACCGCATCGAGCGCGCGCTCTGGCCCGCGCACCGCGCCGACCACGTGCTCCAGACGTACTCGCAGGTGCTCTCGGCGCTCCCCGGCCTCACGGGACAGTTCGTGCGGCGGGCCTTCTACGGCGCGGTGCTCACCGAGTGTGACCCCGAGAGCTGCATCCAGTGGGCGACGGTGTTCAGCACCGCCGACGTGCGCATCGCGCGGGGCGTGTACATCGGCGCGCGCTGCATGATCGGGCGGGCCATTCTCGAAGCGCACGTCACGCTGGGCTCGAACATCGACATCCTCTCGGGGCGCAACCAGCACGGCGTCGACGACCCCGACGTGCCCGTGCAGGACCAGCCCGGCCGCTACGAGCACGTGCGCATCGGCACCAACACCTGGGTGGGCAACGGCGCGGTGATCATGGCCGACGTGGGCGCGCGCTCGGTGGTGGCCGCGGGCTCGGTGGTCGCGCGTCCCGTGCCCGACGATGTGATCGTGGGGGGCAATCCCGCGCGGGTGCTCAAGCGCCGCGACCCCGTGACGAAGCAGTGGGTGTCGGCGTCGTGAAGGTGCTCGCGCTCACCCATCGCACGCCGTGGCCGCCCGACAAGGGCGACAAGATCCGCACGCATCATCTGCTCTCGCGGCTCGCGTCGCGCGCGACGGTGCACCTCGCGGCCTTCGCCGAGCCTCCCTCCGACGCGGTGCACGCCTCGCGGCTCGCGAAGCGCTTCGCGTCGGTGGAGCTCATTCCCCTGGAGATGCGGCGGCAGCAGGTGCTCGCGCTGCCCCACGCGCTGTCGCTCTCGCCGCTGACCCTTCCGGTGTTTCACCGCCGCACGATGGACCGCGCCGTCGACCGCCTCGTGGCCGCGGTGCGCCCCGACGTGATCGTGGCCGAGAGCACGAGCATGGCGCCCTACGCGATGCGCCACGCCTCCGTGCCCCTCGTGATGGATTTCGTCGACGTCGACTCGGCGAAATGGATGGCCTACGCCGAGCGCGCGCGCTTTCCCATGGACGCGGTGTACTGGCGCGAGTCGCTCACCCTGCGCCGATGGGAACGCTCCGTCGCCCGCCACGCGAAGGTCTCGCTCGTGACCGCCGACCGCGAGCGCGCGCTGCTTCGCGACATCGCGCCGGGCGCCGACATCCGCACGCTCGCGAACGGCGTCGACACCGACTACTTCACCCCGCGCAGCGCGCTCCCCACGCGCCCCTCGGCGGTGTTCTTCGGCGCGATGGACTACCACGCCAACGTCGAGGCCGCGGTCTTTCTCGCGCGCCGCGTGCTCCCGAAGCTCCGCGCGCGACACCCTGATTTTCGTGTGGTGATCGCGGGTTCGAAGCCCGCGCCCGAGGTCGAGGCCCTGGCCTCGCTGCCCGGCGTCACGGTCACGGGCTACGTGGCCGACATGCGTCCGCACGTGCAGGGCGCGTCGGTGTGTGTGATCCCGCTGCGCGTCGCGCGGGGCGTGCAGAACAAGGTGCTCGAAGCGATGGCCATGGGCGTGCCCGTGGTGGCCTCGCCCGCGGCCGCCGAGGGCATCGACGCGACGCCCGACCGCGACCTCCGCATCGCCCCCGTCATCGACGACGGAACCGCGACCGCCGTGGCCGTGCTCGACCTCGTCGCGCACCCCGAACGCATCGAAGCCCTCGCCGCGAACGCCCGCGAGACCGTGTGCGCGCGCTACGGGTGGGACCCGCGCGCCGCCGAGCTCTACGACGTGTGCAGCGAGGTCATCGCGCGCGGCGCAGCACGACGCTGAGGTTGTTCGCGGGCATCTCGATCACCTCGTCACAACGGAGCCCGGCCTCGTCGGCGCGGGCGATCACCGCTTCGAGGTCGCGCACGCCGAAGCGCTCGTTCTTCTCGCGGAGCCAGCGGTCGAAGGCCTCGTTGCTCGGAGCCGTGTGCGCGCCGCCGCGCTTGTACGCGCCGTAGAGGTAGAGCGGGCCGTCGGGGGCGAGCGCGCGCGCCGCGCCGTCGAGGAGCGCGCAGGTCGCCTCCCACGGGGAGATGTGCACCATGTTGATGCACACCACGGCGTCGCACGCGGGCACGGGCCAGGGGTCGCGCGTGAGGTCGAAGGCCATCGCAGGACGCACGTCGCCGCGGTGCTCGGCGCGCCACGCGTCGATGCTGGCGCGCGCGGCGGGATCGGGGTCCGAGGGCTGCCAGGTGAGCGTGGGGAGGGCCTCGGCGAACCACGCCGCGTGCTGTCCCGAGCCCGAGGCGATCTCGAAGACGAGACCCTTCGCGGGCATCACCCGACGGAGCGCGGCGAGGATGGGCTCACGGTTTCGTTCGGCGGAGGGCGCGTGCTGCTTCATCACGCGGAGAGATGCGCGCGAAGCCCTCAGCGGCGCAACACACGATCGACGATGCCGCGGCGCTCGTCGGCGTCGAAGGTCACGGCGAAGGCGCCCGCGAGGTAGACCACGAGCACCGCGACACACGTGAGGGCCAGCGTCGCGAGGTGCGTGTGGAGCCCGAAGCGCTCGGCCGCGAGCAGCACGCCGAACGCAGGAACCAGCGGCGGAAGCGCGCGCAGGAACGTGTCGGCGAGGTGCCGCGCGAACGACACGCCGAGGCGCTGACACGCGTAGCGGGGCATCACGAGCGTGCCCGTCACGAAGGCCGGGAAGAAGGTCGCGAAGGCCACGCCTTCGAGTCCCCACACGCGCACGAGCACGAGCGAGAGCACGAGGTTGGCGGCGCCCTCGGCGATGGCGATGCGCGCGGGCTGCTTGAGCTCGCCGAGCCCTTCGAAGAGCGGGCGCGCGAGCCCCCTGCCCGCCATCTGCACGACGAACGCGAGGGCGAGCCAGCGGAGGCACGCGGCGCCCTCGGCGATCACCATGGCCGCGTCGGCGTTGCGGTTGTTCGAGAGCCACAGCGCGAGCACGTGGTGGCCCCAGCGCACCTGCACGAGCGCGATGGGCAGCGCGAGGGCCATGAGGAGCTTGTTGCCCGTGCGCCAGAAGTTCAGCACGCGCTGCATCTCGCCGCGCGCCGCGGCCGCGGAGACGCCGGGCATGAGCACGTGCGTGGCGCGGTCGAGGGCCTCGCGGGCGAACTCCACGAGGCGCAGCGGAAAGGCGTACACCGCGCCCGCCGCGGCGCCGCGCGCCTGCGAGATCACGATGTTGTCGGTGTAGTTGATGAGCCGGTCGCTCATCGTGAAGAGGAACGACTGCGCGCTGAACGAGAACAGCGAGCGCAGCCGCGCGCGGTCATACAGCGCGAGCGACACGCGGAGCCCCGGCAACACGCGGTGCGCCACGGTCATGTGGATCACCTGCTCGACCACCGTGGTGACCAGCGCGACGACGCCCACGGCCACGACGCTCGGGCGCCACAGAAGCACCGCCGCGATGCCCGCGTTGCGCACCACGAGCATCGCGAGCTTCACGGCGTTGAGCACGTCGAAGCGCTGCAATCCCATGAGCACGCCGCCGTAGACGCTCCCCACGAACTCGGCGCAGATCGCGGCGCCCATCATCACGAGGCGCGCGCGCGCCGCAGTGGCGAGGCCCGGCGAGACTTCGAACACGTACGGCAATGGCGCCGCGAGGAGCAGCGCGCCCGCGAAGCACACGAGCCCGAGGCGCACGTACACCGCGAAGATGGTCGAGACGGTCTCGTTGAGCTCGCTGATCGAGTTGCGGGCCTCGTGCTCGGCGACGAACTTCAAGATCGCCGCGCCGAGCCCGAAGTACAGCATCGACGAGTAGCCCCCGAGGTCGCCGATGAGGTTGTGCACCCCGTAGCCCTCGGTGCCCAGCCGCGACAGCAGGAACGGCGGCATCAGGATGCCCAACAGCGCGGTGAGCGCGTGGGCGATCCACTGCGAGGAGATGTTGCGGGCGACGCGGGAGAGGTCCATCAGGCGGCGGGGCGGCGCACGCTACTCCGACTTGCGATAGTTGGGGGCCTCTTCGGTGATCATCACATCGTGCACGTGGCTCTCGCGCAGGCCGAGCGAGGTCTGCCGCACGAAGCGGGCGCGCGCGTGCATCTCCGCGAGCGTGGTGGCTCCCACGTAGCCCATGCCCGCGCGGAGTCCGCCGAGGAGCTGGTACACGTTCGACGACAGGGTCCCTCGATACGGAACGCGCCCCTCGATGCCCTCGGGCACGAGCTTCTCGTCCGCGGCGCCGGCCTGGCCGTAGCGATCCTTGGAGCCCTTGCGCATCGCGCCGAGCGAGCCCATGCCGCGGTACATCTTGTACGAGCGCCCCTGGTAGAGCACGAGCTCCCCCGGCGCCTCGTCGGTGCCCGCGAAGAGCGAGCCGATCATCACCACGTCGGCGCCCGCGGCCACGGCCTTCGAGACGTCGCCCGAGTACTTGATCCCGCCGTCGGCGATGAGCACCGCGCCCCGTCGATGGGCGACCTTCGCGCAATCCATGATGGCCGTGAGCTGCGGAACGCCCACGCCCGCCACGATGCGCGTCGTGCAGATCGAGCCCGGCCCGATGCCCACCTTCACCGCGTCGGCGCCCGCGTCGAGGAGCGCCTCGGCGGCCTCGGCCGTCGCGATGTTGCCCGCCACGATGGCCACGCCCGGATGCTCCCGCCGCGTGTCGCGCACCGCATCGATCACGCCCTTCGAGTGACCGTGCGCCGTGTCGACCACGATCACGTCGACGCCCGCATCGACGAGGGCCCGCGCGCGCGCCTCGCGGTCGGCGCCCGGTCCGATGGCGGCGCCCACGCGGAGCCGTTCGCGCGCGTCTTTCACCGCGCCGGGGTAGCGCTCGGCCTGCGTGAGGTCGCGAATGGTGATGAGCCCCACGAGGCGCCCGTTGTCGGGATCGACCACGAGGAGCTTCTCGATGCGGTGCTTGTGGAGCAGCGCGCGCGCCTCGTCGGGCTTCACCGCGGGGGTCACCGTCACGAGCCGCGACTCGGGGGTCATCACCGCGGAGACCGGTTGATTCAGGTCGGTGAGAAAGCGGATGTCGCGCGACGTGACGATGCCCACGGGGCGTCCGCGGTCGATCACCGGGAGGCCCGAGATGTTGCGGCGCTTCATGAGCGCGACGACGTCGCGGAGGTTGTCGTCGGGTTCGGCCGTGAGCGGATCGACCACGATGCCCGACTGCGCGCGCTTGACCTTCTCGACCTCGAGGGCCTGGTCTTCGGGCGTGAGGTTCTTGTGCAGAATGCCCAGTCCGCCCTCGCGCGCCATGGTGATCGCGGTGCGGGCTTCGGTGACCGAATCCATCGCCGCAGAGACGAGCGGCACCGCGAGCTCGATGCCCGGCGCGATGCGCGTGCGGAGGTCGACGTCGCGCGGCAGCACCTCGCTGTAGCCGGGCACGAGCAGCACGTCGTCGAAGGTCAGGGCCTCGCGAAATTTGTCATCCATCGGAGAGTGTCCTCGGCGGTCGTTGCGCCCGTTGTGCATCGCGTGTGGCAGCGGCGTCGATGGGGCTCCGGTGACCATCGGAGGCAAGGGGCGCGAACCGAAAAAACGCTACGCCGGATCTCGCGTCGTGACCCAGTTTCATGCATAGTCGCGCGGCTCCCGATTCGGGAGTGTTTCAGGACGGAGACTCATGCGCGCGAGCACCTTTCTTCGGTCGGCCCTCTTCGTGGTGATGCTGGCAGGCTGTGGTGACAGCAATGGCGGCAGCGGCTTCACCCCCGAGGCGGACGCAGGCGAAGACGTCGAAGACGTGACCGACTCGGGCCCGCTCCCGAGCTTCGATGTGCCCGTCGACAACACGACGCCCGACGTGCCCACCTCGATCGACGCCTCGGTGGACCGTCCCACCACGACCGACACGGGCACCACCGATCGCCCGACCACGACCGACACGGGCACCACCGACCGCCCGACCACGACCGACACGGGCTCGCCCGGCATGTGTCCCGCGTCGTGCAGCAACGACGGCCAGTGTTCGCCCTGCGCGGCGCCCGGTGAGACGGGCAACTACTGCTGCATCTCGGGCCTCTGTCTGTACATGAGCGGCGCGTGCGCGGCCCCCGTTCCCGACGGCGGCACCCCGGCCGGTGACGGTGGCGCAGATGGCGGCGGTGACGGCGGTGCGGATGCCGGCGGCGACGTGCCCGGCGACGCGGACTTCGGCGACACCGGCGGCGACGCGGGTGCGGGCGCCGACGCGGCCACGGGCTGATCGCGCAGACCGCCCATCCCCACGCTCCGCGGGTGACACGCTTCACCCGCTGTCTCTCCCCTCCCCATCCTCCGCCTCCGATCGACCGCCGTGATCGCACGCCTCGACGTCATCGCCCGACGCCTCGTGGCCGCGACGCTGCTCGCACTCTGGGCCGTCTTCACGTGGCCGGAGCTCCGCGCCAACGCCCACGAACGCAGCACCTGGATCGCCCTCGGCGCCTTCGTCGCCACGGCCCTCGCAGCGACGGCGCTGGGCCCCGTGGGGCGCGCGGTGCGACGCGGCGTGCTGTGGCTCCCCGAGCGCGTGTTCGTGGGCCTCGTGGCGCTCGCGAGCGCGGGACTCACGGCGTGGGTCCACCGCGTGCCGATGCACGGCAAGGTCGTCTCGGGCGACGCGTGCATGTACGTGGTGCAGGCCCGCGCGCTGGCCCACGGATCGTTCTCGCTGCCCCTCGAAGCGCCGCGCCTCGCGTACGCCGCGAAGTTCCTCTTCGAGGGCCTCGACGGTCGGCTCCACGGCGTGTTCGTGCCGGGCTATCCGCTCTTTCTCGCGCCCTTCGTGCGATGGGATCTCTTCCTCGCCGCGGCGCTCACCACGTCGGTGCTGCTCACGCTCTCGCACGCGGCGCTCGCCCGCACGGCGCTCCGCGATCCCTTCGCCGCGCGCCTCTCGCTGCTGCTGCTCGTGCCCTCGTACGCCCGCGCGCTCGAGACCGCCGACCTGCTCTCGCACGCCTTCACGGGCGCCATGGCGGGCTTCGCCGTCACGGCAGCCCTCACGATGCGCACGCGCCCCACGCTGGCCCTCGCCGCGGCCCTCGGGCTCACGGGCGGATGGCTCTTCAGCGGCCGCATGCTCGACGGCTTCGTGCTCGCCGTGGTGGTGGCCTTCGCCCTCGCGGGGCCGCTCGTGAAGCGCGTGGTCACCTGGCGCCACGTCGGTGTCGCGGTGCTCTGCGCGCTGCCCTTCGCGGGCCTTGTTGCAGCGCAGCAACAGATCGCGACGGGGTCGTTTCGCAAGGCCACGTCGATCGAGTATGCGAACCGGAGTGACTGGCCGCGGGGATGCCTGCGCCTCGGCTTCGGCCGCGAGATCGGCTGCCTCGTGGAGCACCCCGGCGAGCGCGCCTCCTTCGGCCCCGACGGGTACTCGCCGGGCGATGCGCTGCGGCTCATTCGCGAGCGCGCGGGGCTCCACGCATCGGAGGTGTTCGGCCTCGCGGTGCTCACGCTCCTGGGCTTCGCGGCGGTGATCGCCGACCCGCGCGTCGAGCTCGTCGCGGTGGCCCTGTGGCCCGTGCTGCTCAACCTCGCGTACGGGCTCTTCTACTACGGCAACGGGATCATCCACGGCGCGCGGCACGCCTTTCCCGGTGCGGCCTTCAACGCCGTGCTCGTCGCGTCGGCGCTCTCGCAGCTCGCGACCCGTCCGCGCGCCCTCGCCGACCGACCGCGCGTCGCCGAGGCCCTCGAAGGCGCGATGCTCCTCGCCTTCGCCGCGCTCGCCGGCGTGCTCCATCCCCCGCGCTGGACGCTCGGCGCCCTCGTCACGTCGCACTACCAGTCCGTGCGTCTCGATCTTCGCGCGCTCGTGCGCGAGCACCACATCGACCGCGGCCTCGTGATCGTGCCCGACGTGCACTCGTACTTCGCGGCCATCGACCCGTGGCGCGACGGCGACCGGCTCATCTTTCTCCACGACGATCGCGCGGGCGAGGTCGACGCGCGCAGGGCCCACCCGGAGCTCCCCGTGTGGCTGGTGCGTCCCGGCGGCGTGGTGCTGCCCGTGCGACTGCCGCCTCCGCCACCGGGACTCCAGCTCGAATTCGAGCGCGCCTGGCCGTCGTTCCAGCGGCCCACGGGCCTCGGCGCGTCGATCATCCACACGATGGAGTGCTGCCGCATCGAGACCAGCGGCAACCGCGCGCTGATGCTCTTCGAGGTCGATCCCGGCGACACCCTCGACGTGCCCTTCGACCTCGCCACCACGGGCAACTACACCCTCCGCCTCGACGCCGTGACCGCGCCCAACCACGGACGCTTCGAGATCCTCGTCGACGGCGAGCGCGTGCTCACCCACGACGGCTACGCGCCCGATCGTCGCCTCGTGCGTGGAGAACCGTCGGCGCCCCGCACGCTCTACGCCGGGCCCCATGTGTTCACCGCGCGGAGCCTCGGACGCGACCCGCGCTCCACGGGCTACGGCGCCGTGTTCGACGCGCTGATTGCCACGCCCGCGGAGTGACGATCACCGCAGGCGCAGCAGCCCGAGCAGCACGAGCCACGTGAGCCCGAAGAGGGCGCGGAGCAGATCCCACGAGCGCGTGATGCGGTCGCCGCGCAGGGGCACGAACACCCCGAGCACGAGCACGAGCCCCACCGGATGCAGCGACGTGGCCGCGTAGAGCGCCGCCGCGAGCATGGTCACCTTCGCGAGCCGCGACGTCGTGCGCGCGCCCCACACCACGGCGGTCGTACGCACGCCCGCGGCGCGGTCCGAGGGCTCGTCGCGGATCACCTGCACCGCCTCGGTCACCACGCTCAAAAGCCCGAGCAGCGCCGCGTAGCGCCAGCCCGTCGCGCGGTCGAGGGGATAGCCCACCATCGCCATCGACACGCCCCACGCGCCCATCGCCACGAGGTCGGCGCCCGGTCGATGCTTGAGCGCGCCGGAGTACGCGACGATCACCGCGACGTTCACGAGCGCCGCGAGGAGCAGCCCCGACGAGTGCAGCGCGCCGAACACGCAGAGCCCCAGCGCCATCGCCGCCGACACGGCCCACCCCACGCGGATGTGCTTCGCGAGAAAGCGCGTGCGCGCGCTGTCGCGGCCCGGCGCGCGGAGGTCGATGCCCACGTCGAAGCAGTCGTTGACGAGGTACACGAACACGTTGAGCGCCACGCCGAAGAGGGCGCGCGCGGCCACGTCGGCGAACCCGAGACGCAGCGCGAGGGCCAGCGTGAGGCTCGTCGCGAGGTTGCCCATCTCGCGCTTGCGAAGGCGGTAGATCGCCACGTCGGCGGCGATGCGCCACGCGGCGGCGGCGGGTGTGACCTCGGGCTCCACGAGAAGGGCGGCGATGCTCGCACGACCGCGCGCCGCGCAAAAGAGCGAGGGCGTTGTTGCAACGCACAAGCACCCCGTACACTCCGCGCCCACCATGCAGCGCAGCGGCACCACCCGGGTGATCAAGAAGTACAGCAACCGCCGCCTCTACGACACGGCGGAGAGCCGGTACATCACCCTCGACGAGCTCGCGGAGAGCATCCGACGCGGGGCCGAGGTGCGCGTGCTCGACGCGCAGACGGGCGGAGACCTCACGCAGGCCACGCTCGCGCAGATCATTCTCGAAGGGCGCGGGGCGGCGGCGTTCCTGTCGGTGCCCATCCTGGTGCAGATGATCCGCATGAGCGACGACGCGCTCGCGGAGTTCTTCGGCCGCTGGCTCAGCGCCGCGCTGGAGCTCTATCAGCACGCCCGCCTCGGGGTGCGCGCGATGGCGCCGTACAACCCGCTCGCGGCCGTTCCCTTCGCGGCGGGCAACGTGATCTCGCGCATGCTCTCGGCGATGCCCGGCCCGTGGATCGCCCCGCCCTTCGCGCCCGCCACCCCCGTCGCGCAGGCCCCCTCCGTCGTCGAGGCCGACGCGTGGGACGCCGCGCACTCCTCGCTCCCGCCGCCCCCCGTCGACGCCGACTCCATCGAGTCGCTGCGCCGCGAGCTCGACGAGCTCAAGGCCTCGCTCCGCGCGCGCAACGCGCCGACGCCCGCGCCCGCCGTGCTCGAACCGCCGCCGCCGCGACGCGCGCCCCGCCGACGCGCGTAACGCCCCCGCGTGCGCCGACACGCGCACCGTTGTGCAGCGCAACACCGCGCCCTTGACTCGACGCATCACGGGCGTAGTGTCTCGGGCGAAACAAGGCATTTTCGCGTGTTCGCACGCGCAGCATTCCGGGCACCGTCGGGTGCCCTCTACGGAGCACCTCCCATGAGCGACACCCCCGAGAGCACCGAGGCCCCGCAGACGATGGGCGGGCGCGTGCTGCGCTTCGTCACCGCGCTCCCGCCGAAGCTCACGACCGAGGGCGCGAAGCAGCGCCTCCGCGACGGCTTCGAACGCTCGCAGGCCTTCTGGGACGAGTACGCGCGCCTCGAAGCGCAGGGCCTCACGCACGTGCGCACCCTCGTGGTCGAGAGCTCGAAGATGGCCGCCGAGACCGTGAACTACAGCCTCACGCTCGGCGTCGAGGCCCGCAAGCTCTCGCTCGAAGCCATGCGACGCGCGTTCGAACTCTTCGTCCCCACGCGCTGACCGCGCACCGCAAGCCCACCATGCTCGACACGCTCCTCACGTTCGCGCAGACGACCTCGCAGGCGTTCGGCGACGCGGCGATGCGCACGCTCTTCGGCCGCGACGTGCGCGACCTTCCGGCGCTCGCGCCCACGCCCCGCGACACGGTCTTCACCGACGGCACCGCGAGCCTCTACCGCATCCGTCGTCCCGAGGGTGCGCCGGCGGCGCCGCGGCGTCCGCTGCTGGTCGTTCCGTCGATGATCAACCGCTGGTACGTGCTCGACCTGCGGCGCGGCGCGAGCTTCGTCGAGGCCCTCGCCGCCGCGGGCCACGACGTCTTCGTGCTCGACTGGGGCGTCGCCCGCGACGAGGACCGTCACCTCACCTGGGACGACGTGCTCGCGCGCCTCGCCCGCATGGTGCGCCGCGTGAAGCGCATCACCCGCGCCGACCGCATCGGCATGCTCGGGTACTGCATGGGCGCCACGCTCATGAGCATCTTCGCGGCGCAACATCCCGACGACGTGGCCGCGCTCGTGAACCTCGCGGGGCCCATCGATTTCGCGCAGTCGGGCCTGCTCGGACACCTCGTCGAGCCTGCGTGGTTCGACGCGCACGCCGTGGCCGACGCGGGCAACGTCTCGCCCTCGCAGATGCAGTCGGGCTTCACCGCGCTGCGCCCGACGCTCAACCTCTCGAAGCTCGTGAACCTCGCCGACCGCGCGAAGCAGCGAAGCGCCGTCGAGGGCTTCTACGCCATCGAGACGTGGGGCGGTGACAACGTGCCGTTCCCCGGCGCGGCCTACGAGACGTACATCACCGAGCTCTACCAGCAGAACCGACTCGTGCGCGGCGAGCACCACGTCGCGGGAGCGGTCGTCGACCTCGGGGCCATCACGTGCCCCATCCTGGTGATCGGCGCCGACCGCGACACGATCTGCCCGCTCCCCGCGGCGCAGGCGCTCCTCGACCACGCGCGCTCCACCGACACGAAGGTGCTCGTGGTGCCTGGCGGCCACGTCGGCGCCGTCGTCGGAAGCCGCGCCGCGAAGGAGCTCTACCCCGCCACCGCCGCGTGGCTTCACGAACGCCTCGATCGCCCGTGACCGCGCGGTGTAGCCTCGCGCGGTGCTCCGACGGGTCGCCCTCCTCGCGCTGACGCTCTCCGCCTGCCGCGCCGCCGCGCCGGGCCCGCACGACACCACGCGCGCCTGGGCGCAGGCCCTCCGCGAGTCGCGCTTCGACGACGCCCACGCGATGCTCGCGCCCCGCGCCCGCGCCGCGGTCTCGCCCGCGGACTTCGAACGCCTCGCGCGACAACGCCCCGACGAGGTGCGCGCCGCCGCCGATCGCGCCGACAGCGTCGACCCCGCGTCTCCGCTCGTGGCCACGGTCACCCTCGCCGACGGCACCGCGCTGCGGCTGCGATGGGAAGACAACGCGTGGCGCCTCGACCCCGCCTCGCTCGAGTTCTACGGCCAGCACACGCCCGTCGCCGCGCTGCGCTCGTTCGCGCGCGCGGTGGAGCGCGGGCGATGGGATGTGCTCCTGCGACTCGCGCCCCGTGAGGTGGCCGCCCAGATGCGCATGGCCGCCCGCGACGGAGCCACGCCCGAAGACACGCTCCGCGACGCGTGGTCGGGCGCGCGGGCCGAGCATGACCGCGAGGTGCTCCGCCGCCTGGTCGAAGCCCTCGATCGCGGGGCCACGCCCGACGTACACGACGGACGCGCGACGCTCACCTACGGCGTCGCGAACCGCTACGTCGCCCGACTCGTGCGCGAAGACGGCGTGTGGAAGGTCGAGCGCCCCGACTGACCGTACTGCGCGCGCGCTCGTTCACGCGCCGCGCGGGCGCAGCATCTCGCAGTGGGGAATGTCGTCTTCGAGGTAGTTCTCGCCCACGCGGCGGAACCCGAAGTCTTCGTAGAAGCGTTCGAGGTAGGCCTGCGCCGAGATGCGCACCGCGGCGCCGTCGAAGCGCGCGGCCACCACGTCGAGCCCCTTCGCGACGAGCGCGCGTCCGAGGCCCGTGCGGCGCACCTCGGGGGCGGTCACCACGCGACCGAGGCTCGTCTCGGCGTACTTGATCCCCGGGCCGAAGACCCGGAGGTACGCATCGACGCGCCCCTCGGAGTCGGTGTGCCAGAGGTGCACGGCGTCGGCGTCGTGGCCGTCGTTGTCGAGGTAGGCGCAGCGCTGTTCGACCACGAACACCCGCTGGCGAAGGGTGAGCACGTCGTACAGCTCGTCGCGCGTGAGGTCGCGCCAGGGTTTGAGCGTCCAGGTCATGGGAGGGTGCGTGAGCGGTACACGGGCTGCGCGCGCCGACGCAACGGGGTGACGCGTGCGCTTCGTGCTTCCCGTGGGAGCGGGTTTCGCACGATGCTTGGCCGCAGCCGACCATGAACCTCGATCAGGCGCTCGGAGCCGTGCAGAAGTCCGTTCCCGATTGCCTCGCGGTCGGCGTGGTCGACCTGACGACGGGCATGCTCCTCGCGGTGAAGGCCGCCGACTCGCACCCGCAGGAGGGCCTCGACCTCATGGCCGCCGCCGCCGAGTCGCTCTTCGAAAGCCCCCACGTCGAAGCCCTCGAACGCGCCTACACCCGCGGTGACAAGGGCGACGATGGGCACCCCTTCCGCGAGGTGCTGCTCACGTCGCGCGAGGCGGTGCTGGTGTTCCAACGCTGCGAGGCCCGCGACCACACGGTGCTCGCCGTGGTGGCCCGCGCGACGTCGAACTTCGGCCTCGTGCTCGCCCGCGCCCGCCTCGCCCGCGAGCGCGTCGAGCTCGCCCTCCGCGCGCCGAACCCGCGCTGACATTCCCCGCGTCGGTGCTACGGTGCCGCTCCCCCCGTCGTCGCCGAGCAACGGCCGCGTCGGCGCGGGAGATCGGTCAGTTTCCCAATGCTCATCGAAGAGATCCGCAGGCGCCGCACCGAGGCGTTCAAGAACCGCGACTCCGTCACGAAGGAGGTGCTCAACGTCGCCCTCGGCGAGATCGACACGATCTCCGCGCGCGCGGGCCGCGACGCCACCGACGACGACTGCCTCGGCGTGCTCCGCAAGCTCGTGAAGTCGAACGAAGAGACCCGCGCGGCAGCCACCGACGAGGCCCAGCGCGCGACCCTCACCCGCGAGATCGAGGTGCTCACGGCGCTCCTGCCGAAGACCCTCGACGTGCCCGCGGTGGTCGAAGCCCTCGCCCCCGTGCGCGACGCCCTCCGCGCGGCCCCCAACGACGGCGCCGCCACGGGCATCGCGATGAAGCACCTCAAGGCCGCGGGCGCCGCGGTCGACGGCAAGGTGGTCTCCGCCGCCGTGCGCGCCGTTCGCGCGTAGCCCCTACGCCGTCGTGAGCCCCGCCTCGTCGCGCGCGAAGAGGCAGCACTCGCTCCCCGCAGGAAAGGCCCGGCAGTTGTCGGGCCGCACTTCGTAGATCCCACACGCGTTGCCCGCGCCGAGGTGCACACACGCGCCGCTCGGCAGGAGCTTCAGCTTCCGCTTGCGCGCGCGGAGGTACTTCGCGTCGAGGAGGTCTTCGCGGCCGGCCTCGCGCCATCGCGCGAGGTCTTCTTTCTCCAGCACCACGTCGTTCTCGCGGCAGCACGCGCCGCACGCGAGGCAGTCGAGGGTGATCACCGTCGACGACTCGGGCTGCGTGGCGTCGCGCTCGATCCAGCCCTCGACGATGCCGCGGAGCACGCGGGTCACGCGGGCCTTCACGAGCCCCTTCGCGGGCCCGTCCTTCACGCGCGCGCTCTTCTCGATCTGCAGGTCGAGGAGCGCCCACGCGGCGAGCTCGGGCATGTCGCCGTCGTCGTCGCAGGGCAGCAGCAGGTACCACGAGGGCGTCGCGCGGATCACCGCGTGACCGCCCGCCCGAACGTGCTTCGCGGCGTTCGAAAGAAACCTCGGATGGAACGCGCGCACCACGGGACGGCGCACCTGAAAGCTCGACTCGCTCATGCCCGCGATGATGGAACATCCCCCGCGCCCCACGAAGAAAACCGCGCGCCGCGCACGGCGTTGACCGTCGCCCCCGCCCGCGACGATGCTCCGCGCCGCCGTGCCCACTCCTCCTCCACGCGTGGCCGTGGTGGCGCCCTCGTCACCGCATCCCCCCGATGATTTTCGACGCGGGATCGCGTGGCTCCGCGCGCGCTGCGAGGTGCGCGACGACGACCGGTGGTTTCTTCGCGAGGGCTTTCTCGCGGGCGACGACGCGGCCCGCGCGGCGATGGTGTGCGACGCCCTCCGCGACCCCGCGGTGCGCGCGCTGTGGTGCGCCCGCGGCGGCTACGGCGCCACGCGCATTCTCGAAACGGCGGGCGCGACGATGCTCGACCTCGTGGCGCGCGATCCGAAGCCCGTCGTGGGCTTCAGCGACGTGACGGCCCTCCACGCGCTCTGGGCGCGCGCGGGCGTCCGCTCGGTGCACGGCTCCATGGTGGGCGCCATCGGCCGCGGAGAGGGCCACCGCGACGAGCTGTGGTCCGTGCTGTCGGGCGAGGTTCCGACGGCGTGGCACGGGCTCACGGCGCTGCACGGTCGGCGCGCGGTCGAGGGCGTGGCGCTCGGGGGCAACCTCGCGCTCCTCGCGGCGCTCGCGGGCACGGCGTGGCAGTTCGATCTTCGCGGGGCCGTGCTCCTGCTCGAAGACATCCGCGAGGCGCCCTACCGCATCGACCGGATGCTCACCACGCTGCGCGCCTCGGGGACCCTGCGCGGTGTGGCCGCGGTGGTGCTCGGCACCTTCACGGGATGTGACCCGGGCCCCGATGGCGTGACCGTCGAAGCCGTGTGTCGCGAGCGCCTCGGCGACCTCGACGCGCCGGTGCTGTGGAACGCGCCCTTCGGTCACGGCGACGTGAACCGTCCGTGGGTGTCGGGCGCGCCCGTGCGGGTCGATCCGCGCGAGGGCACGGTGGCGCACCTCGAAGGGCTCGACGGATGACCGTGCGCTCTGGCAGAACGCGCGCACCGTGAAACGCCTCGGCATCGACCTCGGCGCGCGCCGTACGGGCGTGAGCGTCCACGACGACGACGACCTGCCCGCGCGTCCGCACTCGACGGTGGAGGTGCAGCCCGGCGCGTCGCCCGTGGGCGCCCTCGCGACGCTCATCGCGAAGGAGAAGCCCGACGAGGTGATCGTGGGCCTCCCGCTCAACATGGACGGCACCGACGGACTCGCCGCCCGCAACGCGCGCCGTGTGGCGAAGTCGCTGCAAGCGAAGGTCGGCGCCGCGGTGGTGCTCTGGGACGAGCGGCTCACCACCACGCAGGCGCAGCGCACGCGCGTGACGATGGGGCGCCGCGGGCGCGAGGGCATCGACGCCGAGGCCGCGACGATCCTGCTCCAGTCGTACGTCGACGCGAAGCGCGGCGGCTCGGGCTGGGACCCCGACGACGAGCCATGAGCCCGCGCGCGAAGGGCCCTCGCGGCGGCACTCCCCTCGTTGCGCGCGGCCAGCGCAGCGCGCGCCGTGGAGGGTCGCGTACGGTGATCGCGCTCGCGATGATGGTGCCCCTCGCGCTCGCGCTCGTCGGGGCGGCGACGTGGTGGCTGATCACACCGCGCGCAGGTCGCCATGTGATCGTGCGGGTGACCGTGCCCGCGCCCGAGGGAGCGTGGGCGCTCGCGCATCGGCTCGCCGACGCGCAGGTGGTGGATCATCCCGCGCTCTTCGCGGGCCTCGTGTGGCTCACGGGCGCGCACGACGGGCTGCGCGCGGGGATGGTTCCGCTGCGTGACGACCTCGCGCCGCGCACGGTGATTCGTGTGTTGTTGCAGGGCGGCGGGCTCGTGCGGGTGACCGTGCCCGAGGGCTTCACGCGCTTCGACATCGCGCGGCGGCTGGAGTCGCTCGGCGTGTGCGAGGCGCAGGAGTTTCTCGCGCGCACCGAGTCGCCCGCGTGGCTCGCGGAGACGCGCGCCTCGGCCGAGGGCGCGCCCGCGTCGATCGAGGGATGGCTCGCGCCCGACACCTACGACCTCCCCCTCGACGGCGATCCCGAGACCGTCGTGCGGCGCATGGTGGCGGTCACGCAGCGGCGGCTCGAACAGGCGCGGGGCGCGCATCCCGAGGGCATGGCGAGGCTCCGCGCGCTGGCGCACGGCGACGACGCGGCGGCGGCGCGCGCGCTGCTCACGCTCGCCTCGATCGTGGAGCGCGAGACCGGGGCCCCCGACGACCGCGCGCGCGTCTCGGCGGTGTTCTGGAACCGCCTCACGCTGCCGACGTTCACCCCGCGATTGCTCCAGAGCGACCCCACGGTGGTGTACGGCTGCCTCGCGATGGCGCGCGCGGGCGCGGGCCTCGGATGCGCGGGCGACGACAGCGACGCGGGCGCCCGAAGGACCATCACCGCGGCCATGCTCGACGACGCGCGCAACCCCTGGAACACCTACCGCCACGAGGGATTGCCGCCGACGCCCGTGTGCAACCCCGGCGCGCGGGCCCTCGACGCGGCGCTCGCCCCCGCGGCCACGCGCGACCTCTACTTCGTCGCCGGACGCGACGGGCGCTCGGTCTTCGCCGAGACCCTCGACGCGCACCGACGGAACGTGCGCGCGTGGCTGCGCCCGGCGCCGTGAGCGCGGTTGTATAGTCGCGCGCCCCGATGAGACGCACCGTCTACGCCCTCGTGCACTCGAAGATCCTGCGGCGCATCCTGTCGGGCTTCGTCGCGGTGGCGGCCATTCTCGGGGTGGGGCTCGTGGTGACGAGCCTGCAGTTCAAGACCCTCAGCGATCACTTTCGCGACCTGCTCGAACACGACGTCGCGGTGGTCGACGACACCGAACAGCTCCAGCGTCTCGTGTCGGTGTTGCAGAGCAACAAGCGCGGCTACCTGCTCACGGGCGACGAGGAGTTTCGCCAGCGCTACGAGGCGACGCACAACGCGATGCACGCGCTCTCGACACGCCTCGCGCGCGACGCCGCGGGACGCCCGCAGGAGCGCGCGCAGCTCGATCGCTTCGTGGCCCTCGTCGACCAGTACCACCAGCTCTCGCGCGAGGAGATCGCCCTGCGGCAGCGGGTCGACCGCGGCGAGGCCGATGTGCAGTCCGTCGCGCGGCTCATGGCGCAGCACCCCGGCGCGCAGGTGGTGCTCCGTGCGGAGTCGGAGCTCGACGCGCTCCACGACACGGAGCTGGGCTACGTCGATGAGCAGCGGCGCCGTGTGGAAGAGGCCACCGTGCGCTCGCAGCGCATCGCCATCTTGAGCATGGTCGTGGGCCTGCTCGTCGCGATGGTGTTCGGCGTGGGCGTGTCGCGCGACATCGCGGGCGCCATGGCAGACCTGAAGCTCGCCATCGAGGCCACGGGGCGCCGCGAACCCGTCGAGCCGCCGCGGCCGCGCGCCGACGAGATCGGCGAGGTCTCGGGGGCCTTCTACGACATGGGACGCCAGCTCGCGCGCTACGCCGACGAGCTCGCCGCGCGGGTGCGCGAGCGCGAGCAGACCGTGGTGGAACTCCGCGAGACCAACGACGCCCTCGCCCGCGCGATGCGGGTGAAGAGCGACTTTCTCGCGACGATGAGCCACGAGCTCCGCACGCCCCTCAACGCGGTGATCGGGCTCAGCGACCTGCTGCTGCGCTCGCCCTCGGAGCAGCTCTCGAACCGCGCCCGCGAGGCGCTGGAGACCATGCGCGCGTCGGGGTCGCACCTGCTCGCGCTGCTCGATGACATTCTCGACCTCGCGAAGATCGACGCGGGCAAGATGACGTACACCGTCGTGCCCTTCGATCCGAAGCCCGTGGTGCGCGCGTGCGTGGCCACGGCGCTCCCGCTCGTGGGCGACAAGCCCGTGGAGCTCACCTGCGAGGTGATCGACGCGCCGCGGGTGATGGGCGATCCGCAGCGCGTGCGGCAGGTGTTGCTGAACCTCCTCTCGAACGCCGCGAAGTTCACCGACCAGGGGAGCATCGCCGTGCGCATGGAGCGGGTGGACCGCGAGCTCGTGGTGCGCATCACCGACACGGGCCGCGGCATCTCGCACGAGGATCAGTCGCTGCTCTTCGAAGACTTTCAACAGGTGCGGAGCGGCGACGCGCGCCCCTACGGCGGCACGGGGCTCGGGCTCGCGCTCTCGCGGCGCATGGCCCGCGCGATGGGCGGTGACGTCACTGTCGAGAGCGAGCCGCGGCGGGGCAGCACGTTCTCGCTGCGCCTCGTGCTCGCGCCCACGAACGAGGCAGAAGGCTCATGAGCGAAGTGAACCACGCCCCCAGGGGCCACCGCGGCGAGGTGCTCGTCGTCGACGACGCGGCGGCCAATCGATTCCTCTACCGCGCGGTGCTCGAAGACGACGGACACCACGTGCGCGAGGCCTCCGACGGGCCCGCGGCGCTCGCGCTCCTCGCGTTGGCGCAGCCCCCGATCGAGCTCGTGCTCCTCGACGTGTCGATGCCCGGCATGGACGGCATCGAGGTGCTCCGACGCATCCGCGCCCGCGGCGAGGGAGGCCCTGCGGTGCTCATCCTCACGGCCGCCGCGCGCACCCCCGACGCGATCGAGCGCGGCCTCGAACTCGGCGCCGACGCGTACCTCATCCGCCCCGTCGACAACCGCGAGCTCGCCGCCCGCGTGCGCGCAGCGCTCCAGATCCAGCGCCTCCGCCGCGAGCTGGCCGCCCTGCGCCGCGACCAGACCGCGATGCTCGTGCACGACCTCCGGCACCCGCTCGCCAACCTCTCGATGCTCGCCGAGGTGATCGAGTCCGACGACCTCCGCCCCGAGGATCGCCACAACGCCGCGGGCACGATCCGTCGCATGGTCGACGACCTCGGACGCCTCGTCGACTCGATCCTCACGGCCTCGCGCCTCGAAGCCGGGGTGTTCTCCGTCGAGCCGAAGCCCGAGACCCTCTCGACGCTCGCCGCGCCCTCCGTCGACGTGTTCCGTCCGCTCGCCGCGCGCCGCCGCGTGGCGCTCGACGTCGACCCCCTGCCCGCGGTGCCCGTGCTCGCCGACGCCGCGCGCGTCCGTCAGGTGTTCGACAACCTGCTCTCGAACGCGCTGAAGTTCACGCCCCGCGGCGGCCGTGTGCACGTGCACGCCGAGACGCTCCCCGACGCGGTGGCCGTGCACGTCGACGACGCGGGCACGGGCGTTCCCGAGGCCGAGCGCGCCGTGATCTTCGACCGCTACCGCCAGGGCGCCACGGGCCGCACGCGCGGCGGATCGGGCCTGGGACTCGCCATCGCCGCGGGCATCGTCGGCGCCCACGGCGGCACGATCCGCTGCGACGACGCCCCCCTCGGCGGCGCGCGCTTCACGTTCACCCTCCGGCGCGCGTAGCGCCCGCATCGCTCCCCCGAGGACCTCTCCCCCCGCCATGCACACCGACGCCACGTTCGGAGACCGCTCGCTCTTTCCCTCGCTCACGGCCCGCGCGTACCTCGCGCACGCGGCCATCTCGCCGCCCTCGGTGCTCGTCGAGCGCGCGCTCGCGCAGTGCCTCCAGGGCTACGCCGCGCGCGGCGCCCTCGCCTTCGGCGACACCATCGGTCAGCGCGTGCAGTTGCGCGCGGCCCTCGCCTCGCTGCTCCACGCGCCCGAGGGGTCGGTGGGCCTCGTGCCCAACACCTCGACGGGGGTCACCGACGTGGCCCTCTCCATCCCGTGGAAGCCCGGCGATCGGGTGCTGCTCTTCGACGGAGAGTTCCCCGCGAACACGACGCCCTGGCAACGGGCTGCCGACCTCTTCGGGCTCACCGTGGTGTGGCACCGCGCGGACCTCTTTCGCACCGACCCGACGCGCGCGTTCGAAGCCCTCGACGCCGAGCTCGCCCGCGGGCTGCGCCTCGTCGCGTGCAGCCAGGTGGAGTTCCAGACGGGCCATCGCCTCCCGCTCCGCGCCATCGCCGACCGCGCGCACGCGGCGGGCGCCGAGCTCTTCGTCGACGTGATCCAGGGCCTCGGCGCCGTGCCCCTCGATGTGAACGCCGACGACGTCGACTACCTCGCGAGCGGCTCGCACAAATGGCTCATGGGCACCGAGGGCTGCGGCGTCGTGTACGTGCGCCCCTCGCTCGCCCCTGCGCTACGTCCGTGGGTCGCCGGGTGGACAAGCCACGAAGACCCCTTCCGCTTTCTCACCGACGGCACGGGGCATCTCCGCTACGACCGCCCGCTGCGCGCGCGCGCCGAGGTCTTCGAAGTGGGCACGCTCAACGCGCTCGGATGCTTCGCCCTCGAAGCAGCGACAGGTCCGCTCCTCGCGCTGGGCGTCGACGCGATCTGGCGCCACGCGAACGCCTACCTCGACGCGCTCGAAGCGGGACTCACCGCGCGCGGCCTTCGCTCGCTCCGCGATGGCTCCCCCGAAGGGCGATCGTGCATCCTCGGCGCGCTCCCGCCCGCGGGTCACCCCGTGACGGCGCCGATGCTCCAGCGCAGGCTCGCCGAGCGCGGTGTGATCACCTCGGTGCCCGACGGCGTGCTGCGCTTCGCACCGCACTGGCCCAACGCGCTCGACGAGGTGCCCGCGGTGCTCGCGGCCCTCGACGACGCGCTCGCGGCGCCCTGAATTGTAGGGGTTTCAGCGCGCGCGCCAGACGATCGCGCTGCGTGCGGGCACGCTCACCGAGCCGCCCATCACCATCGCGCCCGTCGACGAGAGCAGGTCGGTGTACGCGCCCGCGGGAACGGTCACCGTGCGCGCGTCGTCGGCGCGGTTGATGGCCACGATCACGTCGCTCGCGCCCGTGCACGCGCCCATGCGGTAGACCCAGGTGTCCTGCGTGGCCGAGAGGGTGGTGCGTGCGCCGCGCGCGAGCACGGGGTTCTCGGCGCGGATGCGCGCGAGCTGCGAGACGCGCGTGCGCAGCGCGATCTGCGGCGCGAGGAGGGCGCTGTCGTTCCAGGGCATCATGCGGCGGTTGTCGGGGTCGCCGCCGCCCGCGAGTCCGATCTCGTCGCCGTAGTAGATCAGCGGCACGCCGGGGTTGGTGAGCATCACGGCGAAGGCGAGGCCGAGGCGCTCGTAGGGGGCCGCGTCGGTGGGCTGGCGGTAGTCGCTCGTCCAGCCGTTGCCGGGCCACGAGCCCTGGCGGCAGTCGGTGATCTGACGGCTCGCGAAGTGAATCGCGCGGGGGATGTCGTGGTTGCCGATGAACGTGCTCATGAGCGCGTTGGCGCCGTAGAAGCTGTCGTTCTCCTGCATCCACGCGGCGAAGGTGTCGAGGCGTCCGCCGGGCGTGAAGAGCGCCTCGCACGCCCGCGCCTTGAAGGGGAAATCGAACTGCCCGTCGAGCATGGTGTTCGGGTCGACGAACGAGCGCAGCACGTCGCGGTTGTCGTAGTCGAAGGTCTCGCCCACGAGGTAGAAGCGCGAGCCCATCGCGGGGGTCACATCGCGCGAGAGGCGCGCGCGCAGGTCGGTGAGCCACTGCCGCGGAACGTGCTTGATCGCGTCGAGGCGCAGGCCGTCGATGCCGTACGAGCGCGCCCACCACACGGCGTCGTTGATCGACCACGCGCGCGCCGCGTCGTTGGTGTAGTCGAACGACGGGAGGTAGCTCGCGAAGGCGCAGCGCGTGCCCCAGTAGGCGTCGTTCCACACGTCGCCGTCGGCGCAGAGGCGGAAGCGTCCGGCCCCGTCGCGCACGAACCAGTCGTTGTGCGCGCGGTAGAGCCCGCTCTCCACGTCGACGTGCTTCATCACGTAGTCGAAGAGCACGCGGATGCCGTGGCCGCCGGGCGCAGTGGCACCGTGCGCGGCGCTCACGAGCATGCGCAGGTCGTCGGCCGTTCCGATGCGCGGCTCGACGCGCGGCGCGGGCGTCGGGTTGCGCGGATCGGCGTAGCTGACGTTGTCGGGCGAAGGCCAGTAGCCGTGATACGACGAGTACTGGTGGGGATCCGCGCGCGGGTCGAGCGCGGCGCCCGCGGTGTCGCGCGACTTGTACGGCGCGGAGATCCACAGGGCCGTCACGCCGAGCCCTGCGAGGTACGGCACGCGCGCGCGCAGCCCCGCGAGGTCGCCGCCGGCGTACTGTCCGCTCGGGCCCGTGGCGGCGTTGCCGTCGGTGGCGCCGTCGACGGTGCTGCGACGCCCGTCGCTGTCGGCGAAGCGATCGGTCATGGCGAAGTACATCACCGTGTCGCGCCAGTCGAAGTCGGTGAGCGTCCCGCACGCGCGCGGCGCGGGACCACCGCACACGTCGATCACGCTGTTCTCGCCGCCCTGGCCGTCGCTCATGCGCGCGGGGTTCGCGGGGTCGGCGATCCAGCGCGTGCCGTTCACGATGAACTTGTAGGGCTGTCGTCCGGTGGTCTCGATGCGCGTGGTGACCGACCACACGCCGTCGGCGCCGCGGGTCATTTCGAGCGCGCCGCGCGCGGGCGTCGCGGGCCACATGAGCCACGCGCCCGAGACCCACACGCTCGTCGCGCTCGCGTCGGTGTACGTGAAGGTCACCTGGTTGCAGGGCGGCGGAGGAGGCGGAGGAGGCGGAGGAGGCGGGGGCGGAGGCGCATCGCTCGCGGCGTCGGAGAGGCCTCCATCGAAGCGGCATCCGCCGTCGGCGAGGCCGCCGTCGCCGCACGTGACGGGGTTCGACGGGAGCATGCCGAGGTCGCTCACCGCGGGCGCGTCGGCCACGGGGGGAAGGCCCGCGTCGAGGAGGGCGTCGGTGTTGGTGCCGCAGCCCGCGGCCGCGAGGGGAAGGGCCGCGAGGAGCCAGAGGGAGTGCGCGCGCATCGCCGCGAAGGCTATCGCAACGACGCGCAACGCAGCGATGGGGAACGGGGGTGAGAAATCGCGCGCGGAGCGCGAACAGAGGCTACGCGCGGGGCGTGCGACCGGCCTGGATGTCCTCGATCGCGGTGTACTCGCGCTCGAACATCACGCGCTGCTCGGAGACGATCTGGAGGTTGCGGTCGTTCATCTCGGTGGGCTCGGCGCGACCGAGGTCCCACATCTGACGGCCGATCTCCGCGAGCTGGTCGCAGATGTCGTGGAGGAGCTGGAGGCTGCGCGTGCGGCGGTCCTGCCCCGCGAAGTTGTCGGCGTAGAGCTTGAACACGTCGTTGGCGGCGCCGCCGAGCATGCCCTGGAGGTCGGCGAAGCGCGTCGACTCGCGGGCCTTGCGCACCTCGTCGAGCTCCGCGCGGTACGTGCGAAGGCTGTCTTCGACGATGGTGATGTTCTGGTCGTTGTAGTCGGTGCGGAGGCCCTGCACGTCGCGGAGGGCCTTCATCTGCTCCGACACCCACACGAGCTGATCGATCATGCGCTGGAGCAGCGCCGGGCGACGGGTCACGCGCGCCTTGCCCGCGAAGTTCGACTCGTAGATGCGGAACTGCCCGTTGGCGATCTCGGCGAGTCCGCCGGCCTGCTCGTCGAGCGTGCCCGCGCCGCGCGCCTTCACGATCTCTTCGCGCTCGGCCTGGTACATCTTGAGGTTCTGCGACACGAGGTCGATGTCCTCGTTGGTGCCGTGGCCCGAGGGGATCGAGGGCGCGAGCTCCTTCATCGCGTCGCCCACGCGCTCGAGGTCGTCGATCATCTCGTCGAGGAGCCCGAGGTCGCGCGTGTTGCGGGCCTTGCCCGCGAAGTGCCGGTGGTACTGCGCGAACACCAGGTTGGCTTGCGTGCGGAGCGCGTCGAACTCGAGGAAGTCGGGCCCGAGGCTCTTCACCCGCATGATCTCCTTGCGCTCCGTGTCGTAGATCTGGAGGCTCTGGCGGATCGTGTCGCGGAGGCGGCCGAACTCCGAGGCGGGCACGTTGCGCTGGATGCGCTCGAGGTCCTGCTGGGCGCGCTTGAGGCGGTTGGTGAGGTCGTTGAGCGCCGAGAGGTCACGCGTCGCGCGCGACTGACCCGCGAAGCGCGCGTCGTACTCCGCGCCGATCTGGTCGATCGCGTCGCGGATCATCTGGAGAGACGGAGGAGCAGAAGAGGTGGCCATAGAGGGCGCGGAGACTACTTCCGACCCCACGCGAGACGCAAACCCTGCAACGCGCGCACGAGAGGCCCGCGCTCGACCTCGCGCGCGGCGTACTCCGAGTCGCGCTCACGCACCCCGCGCTCGCCCTCGGGCCTGAACCGGATGTTCGTGAAGCGCTCGGGGTATTTGCCCTGCACCGTGGAATAGAACCGTCGGATGCGCTCCACGTCGGCGTCGAGGTCGTCGCCGGGAATGAACGCATCGCCCACGCCGCCGCGCTTGCGCGCGTAGTCGAGATAACCCAGCGCGATGGGCACCTGCGCGTTGCGCGCGATCCAGTAGAAGCCCGACTTCCAGTACCGGGTCTCGCCGCGCGTGCCCTCGGGCGCGATGACCAGCACCATCTTCTCGCGCGTGCGGAACTGCTCCACGAGCTGCTGCACCTGATCGAGCTTCGCGCGACGGTCGATGGGAATGCCCCCGAGCGCGCGGAAGAACCACGCGAAGGGCCCTTCGAAGAGCGAGTGCTTGCCCGCCCACGTCGCGTCGATGCCCAGCACCCACGCCACGCCGAGCGTCACCGGGAGGTCCCAGTTCGTCGTGTGCGGGGCCGCGATGATCACGTACTTCGGCACCGTGGGCGCGGCGCCCTCGATCTCCCACCCGAGCAGGTCGAGGGTCGCCCGTCCGATCGCGTACCGCACCTTCTGTTTGAGCTCGCTCACGCGCGCGACGCTACACCCGGGTGACAGCCTACGTCAGCGTGAACGCGCGCCGTCTGGCCACGGCGTGCGGGGTCCGATACGGTGCGCCGCGAGGACAACACCGCGATGGCCCCCGACGAGAACAGCGACGTTTCGCTCCGCCGCCCCGTGCGGCCCGAAGACCAGGACCCGCGCCTCTGGCGCGCCGAGGGATGGACCGCCCGCGTGGTCAAGAACCTCGACGACGACGGCTGGGCCGTCGAGATGACCCGCGACGGCGACCCCGAGCCCTCACTCGTGGGCCCGTGGACCATGGGCCGTGACAAGAAGAACCCCAAGCCCCTCGACCAGACGGCCTTCGCCACGCTCGTGAAGACGGCCACCGAGGTGCTCCAGCGTCACGCGCAGCAGCGGCGCGCGATGCTCCACCGCAGCGTGACCGTGCCTTCGGGTGAAGGCTCCGTGCGCGTCGACCTCGACGTGGTGCCCGACGACGACGATCCGCACGCGATCCTCTCCGCGTGGGATGAGACCAACGAACGCATCGCCCGCGTGCGCGTCATGCCCAACTGGAAGCTCACGCCCGACAGCGCGCGCCGCTGGATCGAGCGCGGCTACCGCGAGCCCTGACCCTCCGCGCGATCCGTCACGCGCTGGCCTTGGGCATCACGCACCCGCGCATCGGCGGACGGCGGTTCATGCGGTAGAAGCCCGGCGCCGACGTGATGGGCCCGATCTCATCCGCGAAGACCGTACACACCAGATACAAGAAGGTCATGATCAGCAGCGGGAGGAAGCCCAGCGAGCGCTCGTTGCGCCCTGCGCGCGTGGCGCCTGCGGGCTGCTTCTTCTTCACGCGGATGAGCACCGGCATGGGCGCGAGTGTGCCCCACGCCCCCGTGCGAACACCATAGGGCGCCGCGCGCGACGCTCGCGCATTGTGTTCCGCGACCGCCCTCCGGCACACTCCGCGCGCTCGCGTCGGCCCCTGCGATGCCGCGCGACCCGAGGACGCCGTGTCGCTTCGCTTCATCCACCGCGCGGGCCCGTGCCTCGCGCTCGCCGTCGCGCTCGTCGCCCCCCGCGCCGACGCGCAGCCCCGACGCGCCCCCGTCCGCGCCGTGCCCGCACCGCGACGCCCGCCCGCGCCGCGACGCGCGCCGCCCCCCCCCCCCCCCCCCCCCGCGCACCTCGAAGACCCCGAGGCGGCCACGCAGCGCCCGCGTCCCACCGGGCCCGATCCCTTT
>CAMFHP010000006.1 GCA_945952225.1 uncultured Myxococcaceae bacterium
CTTTTCGGTGCCCAGGGACGGAATCGAACCGCCGACACGGGGATTTTCAATCCCCTGCTCTACCAACTGAGCTACCTGGGCCCTGTCGAAACAGGGAGCGCGTTTCTATCTGCGCGCTCGCACCCTGTCAACGTTCTTGTGCGCGCCCCACGGTCGATTGCAGCGCCTCGCGGAGATCCCCGTGCGCGAACGCGAAGCCCGCCGCCATCGCCGCGCGGGGGATCGCGCGCTGACCCGACAGCACGATGGTCGACATCTCGCCCATGGCCGCGCGCAGCGCGAAGGCGGGCACCGGGAGCCACGCGGGGCGGTGCAGCACCTCGCCGAGCGTGTGCGCGAAATCGCGGAAGCGAACGGGCGTCGGGGCCGTGGCGTTGAGCGGTCCTGCGACGTCGGCGCGGTCGAGCGCGAACACGATCAGCGACACCACGTCGTCGACGTGCACCCACGGGAACCACTGGCGTCCGTCGCCGATGGGCCCGCCCACGAAGGCCTTGAACGCCGGGAGCATCTTCGCCAGCGCGCCGCCGTCGTCGCCGAGCACCACGCCGATGCGCACGCGCACCTCGCGAACGCCGTGGGAGGTCACGCGCTTCGCTTCCGACTCCCAGGCCGCGCACACGTGGGCCAGAAAGTCGTCGCCCGCGGGGCTCTGCTCGTCGACCTCTTCGTCGCCGCGCGGGCCGTAGAAGCCCACCGCGCTCGCGTTCACCAGCACCGACGGACGCTTCGTCGCGCCCCCGATCGCCGTCACCACCGCGCGCGTCGCCTCGACGCGGCTGCGGAGGATCGCGTCCTTGCGCGCGTCGGTCCAACGGCCGTCACTCACGGGCTCGCCCGCGAGGTTCACCACGGCGTCCATGCGCTCGACCATCGAGGGCGAGAGCTCGGCCAGCGCGGCCACCTCGACGCGGGGACCGAAGCGGTCGCGGTGCTTCCGCGGGTCGCGCGTGAAGGCCACCACCGTGTCGCCGCGCGCCGTCAGCGCACGCACCAGCTTTCGCCCGAGGAATCCCGTCGCTCCCGTGATGCCGATGCGCATGGTCGTCGTCGCTCCGTGCTCTGCGATGCTCGCCGCCCCCGTCGCGTCGCGCCGAGACGCCCGCGCACTACGGCGTGGCGACGGCCTCGCGGAGCGCGCGCGCCTCGTCGACGGACACGCCCGCGAGCGTTCCATCGGCCGCGGCGGGCGGCGCCGTGTCGGTGATCGCGCGGTAGAGCACGCAGGCCGCGACCCACGTTCCCGCGGGCGAGGGATGGCTCCCGTCGTCGGCCCAGAGCACCGTCGCCGGACGCGCCCGAAGCGCTGTGAGAAAGGCCATTCCGACGTGCGCGGTCACACCGCCCGTGCGCATCGCCGCGGCCGTGTACGCGTCGTCGAGGCGTCGCGCGAAGACCTCGGGCGATCCCCCCGACCAGCTCTCGGTGTACACCGCATCGCCCGCGCGCCGCGGCCACGTCGCGAAGAACACCGCGCGCGCCCCGAAGTCGCGGGACAGCGTGCCGAAGCGGTCGGCGTAGGTGCGAAAGTCCGTCGGGTTCAGCGCGGGCTCCACGCTCTGTCCCTGGATCACCACCGCGTCCCAGGCGCCGGTCATGATGCGCGTGGGGGCGTCCTGTGCGGTCCAGTGCGAGCGCAGCGTGGCGCCGCCGACGGTCACGCTCGCGGCCTCGATGCGCACGTCGTCAGAGCGCGCGGCCATCGCGGTGAGCGCCGCGGGGAGGTCGTTCACGTACGTGTAGCTGTTGCCCACGAAGAGCACGCGACGGAGCGTCGGCGCGGTGTCCGCGGTCGTCGCATCGGCCGCGTCCGAAGGCGCATCGGGGAGCGCCGCGTCGACGCGCGCATCGGCGATCGACACGTCGGTCGCGGGCGCGGTCGCGTCGGGGACGAGGCGTCGGGGGGTGGGGTCGCGGTCGCTGCACGCGGCGCCGTGAAGGGCGAGGAGCAGCAGCGCGGACTGCGCAGAACACGCGGAGAACAAGGGCCGGGCGCGCATCGGCGCCGACGCTACCACGCGTAGACGTTGCGGGCGCCGTGGCGGGCGACGAGGCCGTCGACGTAGGTGATGAGCGCGTCGCGACGGCGCAGCAGCGAGCGGATCTGCGCGTCGGTGAGCGGCGGGTGGTCGTGGTCGGGGTCGAGGGACATCTCCGCGCGCACGGTCGCGTCGGTCATGGCGCGGGCGCGGTCGATCACGGCGCGGTTGAACTTCTGCGTGTGACGGAGCCACTGCATCGAGCGGTGCATGAGCCCGTCGACGAAGGGCTCTTCGAAGCCGCCGTTGTTGTCGCGGTAGATGAGATGACCCGTCGAGTCCATGGGCACGTTCGAGCCGCTCCAGCGGTCCCAGTTGCCCGTGAGGAAGTCGAACACGAGGAGCGTCGAGATCTCTTCGGCGCGCACGGACTGATCCTGCGGAATGGCCTCGCCCTGACGGAGCCAGCGCGTCCATCGCTCGATCTCGCGCGTGCGGTCGATGCCCGAGTCACGGAGCACGGGCACCCAGTACGTGGCCGCGCCGCGCGCGTTGTCGGTGCGGTCGAACACGATGGGAATGGTGGTCATTCGTGCGAGGCGGAGGCTCGACCGCGAGACCGTGCGCGAGATGGCCGGCGGCACGCGCGAGAGTCCGAGCAGACGGTTGAGACGAAACGCGGCGATCTCGGCGCGGTACCGCTCGCAGTGGTCGGTGTAACAGGCCTTCCAGCCCGCATCGACGTCGCCCGTGAGGTCCAGGTAGAAGTTCACGCTCGTGGAGCCCACGGCGCGGCGTCCCTCGATGCGCGCGGTGCGGAGCGCTTCGAGCATGCGGTCTTCGTTCACGCCGTTGAACGTGCGACGTCCGTGGGGCTGCGGCTGCACGGGGAGCGCTGCCGTCTGAGCCTGGAGCCGCGGGGTGTTCGCCTGGAGCACCGCGCGCTGCGCACCGGGTTGGGCGTACGCGATCGCCGCGCCCACCACCGTCGAGAGAACCACCGAGAGCCACGCCGACCGTCGCATGGCCGCGGGGCCTAACACACCCGGAGCTCCGCGCGCGAGTTCCCGACACACGCGCGGTGACGGGGGTGTGAGAGGCGCTGCCACAATTTCGCCACGGAGCTTCCTGCGAAGTGCCCCGGGGTGTTCCGCATGGAGGCCATGGCGGGGGCGCACCGTCGGGGCCATGGAGCACGACACCCTCACCCTCGCAGCCCCCGACCGCGGACGCGCGCTCGGCATCGCCCTCCTCGGTTCCGCGGCCTTCGGCGTCGCCGCGGGCCTCGGTCACGGCGCCCTCGCGACCCTCCACGGCGCGTGGGCCTCGCCCGCCCTCTTTCTCGGCGGCGCGGCCCTCGCGACCCCGCCGCTCTACCTCTTCTGCGCCCGCAGCGGCGCGCGCCTCTCGGCCGAAGAACTCCTCGACCACGTCACCGCCGTGCTGGGCACCACGGGCACGGCGCTCCTCGGTCTCGCGGCCCCGGTGGCGTTCTTCTCCGCGACGCTGCGCTCGCCCGCGGCGCTCCCGATGCTCGTGTGCGCCTCGCTCGCCATCGGGGCCGTGGCCGTGCACGCCCTCGCGCGCCGCACGCTCTCGCACAGCTTCCTGAACCTCGCGCTGTGGGTGGCCTTCGCGCTCGCCCTCGGCGGACGCCTCGTCGCCGCCATCGTTCCGCACCTCCCGCTGCACTGACCGCGCTGCCACCCCGAGGACCGCCCATGACCGTCGAAGCCTTCCCTACGTTCCCGTCTGTTCCGCCCGCCGCCGCTGCGCCCGACGTGTCGCGCGTCGCGCCTGAAACGCCTGCGCCGAAGCCCACGGGCGCCATCGCGCGGCTGGAGCTTCTGCTCCGTGATCCGTCGGCCTTTCTCGACGCGCTCGACGCCGCGCGGGGCTCGCACGACGCGCTCGCCTCGCTGCTCCGCACCCTCGTCGCCGCGGTGGTCGTGGGCGGTGGAATCTTCGGCGCCGTGGTGGGCGCGCACCGCGGCGGACGCCAGGTGGTCTTCACCGCGGTGAAGCTCCCGCTCGTGCTGCTGATGACCCTCGTGGTGTGTGTGCCCGCGTTCGTGGCGCTGGCCCGCGCGGCGCGGCTCTCGCTCGGTGCGCGCTCGATCGTGGCGCTGGCGCTCGGGTCGTGCGCGCGCTTCGCGCTGGTGCTCCTCGGGCTCGCGCCCTTCGTGTGGCTCATCGAGGGATGGACCGTGGGCTACCACCGCGTGATCCTCGCGGTCGTCGCGGTGTGTGTCGCCGCGGGGGTGGCCGCGGGACGGCTCCTGTTCTCGGGCCTCTCGCGCATGGCCGGGGGCGTGCGTGTGGGCGTCGCCTTCGTGGCCCTCTTCGCGCTGGTGGGCGCGCAGGCGTCGTGGATCCTGCGGCCCTTCGTGGTGCGTCCTCGCACGCAGCACGTCCCCTTCGTGCGCGCGCTGGAGGGCGACCTCTTCGAAGCGGTCTCGTCGTCGGCGCGCTCGTCGATGGGCTGGTACACGCGCGACCTCGAAGCCATCGAGCGCCGCTCCGTGGCCGTGCCCTGCCCGGAGGGCTCGACGTGCGACTGATCGACCTCGGACTCGTCTACCTCGTCGTGGGCGTCGGCTGCGCGTGGGCCCTTCGCCAACGTCGCGCGGGCGCGAACCCCGTCGCCGACACGGTGCTCACCTTCGCCCTGTGGCCGCTCTACGTGCCCGTGCTCCTCGGCGGTGCGAACGAGCCGCGGAGCGCAGCCCCGAAGCGCCCCGTCTCGCCGACCATCATGCGCGAGCGGTCGCTGCTGCTCGACGCCCTCGACGCGGCCCGCGCGCGCCTCGACCCCGCGCGCTTCGCCACGCTGCTCCCGACGCCCGCGCAGATCGAGTCGCTCGTGGCCCACCTCGCGCGCCTCGACGCGCGGGTCTCCGAGCTCGATGAAGTGCTCGCCCACGAAGACTTCGACCCCGCGCGCCACGAGTCGAAGCTCCGCGAGCGTGATCGCGCCGAGGTGGAGCGTGCCACGGCCGCGGCCGAGGGGGCGCGGAGGCTCCAGGCGATGCGCGCGAAGGCGGCCCGCGAGCGCGACGAGATGCTCGGGCTCTGCGCGCGGCTGCGGATGCAGGTGACGGTGCTGCGCTTCGCCGACGCGGCGCCCGACGACGACCTCGCCGAGGTGGTGCGCGAGGTGATGGCCCGCGTCGAGGGCGTTGGAGCGGCCCTCGACCCCGCGGTAGCGTCGCGCGTGTGAAGCAGATCCTGGTGGTCGACGACGATCCGCACCTGCGCGACGTGGTGGTGTACACCCTGCGCCGCGAGGGCCACGCGGTGACCGCCGTCGACGATGGACGCGCCGCGCTCACGCTCCTGTTGGGACCGAACGCGCGTCCCTTCGACCTGGTGGTGCTCGACATTCTCATGCCCGAGGTCGACGGGCTGGAGGTGTGCCGACGGCTCCGCGCATCGCCGGGTGTGACCGTGCCCGTGGTGTTCCTCTCGTCGCGCGATGAGGAGATCGACAAGGTGCTCGGGCTGGAGATGGGCGGCGACGACTACGTGACCAAGCCCTTCTCGCCCCGCGAGCTCGCCGCGCGGGTGAAGGCCGTGCTGCGCCGCTTCGACGCGGCCCACGCGCGCGCGTCGAACCCTCCGACGGAGCCCACGCCCGCGCTGCGTGTGGGGGCCATCGCGCTCGACCCCGCGCGCCACGAGGTGCGCTGCCACGACGTCGAGGTGAAGCTCACGGTCACCGAGTTCGGCCTCCTCGCCGCGCTCATGGAGGGACCGGGCCTCGTGCTCTCGCGCGGGCAGCTCATGGAGCGCGCCTACGCGTACGACAACCTCATCACGGAGCGCACGATCGACACGCACGTGAAGCGGGTGCGAAAGAAGTTCCGCGACGCGGGCCACGACCCGATCGAGACGGTGCACGGCGTGGGCTACAAGGTCCGCGCGTGAGCGTCGGGGCTCCGCGCTGGCGTCGCGCGCTGGCCTCGATCCGCGTGCGGCTGCTGCTCGGGAGCGCGTTTCTCGTGATCGTGCCCATCACGGGCATCTCCTTCGCGCGCACCTTCGAACGCGAGCTGCTGCGCAGCGAGGAGGAGGGCCTGGTCTCGATGGCGACGCTCCTCGCCTCGACGATCGCGCACACCGAGCCCGCGCGGCTCGATCCTCCGGCGCTCACCGACGCGACGCGCGCGGTGGCCCAACGGCTCGGCGCGCAGGTGCGCGTGCTCGACCGCGACGGGCGCGTGGTGTTCGACACGGGACCCGAGCAGGTGATGCTCCGCTCCGAGGGGCGATGGTTGCGCACGCCCGACTCGCTCTACCGCGACACGCGCACGGTGCCCGCGCTCGAAGGCGACACGCCCGCGTCGGTGCTGCGCGCGCGTCCCGAGGTGCTCGCCGCCCTCGACGGACGACCGGGGCGCTACACCCGTCGCGCGGCCAACCTCCGCGGTGTGCGGCTCTACATCGCCGAGCCCGTGCGCGCGGGCGCCGGCGGTGTCGTGCAGGGGGCGGTCTACGTCTCGCGGACCACGTACCCCGTGCTGCTGTCGCTCTACTCCGTGCGCAACGCGCTCGTGCGTGTGGCCCTCGCCTCGCTCGCGGTGGGAACGCTCGTGGCCCTCGTGCTCGCGTTCACCATCGCGCGTCCGCTCCGTCGGCTCACCGAGGCCGCGGGGCGCATCGCGAACGGCGAGCGGGGCGTGGCGCTGAACCTCGCGGGCCACGACGAGATCGCCGAGCTCGCCCGCGACTTCGACCACATGGCGCGCGCCCTCGACGCGCGGCTCGCGTACATCTCCGAGCTCGCCGCGAACGTCTCCCACGAGTTCAAGACGCCCATCGCGTCGATGCGCGGGGCCGCGGAGCTTCTGCGCGATGGCGCCGCGGATGATCCCGAGGCGCGGCAGGTGTTCTTGAGCAACATTCTCGACGACGCCGAGCGCCTCTCGCGGCTCGTGTCACGGCTGCTCGAACTGTCGCGCATCGAGGCCCGCGCCGAGGCCCGCGTGCCGGTGGACTACCGCGCGCTCGTCGACGACGTGGTGCGGCGCTACGAGGGCGCGGCGCTGGTGTGGAGCGCGCAGTACGAGCACCTCCGCGCGACGCCCGAGCAGGTGGAGACCGTGCTGGTGAACCTCCTCGACAACGCGGCGCGGGCCACGCGAGCGCGGGTCGTACGCGAGGGAGAGACGTCGGAGGATGGAGGCCGCGCGCGCATCGAGGTGCGTGTGGAGGGCGACGAGCACGGGTTTCTCACCACGGTGCGCGACGGGGGCGTGGGCATCTCCGAGGCGAACCTCGCGCGGGTGTGGGATCGCTTCTTCACCACCGCGCGCGCCGAGGGTGGAACGGGCCTGGGTCTGCCCATCGCGCGGGCCATCGTGGAGTCGCACGGCGGCCACGTGGGGTTGCGGTCGGTGGCGGGCGAGGGGGCGGCGTTCTGGTTCACGCTCCCGCGGCGTTTGTAGGGCTCCCGCGGGGTTTGGGGTGTGTGGTAGCGTCCCGCCCCCGCCGCGCGCGGCCGACGTACTCCGTCGGTGTGATCCGTCGCGTGGTGCGGTTGAAGGAGAACTCTCGTGGCCAGGTTCATCGACGAGCTGAAGCGCACGCACACCTGCGGTGAGCTGCGCGCGGGCGACATCGGCAAGGAGGTCGTGCTGTTCGGTTGGGTGCAGTACTACCGAGACTTCGGCGGGCTGCGCTTCATCGACCTCCGCGACCGCGAGGGCATCACGCAGGTGGTGTTCGACCCCGATTTTCCCGAGGCTCACGCGCTGGCCGACCAGATGCGGCACGAGTACTCCGTGGGCATCCGCGGCGTGGTGCGCGACCGCGGGATGCAGAAGTCGAAGAAGACCGGCGAGATGGTCTCGGCCCACAACGCCAACCTCGCCACGGGTGAGGTCGAGGTGCTGGTGAAGGAGGCGGTGATCTTCAACCGCGCCGAGACGCCGCCCTTCGAGATCGAAGACGAGACGAACACCAACGAGGAGAAGCGGCTGCAGTACCGCTACCTCGACCTCCGTCGGCCGAAGCTCCAGAAGGTGTTTCGCACGCGGTCGCTCATCAACCAGTCGGTGCGCTCGTACCTCACGGGCCAGCGCTTTCTGGAGCTCGAGACCCCGGTGCTCGTGAAGTACACCCCCGGCGGCGCGCGGAACTTTCTCGTTCCGTCGCGGCTTCACACGGGGAAGTTCTACGCCCTCGCCGAGAGCCCGCAGCTCTTCAAGCAGCTCTACATGGTCGCGGGCTTCGATCGGTACTTCCAGATCGTGCGGTGCTTCCGCGACGAGGACCTGCGCCTCGACCGCCAGCCCGAGTTCACGCAGATCGACGTGGAGATGTCGTACGTCAACCAGGACGACATCTTCCGGCTCATCGAGGGCCTGGTCTTCCGCGTGTGGAAGGACGCCCTCGGCATCGACCTGCTGGAGAAGTACCCCGACGGGCGCTTTCCGCGGATGCGCTTCGACGACTCGATGCGCCGCTACGGCAACGACAAGCCCGACCTGCGCTTCGGCATGGAACACACCGACCTCACGGAGCTCACCATCGAGCACAAGGGCGGCGGCATCCCGATGCTGGCGGAGATCGCCGAGGCCTACCTCCGGGGCGAAGACCGCCGCGAGGTTCCGCGCAAGATCGTGAAGGCCATGGTGGTGCCCGCGAGCGCGCAGCTCTCGCGCACGGAGACCGACAAGCTCGAAGAGTACGTGAAGGGCATGGGGGCCAAGGGCCTCGCGCGCGCCCGCGTCGGCGACGACGGCACGTGGACGCAGTCGCCCTTCGCGAAGAGCATCACGCCGGAGTTCCGCGCGGCGGTGAACCAGGCGCTCGGGGCGAAGGCCGGCGACCTGCTGATCTTCCAGTTCGGCAGCACCGCGATGGTGCACACGGTGATGGCCAACCTGCGGCTTCACCTCGGCAAGAAGCTCGGGTTCATCCCCGAGTTCGGCACGAAGGGCGACTACCAGTTTCTGTGGGTCGTCGATCCGCCGCTGTTCGAGTACGACGAGAAGGAAGACCGCTGGGTCGCGGCCCATCACGCCTTCACGCGCCCCCACGACGAGTGCGTGCAGTACCTCGAAAACGACCCGGGCCGCGTGCTCTGCTACCGCTACGACCTCGTGCTCAACGGCTTCGAGATCGGCGGTGGAAGTGTGCGCCTCCACGACCCCGAGGTGCAGGCGAAGGTGTTCCGCGCGCTGGGCATCAGCGACGAGGACGCGAAGGCCAAGTTCGGCTTCCTCCTCGAAGCGCTGCGCTACGGCGCGCCTCCGCACGGCGGCATCGCCCTCGGCATGGACCGCCTCGTGATGCTCCTCTCGGGCGCCGAGAGCATCCGCGACGTGGTGGCCTTCCCGAAGACGCAGAAGGGCACGGACCTCATGACCGACGCGCCCAACCACGTCACCCCCGAGCAGCTCGCCGAGCTGCGCGTGCGCGTCGTCGACGCGGGTTGACCGCAACGCCCCACGAACCCCACGAAGACGCCCGAGGGCACGATGAGAACCTTCCTCCCCGTGTGGCTCGGGCGCCGTGATTACGCGTCCGTGCACGCGCTCCAGCGCTCGCTCCAGGAGCGGCGCATCGCGAACGAGATTCCCGACACGCTGCTGCTCGTCGAGCACGACCGGGTGGTGACCCTCGGCCGCAACGCCAACGCGCAGTCGAACGTGGTCGCGCCCCCCGCGTGGCTCGCCTCGCACGGCATCTCCGTGGTCGAGACCGAGCGCGGCGGCGACGTGACCTACCACGGGCCCGGACAGCTCGTGGCGTACCCGATCTTCTCGCTCGAACCCGACCGCTGCGACGTGCGGCGCTACGTGCGCGACCTCGTGCGGGTGATGGCCCTGCTCTGCGCCGACCACGGCATCGGCGCGGGCGGACGCGACCAGTTCATCGGCACGTGGGTCGACCTCGATGCGCCGCACGCGTGGCCCGGCGACGAGCGCGCGACGCGTCCCGCGAAGGTGGGCGCGATCGGGGTGAAGATCTCGCGCTGGGTCACGCTCCACGGCTTCGCGCTCAACGCGACCACCGACCTGCGCGACTTCGACCTCATCGTGCCCTGCGGCATCAAGGAGTACCCCGTGACGTCGCTCCAACAGCTCGGCGTGCGCGACGTGCCCGCGGTCGATGCCCTCGCGCGCCGCGCGGTCGCACACTTCGAAACGGTCTTCGAAGCGAAGGCCCTCGACCTCACGACCTCGCCGCCATGAACCGCGCGCTTCTCACCGCGCTCGTCGCGCTCTCGCTCGCGTGCCGCAACGATCCGGCGCCGCAGACCCGCGCGCGTCGCATCCCGCGTGCGCCCGCCGCTGCGATGCCTCCGCCGCCCGTCGATCCGGTGCCGCCCGCGCCCTCGCTGGCGATGATTCCGGGCCACGGCGCCGAGCCTCCTCCGCCGCCCGCGCCCGACCCCGCCAGCGGACCGCTCGTGGGCTGGGACCTCGTTCCCTTCGAAGACGGTCTGGGTCGTGACGGCGCGGTGTTTCTTGTGCTCACCGAGCGCGTGCCCGGATCGCCGCCGCGCGACCTGCTCCACGCGGGCGCGCGCCGCGAGTGCCGCGAGGTGGCGCCGCCGATGCTGCGGGTGACGGGCGATGGCGGTGCGGGCCTCGTGGGCGCGATGCGCACGGTGCGATGTGCGCTGCCCGAGCCCGCGAGCTTCTCGCTCGTGCGAGACGGGGATCAGTGGGCGGTGGTGCGCGCGGGCTGCGAGCGTCCGTCGCGCGTGTGCGGCGCGGTGACGGCGCCCGACGTGATCGTGGCGCGTGTGCCCATCGAGACGCCGCGCGTGGCCCGCACGCCCGGTGGATTGATGGAGCGCGAGGCGCCGCGGAGCCTTCCGCCGCCGACCCTGCAAGACGCCCGCATGGTGCGCGCGCGGTGGTCGCTCGACGAGCCCGTGCTCGATGGGGCGCCCACTCCCGCACGCATGGCGACGCTGACCTTCGAGGGCGCGGTGCACCGTCGCATCGAGTTCGGCGCGGCCACGGCGCTGCGCGTCGACACGGGCTCACCCCTGCCCGGTGTGCGCAACGCGATCGCGCGGGTGGTGATCGAGACCGTCGACGAAGGTCCGCGCGCGGTGGCCCTCACGCGCGATGGGGACGTGGTGCGCGTGCACGCCGCGGGGGAGTCATCGACGATCATCACGCAGCGCGTGGCCCTGCCGCCGCGCGCGCCGCTCACGCTCGTTCCGCCTGCGCCCTGAGCGCGGGATCGCTCTCGTCTCCGATGGCATCGACGTTGCGCACCGGCCCCGCCATGAACACGCCCGCCCGTTCACGCAAGACCGCTGAAAACAAGGCTCTCTACGTCATCGCGTGCCTCGCGCTCTCGGGGTGCGTCGGTGGCTCTCCGACCGCGGTGACCGTGGGTGACTACGCCACGGTGCGCGCCGACGAGGTGCCGCTCCCCGCCTCGTCGGGTGCGAGCGCGCCGATCGCCGAAGCGCCGCCCGCGCCGTCCGCACCCGCGCCCGTCGCACAGCCCGTCGCCGCACCGACGCCTGCGCCCGTGACGCCCGCGCAGACCGCCGCCCGCACGCCTGCTCCGACGCCTGCACCGACGCCCGTAGCGACGCCCGTAGCGACGCCCGTAGCGACGCCGGTAGCGACGCCCGCGGCGACCCCTGCAGCGACCCCTGCACCGACCCCCACGCCCGCGCCTGCGGCGTCTGCGGGAGACGACGAGAACGCGGCGGTGGCGCAGATCCTCACGACGGTCGGGGCCGATCCCGTCGCGGCGCGGTCGCAGTTGCGCGCGCTGCGTGGACCGCTGGCGCAGGCGTGGGCCGCGTACCTCGCGCATCACGCGGGCGACGACGGCGCGGCGATGGCGGCGCTCGATGCGCTCTCGGCGGCGGGCATCGACGCGGGCGTGACGCCGGAGATGCACGCGACGCTCGCGGAGAAGCTCCTGCGCGTGGTGCGGGTGGTGACCGACGATCGCGCGGGCGAGGGGGCAGACCTCGTGGGGGCGATGCCCTGCGCGGTGTTCGAATGGGATCCCGCGGCGGCGCGCGAGGCCTTCGGGCCCGCGAACGGGTCGACGCGCGATTCGATCGTGGCGCCCTTCAAAGAGCGCTGCGCCCGTGAGGTGGTGACCCGTGCGTTGCCCGGCGCAGAGGGCGTGCGCGCGGTGGCGGCGGCGCAGGCCGTGGGGCGCGTGTTGTTCCGGCAGTTTCCCTATGATCCGCAGGGGGGAACGATGCAGACGGCCTTCGCGATCCACGCGGAGGAGGCGCTGCGCGATGTGCTGCTGGGCCTTCCCTTCGACGAGCGCGCGCAGGGCGACGAGCCCATGCGCCGTGTGGTGGCGGCGCTCGCGCAGATGCATCCCGAGCGGCTTCCGCGGGTGGGGGCGTACCGTCGTCAGGCCGAGGCCCACGTGCCGTCGATCGCGAACGGCATCTGCGCCGTGGCCCGCGCGCGCGGCGAGACCCTTACGCCGGGCCAGTGCACCCGTCGCGCGTACAGCGCCACCTTCGCTGCCTTCGCGCGCTGGGTCGGACCCACCGTCGACGACTCACCCTGACGCGCGCGCCGCCGTGCTCGCGAGCAGGAGCTGCGCGCCGAAGTACAGCGGCCATCCCCACAGCTTGTTCGAGAACCCCGGCGCCACGAAGCGGTCGCGCGCCACCGAGAGATCCGAGAGGTAGAACATCACCGCGCCCGCGAGGAGCGCGCCGTCGGGCCGCTGCGCATACGTCGCCACGGCCAGCGCCACCATCGCCGTGATGACCAGCATGTAGGCCCGCACGGGCTGGAGCATCGCGCGCGGAACCTTCGGGAGAAGCCACCGCGAGACCATCCAGAGCGGCGCCGCGAGCGCGAGTGCAGCGGCGAGCGCGAGGCCCCACGAGACCCCGCGCAGCGCGAAGGCCGACGCGTAGGCCACGTGGCCGAGCAGAAACGCGGCGAGGCCTGCGAGAAAGGTCCGCGGCGTGCGCGGAATGAGCAGCACGTCGCCGCACCACGAGCACACGAGCGCGGTGAGGATCGCGCGTCCGTAGCCCGTCGCGAGCGCGCCGTGTTGCAGCGCCGAGAGCACGAAGCCCGAGGCCGCGAGGGGCTTGGCGATCCACTCGCCGGTGCGCCATCCGCGCGAGGCCACGGCGAGGAGCGCCACGGAGGCGATCACGGTGATCCACGCGCCGGTGTTCATCGGGTGTTGCCCACGGTGAGGGTGTCGAAGCGCGCGGGGCCCACGGCGGTCGGCGTGAGGAGGTAGAGCGTGCCGTCGGGGGCGAGGGCGAGGCGCTCCACGGCGCTGCGCGTGGCGAGCGTGCGGAGGCCGCTGAAGTCGTAGCGCACGGAGACCACGCGGCGGTCGGCGAGGGAGGCGTAGAGGCGTCCCAGAAAGAAGTCCGCGCGCATCGAGGCCACGCCGGCGCCGAAGCTCCCGAGGAGCTCGGGTTCGGCGCCTGCGGCCGCGAGGTCGAGCTGGTAGAGGTCGCCGTTGTCGAGCGCGATGGCCATGCGACGCGGCGTGAGCATCGTGGCGGCATGCACGCGGCGGGAGAAGCTCGCGAGGCGCACCGGCGTCGAGCCCGCGGTGCCGAGGCGGAAGAAGTCTCCGTTCGCGCGCAGGTTGCCCACGTACGCCTCGCCCGCGGCCGACATCGCGAGGCCCAGCGGACCCTCGCGGAAGTACACGCCATCGAGCGCGCTCCCGCCCGTGGTGATCGCGCCTTCGAAGAGCAGGGGCACGCTCGACGTCGCGCGGTCGACGAGCCCCACGCCCTGGATCGTCGACCCCGTGCATCCGCAGCCCGCGCAGCACGCATACACCGCGGCCACGGCGGGCGTCGCGCCACCGCCCGCGCGCTGCACGGCGACCTCGCCCATGTCGAGGTTCGACACCCCCGCGAACTGCGCGTAGGTGCCGTCGGAGGCCATGCGTCGCACGTAGTCGGTGCCGCCCACGACGGTGCTCCCGTACACGTTGCACGCGTCGTCGATGTCGACGCCCACGAGGCCGTCGCGCATGGGCGAGGTGTTGAGCGCCGTGAGCGACGGGGCCGCGCAGGTGGCGGGGCGCTCGCACGGACAGTCGCGTCCCCAGCAGCGTCCGGTGCTGTCGCAGGTCACGTCGCGGCACGCGCCGAAGGGGAGGCACCGCGACGTCGCGGGGTCGCAGTACGTGCCCGGTCCGCACTGGCGTCCGCCGCAGAAGGCGAAGACGCCCGAGAGCACACACGCCGCGGTGGGGGCCTGGCAGGTGCCCGAGGTGAAGTCACAGGTGCGTCCGAGCGGGCACGTGGCGGCGCCCGCGAGGCGGCAGTCGGGCTGGCACGTTCCGCCGCCGCAGGCCGCGCGCTCGGGGCCACACGCGGCGCCGCACTGGCCGCAGTGCGAAGGGTCGCGGAGCGTGTCGGTCTCGCAGCCGTTGGTGCTGTCGCCGTCGCAGTCGTCACGGCCCGCGGGGCACGCGATCACGTCGTTCACGGCGCACACGACGGTGCCCGGCATCGCGTACTCGCTGTCGTTGTAGAGCACGCGACAGCCCGTGCACTCGCGGTTCGTGAACCCGTCGGTCGCGTGCAACGGAACGGGGTCGAAGCGCCCTGCGTTGAGGCAGTTCTCGCCCATGTCGAGGGGCGTCAGCGCGGCCGGGTCGATCGACGCGTCGGTCCATGCGCCACCGCTGCCGAGCCAGCCTCCGCGCGCGGCGAGGGTGGGGCACGACGAGGCCGGTCCCGCGAAGAAATTCGCCCAGAACCACGGGCCTCCCGAGAGCGAACGCGCCGCCCGACGGAGCGCCGCCGCGTGCGCCGCGGAGCGCACCTCGAAGGCCCTCATCCCCGCGGGACACACCGTCGACGCGAGCACCGTCGACGCGCCGCCGTTCACCCGCGTGCCTTCGAGAAAGGTGTATCCGTGGCCCGCCTCCATGTCGCACCACGCCGACACCACCGCGCCTCCGTCGAGCGCGATGTCGTAGCGCCCGCTCGGCGCCGTGGGCATGCGCAGGTGCACGGCCTCGCACGACGTGGGCAGCCCCACGCAGGCGCCGCGCTCGCAGCGTCCGCGCGCCGAACACGCGGCCCCGCAGCGTCCGCAGTGCGAGGCGCTCGTCGAGAGGTCGGTCTCGCAGCCGTTCGAAGCGTCGCCGTCGCAGTCGCCGAAGCCTTCGATGCAGGTGAATCCGCAGGTCGAGGCAGAGCAGGTGGCCGTGGCGTGGGCGGGCGCGGTGCACGCTCTTCCGCACGCGCCGCAGTGGCGCGCGGTGCTTCGGGTGTCGGTCTCGCAGCCCGTGCGGGTGTCGCCGTCGCAGTCGCCGAAGCCCGTCGCGCACGCGGTGATCTGGCACTCGCCCGCGACGCAGCGCGAGGTCGCGTTGGGGCCGCTGCACGGGGCGTTGCAGTCGCCGCAGTGCGCGAGGCTGGTGTACGTGTCGGCCTCGCATCCGTTGGCGAGGTCGCCGTCGCAGTTCGCGAAGGGGAGGTTGCAGTTGGCCACCACGCAGCGCCCCGCGGAGCACGCCGCGATGCCGTTGGTGATCGAGCACGCGTTGCCGCACACGCCGCAGTGGGCGCGGTTGGCCACGGTGTCGACGCACGCGTTGTCGCAGCACAGGAGCCCCGCGGCGCAGGGCTGCGTGGCGCTGCATCCGGGGGTGCAGGTGTTGGCCATGCAGACGTTGCCCGAGGGGCAGTGCGTGTCGCGCGCGCACTCGACGCAGCGGCGCGTGGCGGTGTCACAGCGCGTGAGGCGCACGCCGCTCGGAGGCGCGAGGCGCAGGCACGCGTCGTCGTCGCGGCAGCCCGTGACACAACGGAGCTGCGCGGGGTCGCACCACGTTCCGAGGGCGCAGCGGGCGTCGTTGTCGGGGAGGCAGGGCACGCAGCGTCCCGAGGCCACGTCGCAGAGCGGAGACTCGGGCGAGCGCGCGGCGCAGTCGGCGTTGGCGGTGCACGGCGGCGGCGCGGCGTCGAAGGGCGCGACGTCGGCGCGGTCGGGCGCGGTGTCGGGGGCGATGGACGCGTCGGGCACGTCGGCGGCGATGGGCACATCGGGCGCGCCGAGGTCGTTGACGGCGGCGTCGGCGGGGGCCGTGGCCACGGGCGCGTCGGCGCACGCGCCGAGCGCAACGAGCAGCAGCGGGAGGAGCCAGGCGGCGCGGGCAGACACCATCACCCGCCCATTGGACGTGCCCCGCGAGGCCCGCGTCAACGCGGCGATGGCGCCGCCGTGCTGATCGCGTGGGGCTATCACAGACATTCCGAGGATGTGTTGGCGATTGTCAGCGACGCGACCGACCATGGGGGCATCTCACACACCCACGGAGCGCACCATGACCACGCTGTACAAGAGCCCGAGCCCCCTGTCTGAAACCGCCCGCAAGGCCGTGGCCGAGACCCTCAACGCGCGCCTCGCCGACGGCCTCGACCTGCACAGCCAGATCAAGGTCGCGCACTGGAACATCAAGGGTCCGCAGTTCGCCTCGCTGCACCCGCTGTTCGAGACCTTCGCCGTGAGCCTCGCGAACCACAACGACGCGATGGCTGAGCGCGTGGTCACCCTCGGCGGACGCGCCTACGGCACGGTGCGCCACGTCGCGAGCGCCTCGCGGCTGCCCGAGTACCCGCAGGAGACCTCGCGCGACCTCGCGCACGTGGCGCTGCTCGCCGACCGCTTCGACACGTACCTCGAAGGGCTCCGCGCCTCGCGCGCCGTCGCCGAGGAGCAGCGCGACACCGACACCGTCGACCAGCTCACGGGCGTGATCTCGGAGTTCGAGAAGCACACCTGGTTTCTGCGCGCGTCGCTCGAAGGCTGATCGAGCGCGGTGACTCAGGCGCCCGCGTCGACGTGGGCGCCGTAGGCCTCGATGCGGGCCGCGATGCGCGCGTCGAGGTGGGCGCTGAGTCCGTGGAGGGCGCGGGCGATCTCGCGGGCCTCGTCGCGGTAGGCCGCGCGCTTTGACGACGACCACGCGGGGGGCGGCGGTTCGAGGTTGGTGATCCGGTCGGCGAGCTTGACCATGCGCACCTCGGGTGCTTCGAGGGCGAGGCGCGCGAGGCAGTCGGTCATGCGCTCGTGCTTCGGCAGCGCGCTGTTCTTCGTGAGCGCGCGAACGCCGCGGGCCACGGCGTCACCGAACTCCTCGACGAGGCGCTCGTAGGGCGTGGCCGTGTCTTCGAGCGTGTCGTGGAGCAACGCGCACGCGAGGCAGAGGTTCGCGTCGCGCGAGGGGTCTTCGACGCACGCGCGCAGGGCCTCGGCGGCCACCTTCGCGAGGTGCACGGTGTAGGGGAGGCCGGTGCCCGGCACGCGCTGGGCGCCGTGGGCGTGGGCCGCGAAATCGAGGGCGCGGGCGTAGAGGTCGGGGCTCCACATGGGCGCGGTCAGAACTGGCCCATGAGCCCGAACTGCGCGGAGATCAGGAGCTGCGACACCGTCGACTCGGTGGTGGTGGTGCTCGTCGTGCTGCCGACGGTGACCGTGCGCGTCGTGGTGGCGCTGCCCGCGATGGGGAGGTCGCCGAGGAGGCCCAGCGTGAGCGACACGTGCGAGTCGAGGGCGAAGGCCAGCGTGGGTTCGAGGTTGATCCACACGGGCACGTAGGTGCTCTCGACGCGCGTCGTGGCCGACGACGAGGTGGGCGAGGCCGAGACGTACGAGAGCGTCGCGCCCACGCGGGGCCAGAAGGTCAGCGTGCGCGTCAGCGGGATCACGTAGCCCACGCGGGGCGCGAGGCCGAAGCCGAAGACCGACGTGCCGCTGCCGCTCGCGTCGTCGGTGACCTTGTTCCACGAGATGAAGGCCGAGGCGCCCACGGTGACGTGGCTGTCGAACTCGACGTCGACGGCGAAGCGCGGAACCTGCGCGGCGGGAAAGAGCCCGAGGTTGCCCGGGCCCACCGAGGAGTAGCCCGCGCCGAAGAGGTTCACCGACATCCAGCTCGTGTTGCTCTCGGTGGTGACCGTGGTCGATCCGACCGTGCTCGTGACCGACTGCGTGACCGCGTTCGAGGTGATGCCGAAGGCGCGCTCGATGCTCACGCGGGTGCGTCCGCTCTGGGCCGACGCGAAGGGTGCGAAGGTGGTGAGCGCGAGGGCGAGGGCGAGGGAGAGGTGCTTCGTCATGGTGCGTCCGTGAAGGGAGTTGGGCAGTGCGTCGGTGGCTCAGGGCGCGGGCGGAATGAACGAACACGTCGCGCGCTCCGCACACGTGTGTTCCGCGGGGTGCGAGCGGTAGTAGAGATCGGCGCCGTCGGTCGCGAAGAAGTGCCCGATCGTGTGGAGGAGGTACACCTCGGGGTGCCACGGATCCGACGGGTCGGGGAGCCCGAAGGAGTGCTGTCCGCCCGGGGTCATGTAGGCGTTGAGCACGGCGGCCGAGGGGCCCGTGGCGCCGCTCCAGGTGGCGATCGTGGGCTGCCACACGTCGTCGAGCGAGGCGCCCGCCACGGGGGTCGCGCGGCGCACGAGACGGAGCGGCGGCGAGAGCGTCTGCTCGCCGAAGCGCTGCGCGCCCTCGTCGAGGTCGTCGACGTCGAAGAGAATGTCGGCGCGTCCCGTGGAGGGGCTCGGAAAGCGTCCGAGGGCCGCGATGCCTTCGAGCACGCCGCGGTCGATGAGCACGCGGTTGGGCGTGCGGTTGTAGCGGGCGAAGAGGGCGTTCGGCGTGGCGTAGTCGGCCCACTCGCCGAAGCGCGCGACCGCCGACGCGGGGAGAAAGGGCACCACGCCCGCCGCGCGTGCGAAGGCGTTTCCCGTGCTGATGGGCACGGCCTGATCGCCCACGGTGTTCACCACGAGGAGCGCGTGGGGCGCGTGATCCGTGGGGCGACGGAGGTAGTAGAGCGGCGCCCACGAGATCGGGTCCGCGGCGTCGAGGGCGGCCTGCGCGAGGAGCAGGAAGCGTCGCATCTCCGGCGTCTGGCGACGGATGCCCAGGCCCTCGGCGGGCGAGCGCAGCGGGGCTCCGCGCTGCACCCAACGGCGCACGGGCGCGTCGGCGGTGGCGTCGGGCGGAATGTGTCCGCAGCCGCGCTGGCAGTCTCCCTCGACCACGCGCTGCGTCTCGACGGTGGCCCGCTCGCGCGCGTCGGGCGTGAGCGCGCAGGTGCCATAGTCTGTCACCGCTCCGCCCACGTAGATCTTCACCTGGAGCGGGTCGTTCTCGTCGGTGGGAAGGCCGATGCGGAGCCGTCCGCCGTCGGCCACGCGGGCGCATCGCTGCGCGCCCGTGCGGAGGTTGATCGCCACCACGTCGTCGCCGGGCGCGAGGGCCGGGAGCGCGAGCGATCCGCGGGTCTCGGCCGAGGCGCGCGGGAGGAGGTCGGCGCACGCGAACTCCAGCTCGCCGGTGTCGTTGAGGTCGGGCACGAGGAAGCGCAGCGACACCTGCGCGCCCGTACACGCCGTGCGCGTGACCGTGCCGCGCGGGGGATAGTCACTCGCGGGCAGGGCCATCACGAGCGGTCCCATCACGCGGAGGATCACGGCCTCCTTCACGCCGCCCTGCGTGGAGCGGATGCCCACGTCGGTCATGCCGCCGCTGCCCGACACCGGCGCGGCCGCGCGCACCGAGGCGTCGGCGCTGCCGAGCACCATCGAGAGGATGCCGCCGAGGGAGCCGCCCATGGTGAAGAAGCGCGCCTCGGGACCGCCCACGTCGGGGGTGCCGTCGCCGTTGAAATCACCCGCGAGGTCGTCGGCGGCGGAGCCGTTGCCGTTGTAGTCGACGCCCGCGCGCGCACGCCCGTCGAAGCCGCGGAACGCGCGGATCAGCTGCATGTGATCGAGCGCGTGCTGCCGCATGTTGTCGCGGGTGTGAAAGACGTAGGCTGTCCAGAAGTCTCCGCCCGAGTCGGGGATGAGGTCGCCGTTGAGATCCTTCGCGCGGCTCACGGTGAAGGGCTCGACGAGGCCGCCGTTGCACATGCCGCGGAACAGCGCCGGAAACACCGCGCGCGCCGTCGCGTCGAGCACGAGCCCGTGGCCCGGCGCGTTGATGCCCACCATCGCGATGCCGTGCGCGGCCATGAACGGTCCGAAGCCCAGCGCGTCGGTGAAATTCCCCGTGTAGCCGTGGCCCATGAACGCCACGGGGAAGGGCGCGCTGTGCCCCGCGTTGGGCTTCGGCACCACCATCGCGAACTGCACCGTGTCGCTGCCCGCGTGGGCGATCTCGCCGGTGCGGCTGTTGAGCGTCCAGCGCGCGTGGGCGTCGCGGCTGTTGGGATCGCCCATGAGGTACGGCGTGCGGTACGAGCCGAAGGCCACGTAGTCGACGTAGCGGTACTGCGCCACGAGGAGGTCGCGCGTGGCCTCGTCGACGCCGAGCCCCTGGGCGAGCGCGCGCACGAGCGTTTCGAGGGCCGCGCCGCGCACGATGTAGGGCCGCGCGTTCTGGTCGTCGGAGCATCCCGCGCCCTGGTTGGCCTGCACGAGCGAGAGGTCGGGCGTGAACGGTCGCAGCGCCGACGCGAAGGGGCCTTCGCCGTAGAGTCCGCGGCGCAGCGCGAGGAGGTCGCTCACGGTGGTCTGCGTGGTGAAGCGCCACGCGAAGGTCACGCGCGCGCCCGACTCGCCCGCGCGGGGGCGGTACGCGAGGCCGCCGTAGTAGCGCGCCGCGGGGCCGCGGAGGAGGCCGTCGAGTGCGTCGAGCGAGGCGGCCTGCGCGGGGTGGGCGACGGTGTCGAAGGGCGAGCGCACGGGCGCGCCGTCGGCGCTGCGGAGGCGGTCGGTGAGCACCACGGCGTAGGGCGTGCGCTCTTCGAGGGGAACGAGCGGGCGCACGATGAGGGTGCGCGTGTCGGGCTCCCAGTAGGTGCTGAGGTCGTTCTCGGCGGTGCCCGTGGGCGGAAAGATCGCCGCGCGGTTGAGCACGCCGTCGAAGTTGGTGTCTTCGCCGGGGTCGAGGCGGCCGTTGTTGTTGGTGTCTTCGTGGACGGTTTCGAAGAGCAGGTTCGACTGACCGCCGCGGGGGTCGTTGGGGTAGTACCCGTCGCGGTTCTTCGCCGTGTAGACGAAGTTGCCGTCGCCCATGTCGACGGGCACGGGAACGCCCGTGCGGAGGTTCACGAGGTACACCGCGTCGTCGGTGAAATCGTGGTCGTCGCCGCGCATGCGACGGGTGAGGTCGGCGAGGTCGACGTCGCGGTCGAAGCTCACGGTGATGGGCTGAAACGTTCCCCAGCCGTCGAGTTCGGCGAAGCCCTGGCGCAGTCGCGATTCGAAGCCCGTCTCGGCCACGACGCTCGCGTTGAGGCGCAGCCCCGTGGGGGAGTTCGGGTCGGGAAAGGTCGCGATGTCGTTGGGGAGCGGGATCTCGGGCAGCGGCCGACGGGTGAAGTCCCACCGCACGCGGGGGCCATCGGCGCGCACGCCTGCGGGCACGGCGCGCGGGCCCTGGTCGACGGGGTCGCCGCCCTCGCACGACGCGAGGAGCAGCGTGAGCACGGGGAGCAGCGGAGCGATCCTGCGGCGCATCGGGGGCGCGACGATGCCACGACTCCGCGCGGGGGAAACGGGGCAAACGAAACGCCCGCAAACGAAGGCACAACGTGACGGTGGGCGCAGGGCCGTGACGATTCCTGAACGAGCCCGCGGGGCCGCGGACAATGAACTCCGACAGAAGCGGCTCGCAACGCGCCGCCCGCCCGAACGCTCGTCTCGACGTGGCGCTGGTCTGTTGATCTGGGGAGATCCGCGGTCACGCACTTCGAGGCAGCGTTCGGGCGGGGGCGCCGCGCGACCCCACGGATGCGCCCTCCGCGCGGGCGTCGACGGAATGTGCTGCGCCTCCCGATGATCCTCGCGCTCGACCCGACTGCGACCGTGGCACACTCGCCGCCCTCCGCCGCGTCTGCGGAGCCTTCCGCACGCGCCGTGACCGCCCTCCCGCCCTTCGAAGAACTCTACCGCGCGCACTTCGAATTTGTGTGGCGCACGCTGCTGCGACTGGGCGTTCCGCGTCGTGACGTCGAAGACCAGCTCCAGGAGGTCTTCAAGGTCGTGCACACGCAGCGGAGCTCGTACGACGGCCGCGCGTCGGCGCGCGCGTGGCTCTTCGGCATCGCCCACAACGTGGCCCGCACGTGGCGCCGCGGCGTGCGCCGCAAGGGCGTGTTCGATCCGCTCCCCGAGGTGCTCCCCGATCTGCGCGGGGCCTCGGCCGAGCGCAGCGCCGCGACGCGCGAAGACCTCCAGCTGCTCTCGTCCCTCGTCGACGCGCTCGACGACGATCTCCGCGATGTGTTCATCATGACCGAACTGCTTGAGATGACCGCCCGCGAGATCGGCGAGGCCCTCTCGCTCTCGCCCAACACCGTCTCCACGCGACTCCGCCGCGCGTGGGACGAGGTCGACCGCAAGGTCGCGCTCCACCGCCGGAGACAGCAGCCGTGACCGACCCCGACATCCGCCGCGCACTCCAGCATCTTCGCGACCACGACGCGCCCGCCGACGTCGACCGCGACGCGCTTCTGCAGAAGATCCTCGCGGCCGCTCCTGCGGCGCCGACGGCGCCCGTGACGTCTCCTGCGCGCTCGCTCCGCACGCCTGCGCTCGTGGGCACCGCGGCCCTCGTCGCGGCCCTCGCATGGCGCGCGCTGCGTCCCGTGCCCACGCCCGCGGCACCGCAGCCTGCGCCCGTGAATGCACCTGCGAACGTGGCGGTGACCGCGCCCGTGACCGCGCCCGCGAACCCCGCGGTGAACGCGCCGGTGAACGCACCCGCGAGCCCTCGCGCAACGGCGCCCGCGAACGTGCCCGTGAACGCGCCCACGAACGCACCGGCGAACGCGCGCACGGCACGGCCCGCGACGCCTCCGCTCGATGACGAGTGGACGCTCCTGCGCGAGGCCGACGTGGCGCTTCAGGGGCACGAGCCCGAGCGCGCGCTGCGCATCCTCGCGCGACACACGGTGCAGCACCCGCGCGGCGTGGCAGGACCGGAAGTGCTCGCCTACCGCGTGCGCGCCTACTGCATGGCCGGACGCACCGACGAGGCCCGCGCCACCGCGGTCGAACTCCAGGCGCGCGCCCCCGAGTCGCCGGCGGCATACTCCCTCCGGTCGACGTGCGTGACGCTGCGCTCCTCTCCTTCGCCCTGATCGTCGCACCCGCGACGGTGCACGCGCAGACCGCGCCCGCCGAAGCCCCGCTCACGTGGAACGCGCCGTCGCCGTGCCCCGCGCGCGACGAGGTGATGGCCCGCGCGTGGTCCGCGGGATTGCGTCGCGACCTCACGGTCTCGTGGTCGGCGACGGCCGTCGTGCGCAACACCGCGCCGGGCCCGTGGACCCTCGAAATGCACATCGCCGTGGGCCGCGACGGGCTCACCCAACACCGCAGCGCGCGCACCTGCGCCGCCCTCGCGCAGCTCGCGGGCGTCGACCTCGCGCTCGTGCTCAACGCGCACGCCGACGATCCACCACCACCTCCTCCACCGCCGCCACCACCTCCTCCTCCGCCACCACCACCACCGCCACCTCCACCCGATCCCGTGGTGCCGCAGGTCGATGCGCCCGATGCGCCGCCTCCACCGCCGCCGCGCGCGTGGCGTGTGCTCGCGCGGGCGCTCGTGACGACCGACGTGGGACTGCTCCCCATGGGCAACGTGGGCGCGGGGGTGGGCCTCGGTGTGGCGTGGCGCGCGCTTCGGGTGACGGTCACGGGCGTGTGGTTCGCCCCCGTGGCGAGCGACCTCCACGCGGCCCGCATCGGCGCGCTCTCGACCTCGCTGCGCGCGTGCGGACACATCGCGTGGACGAACCTCTCCCTCGACGCGTGCGGCGGCCTCGCGGGCGGAACCCTCAGCGCCCAGGGCGACGCCTCGCTCGTCGCGGCCTACAACAACCGCGAGCCGTGGCTCTCGGTGCTCGCGGGCGTCGACCTGTGGTGGTCACCGCGCCCGTGGATCGCGCTCGGTCCCGGCGTCGACGTGGGCGCGCTCGCGCTGCGTCCGTATGTGACCGTCGACAACCTCGGCGTCGTGCACGACCCGTCGCGGGTGTACGCCGACCTTCGCTTCACGATCGAGCTGCGATTGTAAACGTCGGCTTTATGAACGTCGGCGCCGTCGCAGCGCCGCGAGGGCCACGAGCGCGGCACTCCAGGGCACCGTTCCGCGCGTGTGCGCAGGGCCCGGAACGTCGCAACTGCACCCGCCCTGGAGGTCGCCGGTGTCGGCCGTCGGAGACTCGTCGACGTTGCCCGCATCGCCGAGCGCCGGAGACTCATCGACCACGTCGAGCGCCGCGTCGTCACCCGCGTCGTCGCCCGCATCGGAGGTCGTTCCATCGCTCGCGTCCTCGCTCGTCGCGTCGCTCGCAGCGTCGAGGGCCGCGTCGGTGCCGAGGTCGGACGACGCATCGCGCATCGCATCGACGGCCACGTCGCGGGTCACGTCGACGGTCACGTCGCGCACCGCCACGGTGTCACGGGGAACGTCGAGCACCGTCGGTCGGTCGACGCCTGCGTCCTGCACGGCGACGCCGATGCCCGCGAGCGCGTTGAGGTCGGCCATCGTGCCGTTGAAGCGGTTGCGGTCGACGTTGCCCGCGATGCCCGCCACGCGGCTCGTGCTCGAGAACTGCCAGAAGCGCCAGTTGCTCCACTGGTTCGCGATGTTGGGGCACGCGGCCGACGTGTACTGCGGGTGCCACAGCGGCGCGGTGTTGAACGCCGTCGTCGCGAGGTAGCCCTCCCAGTAGTACTTGCCGGAGTACAGAATCGGCGCGCGCCCCGTGCCCGCCTGCACGCGGTCGTACCAGATGCGCAGGCGACGGGCGTACTCGGCCCGCGAGGGGATTCCATCGGCCGGCGGCTCCTCGACGTCGGCCACCACGGGGAGATCCCCCGCGCCGAGGCGTCCCACGGCGGCCACGATGCGGTCGGCCTGGAGCGCAGGGTCTTGCAGGGGCTTGAACCACTGGTACGCCCCGCGGAGGAGCCCCACGCGCCGCGCCTCGCGCCAGTTGCGATCGAACTGCGAGTCGCGCGTGTTGGCCCCGTAGTACGCGCGAATGAACGCGTAGCGCACGGTGGTGCTGCGCACCTGGTTCCAGTCGATGGTGCCCTGCCAGAACGACACGTCGATGCCGTCGACGGTGGAGCCCCGCGCGCACACGATCTGCTCCTGCGTGAGCGCGTCGAGCTCGGGGTCGCCGCTGCATCCGAGCGCGAACACCGTCGCGGCAACCATCCATGGAGCCCGTCGCGTCCTCACGGTTCGTGAGCGTCGCACACACGCTCCGCCCGCGGGAAGCGCCACGCGCGCGCAATCTCCGGTAGGCTCCGCGGCCTCGCGCCATCGCCCCCATGACCCGCCGCCCCGCCCTCGTCGTCTTTCACACCCGCACCGGCGTCGCCGCGCTCAACGTCGTGAGCGCCGCCCTCGACGCCGACCCGCGCACCGCCGACACCGACGTGCGCTTCGCCCGCGACCCCGACGAGCTCATCACCGCCGTGCGCGCGCTCCGTGACGACGGGGTGTTTGTGGTGGTGGCGTGGTCGTTCTACTCGACGGATTTCTCCCTCGCCGCGCGCGACCTCGCGACCGTCGACGCGGCCCTCGGACGCGACGGCGTGCTGCACTTCGCCGGCGGTGTGCACGCCACCGCGGAGCCCTTCGAGACGCTGCGCGCGGGCTTCGATCTGGTGTGCGTGGGCGAGGGCGAGGCCACGGTGGTCGAGGTGTTCGTGCGCCTCGCCGAGGGGCGTGATCCGAGGGAGCTCCCCGGCGTCGCGCACCTCGACGACGCGGGCGCGTTGGTGACGCACGGGCCGGGTCCGCGGCATCCGCTCGATGCGTTCCCGGGCTTCAACGCGCGGCACGTTCGGTGGAACCCGCTGGAGGTCACGCGCGGCTGCGTCTACGCCTGCACGTTCTGCCAGACGCCCTATGTGTTCAAGGCGCGCTTTCGTCACCGCTCGGTGGAGAACGTGCGCGCCCACGCCCGCGCCATGGCCCTCGCCGACGCGCGCTACATGCGCTTCGTGACCCCCACGGCGCTCTCGTACGGCAGCGACGACGAGACGCCGAACCTCGATGCGGTCGAGGCCCTCCTCGCCGCCGTGCGCGAAGAGCTCGGACGCGACGCGAAGGTGTACTTCGGCACCTTTCCCTCGGAGTGCAGGCCCGAGCACGTGACCCCGCGGGCCCTCGCGATCCTCAAGCGCTGGTGCGACAACGACAGCGTGATCATCGGAGCGCAGTCGGGCTCCGAGCGGCTCCTCACGGCCACGCGACGGGGCCACTCCGTCGACGACGTGATCCGCGCCGTGGAGCACTGTGCGGCTGCGGGGCTGCGCGCCGACGTGGATCTTCTCTACGGCCTTCCCGGCGAGACCGACGACGACCAGCGCGCCACGGTGGCCCTCGCCGAGCGCCTCGTGGCGATGGGCGCGCGCATCCACAGCCACGCGTTCATGCCGCTGCCGGGCACGCCCCTGCGCGGCGCAGAGCCCGTTCCCGTGGGCCCCGAGCTCGACGCGATGCTTCGCAGAATGGAGGCCGCGGGGCGGAGCTATGGCCCCTGGCGCCACCACGTCCTGCGCGCCGATGAGCTCGTGAAGCGGCGGCGTGCGCGGGGCGACGGAGGCCGCGCGCGGTGACGGTTGCAGACGTGTGCAGGCGGGGCGATCACCACGCCTGACGGCGCATCGAGACGTTCATCAGAAGCCCCACGCCGATGAGGATCGTGAGCACGCTCGACCCGCCGTAGGAGAAGAACGGGAGCGTCACGCCCACGACGGGGAGCGCGCGGGTGACCATCCCCACGTTGAAGATCACGTGCCAGAAGAAGAGGGCCGAGACGCCCACGGCCACCGCGGTGCCGAAGCGGTCGCGCGCCGTCGACGCGATGCGCAGCCCCCACAGCACGAGGAACGAGAACAGCAGCACCACGAGGCTCGCGCCGAGAAAGCCCTGCTCCTGCGCCCACACGGGGAAGGGGAAGTCGGTGTGCGTGTCGGGGAGAAAGTGGTGCTGGTTCTGCGTGCCGCGCATGAAGCCCTGGCCCGTGAAGCGCCCCGAGCCCACGGCCACGATGCTCTGATGCGCCTGCCAGCCGGCGCCCTGCACGTCGCGGCTCGTGCTGTCGAGAAACGACGTGAGCCGCTCCTTCTGGTAGGCCTTCATGCCGAAGCTCCAGAGGAGCCACGCGCCCACGGTGCCGCTGCCGAGAATGGTGTAGAGCGTGCGGCGCTCGATGCGCACGAGCGAGAGCACGCTCACCGCCACGAGGCCCACGATGAGCGCCGTGCCGAGGTCGGGCTGCGCCATGATGAGCCCGAGCGGGAGGCCGATGAGCGCGCCGGGGATGAGCAGGTCGCGGAGCTTCCATCGCTCGCTGCGGTTGTCGCGGTGGATGTAGCGCGCGACCGCGAGCATGAGGCTCAGCTTCACGAACTCGCTGGGCTGAAAGAGAAAGCTCCCGATCTTGATCCAGCGGTGCACGCCGCGGATGTCGTTGCCGAGGATGAACACCGCGACGAGCGACGTGATCGACGCCGCGTAGGCCGCGTAGGCGTATCGCTCGAAGACCTTGTAGTCGATCGAGGCCACGATCACGGCCGTCGCGCCGCCGAGGGCGAGCCAGTAGATCTGCTGGATGTACAGCTCGCTGCGCGCGCCGATCTGCGCGCTCGTGGCGGAGTAGAGGTTCACCACGCCGAGCGTCGCGACGGTCGAGACCACGAGAAAGAGCGGCCAGTCGAACTGGTCGCGCAGGCGGTAGTCGAGGGTGCGTGCCATGCCGTTGCTCGCGGTGTGGAGTGAGAGGTGTGACTGCGCTCAGGGACGCCGCGCGGGAGCGCCCGCGTCGGCCGCGGCGGCGGTGATGCCCGGACGGATGCGCGTGAACCAGTCGCGCACGATGGCCGACACCACGGGGGCCGCTTCGTGACCGCCCGAGCCGCCGTGTTCGACGAGCACCACGATGGCGATCTGCGGGTCGTCGGCGGGGGCGAATCCCGCAAACCACGCATGGTCGCGGTTCTCGTACCAGTTGCGTCGCGGATCGCCCGCGGGGAGCCCGAGGTGCGCCACCTGGGCGGTGCCCGTCTTGCCCGCGATGGTGACCTCCGAGAGCATGGCGTTGTGCGCCGTGCCCGCGCGGTCGGCGACGACGCCCGCGAGCGCCGTGGTGACCCGCGTGAGGTTCGCGGCGCTGGTGTTCACGTGACGACGGAGCGTGGGCGAGAAGGTCTGGATCACGTCGCCGTCGGGGCCTTCCACACGCTCGACGATCTGGGGGACGAAGAGCGTTCCGCCGTTGGCGAGGGCCGCGTAGGCCATGGCCATCTGGAGCACCGTCGCGCGCGTGTTGCCCTGACCGATCGCCATGTTGAGCGAGAAGCCCGTGCGGAACTGCCCGAAGTTCTGCACGTACCACGCGCGCGTCGGAATGAAGCCCGGCGTCTCCTGATTGATGCCGATGCCCGTGCGGTGCCCGAGGCCGAACTCGTTCGCCATGCGGGCGATGAGGTCCATCGAGATGGTCTCGGCGAGCGTGTAGAAATAGATGTTGCAGCTCTCCACCAGCGCGCGGCGGAGGTTCACGATGCCGTGGTTGTGCTGGCACTTCCACACGCGGCGACCGAGCTCGTGGCGGCCGTTGCAGCTCACCTGCGTGCGCTCGTCGATGACCTCGGCTTCGAGCCCCGCGAGGGCCGCGAAGGGCTTGAACGTCGAGCCCGGGTAGTAGCTCTCGTAGATGGTCTTATCGATGCGCGGACGGTACGGGTTGTCGTCGATCTCGCGCGCGAGCGCCGGCGGAATGCCCGTGATCAACAGGTTCGGATCGATGGAGGGGTGCGAGTACAGCGCGAGCACGCGGCCCGTGCGCACGTCGACCACCACCGCGCTCCCCGACGGGCGTCCGCGAAACGCGCGGTCGACGGAGCGCATGAGCTCCATGTCGAGGGAGAGCACGAGGTCGCGGCCGGGCACGGGTTCGAGCCGTCGCGCGCCGCCGATGCTCTCCGACGCCGAGTTGCGCGGGGCCGCCGCGGCGCTGCCGATGTAGTGCTCCTGGCGAACCCATCCGCGACGACCGCGGAGGATGCTCTCCCACGCGCGTTCGAGGCCCGAGCGGCCGATGCGCTCGCCCGGTCGGTAGTCGCGGTCCTGGTACTCGGCGAGGTCGTCGGCGTTGACCTCGTTGAGAAACCCGATGGCGTGCGAGGCCAGCTCGCCGAAGGGATACTGCCGCACGGGCACCGCGAAGACCTGCACGCCGGGGAGGTCTGCGCGGTGCGTCTCGATGAGCGCGAGGGCCTCACGGCCGATGTCGGCGCGCGCGAGAATCTGGTGGTAGCGACGCGGTCCCTCGGCGCCGCGGATGCGGTTCTCGAGACGGTCGCGCTCGTCGCGCCCGAGGCCCAGGTACTCCGCGAGGCGCCCGAAGTTCTCCGTGCGAAAGCGCCCGGGGATCACATAGACGTTGTAGCTGGGGCGGTTGGTGGCGATGACCCGCCCGCGCGCATCGCGAATGATCCCGCGCGTCGTCGGGAGGTCGACGCGACGGAGCACGTTGTCTTCCGCGATGCGGGTCCACTGCGTGCTCTGCACGATCTGAACGATGAAGAGGCGCGTGACGAGCGCGACCATGCCGAGCACCACGACGACCGACATCCAGCGGATGCGCTCGCGAAACTCGGTGACGGCGGCCTTCGGCGTGAGCTCCATGGTTCGTCGGTGATGCGTCGGTCACGTCGGGTGACGGGCGGCGACGCGGGCCTCCGTTTCGCACAGCCCGCGCGACGTGTCGAGCGCACGGGGACGCGCGCCGCCGTGGTGGCGTTCGCCGCGAGGTTTGATCTATGGTCCGCGCCGCCGTGCCGACCGAGACCCGCGACGATCCGCCCGTCGCCGACGAATCACCGCCTGCGGAGCCCACCACCACGCCCGTCGAAGACCCGCCGCGCGACGTCGCTCCGCGCCCCGAAGGCCTGCGCGCGTGGTGGTTCATGGTGTTCCCGCTCGTGGCGGTGGTGGAGCTCGTTTCGCAGTTCGTGATCCAGGCGCGCGTGCCGAAGCCCGAGCACTGGCGCGCGGCCCACGACCACATCGCGCGCGCCCGCCGTGAGGGCGACCTCGTGACCTCGGCCCCCGTGTGGACCGATCCCCTCGCGCGCATGCACTTCCGCGACCTCATCGCGTTGCGCGACGCCGCGCGGCCCGACGCGAGCCGCTATCCGCGCGCGTGGGTGGCGACGATCCGCGGTGCGGAACACCCTGATTTTCAGGGCTGGCGCGAGACCTCGTCGCAGTCGTTCGGGCCCGTGACCGTGCGGCTCCTCACGAACCCCGCGCCCGCGACGGTGCGCTTCGATTTCGCCGACAACCTCCGACCTCCGAACGTGACCGTCGAGCGCGTCGAGGGAGAGTCGCGTCGCGGGTGCGCCTTCGCGGGAGGCCTTCCCGTGACGGGCGGCGGGCTCGGTCAGGGCGCGCTGCCGGGGCCCGAGCGCTTTCAGTGCGGCGAGCCGTGGAACTACGTCGGCGTCACGGTCATCGAGGACATGCAGCACCGCGGACGTCGCTGCATCTGGTCGCATCCGGTGCAGGGCGGGGTGATGGTCACGCGCTTCGACGCGGTGCCGATGGGCGCGGTGATTCACGGTCACCACGGCATCGCGTACGAGGCCGAGCGCGGCGACGATTTCGGCAACGACCTCGGCGGCCCCGTCGAGCTGCGCGTGCTCATCGACGATCGCTCGGTGGGCGCGTCGGTGCACCGCGACGGCGAGGGGTGGAAGGGCTTTGAGTTCAACACCGCGGCCTACGCGGGCTCGACGCACCGGGTGACCTTCGAGGTGCGGAGCGAGCGCGCGGGCATGCGGCACTACTGCTTCGAGGGCGACACGCGATGAGCACCGCGAACCCGTCTCGTCACGCGCGCCTCGCCGAGGTGTTGCGACCCCACGCGGTGGGCCTCGCGCTCGGCGCGGTGTACGTGTGGTTCCTCATGCGCTCGGCGTCGACGCTGGGCTTCGCGCGCGACGAGGGCTTCTACTTTCACGCGGCGCGCACGTACGCCGAGTGGTTCCGCGGCGTGTTCGAACACCGTCCGGGCATTTTCGAGCGGCCCGCCGTCGACGCCGCGTGGAACGTCAACCATGAGCACCCCGCGCTCATGAAGAGCCTCTTCGGGCTGTCGTGGTTGTTCCTCCACGAGAAGTGGCACCTGCTGCGCAGCGAGAGCCTCGCGTTCCGCCTGCCCGGCATGATGATGGGCGGCCTCGGCGTGTGGCTCACGTACCTCTTCGGCTACCGCGCGTGGAACCACCGCGTCGGCGTGTTCGCCGCGCTCGCCCTCGCCCTCATGCCGCGGGTCTTCTACCACGCGCACCTCGACTGCTTCGACGTGCCGGTGATGACCATGTGGGTCGCCGTGCTCTACTGCTACTGGCGCGCGACGACGGGGGGATTGCCCTGGGCGATCGCGACGGGCGTGGTGTGGGGCCTCGCGCTGGAGACGAAGCACAACGCGTGGTTCGTGCCCTTTCTCGTCGCGACGCACTTCGCCCTCACGCGCGGTCACGAGGTCGTGCGCGATGCGAGGCAGGGCAAGGTGCCGTTGCCGCTTCCGCTCGTGACGATGGCGGTGCTCGGGCCTCTGGTGTTCGTGGCCCTCTGGCCGTGGATGTGGTTCGACGCGCTCCGCACCGCCGACGGCCGCCCGGGGCGCTTCTCGGAGTACGTGGGCTTCCACACGAACCACGCGTACTACAACATGGAGTACCTGGGGTTTAACTGGTTCCGCCCGCCGTTTCCGCGCTCGTACTCGTGGGGGATGATCCTCTTCACCGTGCCCGGCATCACGCTGTTGATGGCCGCGCTCGGGCTCGCGCTGTACCTCCGTCGCGGGCTCCGCGAGGCGCGCATCCTCGACGGGCTCTACACCCGCGTGAAGGCCCTCGGCGCATGGCTCCCCGCGCACGAAGACCCGCGCGGAACGCTGCTGCTCGTGGGCATGGGCTTCCTCGTTCCGCTGGCCCCGTGGTTCTCGCGCAACACGCCGATCTTCGGCGGCACGAAGCACTGGTTCCCGGCGTATCCGTTCCTCGCGCTGATGGCGGGCCTCGGCTTCGCGTGGCTCGCGCAGCGCTTCGAAGAGCGCACCCGCGGACGCATCGCGTGGCCTCGCGCGTGGGTGCCCGCGACGGCGCTCGGGGCCGTGCTCCTCCTGCCCGCGCTCACGCAGACCGCGCACTCGCACCCCTTCGGATTGAGCAACTACACCCCCATCGCGGGCGGCGCGCCGGGCGCGGCGGACCTCGGGCTCAACCGACAGTTCTGGGGCTTCACCACGGGCTCGCTCGCGCCGTGGTTCAACCGCAACGCGCCCGAGGGTGCGGGCGTGTACATCCACGACACGACCTACGAGAGCTGGGAGATGCTCCAGCGCGACGGCACGCTGCGCGGGGACCTTCGCGCGGTGTGGCAGGTGGGCGAAGGGCAGTACGCCATCGTGCACCACGAGCTCCACATGAACGAGGTCGACTACCAGATCTGGCAGTCGTGGCAGTCGCCCGCGGTGCGCGAGGTGCTCACCTACGACGGCGTGCCCATCGTGAGCGTGTACGAGCGCCCCGTGGCGCGCTGAAAATCGTTGGTGTAGGGTCCGCGCCCTTCACCATGACCACTGTCCATACCGGTTGTGCCGGGTTCGTGAAGCCGCGTGAGCGGTACATCGACCGGCTTGATTACGTCGAGTTCGACCTCCGCGCGCCCGCGCCCACGCCCAAGGCCCTCGCCGCGTGGAAGAAGCAGCGCCCCGAGCATTTCACCTACGGCCTCGTGGCCCCCAACACCCTCTACGGCGACCCCTCGTGGCCCCTGCGTGATCCCGCGAAGGTGCGCTCCGAGCTCGATCGCCTCGCCAACAACGTCGACGCGCTCGGCGCCCGCGTCGTGGTGTTTCGCACGCCGATGGCGGTCTCGCCGGGCAGCGTGGCCCTCACGCGCCTGCAGCCCGTGTTCGAACGCGCCACGAAGTTCGCGCCCCTCGTCGTGTGGGAGCCCGCGGGCCTCTGGGAGCGTCCCGCCGCCGTGGAGTGGGCCTCGCAGTTCGGGGTCATCGTGGCGAGCGATCCGCTGCACGACGAGCTCGACGAGCCCGTGGTGTACGCGCGCATGCGCGGCCTCGGCGTCGACCAGCGCTACCACGTGGGACGCCTCGAAGAGATCGCCGAGGCGCTCGCGGGCGCCGACGAGGCCTTCGTGGTGTTCGCTTCGAACGCCGCGTGGCGCGAGGCGCTGGGCTTCAAGGCCCTCGCCGCGGGCCTCGAGGCCGATGAGCTCCTCGACGACGAAGACGCCGACGACGACGACGAAGACGCCGACGACGAAGACGGCGACTTCGAAGACGGCGACGACGAGGAGGACGAGGGCTGATGCGCAACGCGGTGATCGCGCGCGACCCGGTGGCGCAGGCCGCGGGGCTCGCGGTCGTGGGCGATGGCGCGACGGCGGTCGACATGGTGCTCGCGGCCATGCTCGCGGGCGCCGCGCGGAGCTCGTCGGCGTCGCTCCTCGGCGCGGGCGGTGTGCTCATGGCGGGCGTCGGCGTGGGCGTGCACTTCGTCGACGGACGCGCGCGCGCCCCGGGCCTCGGAGACAAGCGCGCGAAGACCCCCGACGAGACGCCCGAGCGGCTCACGGCGGCGGTGCCCGGACTCCTCGAAGCGGTGCTCGCGGCGCACACGCGCTTCGGCGCGCTCCCCCTCGCGGAGATCGTGCGCGAGGCCGTCAAGGCCGTGCGCGAGGCGGGCACCGACCCTGCGCTCGATGCGCGGCTGAAGTTCCTGCTCCAGCTCCATCGCACGGGCATCTCGACGATGGAGCGCAACGGCGTGCTGCGCAGCGCCCTCAACGCCGTGGGTCCCGCGGCGGGCGGTGTGTTCACGCAGAACGACCTCGTGCCCGTGCCCGCGCCCGTGCGCGAGGTGTTCACCTGCCTCGACGGCGACGACGAGGTGCTGCTCCCGCCGCGCACCTCGGGACGCTACGGCCCCAACGCGCCCGAGGCGCTCCCCGCGGTGCCCGTCGAGAGCGTGATCGCCGCCGACATGCACGGCGTCATCGCGGTGGGCTCGTGGGTCGTGGCTCCCGCGGCCGTGGCCCTCGAAGGCGTGGCCGGCCTCGCGCTCCCCTCGCTGCTGCCGAAGCCCCGCAAGGGCGTTCCGCGGTGGCGTCCCGGCGAGGCGCTGCCCGTGCCGCTCCCCATGGCGGTGCTGATGCGCGAAGGGCGCGCGTGGGGGGCCATGGCCCTCTGCGGCAACGGCGCGCTGGTGCCCACGCGTGACCGTGTGGTGACCGAGCGGCTCCGCGCGGGCGGCATCTCCCTCGACCTCGGCGACGACGCCACGGGCTCGTGCTCGCCCGACACGGTGGCGCTCTGGGCCGTGCGCGACAACGACGACGTGCACACCACGATGGCCGCGCCCTGAGCGCGTGAGCGCGCCGTGACGCCGCCCGACGAGGCCCTCTCTGCGCTCGTGTACGGCCGTCTCGACGCCGTGCACCTCACGCCGGAGACGGGCCTCGTGGCGCTCACGGTGTGGTGCCCCGGCGGCGTGACGCGCCTCGGCGTGGGCGTCGGTCCGCGCGCGGTGGGCCTCGGGTGGTTGCCGCGAAACCCCTTGTTTCATGCGGGATCGAAGCACCCGCTCGTGGCGCTGCTGCGTGCGCGCGCGCTCGGCCGCGGCGTGCGCCACGTGACCCTCGACGACGACGGCGCGCTGTGGCTCTCCGTCGGCGACGACGACGACTGGATCCGTCTGCGCCTCGTGCCCGGCGTGGCGGGCGAGGTGACCGTGAGCGACCGCGCGGGCGAGGCGCTGCTCACGTGGCACGGCGAGCGGGTGCGCGCGCCCTTCGTGTGCGAGCCCGCGGGCGACCTCGACGAGGCGGGCGAAGAACTCTCGCGCGTGAGCGACGCGCTGGCCGCGGAACTCCGTCGGGGCGCGCTGCTCAAGGCGCTGCGGGCCCACGCGAAGCGCCTCGTGCGACGACGGGAGGCCGTCGAGCAGGACCTCGAACGCATCGACGACGTGGCGCGGCTCCAGCGCATCGGGCGGATGCTGTTGGCACAGGGGGCGAAGGTTCCGCGCGGCGCGACGCGGGCCACGCTCGAAGACTGGGAGACCGGCGGCACGCTCGACGTGGAGCTCGACCCGGCGCGTCCGGCGAAGACGCAGGCCGAGGGCTTCTTCGCGAAGGCGAAGCGCATCCAGCGGGGCGAGGCCGTGATGTGGGCGCGGCTCGACGAGACGCAGCGCGCGCTCGATGCGACGCGGGCCCTCGAGGCGCGCGTGCTCGACGCCGACGAGGTCACGCTCGACGCGCTCGACGGGTGGATGACCGAGGCCGTGGCCGTGGGGCTCCGTCCCTCGGAGGCCGCGGTGGCGAAGGGGCGCACGAAGCCCACGCAGCGCGTTCCGTACCTCGAATATGCGGGGTGGAAGGGCCATCGCATCCTCGTGGGGCGCGGCGCGGCCGACAACGACGCGCTCACGCTCCGCGTGGCGAAGCCGCACGACGTGTGGCTCCACGCGCGAGGCGTTCCGGGGGCGCACGTGGTGGTGCCCCTGATGCGCGGCGGGGCGTGTCCGCCCGAGGTGCTCGTCGACGCGGCCACGCTCGCAGCGCACCACTCCGACGCGCGCGGACAGGACTTCGTCGAGGTCACCTGGACCGAGAAGCGCTACGTGCGAAAGCCCCGCAAATCACCGCCGGGACGCGTGACCCTCGACCGCGAGCGCGTGCTCGCGCTGCGCCCCGAAGCCGACCGGCTCGCGCGCCTCCTCGCCTCGCGGCGCGAGCTGTGAGCCCCGCGCGCTGACCGCAAGTGGACGGCGCGACCGCGGCCGCACGACAATCGTCGGCCTCATGGCAGACATCCGTGCGACGCACACGCTCCCGAGCGGACACGTGCTTCAAGTGGTTCAGGGCGACCTCACGCGCGAGGCCGTCGACGCGGTGGTGAACGCGGCCAACGAGTGGCTCGCGCACGGCGGCGGCGTGGCGGGCGCGATCGTGCGGCGCGGCGGGCTCCAGGTGCAGTGGGAGAGCGACGCGTGGGTCGAGAAGCACGGCAGGCTCCCCGTGGGCGGCGTGGCCGTGACGGGCGCGGGAACGTTGCCGTGTCGCAAGGTGATCCACGCGGTGGGGCCCGTGTGGTCGGGCGGCGATGACGACGAGGAAGACGACCTTCGCGCGGCGGGCACCAACAGCCTTCGCGCGGCCGAGGAGCTCGGTCTCACCTCGCTCGCGATGCCCGCGATCAGCTCGGGGATCTTCGGCTTTCCGAAGGAGCGCTGCGCGGAGATTCTCGTCGACGCGGCGGTGCACTGGTACGCGCAGAACCCCGCGTCGTCGGTGAAGCTGCTGCGCTTCACGAACATCGACACGCCCACGGTGGCGGTCTTTCTGGCGGAGTTTCGGCGGCGGTTCGGGGCGGGCTGAGGCGGGAGAGGTTCGCGCGGTGTCGCGCGTCGTTCAGCGCACGGTGCAGCGTTCGAGGGTGAGGGCCACGGCGGCGTCGACGGTGCGGGGATCGCCCGAGGCGGCGATGTTGGTGCACGTGGCGTTGAGGCGCACGCCGTTGTCGCCGAAGGAGACCGCGGTGCCCGTGCAGCGCGCGGTGCCCGTGAAGGCCGTGGTGCCGAGGGTGAAGGTCGCCGAGGCCGACGCGGCGGCGGATCCTTCGGGCACGTCGAGCACCACGCGGCGCAGGCCCACGTCGGGGCCGTCGGCGCGCGTGAGGTCGACGGACCAGCGGCCGTTGGTGCGCGCGCAGGTGCCGTAGAAGCCCGCGCCCACGCCGGGCGGCGCGTCGATCACGGTGTCGGAGGGAAGGTGGAAGCTCGTGCTGCCGTCGGGTTGACCGGACTGGCGCACGGTGAGGTTCACGTCGCCGAAGGCCCGGAGTCCGTCGGGGTCGCTGCAACCGAGCGAGAGCGCGCCGAGGGACGTGAGAACGATCGAGAGCGTGGCGGGTCGGATCATGGCAGCACCATTGGTGGGAGCGGAGGGCGTCGGCGCGGCCCTGCGAGAGCCGTTCCACGCGCGCGAGGATGGCACAGATGCGCGGGGCTCGTGGGCGGTGGAGACCCGCGCGACTCGCGGTTCGCAGCGCCGCCGTGACGTGCGGTTGACACCCCCGAGAGCCCGCGCACACGGCCGTGGAAGTGCCCCGCGGAGCGAGTACCCTCGCGCCCGATGAGCGCCTCCCTCCGTGCTTCGTTCTGCTCCCTGGGCCTTCTCGCAGCGCTGAGCGCGTGCAGCGGGAGCCCGCCGCGGTACCCCATCACCGACCCGCAGATGGCCCTCCGCGCGGTGCGCGATCGCGACACGCGCGTGCAGCGACTCCGGGCCCACGGGTCCGCGGATCACTTCGGCGCGCAGGGGCGCATCCGCGGCGAGGTGTTCGTGTTCGTGTCGCGTCCCAGTCTGCGCGTCGACACGCGGGCCTTCGGCAACACGGTGAGCTCCATCGTCTCGAACGGTCGCACCTTCGCGATGGCCGACTTTCAACACGGCGCGTTCTACACGGGCGAGGCGAGGCCCTGCGTGGCGGCGCAGCTCCTCGGGGTTCCCCTCGAAGCGGGCGAGGTCGTGGCCCTGCTCGCGGGCGGTCCTCCGCTGCTCGAAGGCGACGCGCGCATCCGCTGGGACGACGACCACTACGTCGTCGACATCGCGGGGGAGGGCGGTCGCGCCGAGGCCGTGGAGATGACCATCACCGACAGCGAGCACGACAGTGCGCAGCCCGCGCAGCAGCATCCGCGGCCCACGCGCGCCGAGCTCCGCGACCGTCAGGGCGTGCGCGCCGTGCTCACCTTCGAGGACTACACCGACCTCGCGGGAACGCCCTTTCCCCGCCGCGTGCGCGTGGTGATGGAGCGCGACAACGTCGACCTCATGGTGCGCTACAGCGACGTGACGCTCGACCCCGAGCTGCCCGACGATGCGTTCTCCACCGAGGCTCCGAGCGACGCGCTCCAGGCGCAGACCGTGACCTGTGAAGTGCCCGCGAACACCGCGCCTGCGAGCACCGCGACGACGAGCAGCGCGAGCACAAATCCCGCGCCTGCGGCGCACTGAGCGACGGGTCTACCAGCGGTGATAGGCGGGGTGGCCTTCGCGCACGGCGACGAAGGTTCCGCGGCACGTGCTGGTGACCTTGCCGTTCGCTTCGAGGGTGGCCTCGATCACGACGCGGTCGCCCTCCGACGAGACCACGTGGGCCTTGAGGGTGACGTCGCCGTTCGTGGGCGTCGGGCGGCGGAGCGTGACGTGAAAGTCCGCGGTGACCGTGCAGGGCGGCGCGTCGAGGCCCCGCGCGCGCATGAGGTGATGGGCCGCCGTCCAGTTGGAGTGGCAGTCGAGGAGCGAGCCCACGATGCCGCCGTTGAGCATGCCGGGAAACGCCTCGTGGTGCCCTTCGGGGCGCCAGGTGCACACCAGCTCGTCGCCCTCGCCGCCCGAGGGAATGGAACGGATCCGCAGGCCCTTCTCGTTGGCCGGGCCGCAGCCGAAGCAGCGGTTGTTGGGCGCGTAGCGCTCCTGCACCGAGATGTCGTCGCTCATGGGTGGGCGCGGACTGTATCCCAGCCCACGCGCGGACCGCGATGATCCCTCGCGACGGCGCCGCGACCGTTGCGCCGCGGGCCTGTGTTTCGTGCGTATACTCGCGCCCCGTTGCGCGCGCAGGTGCCAGTGGCCGCGGAGTGTTCCGCGTGCGGAGTCGAGGGGGTCGCCGTCGAGGTGTACGACCCCGACGAGCCCGCGTGCGCGCTGGGCGTTCCCGCCGAGGTGCGCTGTCGGTTGTGCGAGAGCGTGTGGCGCGGCGCCGTCACCGAAGGCCGTGGATCACAGGGCCTCGCGCGTCGCGGCACGGGCCACTGCCCCGCGTGCGGGCATGGGCTCACCGAGGGCGAGACCGCCGCCCACGCGTGCATCGCGTGTGGCACCCGCGCGTCGCTGCAACGCACGACCGAGGGCGTCGATCTCAAAGACCGCGCGGCCTTCGACGCGGCCCTCGCGCGCATCGCCCGCGACGAGGGAACGGGCGACGTCGAGGCCTTCGTGCGCGAGAACTTTCAGGGACGCACCCGCGACTCGCTCTTCGAAGCGATCGCCGCGGGCGTGCGCATCGAGACCAGCTTCGGCGTGCTCGACGCGCTCTTTCAACAGGGCGGCGCGATGCGCGGCGGGGCCGTTCCCACGCGGCGGGCGACGCCGCATCGGCCCATCACCGTGCCGCCGCCCGCGCGGCCCGCGGAGCACGCGTACGACCCCCGCGCGATGGTGCTCGCGCTCGTGAGCGTGCTCGCCGCCGACGGGCAGTACGACGCGCGCGAGATGGCCTTCATCGAGCGCTTCGTGCTCGCCGAGGGCATGACGCCGCTGCGTCCCGAAGAGATGCGCGTGCATCGACCCGTCGAGGTGCAGGGGCGCATTCCGCCCGCGCGGCGCGCCGAGGTGGTGGCGCTGATGATCGAGCTCGCGTGCATCGACGGCACCGTCGACCCGAGCGAGATGCGCATCGTGGAGTCGTACGCGACGGCGTGGGGCATCGCCGACGACGAGGTCGCCGCGATGATCGAGAAGTACAGCGCCCGCTACGCCACCGACCTGCAACGCTTTCTCCGACGGGTGCGCGCGTTCTTTCTCGCGCCCCGCGATCCCCACGCACCCCGCAAGACGCCATGAGCGAAGCCTCCCGACCGCCCGCGCCTCCGAAGGGCTACGCGCCCCGCGACGAGCTCTCGCGCACCATCGCCACGGTGCGCGGGCAGTTCGACGCCGTGATGGACTCCGTGCGCCACGTCATCGTCGGCAAGGACGACGTCATCGCCCGCGTGCTCGTGGCCATGACCGCGCGCGGACACGTGCTGCTCAAAGACGTGCCCGGCGTGGGCAAGACCATGCTCGCGCGCTCCATCGCGGCGTCGATCGACTGCGCGTTCAAGCGCATCCAGTTCACGCCCGACCTGCTCCCGATGGATGTGTCGGGCTCCAACGTCTTCGACATGCGGCGCAAGGCCTTCGAGTTTCAGCCGGGCCCGGTGTTCACCAACATCCTGCTGGCCGACGAGATCAACCGCGCCACGCCCAAGACCCAGAGCGCCCTCCTCGAAGTGATGGAGGAGCGGCAGGTCACCGTCGAGGGCGAGACCCACACGCTCGAAGCGCCCTTTCAGGTGCTCGCGACGATGAACCCCCTCGACCACGAGGGCACGTACCCACTGCCCGCCGCGCAGCTCGACCGCTTCATGATGATGCTCTCCATGGGCTATCCGTCGGAGATGGCCGAGGTGCAGATGCTCTCGATGCACCTCGCGCCCGAGGCGCCCATCACCGAGGTGCGCGCGGTGATCTCTCGCGATGACTTCGTGCGCTGGCAGTCGACGGCGCCGCTCGTGTACGTGAGCGAGGAGCTCAAGCGCTACGCCGTCGCGGTCATTCACGCGATGCGCGGCGACCCGCGCAACCTCCAGTCGCTCTCGCCGCGCGCGACGATCCAGATGATGCGCGCCGCGCAGGCCCGCGCGATGCTCCGCGGACGCGACTACGCCACCGCCGAAGACGTGCAGCGCGTGGCGCCCGACGTGCTCGGTCACCGCGTGCTCCTCGCCGACGCGCGCGCCGGACGCGAGTTCGTCGCCGACACCCTCGGCCGCATCGCCGTGCCCGCCTGAACGGATCTCTCCCCGTGCGCACCGACGCCCTCCCCGACGAAGCGCCGCCCCGATGGCGCGTGCTCGCGGGCATCGCGTTCCACACGGTGCTGCTGCTGTTCATGCCCTTCGTGGTGGGCGGCGTGACGGGCCTCTTCGTCGACGTGGCGCAGGTCGCCGACACCTTCGCGGCGCTCGTGCGCGGCGCCTCGGCGCTGCTGCTCCCGGTGCTCGTGGTGCAGGCCGTGTGCGTGGTCATCAAGGTGCGACGCGAGCGCGCCGCCGCGCGGGCCGACGAGGCGCTTACGCTCGATCGCACGCTCCGCGCGGTGCACCGTCACGTGCGCGTGCTCACCGACAAGGGCGTCGGGCTCTTTCTCGCGTGCCTCGTCACGGTCTCGCTGGCGCTGGTGTTTCGCGTCGCCGACCTCGGGCTCCTCGCGGTGTTCGGGCTCGTGCTGCTGTACCTCCTCGTGGCCGCGGGGGTGATCGTGAGCACGCTCGTCGTGACCCGCTTCGAACAGCGCCTCGCCACGCGCCGCGGCACCATCGGACGCACCTTCACCCCCGTGCTCGCCGAGGCCGGCGAGGCGGTCGAAGAGGCCTTTCACTTCGAGCGCGTGCCCGTGCCCGCGGGCTTCAACCTCCGCGTGCATCAAGAGCTCCCCGCGCGACTCGCCACGGAGACCCGCCACGTCGTGGGGTCGGCGGTCTCGATGCAGCGCATCTCGCTCACGCGCGCGCTGCAACGCACGCCCCGCGGTGAGTACCGTCTCGACCCCGCGGAGATCGCGTACACCGACCTGCTCGGGCTCGTGCGCGTGTCGGTGGCGCAGGCCGCGGGCGCGAGGCTCACGGTGCTCCCGCGCATGGCGCCCGTGGGAATGGGAACGTCTCCGCGGAGCCGCGCGCCCGACGAGGGGGTGTTGAGCGTGCTGCGACGGATGCCCACCGACGACTGGTTCCGCGTGCGCGACTACGCGCCCGGCGACGACGCGCGGCGCATGCACTGGAAGCTCTCGCTCAAGGTCGGACGCCTCCAGGTGCGCCTCCCCGAGACCGTGCCCGTCACGCCGCGCCGTGTGCGACTCGCGCTCGACACCTGGCTCCCCGCAGACCTCGCGCGCGAAGGGGCCTGCGAGCTCGTGCTCGGCGATGCGCTCGATCACCTCGTGGAGCTGTGGCTCTCGCTCGCGCGGGCCCTCACCGAGCGCGGCGAGGTCGTGACCCTCGCGCTCGCGAGCGGCTCGGATGCGCAGCCCGTGACGCTGGTTCCGTGTCGCCGCGGGACGCAGCCCGTGTGGCGCGCGCACGGGGCCGCGGCGCGATGGCAGTCGAAGGTCGACGTCGACGCGCTCACCGAGGGGATCACCCGCGACGAGTCGCTCGTGGTCGTGGGCGCGCGCTTCGTCGAGGCCCCCGCGATGCCCACGGGATCGCGCGTCGCGTGGGTGACCCTTCCGCTCGTCGACGAGGTGCCCGGCGAGGTGCCCGGCGTGGCGTCGAGCGCGCGCGGCATCGAGCGCTTTGTGACCCTCGCGTTTCCGCCCGGCGCCGAAGAGAACGGATGGCGCGTGGCCCGTCAGCGCGCGAAGGCCCGCCGCGCGGTCGAGGCGTTGCGACGTGACGTGCTCGCGCGCATCACGCAGGGGCAGCCCGCGGTCGAGGCCTCGCTCCGCGCGCGCGGCGAGGCCGTGTACACCGCGCGACGAAGCGGTCCCGCCTACGTGCTCGACGCGATGGAGGCGCCGTGAGCGACGTGCTTCCGCCGCCGCCTCCGTCGATGATCCTCCCGCCGCGGCTGGTGCACGGCGTGGCGCGCGAGCCGTGGCGCGAGACGCTGGCCCGCGCGCGCTGGGCCCTCGGCGCGTACTGGGCGCTGCTGGTGTCGAGCTGGGCGGTGCTCCTCGCGACCTCGCTGCGCTGGTGGCACGGCGACGAGGCGGTGGTGTGGGTGCTGATCGCCGCGAGCGCCGTGGGGGTGTCGTGTGGCAACGCGCTGGCCATCGCGCGCGTGCGTCCGTGGGTGGTGCAGGCCGCGGCGCATGGAGGGCTCGCGCTCGCGGTGCTCGGAGGCCTTCCCTCGCAGGGCGGCGAGGCCATCGTGGGGGTTGTTGCGTTCGCGTGGTCGCTCGCGGGCGGACACCTCACGCTCCAGCGCCGCGGCGCGCTCATGACCCTGTGGGTGCCCATGATCTGCTGGACCGCCGCGGTGGTGACGGTGATCCAGGAGCGCGGTCACCTCCGCGCGTGGGAGGTCGGTCGCAAGAGCTCGGTGTGGGATCCGCTCACCGTGTCGCTGCTGCTCCTGGTGTTCGGCGAGTTCGTGCTCTTTCTCGCGGGCCAGGAGCACTACCACACGCAGGTGTGGCAGTCGGGCGCGGCCGCCTCTCCGATGCACCTCACGCAGCACCGCGACCTCGGCGCGACGCGCATCACGAAGCGCGGCGTGTTCACCGTGCTCGCCCTCGTCGCGCTCACCACGGGACTCGGCGCGCGCATCGCTCCGTGGCTCTGGCGTACGGAGCGCGCCGAAGGCTCGCGCAACACACCCGCGCCCGCGCAGCCCGCGCCCGACGTGCCCGAGCCCGACTGGGACGCGCTCCTGCGCTCGATCCAGCGCGCCGCCCGCGAGGCCGCGCGCCAGGCCCGCGAGGTGCTGCCCTTCGTGCCCCTGTTCCTCCTCGATCGCCCGCTGCGACGCGCGATCCGTCTGCGCCACTACCGCCGTCCCCTCCACGCGGTGTCACCCACGGAGCGCGCTTCGAACCTCTGGCGCTACGTGCTCATCGCGCTCGGCGACGCGCAGCTCGCGCCCCTGCGCGGCGAGCCCATCGAGCACGCCGTCGAGCGCGCCGTCGAGCTCCGCACCGCGCGCCACGAGCCCCTGCCCGAAGGGCTCGCCGAGGCCGCCGAGATCTACCAGCGCGTGCGCTTCGGCCTGGGCATTCCCGCGGGTGCGCTCGACGCCCTGCAACAGCACGCCGAGCGCGCCTACGTCACCGTGCGCGCGCCCATGACCCGCGCGGCCCGCGTCGCGAGCTGGTGGCGCAGGCTCGACGCGTAGTCAGTCCGTCGCGATCGACGCGAGCAGCAGGTACGGCACGCGCTCGGTCTCGCCGTCGGGATGCGTGAGCCGGAGCCCCTGCCGCCCGCCCGTCACGAGCCACGAGAGCCCCGCGCTCGAATCGTCGACGGGCGTCGCCGTGGCGGACATTGTCTGTCCTTCGTGATCGAGTGCTTCGACGCGCCACAGCCCCTCGGTTCCGCGCTCGCTCTCGTAGCGCAGCGTGGTGAGCGTGACGGTGTCGCCCGCGGCCTTGAAGCGCATCGAGAGGCCGTCGTCGCAGCCCTCGCACGCGTCGACCTCGACCTCGACGAAGCGCGCGCTCACGCAGCGCTCCAGCGCGAGCGAGTAGCCCCGCGAGCAGCGGCTCCCGCGGATCTGGGTGTCATCGCGCACGAAGCCCTGGGCCTCGTAGAACGCGATGGCGCGGGTCATCTGCTCCGTCGTGTCGAGCACCATGCGCGAGGCGCCCTGCGCGACCGTCCACGCGCGCGCCACGTCGAAGAGGGCGCGACCCACGCCGCGACCGCGCGAGGCCGTGTGCAGGTACATCTTCCGCAGCTCGTACACGCGCGGCGCCACGGGAAACACGCCCACCGTGCCGAGCAGCCCGCCATGTTCGTCGACGGCCACCCAGAACGCGCCGCCGTGGTCGTCGTAGGAGCCCGGCAGCGCGAGCACCTGCGCGTCGGTCTCGCTGCCCGCGCCGAAGGTGAGCCCGAACTCCGCGAGCACCTCGCCGATGAGCGCGGCCACGGCGGGCACGTCGCGCGCGTCGACCCTGCGCACGGTCACGGTCATCGCGCGGCCTCGTCGCGCACCCACGCGAGCTCGATGCGCCCGAGCGTCGGATCCGCCGCCACGACCTTCACGCGGAGCGCCGTGCCGATCGCGAAGGTGTGCGCGGTGGAGCGCGCGTGGGCCTCGCTCGCGTCGATCTCGTACGGGCCGTCGGGGAGCTTGTCGAAGGGCAGCGTTCCCTCGATGAGCGAGGCGTCGAGCGTGGCGATGAGCCCGAAGGGACGCACGCGCGTGACGTGGGCGTCGAAGGTCTCGCCGAGGCGGTCGAGCATGTACGCGGCGGTGAGCATCCGTCGGCGGTCGTTCTCGGCGCGCGTGGCGGCGCGGGCGCGGGCGTTGATGTGCTGCGCGAGCGCTTCGAGCGCGGGATCGTTCGGGTCGAACGCGCGGTCGCCGTGCAGAAAGCGCTTCACGAGACGGTGCACCGCGAGGTCGGCGTAGCGGCGGATGGGCGAGGTGAAGTGCAGGTACAGCGGCGCCGCGAGGCCGAAGTGTGGCGACGGGAGCACCGTGTAGCGCGCGGGGCCGAGCGAGCGGAGCAGCACGGAGCGCAGCGCGGGTTCGAGGGGCGCGCCGGTGATCTGATGGTCGAAGGCCGCGAGGGCGAGGGGCGTGAGACGCGCGCCGAAGCCGGGCTCGAAGCCGAAGTTGCGCGCGAACTCTTCGAGCTCACGGGCGCGCTCGGGCAGGGGCTCATCGTGCACGCGGAACACACCGGGGAGACCGCGCTCCACGAGCCATCGCGCGACGGCCTCGTTGGCGGCCACCATCGCGCGCTCGATGAGGGTGTGCGCGCTCGTCGGTCGGTACGCCTCGACGCCCGTGGCCACGCCGCGCGCGCTGTCGAAGACGATGTACGCCTCGTCGCGGGCCACCTCGACGCCGCCGCGACGCGCGCGCAGCAGCCCCAGCCGCGCGCTCACCGTCCGCAGCCACGGCAGCGACGCGCGCACGGGCTTGAGGTTGTCGCTCACCACGCCGCGGTCGAGGTAGTCGGCCATCTCGTCGTAGGTCACGCGCGCCCACGAGCGGATCACGCTCTCGTACACGTCGATCGCGGTGATGACGCCCTCGGCGTCGATGCGGAGTTCGGCGGTGAGCGTGCAGCGGTCTTCGCCGGGCAGCAGGCTCAACCACTCGGAGGAGAGCCCCTCGGGGAGCATCGGGAGCACACGTCCCGCGAGGTAGACCGAGGTCGCGCGGGTGCGCGCCGCGAGGTCGAGCGCCGAGCCCTCGGGCACGAACGCGCTCACGTCGGCGATCGAGACCAGCAGACGCACGGCCCCATCCGCGGGCGAGGGAATCACCGCGACGGCGTCGTCGATGTCGCGCGTCGAGGCCGCGTCGATGGTGATCGTGGGCACCGCGCGAAGGTCTCTGCGCAGGCCCTCCACCGCGTGCGGAACCGCGCGCGCCGTGGCCACCTGCGCGAGGGCGTCGTCGTCCCAGCTCGTGAGCACGCCGTGGCGCGCGATCACCTGCGCGAGGGCGCGCTCGTCGGGCGTGTCGATCACGCGAACCGCGCGCACCGTTCCGTCGGGGAGCACCCGCGCCACCACGCCGTCACCGTGCGAGAGCGCGAGGCCCGCGGCGTCGAGCGGGAGGTCGGTGTTGGCCACCTCGCGGTCGACGCGCAGGTGCAGCACGCCGCGGTGCGTGGCCACCTCGCCGTAGAGCTCGACGCGCGCGCGTTCGAGGCGCTTGAGGGCCGTCGCGGTCCATCGCCCGTCGGGGTTCTGCGTGAGCTCGGCTTCGACGAGGTCGTCGGCGAGGTAGGCGTTGAGGAGCGGCGGGGCGACGAAGGCCGAGGGGTCTCCTTCGGCGCGTCCGTTCACGAATCCGAAGCCGCGGGGATTGAAGCTGAGCGTGCCGACGAGGGTGCGGGTGGTCATGCGAACGGCGCGGAGTCTACGCGCGTTGCCACCCTCGAAGATCGCGAAACTCAGCGCGTCGCGGCGCGCGCCTCGAGGGCCGCGCGGAGCCTGCCGTGGATGCCCCCGAACGCGCCGTTCGAGAGCACGGCCACCACGTCACCGGGGCGCGTCTCGGCCACGATGCGGGCCACGAGCGCATCGACGCTCGCGGGGCCCACGGGAACCGTGTCGGCGCGGCCTCCGCGGGCGTTGATCTCGGCCACGATGGCGGGCACGTCGAGGCGCTCGCCGTCGGGAATCTCCGCGCGTCCCACGGGCGCGAGGAGCGCGAGGTCGGCGCTCGAAAACGCGCTCGGATACTCGTGCTGATGGAGGTTCCTGCACGCGGTGGCGCTGCGCGGTTCGAAGACCGCGACGAGGCGCGCGTCGGGGTGGTGTCCGCGCATCGCGCGCAGGGTCTCGGCGACGGCCGTGGGGTGGTGCGCGAAGTCGTCGTAGATGCGCACGCCGTCGGCGACGGCCACGAGATCCTGACGGCGCTTCACCCCGCGAAACTCGGGCAGCGCGCGGCAGAGCTGGAGCACCGGAAGACCGAATCCCTCGGCGAGCAGCGCGATGGCGCCGAGCGCGTTGCGGAGGTTGTGCTCGCCCATGAGCGGCGAGAAGAAGCGCCCCGCGCACGAGCCACCGATGAAGAGTTCGAAGGGCTGGAGCCCGTTCACCGGCGCGATGGGCGCGGCCATCCACTCGGGCGCGAAGCCGTCGGGATAGGTGTCGGTGGTGAGCCCGTAGTGCACCACGCGGCAGCTCGCGCGGCGGGCCACGTCGCGCACCTCGGCGTCGGCGCCGTGGGCCACGAGAACCCCTTCGGGCGCGAGGCGCGAGACGAAGCCCCGGAACGCGTCGCGGTAGCGCTCCATGTCGGGATAGATGTCGATGTGGTCCTGCTCGATGGAGGTGAGCACGGCGCCCCACGGTCGGTACGACCAGAACTTCGGGATCTTCTCGAAGAAGGCCGAGTCGTACTCGTCGCCCTCGACCACGAACGCGCCGCCGCGCCCGTAGCGAAAGCTCGCGTCGAAGTTCTTCGTCACTCCGCCCACGAGGAACGACGGGTCCATCGCGAGCGCGTCGAGCAGAAACGCCGTGAGCGCCGTGGTGGTGGTCTTGCCGTGCGTGCCCGCGATCACGAGCGAGCGCCGCTGCGCGAGAAACAGCTCGCCGAGGGCCTTCGGAAACGACCGATAGTTCATCCCGCCGTCGATGGCCGCGCGCGCCTCGGGGTTCGTGGCGCGACACACGTTGCCCACCACCACGAGGTCGGGCGCGGGGGAGAGATGCGCCGGGTCCCAGCCCTCCATCGTCTCGACGCCCCACTGCGCGAGCGCGTCGCCCATGGGCGGATAGAACGCCGTGTCGCTGCCCGTGACCCGGTGGCCCGCGGCCTTGAGGAGACCCGCGAACGCGCCCATGCCCGTGCCCGCGACGCCGATGAGATGAACGTGCATGCGTCGGTCGATGCACGACGGCGCAGAGAAGGTCCAGAAATGGGTGCGAAGGGAGGCGCGCGCGTCAGCCCGCGAGCATCGCCGCGTGGTGGCGCAGGTGCGATTCGACGAAGGTCGCGATGAAGTAGTAGCTGTGGTCGTAGCCCTCGCGGAGGTTCACCGTGAGCGACTGCCCCGCGGCGGCGCAGGCCTTCACGAGGCGCTCGGGCTGAAGCTCCCGCGCGAGGAACTTGTCGGCCGTTCCCTGATCGACGAGGGGCGCCGTCGCGAAGCGGTGCCGGGCCACGAGCTCGCACGCGTCCCACGCGCGCCACGCGTCGCGGTCTTCACCGAGGTATCCCGCGAAGGCCTTCTCGCCCCACGGAACCTTCGAGGGCGCCACGATGGGCGCGAAGGCCGACACCGAGCGGTAGAGCTCGGGGTGCTTCAGCGCGAGGGTGAGCGCGCCGTGGCCGCCCATGGAGTGACCGAAGATCCCGCGGAGGTCGTCGCGCACGGGAAAGGCCTTCTCCACGGCCTCGCGGAGCTCGCGGGTCACGTACGTGTGCATCTGGTACGCGGCGCTCCACGGGGCCTCGGTGGCGTCGAGGTAGAAGCCCGCGCCCTGACCGAAATCCCACGACGCGTCGTCGCCCGCGAAGCGCGCCGCGCGGGGAGAGGTGTCACAGGTCACGAGCGCGAGGTTGAGCTCCGCGGCGAGGCGCTGGGCGCCGGCCTTGATGACGAAGGTCTCCTCGGTGCACGTGAGCCCCGCGAGGTAGTAGAGCGCGGGCACGCGCCGCCCCGACAGCGCCGCCGGCGGCAGGAACACCGAGAACCGCATGGGCCCCGCGCAGGCCTCGCTCGCGTGCTCGTAGAAGCCCTGCACGCCGCCGAAGCAGCGCTGCTCGCTGCGGACCGTGTGCGTCACGAGAACTCCACCACCGTGCGGATCGACTCGCCCGAGTGCATGAGGTCGAAGGCCTCGTTGATGCGCTCGAGCGGGAGCTTGTGGGTGATGAGCGAGTCGATGTCGATCTTCGACTCCATGTACCAGTCGACGAGCTTCGGCACGTCGGTGCGGCCGCGCGCGCCGCCGAACGCGGTGCCCTTCCACACGCGCCCGGTGACGAGCTGAAACGGCCGCGTGGAGATCTCCTGACCCGCGCCCGCGACGCCGATGATGATGCTCTCACCCCACCCGCGGTGGCAGCACTCCAGGGCCTGTCGCATGAGCTTCGTGTTGCCCACGCACTCGAAGCTGTAGTCCGCGCCGCCCTTCGTGAGCTCGACGAGGTGGGCCACGAGATCGCCCTGCACCTCCGAGGGATTCACGAAGTGCGTGAGGCCGAACTTGCGCGCGAGGGCTTCGCGGCGGGGGTTGAGGTCGACGCCCACGATCATGTCGGCGCCCGCGAGCTTCGCGCCCTGCACCACGTTGAGCCCGATGCCCCCGAGGCCGAAGATCACGACGTTCGAACCGGGCTCGACCTTCGCGGTGTAGATCACCGCGCCCACGCCCGTGGTCACGCCGCAGCCGATGTAGCAGATCTTGTCGAAGGGCGCGTCGGAGCGGACCTTCGCGAGCGCGATCTCGGGGAGCACCGTGTGCTGCGCGAAGGTCGAGCAGCCCATGTAGTGGTGGATCTTCGTCTTGCCGATGGAGAAGCGGCTCGTGCCGTCGGGCATGAGGCCCTTGCCCTGCGTCGCGCGGATCGCCGTGCAGAGGTTGCTCTTGCGCGAGAGGCAGGTCTTACAGGCGCGGCACTCGGGGGTGTAGAGCGGAATGACGTGATCGCCCTTCTTGAGCGAGGTCACGCCGGGTCCCACGTCGACGACGACGCCCGCGCCCTCGTGGCCGAAGATCACGGGAAAGAGCCCCTCGGGGTCGGCGCCCGAGCGGGTGAACTCGTCGGTGTGGCACACGCCCGTGGCCTTGATCTCGACGAGCACCTCGCCTGCTTTGGGGCCTTCGAGTTCGACCTCTTCGATGACCAGGGGCTTGTTGGGCTCGTAGGCGACGGCGGCACGGGTTCGCATGGTTCGATCGCTCCTTCGGTGAGAGGCCGCGACCCTATCGCCGATGGGCCCCGCGGAGCACCCTGGAACGTGCGCCCGCCTGCGCAACGGAGCTGTCTCGACGCGCGCGCGGCCGTGATAGCGTCGCGCGCCGCGATGCCGACGATCCGACGCGTGTGTGTGGCGTTCTCTCTCGCAGCCCTGCTCGCGCCCGCGGGGGCCCTCGCGCAGACGCGCATCGACGGCGGACCGTGGCGCCCCGAGCTCTCCGTCGACCCCAACGCGGTGCCGTGGGTCGAGGGCACGCTCGTGCCCGGCGCGGGCAACTGGAACGTGCAGGGCGTGGTCGAGTACGCGCGCAACCCGCTGGTGATCAACACGGGCCGCGAGCGCGTGTCGCTCTCGCGCGACCAGCTCTGGCTCACGGCGGGCGCGCAGGTGGGCCTCGGCACGCGCATGGCGCTCGCGCTCCAGGTGCCGGTGCTGCTGTTCCAGACCTCGGACCCGGGCGCGAGCGGCCTCGCCTCTGCCGACCGCGCGGCCCTCGGCGATCCGCGTCTCCTCCTCCGTTGGACGACCCGTCGCGAGATGGGCCCCGCGCCCATCGGGTCGGGTTCGAACGGCGGTCAGCGCGCGTCGCAGCACACGCAGTCGCAGCGCGAGCAGCACGAGGGATTCGGCTTCGCGCTCAACCTCGCGGCCACGGCGCCCCTCGGCAACGCGGGCTCGTTCGCGTCGTGGGGCGCTCCCACGGTGCACCTCTTCGGCGTCGCCGATTTTCGACTGTTCCGCATCGTCGGCGCGGTCTCGCTCGGGTACCGCCTGCGCCTCGACGGAACGTGGCCCGCGCAGTCGGGCACGTGCTTCGACGCCACCTCGCCCGCGTGCCTCTTCGACGTTCCGCAGCGCGATCAGATCACCTGGGGCGTGGCCGTGCGTCAGCCCCTCGAAGGGCTCCTCGCGCTGATCTTTCTGGGCATCTCTCCGCGCCTCGCGTCGGCGTCGATCCTCGCGGGCAACTGGGTCACCACGTGGGCCTCGATGCAGGGCGCCATCGACGCGCGCGCGCCCTTCGCCCACGCCTCGGCGACGCCCATCGAAATGGCCGCAGGGCTCCAGACCTCGGGCCTCGGAGAGTTCACGCTCTCCGTCGGCGCCGCGTGGGGAATCACCAACGCGCCGGGCGCTTCGGCCGCGCGCGTGATCGCGTCGCTCCAGTGGGCGCCGCGCTTCGTCGACGAAGACCGCGACGGCCTGCGCGACGACCCCGCCATCGACCAGTGCATCGGGCTCGCCGAAGACTTCGACGGCTACGAAGACAACGACGGCTGCCCCGAAGACAATGACCACGACGCGATCCCCGACGAAGAAGACCGCTGCCCCCTGGTCGACGAAGACGAAGACGAGTTCGAAGACGACGACGGCTGCCCCGACCCCGACAACGACGGCGACGGCGTGAACGATGTCGACGACCGCTGCCCCAACGAGGCCCAGGGCGAGCACCCCGACCCCGACCGCCGCGGATGCCCCGACCGCGACCTCGACCGCGACGGTGTTTCCAACGACGCCGATGCGTGTCCCGACGTGCCGCAGGGGCAGCTTCCCGATGCAGCGCGCGCGGGATGCCCGGCCCCCGATGGCGACCACGACGGCGTGCCCGACGTGAGCGATCGATGCCCCACGGAGCCCATGGGCGAGGGCGCCGACGCACGTCAGCAGGGATGCCCCGACACCGACCGCGACCACGACGGGGTGTCCGACGCGAACGATCGGTGCCCCGCGGAGGCCGAGACGATCAACGGCGTGCGCGACGACGACGGCTGCGCGGAGACCCCTGCGCGGCCCGGTGCGGCGGTGCCGGGTGCCCTCGCGCGTGTGCGGATCACGCGGGCGAACGAGGGCGATGCGGGCACGGTCACGCTGCTCCAGCCCGTGCGCTTCGGGGCCGACGATCGGGTGCTGCCCGTGAGTGTGCCCGTGATCCAGCAGCTCGCGGTGGCGCTGCGGGCGACGAGCCGTCCGGTGTGGCGCGCGTGGGAGCTCTCGGTGCCCACGACGGCGGCGACGGTGCGGGGGCCCATGGCGGTCGATGCGGCCCGCGCGAATCGTCGACGCGACCAGGTCATCGCGGCCCTCCGCGCGCTCGGCGTGGGAGAGCTTGTGCTGACGGGAGGAGCGCCCGCTGCGCCCCTCGCGCCGAGGGTGATCGCGACGGGCGGCGACCGGGGCGTGGTGCTCACGCTGCACGAAACGGCTGCGCCCGCGGGCTCGAACCCGTAACACAACACCGCGCGGGAAATGTCTTCGCGCCCGATTCGCGCTGTTGCGCCAAGGGAGCGGGTGCCGTAACGCTCTAGGCCGGTCGCGGGCGGAGCCCTTCGAGGAACCGAAGCGGACGTCCCGATCGTCAGCCGGGGACGGCACGCGGTCCTGCGTCGCCCGTCTCCCGCGACTCCATCCTGCGGAGCACCTGCGTGAGCACGAACGGTAACGGCGACATTCCCGATCTGCTGATCGGGCAGACCATTGCGAACGGCAAGTACTCCATCGCCCGCGTGCTGGGCGAAGGGGGAATGGGCAAGGTCTACCAGGGCGAGCAGAAGCTCGGAGACCTCAAGCGCCCGGTGGCGATCAAGACCCTGCAGCCCGAGCTCGCGCAGGACCCGCAGCTCGTGACGCGCTTCCTCCGCGAGGCCGGCACCGTGGGCCTGCTGGAGCACCCGAACACCATCAAGTTCTACGAATCGGGGCAGCTCGACGACGGCAAGCTCTTCGTCGCCATGGAGTTCATCCAGGGCGAGAGCCTCGCGCACGTCATCGCCCGCGGGCCCATTCCGCCGCAGCGCGTGGAGCACATCCTCTCGCAGGTGTGCGGCTCCCTCGGCGAGGCCCACGAGCACGGCATCGTGCACCGCGACATCAAGCCCGAGAACATCATCCTCACGCAGAAGGGCTCCAAGGGAGACTTCGTGAAGGTGCTCGACTTCGGCATCGCCAAGCGCGACGAGAGCGCCGAAGACGCCGCGCACGCGAAGCTCACGCGTCAGGGCATGGTGCTCGGCACGCCGCCGTACATGTCCCCCGAGCAGTTCACGGGCATGCCGCTCAAGCCCATGAGCGACATCTACTCCCTCGCCATCGTCGCGTACGAGATGCTCACGGGCACGCTGCCCTTCCAGGCCGCGACGCCGTGGGAGTGGGCCACGAAGCACCTCACGGCCGCGCCGACGCCCTTCGAAGCGCACCCCGCGGGCGCCGCCGTTCCGCCGCGCCACAAGGCCGCCGTGATGCGCGCGCTCTCGAAGAAGGCCGAGGAGCGTCCGCAGACCATGCAGCAGTTTCTCGCCGAGCTCACGGGCAACGCGGGCGTCGGCAACGACTGGTCGCAGGCCACCAACTCTGCGCCCAACGCCTTCGGCTCCATGCAGGGCGCCGGTGGGCAGTTCACGCCCGCGCCCATTCCCCAGGCCGCGACCCCGTACCCCGGCGGGCAGCCCGGTGTGATGACCGCCCCTGCGGGCTCCGGCGGTGTGCCTGCGACCATGGCCGTCAACTACCCGCAGCCCACGCCGCAGCCCTTTCACGCGACGCCCAACCCCGGCGCCTTCGCGGCCAACTCGGGCGCGGGATTTCAGCCCGTCAACCAGCCGCCGTCGAACCCGGGCTTTCAACCGCAGCCCATGAACGCCTACGGCGGCTACTCGCAGCAGGGCTACGGCCAGCCCATGCCGCAGAAGTCGGGCGGCGCGGGCAAGTTCATCGTGATCGGCGTCGTGGGGTTGTTGCTCCTCGGCGGCATCGGCGCGGCGGTGGTGGGCAGCTCGTCGAGCGGCGGCAACAGCGGCAACACGACGAACAACAACACGAACAACACGGCGAACAACACGAACCCGCCGGCGAACAACACGAACGTTCCCGGCGTGAACACGAACCCGCCGGTGAACAACGGGATGCAGCCCGTTCCCGCGAACAACGGGATGCAACCCGTTCCCGCGAACAACGGGATGCAGCCCATCCCGACGAACAACGGGATGCAGCCCATTCCCACCAACAACGGGATGCAGCCCATCCCCGCGAACAACGGGATGCAGCCCCTTCCGACGAACCGCCCGTCGCCGCCGCGCCCGTCGGTGCCCTCGGTGTGCCGCGGTGGTGCGAGCCGCATCGACGACCTCATTCTCAACGGCCGCTGCGCCGCCGCGCAGACGCTCTACCGCCAGATGCGCGCGGCGGGATGCACGCCCCGCGATGCGGACCAGAGCTTCGGCTCCGCCTGCCAGCGCCCCTGACCCCGTCAAGCGAAGCGTCTCGGCGCTCGCACGACCCGCACGCCCCCGTCTCGATCTCGGACTCCCCTCGGCTTGACCGCACACGGGTCACGTGTGGTATCCGTCGGTGCGTTGGAGATGGTTCCGCGGTTCGAAGTACCTGCCTGGTATTTCTCGCAGCGCACGAAGCGCCCCTGCGCGCATGCGTTGGCGCCCCGCGAACATCGAGCCCCCGCCTGGCAATCTCGTCAGGACGCTTCGGGGCGTCCGCGTGCGACGCAGCACGCGGCTCGGAGAGACACGGTCTCATGGGCACAGGCGTGAGCGCGCGGATGTCATGGAACGAGATCTGCGCACACAAGCAGTATCGTGGTCGCTGGGTGGCGCTCGACGGGTGCCGCTACGACGATTCGACCCAGCAGCCGGCGGAGGGCACGGTGGTCGACGCCGACGATGACCTCGCCGAGCTCTGCAGCCGGATGAAGAAGGCGAACCACCACTTCTGCACGATCCTGTTCTGCGACAGCGCATCGGCCTTCGTGGGCCGCCGCGTCGCCACCCGCCACTGACCCGATCGCTCCCGCTGCGAAGCCCGATCGAGACCGCTCAGCGCGGTGCGCGGGCCTTCGCGTCGAGCGCCGCCGCTTCGAGAATCTGCTGATCGTCGTCGGGCCCGAGCGGGCGGCCCGTGAAGTCGCCCATGCGTCGCGTGAGGCGAAGCCCGCCCAACGTGAGGAGCGCGCGAAGCTCGGCGGGAAAGATCTGCCGATGGGCGAGCACGGCCTCGACCTCGCGGCGTCGTCCTTCGGGCGTGAAGCGCATCGTGACGAACTGCACCTGCTTGATCGGGTCGTAGCGAAAGGTCTCGGAGTAGCCCACACGACCGAGCGTCGGATGCACGAACGGTCGACCCTTGTAGGCGCGGTCGGGGTCGCGGGCGAGCTCGATGGGCTGGGGCATGCGCACGTCGAAGACGAAGCGTCCGTCGGGCGCGAGGTGCTTGCGCACACACGCGAAGCAGCGCGCGAAATCGTCGGGCTCGTAGAGGTGCATGAGCACGTTGAAGGGCGCGATCACGAGCGCGAAGCGACGGCGCAGGGTGAAGTCGCGCATGTCGCCCTCGCGGAGCGTGAGGCGTCCGCGGGGGAGGTCGTGGGCGCGCTCGCGAGCGCGTGCGAGCATCGGGGCCGAGGGGTCGAGGCCCACCACGGTGTGTCCGTCGCGGGCGAGCTCCACGGCGACGCGGCCGCTGCCGACGCCGAGTTCGAGCACGGGGCCGCCGAGGCGTCGCGCCGTCGCGCGGTAGAACTCCACGTCGTCGCGGCGCGTGCGGTACGTGCGGTCGTAGTAGTCGGGGTCGTCGTAGTGCTCGCGCGATCCGCGGTCGAGCAGGGTGAAGAAGTCGTCGCCCGCCATCACGGTCACCCCTTCAATGCATCACGATGCCCGCATCGACGCCCGCGGGGGTCCACTCCGCCACGCGCCACGCGCCGTCGAGAAGGTGGAGCACCAGCGCCTGCTCGCGGCGGCTCTCGACGGTGCGTCCCGCCACGGGGCCCACGGCGCGCATCGTTCCGCGCACGCGTCGTCGCGCGACCCCTTCGGCCGTCGCGGGGAGCTCCTCGGTCACGGCCTGTTCGAGGTCGAAGCGCGCGGCCTCGGCGATGAGCTGGGCCTGGCGCACACCCTCGCGCTGCTCGGGATCGAGCTGCGTGAACTGCTGCACGTTGCGAAGGCAGCGCGCGCGCTCGCCCGCGGTCGCGAGCTCCGCCGCGCCGTCGTAGTGGTACCGCAATCGCAGCCGGAGAAAGCGCTCGGCCACGGCCGCAGGGGAGCCCGGCGCGTAGTGGTTCTCCTCATCGCGCGCCGCGGGGAGCTCATCGGGTCGACGCTGCACCTCGGTCACCCGCTGCGGCCTCGCAGGCGCCACGGCCGTGGGACGCGTGAGCGTGAGAATGGCCGCCACGGTGCCCGCGAGCGCGAGGACGGCGAGGAGCCACGGAGCCTTCGCCTTCACGGTCGCGCGTGCCTTTCGAGATGCGCGCACACCTCGGCGAGCGCTTCGCCCGCGGGCGCGTCGGTGACGTAGCGGGGCATCGTCGCGATGGCGTGGGCGAAGGCTTCGACGCCGCGCACGCCGACGGAGAGTTCCATCGCCGCGAAGGGCCCTGCGTCGTTGGGGCTGTCGCCGAGGTAGAGCCAGCGGTCGGTGAGCGCTGCGGGGTCGAGCCCGAGGTCGGCGAGGGCCGCGCGCAGTCCGCCCATCTTGTCGGGCGCGCGGTCGCTCACGTGGAGGTGCACCGTGCTGGCGACGGCGTGCAGTCCGCCCGCGCGCGCATGGGCCAGGGCCGCGTCGATCACGTCGCGCGGCACACGCACTCGCTCGCCCACGTCGAGGGTCACGTCCGTCGCGCGGAGGCTCGTCTCGTCGACGAAGCGCAGCCCGAAGCGCGTGTGGAGTTCCTGCGCCATCGCGCGGCTGCGCGTCATGCCTTCGGCCCGCACGGTGTCATCGTCGACGAACGCCAGTCGCACCGCGCGCCCTTCCCGCACGGCCCACGCGCCGCCGTTTTCTGCGACCACGGCCCGCACGGGAAGCACCGCCGCGAGCACCTCGGCCCACCCGAGCGGACGTCCCGTCGCGATCACACAGGGCACACCGCGCGAGGCCAGAGACTCAAGCGCGCGCAGCGACGAGGCCGTGAGGCTCCCGTGCGCGGTGAGCGTGTCGTCGAGGTCCGTGGCCACGCCCTCGACGCGGGCCCAGCGGGCGGGCTCCAACGACGCGAGCGGCGTCACGGAACCCTCGCGACCACGCACTTCAGGTAGCGCCCTTCGGCGAAGGCTACGGGCGACGGGTGATCGGTCGCGGCCCCGCGAACGGCGAGCACCGAGGCGTCACGTCCAGCATCGCGCACGCCGGCCGACACCGCGCGCAGGAACGTGTCGACGTTCACGCTCCCCGAGCACGAGCAGGTCACGAGGAGGCCGCCCGGTGCGAGCACGCGCGTGGCCATCGCGTTGAGCCGTCGGTAGTGCCCCGTGGCCTTCTCCACTTCGCGGGCGCTGTGCGCGAGCTTCGGCGGATCGAGCACCACGAGGTCGAAGCGCTCTCCCGCGTCGGCGAGCTGCGTGAGCACCGTCTTCGCGTCGCCGCGCGTGTGGGTGATCACCCCGTCGAGCCCGTTCTCGCGCGCGATGCGCTCGCCCGCCGCGATGGCGTGCGCCGAGCTGTCGACGGAGCGCACCTCGCGGGCGCCTCCCTTCGCCGCCGCGAGCGCGAAGCCGCCCACGTAGCTGTACGCGTCGAGCACGCGTCGTCCCTTCGCGAGCGAGCCCACGAGCGCGCGGTTCTCGCGCTGGTCGAAGTAGTAGCCGGTCTTCTGTCCGCCGCCCTCGGCGCCGGGCGCGGGCACGGTGAAGCGCACGCCGCCCTCGACGAAATCGAGCGTCGGCGAAGGGCTTCCGCGCACGAGGCCGTCGGTGACGGTGAAGCCCTCGCGCTGCTGATGGCGCTCCGACGAGACCTCGTAGAGGCGCGTCACGCGGGCGTGCTCGGCGAGGGCGTCGAAGATCGCCTCCTCGCGGCGCTTGAGGCCCACGGTGCCGAACTGCACGCTCGCCGCGTCGCCGAACACGTCGACGGTGAGGCCCGGGAGCTGGTCTCCCTCGGCGTTCACGAGGCGGTAGCCCGTGTGATCGGGCGAGGGGAGGTTCGCGACCTCGCGGCGCCAGCGCGCGGCCTCGGCGATGCGTCGTGCGAGAAAGCGCGCGTCGAGCGTCGCGTTGGCGTCGCGGGTGAGAAGACGCACGGGAATGGCGCTGCCCGGAGACCAGTACCCGCGCCCGAGGGCCTTGCCCTGCGGGTCGAGCACGAGCACCTCGTCGCCGGCTCCGGGCGATCCCTCGGTGCGGGCGATGGCCTGCGCGAACACCCACGGATGACCGGCCCACACGGGCTGCACAAAACCGGGGCGCAGATGGACGATGGCGCTCATGGCGGGAGTCGCGTGTCTACGCGAGCCCGCCGAGGGAGCGCAACCTCAGAGGGTGACGGTCTGCACGTTGATGCGGGCGCGGTCGGCGACGCCGAGGCCCATGGAGCCCGCAGCGTCGATGTAGCGGGGCGGGAGCCCGCGCGCCGCGAGGGTGCCCATGCGGTTCTGCTGACGGAGCTGGTCGACGAGGTCCGATCCGATGCGGTCGAGGGCCACGGGGTCGGTGCTCGCGAACACCGATTCGACCACCGCGCGGTGCTCGGGGCTGTCGCGCGGACCGCCGTGATAGACGGCCTTGAAGGCGTCCATGATGTGCAGGCGCGAGCGCGAGCGGATCGCCTCGTGAGCGAAGAGTTCCGCGATCTGCGGCGAGCAGAGGTGACGGTGGAACGCCTCGGGGTTCTTGATCGAACCGTGGGTCATGTTCTTGAGCGCGCCCGTGAAGCCGCAGAGGGAGTGGTCCTTCACGAGGGGAACACCGATGACCGCGGTGGCTTCGAGCATGGGTTGCGCGTACCAGGTGCGACCCGAGGCCACGCGCGTCTCCGACGAGAGCCGCGTGCCGTTGTGGCACTGGATGCGAACGCCCGCCGGGAGGCCCCGCGCGCTCACCCGCGTCGCCGCCAGGAAGCTGTCCCACTGGTCATAGACCGTGATGCTCGTCGCGGGCACACCCGCGGCCACGAGCCCTTCGGCGATGGCCTCCACGACCTCTTTGTTCGAGGCCATGTTGCGCAGGCCGAGGCCGTTGACCTTGATGGCCACGCGGTCGTTCGGGTGCACGAACGCGCGCCACGCCTGCGCGAGATCGCGACGGCCCGAGAGCTCGATCACCGCGCGGTTGACCATCGCGCGGGCGTCTTCGGGCTTGGGGTAGAGCCCGCCGGGGCGGAGCGAGTTGGCCTTGTTCACACGCACCACGCGGCCCGGCGTGGTCATGGGGGTGAAGCCCGCGGGCGGCGTCGCCGCGGCTGCGGCCGGTGCGGGGGCCGACGCGCCGTGCGTCTGCGCGAGGGACTCCGACGCGACGGAGAGCGCCGCGGAACCCGCCGCGACACCGCCGAGAAACTGCCGACGATCGATCGTGCTCATGGTGGTAGCCCCCGACGTATCACACCCCTCCACCGCACGAAAGTCGCGGACCGCTGTGCCCGCCACGCGCCAGAAAGTGGAACCGCGTCGCGCACCGGTGCTACGCGCGCTCGGCCCATGCGTCCCCTCCGTGCGCTTCCGCTCGCCCTCACGCTCCTCGCCTGCGCGAGCAGCACGCACGTCGACCTCTCGCCCGCGGAGGTGCCGTTCACGCCGCCCTCCACCGGTGCCGAGGCCGCGCCTCCTGCGGCCGCGCCCGACCCCGACGACGGTCCGCCCGTCGCGTTCACGCGGAGCACGATGCGTCAGACCGTGCACGAGGGCATCGGCGCGCTCCTCGCGCGCGTCGACGTGTCTCCGATGCTCCAGGCGGGGCGCTTCGTGGGCTTTCGTCTCGACCGGGCGCGCGGGCTCCAACGGCTTCGCGCAGGCGGCCTCGACCTGCAACCCGGCGACATCGTGACCCGCGTGAACGGCCAGACCATCGAGCGCCCCGAGCACGCGCAGGCGGCGTTCCTCTCGCTGGCCGAGGCGCCTGAAATTGTGATCGACGTGCTCCGTCGCGGCGCGCCCGTGACCGTTCGCACGGCCGTGACCGACAGCGCGACCGCCGCGCCCGCTACGACGACCGCAGCGCGGTGATGCGCACGCCCACGGCGCCGTCGACGTCGACGAGCTCGCCGTCGGCGATGGGCGCGCCGTTGGCGCAGAGGGTGACGGACGTGCCCACGGGATCGTCGAAGCGCACCACCTCGCCGGGTAGAAGCGCCGCGAGGTCGGCCACGCGCATCGTGGTGCGCGCGAGCTCGACCGAGACCTCGACGGGCACGCGCCCGAGCCGTGCGATCGGTCCCCTGGAGTCGTCCATCGGTTCCTCGTCGTCGTGCGCCACGAGGCGCGTGATCGTGTGCGGCGTCGCCGCGGTGATGCGGGCGAGCGGAACGTTCCCCGCGCAGAGCCAGGCTTCGCCCGAGAGGCCTTCGCGCAGGGCGACCATGCCCTCGCACGCGATCACCTCGCCGACCGTGAGGGCGAGCACGTCGTCGAGGCTCCATCGGTCGCGCGCCGCGACGAGCGACACGCGCAAGGGCACCGCGTCGGCGCCGCGCGCGGGCCGCGAACGCACCGGAAGGCGAAGCATCGCATCGCGCGAGACAAGCAGCGTGGCGCGGGCGCGATGGCCGTCGAACGCGAGCGCGAAGGGCCACGCGAGCAGGTCGTCGGAAGACATCGCGTCGAGGGCGAGGGGCGCGTCGTCGGTGATCGCGCGGAGCACCGGGGCAGGGCCATCGAGCGCATCGCACAGGCGCGAGAGCAGTGCGAAGAGCGCGCCCTCGTGGGCCGGCGAGAGGAGCGCGGGCGGCGCGTGGGCCTCGTCGTCGCCGAGTCCGAGCGCGCGCTGCGCGAGGCGGAGCGCGAAGGGACGGTCGAGGGCGAGCACCGCGACGTCGGCGTCGGGCACGGCGAGCACCGCGCAGAGCGACGTGTCGGTGAAGACGCGGCGCGCCTCGTCGCGCGAGGTGCGCGCAGGGGCGAGGGGCGTGGCGGTGAGCGTTCCGCCGAGGTGCGAGACCCAGCGGGGGGCATCGAGGGTGAGCGACGCGGGCGCGAGGCGGTGGAGCAGCGCGCGCAGGTCGGTCACGTCGCGGCGGGTGAAGCGCGCGAGCGGGAGCCGCAGGAGAGGCGCGTCGGAGCCCATCGCGGCGCGCATTCGGCGCGAGGCGACGGTGCGGCGTCAAGGGTGGCGTGCGGCGACCGGACGCAGGGCGGCGCGCGCGGAGACTCAAACAATGTGCGGTGGTGAAGAGAGTGGTTGCCGTGGGGACGGGTTGCAGGCAATGTCGCGCGGTGCGTCAGGCGGACCCGTACGTCGGGCGGGAAATTCTCTCCGGCCAGTTCAAGGTTCTCGAACGCATCGGTTCGGGCGGAATGGGCGCTGTGTACAAGGCACAGCAGCCCAGCATGGACCGTTTCGTTGCGGTGAAGATCCTTCATTCGAAGTTCACCAAGCGAAAGGATCTGGTGTCGCGGTTCCGGCGCGAGGCGAGGGCGATGAGCCACCTCACGCATCCGAACACGGCGAAGGTGTTCCTGTACGGGCAGCTCGAAGACGAGGCCTGCTACATCGTCATGGAGTACCTCGAAGGCCGAAACCTCGGCCAGATCGTGCGCCAGGAGGGGCCGCTCAAGCCCGGCCGCGCGATCGCGGTGCTCATCCAGGCCTGCGGCGCGCTCGAAGAGGCCCACCAGAAGGGCATCATCCACCGCGACCTCAAGCCCGAGAACATCTTCCTGTGCTCGCAGGGCGGGCTCGAAGACTTCGCGAAGGTGCTCGACTTCGGGCTCGCGAAGGTCACCGAGCGCGAGATGCAGCCCGGCTCGCTCATTCTCACGCAGGAGGGCATGGTCTTCGGCACGCCGGAGTTCATGTCGCCCGAGCAGGCGCAGGGTAAGACCCTCGACCCCCGCAGCGACGTGTACTCGCTCGCGGTGATCCTCTACGAGCTCCTCACGGGCAAGCTGCCCTTCGACGCCCGCACCCCCATGGAGTTCATCGGGCTCCACGTGCAGGCGACGCCCATCGCGCTGGCCGATCGCGCGCCCTCGCGCGAGTTCCCGCCGGGGCTCCAGGAGGTGCTCGACCGCGCCCTCGCGAAGAAGCCCGAAGACCGCTTCCAGAGCGCCGCCGAGTTCGCCGCCGCGCTGCGCGCCATCGTGAATGATCGCGACGTCGAGCACGCGATGAGCGCCATTCCCGACGCGGCCGCCGCGCTCGCCGAGACCGTGCCCGCGATCCAGGCGATCCAGCAGCGCGCGCAGACTCCGCGCGCCATGCCCGCGGTCGACAACGCCCCGCAGCGCGTGCTCACCCCGCAGCCCACGCCGGCCACGCCCGTGCGCGACGAGACCGGCGCGCTCGCCAACGACACCCCGAAGCCCGCGACGGTCTCGCCCAACCAGCCCACCGAGGTGCCTCCGCCCGCCCCCGCGTCGAACACCGCGGGGCTCATCGCGATCGGCGTGGTCATCGGGCTCGTGGTGGCCGTCGGCGCCGTCGTGATGCTCAAGTACGTGCTCTGACGCGCGCTTCGCTTGACACGTCCCGCGCGCGGGCATTACCCCCGCGCCGCGTCATGCGATCGGTCTCTGCGCTCCTGCTCGTCGGCTCCCTCACGCTCCTCTCGCCGCGCGCCGCGATGGCGCAACGAACGCCCATCGACCCCGCGACGCGGGTGTACGTGGTGGCGCCCGGCGACACGCTCCTGCGCATCGCGAACCGCCTCGGGGTCGAGCCCCGCGAGCTCGCCGCGCGCAACTACCTCCCGCGGCCCTACACCCTCCGCGCGGGCCAGCGCCTGCGCATCCCCGCGGGCGTGTCGCAGGAGGTGCTCGCGTCGCTCCCCGCGCGCGACGAGTCGCTGAGCCCCAACCCCGGCCAGGGATCGCACCGACCGGGCTTCGTCTCGATGGTGCGCGTGCGTGACAGCGCCGAGCTCGCGACGAACTTCACCGCGGGCACGCAGCAGCTCCGCACGCGCGTGGCGCGCTTTCTCCGCGCGCGCGACAACCGCGAACACCTCGTGCACCCGCGCCTCCTGCGCACGCTCACGATGCTCAGCGACCGCTTCGGCGGGCGACGCATCGAGCTCCTCTCGGCGTACCGACCCGCGCGTGCGGGCGTGCCCGTGTCGCACCACAGCCGCGGCGAGGCCGTCGACGTGCGCATCGACGGCGTGGCCCTCCGCGACCTCTGGACGTACTGCCAGAGCCTCACGAACCTCGGCTGCGGGCTCTACCTTCGCGCCAACTACGTGCACATCGACGTGCGCCCCGCGGCCCTCGCGTGGCAGGGCCCGCCGCGCCGCGGCACCTCGCAGGGAAGCACCCTCGATCCCGACCCCGACGAAGATCCCGCGACCGTCACCGACGACGCCGCACCGCTCGCGGGCGGCGCCGAGAACTGACGCTCAGACCCGCACGACCTCGCCGTCCCACGCCGCGAGCTCGCGCTTGAGGATCTTGCCCGTGGGGTTCGCCGGAAGCCCTTCGACGAACACCCACTCGCGCGGCACCTTCGGCCCCGAGAGCCGGTCGCGGCACCACGCGCGGAGCTCCACGGCGCACGCGCGCGCGTCGTCGGGCAGGCCGCCACGCAGCACGACGAAGCCTCGCAGGCGCTCTCCCCACTCGGCGTCGGGCACACCGATGACCGCGGCCTGCGACACCTCGGGGTGCGCGTCGAGCACGGCCTCGACCTCCGCGGGATACACGTTGGTGCCGCCGGAGATCACCATGTCGCGGCGTCGTCCGACGATCATGTAGCGCCCGTCGGCGTCGACGGTGGCGAGGTCGCCGACGCTGAAATACCCCTCGCGCATCGAGTCGTTCGTGGCGCCGTCGTCGTTGTGGTAGCCCGCGACGAGCATGCGGTTTCGCGCGTAGAGCTCGCCCACCTCGCCGACGCCCACCGCGCGACCCTCACCATCGAGCAGGCGGATCGAGACGCCGTGGAGCGCGCGCCCGATGGTGCCCGGCAGCGCGCGGAGATCCTCGGGCGTGGCGGTGGTCACGAGCCCCGTCTCGGTGGCGCCGTAGAAGTTGTAGAGCACCGGGCCGAAGCGATCGAGCGCGCGCGCGGCGGCCGTCGCGGGGAGCTGCGCGCCGCCGCAGAGCATCACGCGGAGCGAGGCGGTGTTGGCCTTCGCGAGCGTGTCGTCGTCGAGGGCCACGAGGCGGTGGAGCATCGTGGGCACGAGCGCCGTGGTGGTCACGCGCTCGCGCGCCACGGTGGCAAGAAAGCGCTCGGGATTGAAGTCGCGCTCGATGACCACCGAGCCGCCCATCATGAGCGACATCGACGCGAAGCCGAGGCCCGTCGAGTGGTAGAGCGGGCACACGCAGAGGTGCACGTCGCCGCGGCGCAGCGAGACGCGTTCGAGAAAGGCCATGAAGCCCAGCACCTGCCCCGTGCCGAAGCGGCGCACCGCGCCCTTGGGGCGCCCCGTGGTGCCCGAGGTGTAGATCACCACCGCGCTGTCGTCGCCGTCGTCGACGCGGTCGGGCCAGCGCGCGAGGAGCGAGTCGTACGTCGCGTGCGGTCGCGCGTTGCCGCCCACGGCGAAGAGGTTGTCGGCGCGGAGCTCGGGGCACGCGCGTGCGGCTTCGGCGACGGTGTCGGCGAGGTCGTGTTCGAAGAAGACCGCGCGCGCTCCCGAGTGCTGAAGCAGGTACGTGAGCTCGTGCACCGTGCTGCGCCACGAGACGCTCACCGCGGCGCCGCCGAGGCGGCTCATCGCGGCTTCGATCTCGAAGAACTCCGGGCGGTTGTGGAGCACCAGCGCGACGGCGCTCTTGCGTCCGATGCCGCGGCGCCGGAGGCCCGATGCGAGGCGGTCGATGCGTCGGTCGACCTCGCCGAAGGTGCTCCGTCGACCCTCGAACACGAAGGCCGTCTCGTGGGGCTCGTTGGCCGCGCGCACGCGGAAGATCGTCGACATGCCCGCGCGCCCCTGGGCCAGCAGCTTCGCGCCCACGACGGCCCCCGCGGGACGCATCGTGGCCGCCGTGCCCGAGTGCAGCAGCACCTTCGCCACCAGCCCCGCCCAACCCGTGACTTCTCGCGCGGCGTCGATCACCATGCGTCTGCTTTCCATGACCCGCGATCCCTCCGTCAAGCGCTTCGCTCTCTGCGCGGTCATCGCCGCGGCGCTCTCCACCCGCTGCGCGTCGACGCGCACCGCCACCCCACCCGCCGCGCCTGACGCCCTCCACGCCGCGCGCCCCGATGTGCCCGAGGCACCCGTCGCCGAGGCTCCCCCGCGCGCGCAGGTGCTCACCGGGCCCACGGCGCGCGAGCTCGACGCGCTCCGTCCGCTGCTCGTGCGGGGCCCCGCGTTTCTCGTGCGCAACGCCGACGCGGGCGCCGACGCGCGCATCACGATCGTGGCCCGCACGGGCGCGAACGCAGCGGCCATGCGGCGGGTGATCACCACGCCCGGCGAGTACGGAACGTTCATGCCCATTCTCCGCAGCGTCGACGTGCTGTCGTCGCGCGGCGCGCGCACGGCGTTTCGCTTCCACGTGGCGGCGCCGCTCTTCGACGTGACCGCCCTCTGCGCGATGAACGACGTGAGCGAGCGCCGCGTCGACGTGGTGATCACGCAGTCGGAGACGGGCCCCGGAGGCTCGCGCTGGGATCTCACCGACGAAGACCCCACGCACTCCATCGTCGCGCTCTCGACCTGGGGAGACCCCTCGCAGGGCCACTGGATCCTGCGGCAGGTCGCGCGTCGCTCGCCCGCGGCCATCGCGGGCATGAACATCTCGGTCGACACGGTGCTCGCGCTCGGCGCTGCGCGGCGCGCGGAGATCCTCGCGGGCAGCGCGCTCCCCATCCGGCCCGAGCAGGGGATCGCGCCGACGGGTGAGCTCGCGCCGCCCGAGGCGGGACCGTGGCAGACGCTCACGCGCGACGCGACGGTGCTCTCGCTCTCGCTCACGCCCGAGGGCGCCGTGCGCCAGGTGACCGTCGCCGCGTGGACGCCCGCCGCGCCCGTGGTGGTGCTCACGCGGCTGCGTGACGTTCCGAACTTCGGACAGGTGTGGGGATCGATCCGTGAGGTGTCGCTGCTGCCCGGCGAGACGCTCTCGGCCACGGGGCCCGTGCGGTACCGCTCGGTGATCGAGACGCCCCTCACGCACATGGAGGGCGAGCAGGTGATGCGCTCCGAGGGGAGCGTCGTGTGGCACGAGGGAATCAGCGGTGATTTCGCGGACAGCGCGCACCGATGGGACGTCGTCGAGGCCCCGGGCGGAGGCTCCTACGTGATGCTCACCGGCGGGTCGGACTACAACCGCGCGGGCTGGGCCACGCGCACCCTCATGGCGCGCGATCCGTGGCTCATGGCGGGCTTCGCGGGCTCGTGGAAGATCGTCTGGCTTCGCAACCTCCTGCGCGGACTCTGACCGTCGCGCGCTGACATCCGCGGCGCGCGTTTGCTACGGTCGCGCACCGTGCGAGCGACCCTCCGACACACCGTCTCGTGGACCCTCTGCGCGTGGCTCTGCGCGTCTCCGCTGCGCGCGCAGCCCGCCCCCGCGCAGCCCTCATCGGCCGCCGCGCAGCCCGCCGCCTCGACGCGCGTGGCCGAGGCGCAGCAGCACATCCTCCGCGCGCTGGAGGCCTTTCAGACGCGCGACTACGTGACGGCCATCCACGAGTTCGAGCTCTCGTACCGCGCCGCGCCCGACGCGAACATCTGGTACAACCTCGCCCGCGCCCGCGAACTCTCGGGGGACTACGAGGGCGCCGTCGCAGACTACCAACGCTACCTTCGCGACAAGGTCGACCCGCCCGATCGCGACGACGTGCAGCGCACCATCGCCACGCTCTCGACGCTGGTCGAACAGCGCGCGGCGACGCAGCGGCGTCAGGCCGAGGGATCGCAGCTCCGTGTGCAGGTGCCGCCCACGACCGCGAACCCGCATCTGCTCCTCGACGGCGAGTCCCTCGCGCTCGCGAGCGCGGGCGATCCGCGACGGGTCGCGACGGGCAACCACGCCGTGCGCCTCACGTCGGAGAACCGTCAGGACTGGGCCGCGCAGGTGCGTGTGCGGGAGGGAGAGACCGCCGTGGTGTTTCCCGCGCCGGCGCCCGCGACGCGCTACGTGAGTCGCCCCCGCTCGCACGTTGTGAGCTGGGTGCTCGCAGGCCTCGGCGGCGCATCGCTCGTGGGCGCGGGCGTGTTCGCGATCCGCGCGGCCGGTGACGACTGCGACGCATGCAACGCGGCCATCCGCGATTCGAATCGCTCCGACGTGCTCCTCGGCGTGGGGAGCGGACTGCTCGTAGGCGCCGCGGTGGCGTGGTTCGTCGAGCGCGCGTCGGCGGGCACCGAGCGCGTCACGTCACCGTAGGCAGGGCCAGAACTCCCGCTGCGCGCGCGTCACCGCGCGGAGCACCATGTCCGCGGAGTGCGACTGCGGCGTCTGCGCGGGGCGCTCCACGGGGTCGCGCGAGAGCACGCCGAGCACCGTGTCTTCGACGCACTCTTCGAGCGCCGAGAGGTCGTAGCCGCCTTCGAGCACGAGCCCCATGCGACCCTGCGCCGTGTGCTCGGCCACCGCGCGGAGCTGCGCGGCCATCCAGCGGTAATCACCGCGATCGAGGAGCATCGACGCGAGGGGATCGCGCGCGTGGGCGTCGTAGCCCGCAGAGACGAGCACCAGGTCGGGCTTCGCCTCGTGGAGGATCGGGAGCACCACGCGCTCGAAGGCCATGGCGTACGAGCCGCCGTCGCAGCCCGCGGGCATCGGGATGTTCACCGTCATGCCCCGCGCGTGCGCGCCGCCGGTCTCATGCACGTAGCCCGTGTCGGGATAGCCCGGCGACTCGTGGAGCGACACGAGCAGCACGTCGGGGTTGTCGTAGAAGATGTCCTGCGTGCCGTTGCCGTGGTGCACGTCCCAGTCGACGATGGCCACGCGTCGGCGCCCGCGGGCGAGGGCGTGTGCGGCGGCCACGGCGACGTGGTTGAGCACGCAGAAGCCCATGGCGCGCGTGCGCGTCGCGTGGTGGCCCGGCGGGCGCGCGAGGAGAAATCCCCGGGTGTCGTCGCCCGAGAGCAGGTGCTCGACCAGCGCGCACGCGCCGCCCGCGGCGAGCCACGCGGCCTCGCGCGTCGCGCCGTTGAAGTACGTGTCGGCGTCGAGGTAGCCCGCGGGGCCCGCGAGGGTGCGCTCCAGGCGATCGAGCCACGCGGGGTCGTGCACACGTTCGAGCTCGTCGCGCACGGCCTCGCGCGGGGCGAGGTCGAGGCGGCGATGCCCGCGGGCAAGCGCGCGGTCGACACCCGCGAGGGCCGCGTCGAGACGGCGCGGTCGCTCGGGGTGAAAACCCGGCGGCGCGTGGTCGAGAAACCGGGGATCGGACAGGACCGCCAGACTTGTGTCTGCGGGCGTCTCGGAGGGCATTCGGGCGGCTCCGCAGTGCTTGACCCCGCTTTACCGCGGGTGTTACCTGCGCGATGGAGTACCGCTATTGATGGGCCGTCGCCAATGGGGAACACCCACCGGCGGTGACGGGCCCCGGGCGGTGCGTCGATGGCGGAGCGTCGGTGGAGCGCCACCCGCACCACGCCGCACACCACGGTCAGGGAGCTCACGATGCGTTGGAAGCTGTTGGTTGGGAATGTGCTCGCGGTGCTCCTCGTGGGCATCCTCGGGTGGGTGCTCGTGCGGGGCCGCGCGGCCGAAGAGCTCGTGAACGACGTGGCGCCCTCCGTCGATCGCTCGACCTCGCTGCTCGACGCGGTGCACGCGCAGGACGGCGACCAGTTCGTCGATGCCGTCGAGGCCGCCACGCACGACAACAACCTCGCGGCGGTCTTCGCGGCCGACAGCGAGAGCGCGCAGCGCGACGCGGCGTTTACCTTCGCCGAAGCGATGGCCCGTCAGATCGGCGCCGGACTCCCCCGCCGCGGACGCCCCGCCGAGCTCGTCGCGGTGCTCACGGCCGACGGACGGGTCGTGGGCCGCAACGCCGATCGCCGTCTCGATGCGGGCCGCAACGTGGGCCAGGAGTTCCCCGCGGTGGCGCACGCGCTTCAGGCGCCGCGCGGCCATGTGGTGCGCGACTACATCCGTTACGGCGAGCAGGGCTGGCTCGAAGTGGCCGTCGCGCCGGTGATCGTGAACGACACGCTCCGCGGCGGTCTGCTCGTGGGCTTCGTGCTCGCCGACAGCGCCGCGCGCAGCGATGCGCAGCGCGTGGGCGTCGACGTGGGCTACCTCTTCCGCGACGGCAACAACTGCATGGTGCAGTCGCTCTCGGTGGGTCAGCAGGCCGAGAAGGAGCAGCTCCGCGCGTGGTGCAACCAGCGCCAGCTCCAGAATCTCCTGCGCGGCCGTCAGGCGGCGACGCTCACCCTCGGCGGCAACGAGTACGTGGCCATGAGCATCCCGATGCCCGGCGCGTACAGCGCGAACAACGCGGGCGCCATCGTGCTCCGTAGTCTCACCGCGGCGCGCTCGCCGGCCGACGACGTGGCCCTCCCGGCGCTCCTCGCCATGGTGCTCGGGATGCTCGTGGTGCTCGGGTACAACCTCTACCTCGCGATGTACTTGGAGAAGCCCATCGAGCAGATCGAAGACGGGCTCCTGCAGATCATCAACGGCAACCGCGAGCACCGGATCAACGTCGAGCACCCCGAGCTCGGTGGCATCGTGTACCGCGTGAACCAGCTCGTGTCGGAGCTCACCGGCGTCGACGAGGGCGATGGCTCCTCGGGCGGAAGTGGCGGCTGAGCCCGCACCCGCGTTACTGTCCCGCCCCGCGCGCCCCGCGCCACTGAATCACCCGCATCCCCCGCAACACCGACAGCACCGCCGCCCGCGCGTCTCCCTCCGCGAGGGAACAGCCCGCGGCGGCGCGCGGTTTCACCCCACCGTAGAGCCTATGGGATTGTTCGATTTCTTCCGTAAGAGCCCGAGCGGACCTGCCGAACAGGAGAAGCTCCTCGCCCGCCACATCGAGCGCGTGATGGACAAGCGCTCGCTGAGCCCCGACCGCTTCGCCTCGATCGAGTACCTCGCGAAGCTGGGCACCGAAGACGCGTGGCGCGCGCTGCTCCCCCGCTACAACTTCACCGTCGACCCGTCGATCACCGACCGCGAGGAGAAGCAGTACATCTTCGACTCGATCACCCGCGCGGGCGAGAGCGCGGTCGGCCCGGTGAAGGACTTTCTGCGCAAGTCGCAGGCGGTCAACTGGCCCATCAAGATGCTCCGCGAGCTCGTGGGCGCCGAGGAGTTCGTCGGCGAGATGGTCGACGTGCTCAAGGGCGAGGGCACCGACTACCAGAAGAACCCCGAGCGAAAGATCCAGGCGATCATCGCGCTTGAAAAAGCCAAGGACCCGCGCGTCGCCCCTGCGGTGATCCCCTTCCTCGAAGACGCGAGCGAAGACGCGCGCTTCCACGCCGTGCGCACGCTCCTCGCGCAGGCCGATGCGACCGCGGCCGACGCGCTCTGCGCCCTCCTCGTGCGCGACGACAGCATGCGCATTCGCACCACGATCGCCGACGGCCTCGTGACCCACGCGTGGCCCGTCGCCGACGCGCACCGCGAGAAGCTCTCCGCGCTGCTCCCCCGCCTGCCCAACGGCCCGTTCTCCCTCACCGCCGACGGCGTGCTGCGCCGCTGAGCGCGCGTCTTCTCCGCCTCCCTTCGCCTGTTGCGAGCGCGCGTTGCGCTGGGGCACAGTAGCGCCGCGATGCGTGGCCTCCGTGCGCTCTGGCTCTCGTCGACGATCGCGGCCGCGTCGCTCGCCCTGCCGTCGCGTGTCGCCACGGCCTTCACCCTCCGCGTGCTGGCGGCGTCGGAACTGCGCATCGAGCCTCGCCTCGCGGCCGACCGATCGACGCTCACGCTCACCGTGAAGCTCCGCGACGACCGCGGCGCGCCGCTGCGCAACCGCACCGTGCGCCTCGACGCGCCCATCGAGGGAACGCCCCGCACCATCACCCTCACCACCGGCGCGAACGGCGAAGCCGAGCACGTCGTTCCGCTGAGCCGCACCCAGTCGCGCGTCGAAGCGAGCGCGCAATACGACGGCGACGGGAGCACCGCGCCGCAACGCGCGTCCATCTCGGTGAACCTCGACGCGCCGTACGTCACCGTCGACGTGGTGCCACCCGCGACGGCCATCGAGCTCTCGGCGCGTGCGGCGCCCTTCGTGGTGGTGCTGCGCGTCGGCGAGGTGGTGAGCTTCCCCGCGCGCGATCAGGGCGTGGAGCTTCGCGAGGGCGCACGCCTGCTCGCCTCGGGCGTGACCGATGCGTCGGGGCGCGCACCCTTGTCCGTCGACGGATCGGCCTTCGCGACAGCGGGCGTCCATCGTGTGCGGGCCATCACGCTCGTGCGCGGCGAGCGCGTCGAAGGGCCCGACCACGACGTGCTCGTGCACACGCACACCAGCCTCACGATGCTCCGTCGGGAGGGCGAAGAAGACGGCGCAGGCGCGACGCTCCACGGGCTGCTCACCACGGCCTCGGGCGCGCCCCTTCCGTCGGCGCCGGTGTCCATCGCGCGCGACGCTACGACGCTCGCCGGCGCGATCACCGACGCGAGCGGACACTTCGTCGTGCACCTCGCGCCCGAGGCCCTCGCCGAACACGGCGTCAGCGTGCGCGCGGTGTTTCAACCCACCGAGCCCTGGCTCGGCGCGAGCGAGAGCGCCGCGGTTCCTCTCACGCCGCCGGCGCCGCCCGAGATCCCCGTGCGCTGGGTGCTCGCGCCCGCAGTCGTCGCCGCGCTCGCCCTCGCCGCCGCGCGCGCCCGCTCGCGCCTCCGCGGTGTACGCGCCCCCGAAGCGCCGCTCGCGCCGCGTGAGCCTCGCTGGGATCACGTCGAGCACGTCGCGCCCTCGGTGACCGGCGGCCTTCGCGTGCGCTTCGTCGTCGTCGACCGCGCGACCGCGAGCCCTGTCGCCGAACCCATGGTGCGCACGAAGACCGACCCCGTGTGGCGTGCCGCGGGCGAGGAGCCCATGGCCGTGCAGCCCGCGCGACGGGTGGAGTTCGAACTGGGCGCGTCGGGCTATGCGCCGCGCACGGTGACCGGCGAGTTCTCGCGGCCCGGTGAGTACGTGGTCCGCGTGCAGCTCCGCACGTGGCGCGAGGAGCTGTTCGAGCGCGCGCGTCCGTGGCTCCGTCGCAACGCGAAGCAGGGCGCGCTCCCGACCTTGCGCGAGGCCCTCGAACAGCGCGCGGCGAAGACCCCCGAGGCGCTCGCGTTCGTCGGCATCATCGAAGAGGGCTGCTACGCGCCCGAAGCCCCGGGCGTGCGCGAGGTCGAGCGCGCCCAGGAGCTCGCCCCCGTGATGGAGCCGCCGCCCACCCTCGCTCGGGATTGAACCGCGCGCGAACGGCGGGGTAGAGTCGCCGCCCCGCTCGCGTGGGCGAATCGATGGGCGCCGCCACTGTGTCGGCACCGCTCCCGCGGAGGACACCGAGGTCCGTCCCTGATGACTCCGATTGCGTGGATCGTGGTGGCGCTCGTCGCGGTAGCGGCGATCGCGGCGTTCGTGTGGAGTCGTCGCGCGCCGCAGCTTCCGGCGCCCGAGGAGACCCCGCAGCTCCCGAAGAAGCCCGACGCCGACGCCGTCGAGACGCCCGCGCTGCCGCCGTCGGGTGAGGCCTCCGAGGGGGCGACCGAGACTGCGCTCACCGCCCCCGCCGAGCCCGCGCCCACGGCCGATCGTGGCGCGCGTGCGCGCGATGTGGCCGCGCTCAAGCAGGGCCTCGCGCAGACGCGCACCGGGTGGATGAAGCGGCTGCTGTCGGTGTTCACCGGCCGCAAGGAGATCGACCCCGCGCTGCTCGACGAGATCGAGGAGACGCTGCTCACGGGCGATGTCGGCGCCAACACCACGAAGCGCTTCGTCGACGGCCTCAAGGAGCGCCTCGATCGCAAGGAGCTCGGCGACGCCGATCGCGTGTGGGAGGCGCTCAAGTCCGATGCGCTGAAGATCCTCGACGTGGGGGCGCCTGCGTTCGGTGCGAGCGCGGAGAAGAAGCCCTTCGTGATCCTCATGGTGGGCGTCAACGGCGCGGGCAAGACCACGACGATCGCGAAGCTCGCCGACCGCTTCAAGGGCGAGGGAAAGACCGTGCTGCTCGCGGCGGGTGACACCTTCCGCGCGGCGGCGGTCTCGCAGCTCGAGATGTGGGGCGAGCGGCTCGGCGTGCCTGTGCACAAGGGGAAGGAGAACGCCAAGCCCGGCGCCGTGGTGTACGAGGCCGTGGCGCGCGGCGTCTCCGAGGGCGTCGACGTGGTGATCGCCGACACCGCCGGACGCCTGCAGACCAAGGCCCCGCTGATGGAAGAGCTCCGCAAGATCCGCGAGGCGTGTGGCAAGTCGTGCCCCGGCGCGCCTCACGAGGTGTTGCTGGTGCTCGACTCGACCACCGGGCAGAACGCGATCTCTCAAGCGAGAGAGTTCCGAGAGACCCTGAGCCTCACCGGGGTGGTGCTCACGAAGCTCGATGGCACGGCGAAGGGCGGCGTGGTGCTTGCGATCGCCGATGAATTCAAGCTGCCCGTGCGCTTCGTGGGCGTCGGTGAGAAGTCCGAAGACCTCCGCGAATTCGACGCGAGGGATTTTGTCGAAGCGCTCTTCGCGCGAGACAACGACGACGCGAACGGATGAAAAAGCAGGGCGTGAGAGGCATTCCCACCGCGCCCGGATTTCTGTTGAGGGCTTTGGAAGCGGCGTGATATAGTCCGCGCCGATTTGGCTGATTATCCAGTGATTTCAAACACTTGGACGTCACTGGATGGCACGGTGATTGGGCGCTGAGGGCGCTTTCAGGGAGAGAGCACAGGGGTGACGATGGGTCGCAAAACGATCGCCCGATTCCTGCTGACGACGGCGGTGCTGAGCCTCCCGTTCTCGGCTCAGGCGCAACGGCGCCGCCGCACGCAGGAGCAGCCCGCGCCGACGGCCGCGCCCGCTCCGCAGGCCCAGCCTGCGAACGGTGGCGGCAGCGGTGGTGGCGGGTCTGACATGGACTTCAGCCAGCCCGACACCGCAGCGCCTGCGGACACGGCCGCGCCCGCCGACACGGCCGCGCCTGCGGACACCGGCACCGGCGGTTCGAGCCTCTCGCTCGACGTGCCGGGCGGTGAGGTCACCGCGCAGCGCCATCCGTTCACCGAAGAGATCTATGCGGTTCAGCAGATCTCGGCGCTTCGCAACCACCGCTTTGAGCTCACGCCCACGGCGAACTTCGCGCTGAACGACCCCTTCGTGGGGCACACGGGCTTCGGCCTCAACGCGAACTACTGGATCTCGAACGTGCTGGCCGTGGGCCTCACGGGCGTGTTCTTCCAGGGGCTCAACACCACGTCGGACGTGAACCTCTTCGTGGGTCGCTCGACGGGCCTCGTGGTGCCCATCAACGAGTACCAGGTCGCGGCGGCGCTGAACTTTTCGTACGTGCCCCTGTACGGCAAGTTCTCGATGTTCTCGCGGTTCATCTTCCACTGGGATCTCTACGTGAGCGCGGGCGTCGGCATCATGCGCTCGCGGCCCATCCCGGCGATCGACCCCGAGATCCGCACCTTCGACTGGAACACCAACATCCTGTTCGACGCGAACATCGGCGTGCGTGTGTTCTTCACGCGCTCCGTGGGCCTCACGCTTGAGCTCCGCAACTTCGTGTACCCCGAACTGCTGGAGAACACGCGCATCGCGCCCGAGGGCTCGGCCACGGCCGCCAACTCGCGCCGCAACCGCGCCACCTGGACGGGCGAGTCTGCGCTCACCGACAACGTGATGGTCTCGCTGGGCCTCACGGTGTTCCTGCCCTTCTCGTTCTCCTACCACCTGCCCAAGTGACGCCGCGCGGACCCCACGCCATGAAGACCCCCTCCATGAAGCGCATGATCGGCACGCTGGCCCTCGCCGGGGCCGCCCTCGCTGCGTCGCCCGCGCAGGCCCAGGAGATCCAGCTCCGCGGCCCGCTCGCCGGCGCGCGCTCGGTGTCGCGACTGGTGCAGTACCGCGAAGGCCGCTTCTCGATCACCCCGACCTTCTCGGTCTCGCTGCAGGACGAGTTCTCGCGCGACCTCTTCTTCGGCCTCCGCGGCGACTACCACTTCACCGACTGGCTCGGCGTGGGCGTCTCTGCGGCCTATGCGGGCGTGCACGTCGACACGTCGCTCACCGACCAGGTGGCGTCGAACTCGCCGGGCAACACCGCGAACGTGCCCCGCGCGACGGCGTACCCGCAGCAGATCGGCCGCCGCAACTGGATGGCCGACCTGCACCTCACGTTCGTGCCGCTCCGTGGCAAGTTCGCGCTGTTCCAGAGCCTCGTCGCCGACGTGGATTTCTACCTCGTCGCCGGCGCTGCGTTCGTAGGTGTCGAAGAGCGCGCGGACACGAAGCTCGCCTCGACGCTCGACGTCAACTCGGCCACGGTGCGCAACAGCCAGACGACGCGGGCCTCGCGCGTGGCGATCGCGCCCACCTTCGGCGCGGGTCTGAACTTCTACCTCAACCGCTTCATCTCGCTGAACTTCGAGTACCGCGCGACGCCCTTCCAGTGGAACCGCTCGGGCACCGACGAGAACAGCACCGCCACGCGCTGCGGCGCCGCGGGCAACGAGAGCTGCGAGGGCTTCTCGGACTACGTGTCGACCTACTTCGCGCGCGACGCGGCGGGGCGCTACACGCAGATCGATTCGAACGACCGCTCGTGGAGCTTCAACCAGACCTTCACCGTGGGTCTGTCGTTCTTCCTGCCGACCGCGCCGCGCATCGGTCCTTGATCCGTCTCGCGACCGCGATCGACCGCGCTCGCTGGAACGGCTACCTCGAGCGCTCCCCCACCGCCTCGGTCTACCACCGATGGGAGTGGGGTGAGATCTTCGAATCCACCTATCATTCACGGTCATTCCCGCTCATGGCCTTCTACGAAGGCCGCGTGCGGGGCGTGCTCCCGCTCACACGCCTCGTGGGACCCACGGGGCGAACCTCGCTCGTCTCCGTGCCCTACTTCGGCCACGGCGGCGCGCTCGCCGACGACGACGCCACCTGGCGCTGTCTCCTCGACGCCGCCCACGCCCTCCGCGACGAGCTCCGCGCCGACCACGTCGAGCTCCGTCACGCGCACCCGGTCCCCGCGCAGACGCTCCCCACGCGACACGGCAAGGTGCTCATGCACCTCGACCTCTCGCCCGGAGAAGACGCCATTCTCAAGGCCATCGGACCGAAGGCGCGCGCCGACATTCGACGTCCCGAGAAGGAAGGCATGCGCGTCGAGATCGGTGGCGCCGAACTGCTCCCCGAGTTTCACCGCGTGTACGCCCACGTGATGCGCGACCTCGGGAGCCCCTGCCACGGCCCCGCGGTGTTCGCGGCCATGCTCCGCGCGATGCCCGACCGCACCTTCGTGGCCGTGCTGCGGTACCAGGGCGTTGCCATCGGTGGGGCCATCCTGGTTGGCATGGGCGACGTGCTGGAGATCCCGTGCGCGGGCACGCTCCACGACTTCGCGCGGCTCCGCGGCAACATGCTGCTCTACTGGTCGGTGATCCGAGAGGCGATCCGTCGGGGCTACCGCACGTTCTCCTTCGGTCGATCGAGCGAAGACTCGGGCACCTTCACGTTCAAGAAGAACTGGGGCGCCGTCGCCGTTCCGTTGCCCTACCACTACCTCCTGCCGAAGGGCGCGACGCTGCCCGAATCCGCGGGTCAGAGCCCCGTGCTCACTGCCGTCAGCGACGCGTGGAAGCGCCTCCCGGTCGGACTCACGCGCGTCGTCGGTCCGCACCTCGTCCGCCGGCTCCCCTGAACACATTGCCCGCGGTTCTGTCGCGAAATTGACGGAATCACCCCGCCCATGCGCTGTGTACCCGCGCGTATGGGATCCCCGCTCCACATCACGGTCTTTCGCGAACGCACGATCGAGCTGATCGCACCGCGCGCAGGGGGACTCTACGTCGACGTCACCACGGGCCTTGGCGGCCACACGGAGGCGCTGCTCGAAGCCTCCGGGCCCGATGGGAGGGTCGTGTGCATCGACCGCGATCCCACGGCCATCGAGCGCTCGCGCGAGCGTCTGGTGCGCTTCGGCGACCGCGTGGAGTTCCATCAGACCACCATGTCTGACGTGCGCCGCGCCCTCGCAGGCAGGCGCGTCGACGGGCTCGTGGCCGACCTCGGCGTGAGCTCTCCGCAGCTCGACGAGGCCGAGCGCGGCATGAGCTTCCGCTTCGACGGACCCCTCGACATGCGCATGGACCTCGAAGGCCCCGTGACCGCGTGGAGCCTCGTGCGCGACCTCCGCGAAGACGCCCTCGCCAACGTGATCTACGAGTACGGCGAGGAGCGCCGCTCGCGTCCCATCGCGCGCTCGATCAAGCGCGCCATCGAGGCCGGTGAGATGGAGACGACGAAGCAGCTCGCGAGCGCGATCTACCGCGTGATGGGGCCGCCGCGCTTCGGGCAGATCGACCCCGCGACGCGCACCTTTCAGGCCCTCCGCATCGCCGTGAACGATGAGCTCGGCGAGCTCGAACGCATGCTCGACGCGCTGCCCGAGGTGCTCGCCGATGGAGGGGTCGCCGCGGTGATCTCGTTCCACTCGCTCGAAGACCGCATCGTGAAGCACACGCTGCGGGCGATGGAGTGCGTCGAGGTGATGACGAAGAAGCCCCTCGAACCCGACGACGACGAGTGCCGCGAGAACCCGCGCGCCCGCAGCGCCAAGCTCCGCGCCGCGCGACGTCTGCCCCGCGACACGCAGGAGGACGCATGAACTCCACGCGCTTCATGGTGATGTTCAGCCTCGCCGTCGTGTCGTCGATGGCGGCCTTCGTGGTGCACCTCGCGCTGCGCCATCAGAACATCGCGATCGGCTACGAGGTCGAGCGCGAGCGCAACGAGGCCCTTCGGCTCCGCGCGCAGATCAACGCCGTGCGCCTCGAACTCGCCGCGCGCCGCTCGCCCGCGGCCCTCGAGATCATCGGTCGCAACGACCTCGGCATGGTGGAGCCCGACCGCGTGCCCACCCTCGTCGTCAACGGCTCGACGCGCCCTGCGCGCGCCAGCGGGAGGCCCCGGTGAGAAACCTCGACCCCAACCGCGCCAAGTGGATGCGCGTACGCATCGGCATCCTCGTGTGCCTCCTCGGCATCGGGTTCACGCGACTCGTCGGCGCCGCGTGGGACCTTCAGGTGAGCCGCGCGCAGGTGCTCCGCGCCGAGGCCGAGCAGCAGTACACGCGCGAGGTGGAGTTCCAGCCGCGTCGCGGAACCATCTACGACCGCAACCATCACCCGCTCGCCGTGAGCGTGGTGTCGCCCTCGCTCGCCGCGTCGCCGCGCCGTCTGCTCACCATCCGCAACCTCGACGAGGTCGCCCTCGCCGACCGCCTCGCCGCGGCCCTCTCGCTCCCGCCCGCCGACGTGCGCGCGCGCTTCATGAGCAACCGTGGCTTCGCGTGGATCAAGCGCCACATGAGCCCCACCGAGGCCGCGCAGGTGCAGGAGATCATGCGCGAGTTCCACGTGCGCAACCGCGACGGACTGGAGGTGATCGAAGAGAACCGCCGCTGGTACCCGAACCGCGAGCTCGCCGCGCACCTCGTGGGCTTCGTGGGCGCCGACGGCCACGGACTCGAAGGCCTCGAACGCTCGCTCGACGAGAACCTCCGCGGGCGCATGGTCGCCGTGCAGGGCCTCCGCGATGCGCGCGGCAACATGGTCTACGCCGACGGACTCACGCCCGGCATGGGCCAGGCGGGCGACGACGTCACGCTCACCCTCGACACGACGATCCAGCACATCGTCGAGCGCGAGCTCGCCCTCACCTGTCAGGTCTTCGAGGCGCGCGGCGGCAGCGTGGTGGTCACCGATCCCAACACGGGCGAGGTGCTCGCGATGGCGAGCTACCCCACGTACAACCCCAACGAGTTCGGCATCTCCGAGGCCGACGCGCGCCGCAACCGCGCCATCGCCGACCGCTTCGAACCCGGCTCGACGATGAAGATCTTCTCCGTCGGCGCGGCCCTCGACTCGGGCGTCGTGCGCCCCGGTCAGGAGATCGACTGCCACGGCGGCACCTACACCATCGGCGACCTCACGATCCACGACTCGCACCCCGAGCAGACGCTCACGCCGATGCTCGTGCTCGCGCGGTCGAGCAACATCGGCGCGGCGCAGATGGGCCTCGCGCTCGGCGCCGAAGGGCTCGAACGCGCGTACCGTCGCTTCGGCTTCGGCGAGCGCACTGGACTCCCGCTGCCCGGCGAGGCCCGCGCGCGCTTCGGCGAGCGCCGCTGGTACGACGTCGAGGTGGCCACCGTGGCCTTCGGACAGGGCATCGGCGTGACGGCCGTGCAGCTCTCGCAGGCCCTCGGCGCCGTGGGCAACGGCGGACGCCTCGTGCACCCGCTGCTCGTGTCGCGCATCACCGACGCGACCGGCGCGCTCGTGCAGGAGAACACCGCGGATCCGGGCCGTCCTGCGATGCGCCCCGAGGTCGCGCGCATGCTCTCGGAGATGCTCACCTCGGTCACCGAAGAGCAGGGCACGGGCATCGAGGCCGCCATCGAGGGCGTGCGCGTGGCCGGAAAGACGGGCACCGCGCAGAAGGCCCGCGAGCACGCCCACGGCTACGACGATCAGCGCTGGGTCAGCTCGTTCATCGGCTTCGCGCCCGCGGAGCGTCCGCGCCTCGTGGTGACCGTGGTGATCGACGAGCCGCAGATCACGCACGCGGGCGGTGCTGTCGCCGCGCCGCTCTTTCAACGCGTGATGGAGCAGTCGCTGCGCTACCTCGGCGCGCTCCCCGCCGCGCAGCGCCGCATGGATTTTCCCCACGGGACCCCGACGCCGCCCGCGCCTCGTGAGGCCCGCGCGCACGGTTCCGCGGCATCGCCCAACGGCGCCCGCTGCACCGTGCCCGACCTCGCCCATCGCTCGCTCCGTGACGCGCGCCGCGCGCTCGCCGCCGTGAGCCTCGACGGGTCGTTCAACGGCGCCGGCGTGATCGTGCGCCAGGAGCCCGCCGCGGGAACTCCCTGCGCCGCAGGGCAGACCGTGCAGGCGTGGGCCGAGCCCGGCGGGGGCTACGCGCCCGTGCCCGTGAGCGCGCCCGCGGCCACCGAGGTGCACCCGTGACCGACTCGCTCCTGCCGCCTCCGTTGCGCGGCGCCACGCTCGCCGAGCTCGTGAAGGAGATGCACGAGGGACGCATCGTCGGCGATGCTTCGACGCGCGTGCGCGACGTACGTCACGACTCGCGCGACGTGCAGCCTGGCGATCTCTTCGTCGCCCGCGTGGGGACGAAGACCGACGGAAAGCGCTTCGTCGACGACGCCCTCGCGCGCGGCGCCGCGGCCGTGATGAGCAGCGCAGAACTCCCGGTGTCGGTGCCGCAGATCGTGGTGACCGACGTGGAGCAGTGCCTCGCCGTCGCCGCGAGCCACGTGTGGACGCACCCCACCTGGGTGCTCGACGTCATCGGCATCACGGGCACGAACGGCAAGACCACCACCGCGTGGCTCGTCGAGCACGCGCTGCAACAGCTCGGCGCGCGTCCAGGGCTCCTGGGCACGGTGGCGCATCGCTTCGGCGCGCTCTCGTGGCCCGCGACGCACACGACCTCCGAGGCCGACGATCTGGCCCGTCGCTTCGCGGCGATGCGCGAGGCCGGCGCAACGCACGTGGTGATGGAGGTGAGCTCCCATGCGCTCGCCCTCAAGCGCGTCGGAGCCGTGCGCTTCCGCGTCGCCGCGCTCACGAACATCACGCAGGACCACCTCGATTTTCACGGCACGATGGAGAACTACGTCGCCGCGAAGCGCTCGCTCTTCGAGTCGTACGGACCCGGCGCGAGCGTGCTCAACGTCGACGACCCCTCGGGCGCCGACTTCGCGCGCACCGTTCCCCATGCGATGACGTACAGCGCGAAGGGCGCGCCCGCGACGCTGCGGGTGATCGAGGGCGGCGCGAGGCACGGCGGCATCGACGCGCGCGTCGAGACCCCCGAGGGCGAGGTGCACCTCCGCGGTCCCATGGCCGGCGCGCACAACGTCGAGAACCTCCTCGCGGCCCTCGGCATCCTCGGCGCGCTCGGATATCCGTACGCCCGCGTGGTCGATGCGCTCTCCACCGCGCGCGGCGCACCGGGACGCCTCGAACGGGTCACCCCCACACACGGCGCGGCGCCCTTCGATGTGCTCGTCGACTATGCGCACACCCCCGACGCGCTCGAACGGGTGCTCGCCTCGGTGCGCGCCACCACGCCGGGTCGCGTGATCTGCCTCTTCGGCTGCGGCGGCGACCGCGATCGCGCGAAGCGTCCGCGCATGGGCGAGGCCGCGGGACGTGGCGCCGACGTGGTGATCGTCACGAGCGACAACCCGCGCAGCGAAGACCCCGCGAGCATCGTCGAGGCCGCCGCTGAAGGGGTGCGCAGCGCGGGGCTCCGCGAGGTCACGGGGGCTCCCGCGAAGGGAGAGTTCGTGTGCGTGCTCGACCGCCGCGAGGCCATCGCGCGGGCCGTGTCGCTCGCTGCGCCCGGAGACACCGTGCTCCTCGCGGGCAAGGGCCACGAGACGTACCAGGAAGTGCAGGGCGTCCGTCTGCCCTTCGACGACCGCGACGAGGCGCGCGCCGCCCTCGACGCGCGGGCGTGACCCTTCTCCCTTCGCCTGCGACGATTTCGCGTCTCCTCCGCGTTTGGTGTAACGACCCGACGCATGGCCACGGCGCTACCCCGCATCGACACCCCGATCACGCTCGACGAGGTCGCCCGCGCGACCGGTGGCACCCTCCACGGTGACCCCGCGCTGCGCCTCGCGGGGCTCGGCACCGACACGCGCACGCTCGCGCCCGGCGCGCTCTTTCTCGCGCTCCGCGGCGACCGCTACGACGCCCACGAGCACCTCGCCGCAGCCGTCGCCGCGGGGGCTCGCGCCCTCGTCGTGCGCGAGGGATCGCCCGTGCCCGAAGGCATCGCGTACGTCTCCGTGCGCGACACGCTCCAGGCCCTCGGCGACCTCGCCCGCGAGCACGCGCAGCGCGCACGCCGTGAGCACCTCGCCGTCGCGGGACGCGCGATGCCCGTCGTCGCGATCAGCGGCGCCGTGGGCAAGACCACCACGAAGGAGCTCACCGCCGCTGCGCTCTCCGCGGCGGTTGAAGGCCCGTGTCACGCCACGGTGGGCAACCTCAACAACCTCGTGGGCGCGCCCTTCACCCTGCTCTCGCTCGCGCCCTCCGATGCGGCCGCGGTGGTCGAGTGCGGAAGCAACGCGAAGGGCGAGATCGCGCGCATCGGCGCCATGATCTGCCCCGACGTGGCGATGTGCATGAACGCCGACGCCGCACACACCGAGGGCCTCGGCTCCATCGACGCCGTTGCCGACGAAGAGGGATCGATCTTCGCCTTCGCCGCACGCGCCGTCGTGGGCAACGCCGACGAGCCCCGCTCCCTCGCGCGCGTGGCCCTCGCGAAGCCCGACGTCGCACGCTTCACCTTCGGCGTCGCCGAGGACGCCCACGTGCGTCTCACCGCGCGCGCGCTGCTCCCCGACGGACGCGCGAAGATGACATTCTCCGTCCATCCGTCGCTGTGCCCCGACGCGGGCGAAATCGAGGTGGAGAGCGCGCTCCTCGGCGCCGCGGTGGCCACGAACATCGCCGCGGCCCTGTGCGCGGTGGCCGCGACGGGCGTCGACGCCGAAGCGCTCCGTCGTGCGGCCCGTGCGATCGGTCGTGTGCCCGCGGTGCCGGGGCGCCTCGTGCTGCGAGAGCTTCCGTCGGGCACGCGCGTGATCGACGACACGTACAACGCCAGCCCTCGCGCGGTGCGAGCGGCGCTCGATGCGGCGCGCGAGGTGGCGATGGCCCACGGCGCGCGGCTCGTGGTGGCGCTCGGTGACATGCTCGAACTCGGCGGGCTCAGCGCCGAGGCGCACCGCGAGGTGGGCGAGCTCGTGGTGGCGTCCGACGCGTCGGTGTTGGTGGCCGTGGGGCAGGAGATGGCCCACGCGGCGGAGGTGGCCCGCGCGCACGGCATCGAGGTGCTCCGCGCGGTGAACTCGGTGTCGGGCGCGGAGAAGCTCTGCGGCGCGGTGCGCCCGCGCGACGTGGTGCTGGTGAAGGGCTCGCGCGGCATGCGCATGGAGCGCTGTGTCGACGCGCTCGCCGAGGTGACGCGGTGATCTACCTGCTGCTCTATCCCCTGCGGAACGCGTACTCGTGGCTCTCGTGGCTCAACGTGCTGCGGTACATCCCGTTCCGCACGATCCTCTCGACGCTCACCGCGATGGTGATGTCGTTCGCGCTGGGCCCGTGGTTCATCCGTCGTCTGCAGGAGAAGCAGATCGGACAGGTGGTGCGCGACGACGGCCCGCAGTCGCACCTCTCGAAGCGCGGCACGCCCACGATGGGCGGCTCGCTGATCCTCTTCACGATGGTGGTGCCCACGGTGCTCTGGGCCGATCCCCACAACACCTTCGTGTGGCTCACACTGATCGTGACGGTCTGCTACGGGATCGTGGGCTTTCTCGACGACTACCTGAAGATCAAGAAGAAGAACTCGGGCGGCCTCGCGGGGCGCTACAAGCTCGTGGGCCAGGTGGCCGTCGCGGCGCTCGTGGTGGGGTATCTCTTCCTCGGCAAGGGATCGTTCCTGCCCGCCGACTGGCTCCAGCACCGCGACCATCTCGCGCTGCCGTTCCGCGCGTACCGGCACGCGATCGTGCTGCCCATCGGGCTCTACATCGGCTTCGGCATCTTTCTCGTCGTGGGCACCTCGAACGCGGTGAACCTCACCGACGGACTCGACGGCCTCGCCATCGGCCCGGTGATCATCAACGCGGTGACGTACCTCATCTTCGCGTACGTCACGGGCCTCACGCTCGGGTCCTTCGACATCGCGCGCTACCTCGACATCCCGCCGATCCGCTCGACGGGTGAGCTCACGGTGCTGTGCGGGGCCATGATCGGAAGCGGCGTGGGCTTCCTCTGGTACAACACGTACCCCGCGTCGGTGTTCATGGGCGACGTGGGCGCGCTCGCGCTCGGCGGCACGCTGGGAATGCTCGCGCTGGTCACGAAGAACGAGCTGCTGTCGGCGCTGCTGGGCGGCGTGTTCGTCGTCGAGACCGTGTCGGTGATCATCCAGACGACGTACTTCCAGTACACGAAGCGCCGTTACGGCACGGGGCGACGGATCTTCCTGATGGCGCCGATCCACCACCACTTCGAGAAGAAGGGCTGGGCCGAGCCGAAGGTGATCGTTCGCTTCTGGATCATCTCGATCATGCTGGCGCTGATCGCGCTCTCGAACCTCAAGCTGCGCTGACCGCTACGCCGCCTGCTTGAGCGTCATCGCGAGGGGAACGCGATGGAGCATCCACACGCCGAAGGGCATTCCCACGATGGTGAGGCAGAGCAGATAGCCCACCTTGAAGAACAGCAGCCCGGCCCACCACCCCACGAGCACGAACCACACGGCGCGGATCCACCACGCGACCTCGCGCGCCGGTCCGCCGGTCCACGGATCGTGCTCGACGGGCTTGAGCGTGAGCACCTGCGGCAGGCGGTTGAACATCACCGTGCCCAGCGGGAGCAGCACCACGCTCACGCAGAGGAGCCACGCGAGCGCGCCCCACAGAAACGCCAGCCACCATCCCACGAGCAGGAACCACAGCGTGCGCTTGAGAAACTCCATGACCCGTCTCCTCGTTCGCGGGGTCTCCGCGGCGGCGCGCACCTACGGGGATGCGTCGGGAGGTTACAGCCCTGCCTCACGCGCCTCGGACGCGCGGCGCTTCGCGGGATGGTGCACCACGTAGTCGCGCGCGAACTCGGGCTTCGCATCGCCCGTCGCGGGGTCGACCAGCCAGGGCATCGCGTGCTTCTCGGGCACGCGCACCACGTCGACGGGGCGATGGGTGCGAAACACGAGATCCCACACCGGCGTGGTGACCCCGTGGTTGGTCTGCGGGCCGTTGAAGTGATGCGCGAAGTGGTGCTTGCGAAGAAACCTCCCGATCGGTCCCCGCGGCGCGTGCGTGTGGAGCCGTCGGTGCAGCACCTCGTAGCCCACGTACGTGACCGCGAGGCCGCCCACCCACGCGGCGCCGGTGCGTCCGGCGAGCTTCGAGGCCATCACGAACGCAGCGCCCACGACGGGCACGACGTAGCTGGCCTTCTTCGCGGTGGTGGCGAAGTAGAGGCGCTCGGCGTGGTGCTGCCGGTGCTCCTTCGCGAACTCGGTCTGACTCTTCGGGTTGTGGCCCACCCAACGGTGGAGCGCGTACTCGCCGAGCGACCACGTGGCCGCGCCGACAGCGAAGGCTGCGATCATGGGGAACCCTCCTCGGAGACGTTGCCGACCGGACGATCTTCGTAGCGCCGCACGGCCGCGAAGGCGCGGGCGAGGGCCTCGGGGTCGGCGCCGAAGCCCGTGAGCAGCGCGCGCACCATTGCGTCGGCGAGGGGCGCTGCCTCGAAGCCCGGCGCGTGCACCGAGAGCTTCGAGAGTTCGAGCACGCCGCGCAGGCCCGACCAGAAGAGCACCGCGCGCTGCAGGGCCACACCGTCGGAGAGCGCGTCCTCGTTGGCGGCCTCGGTGAACTGCGCGCGCACGACCCCCAGCAGCGAGAGCGTGGTGCGCATCAGGGCCGCGCCCTCGGAGCCCGGAACGAGCGTGCGCGGGTCTGCCACGATCTGCCCGATGAGCCCGGCGTCGACGGGATGCTCGCGCGCAAAGCGCCCGTAGGCCCGCGCGAGGAGCACCAGCCGCGCGAGGGGCGCGTTCGGTCCGCGAAAGGCTCCGCGGGCGTCGTCGAGGGCGCGCGTGAGCGCCGTTCGCAGCCGTTCGAGGCTCCGGCGTTCGAGCTCCGCGACCAGCGCCGACTTCGACGGAAAGTACCGGTAGAGCGCCCCCACCGCGACGTCGAGACGCTTCGCCAGCGCGTGCGTGGTGAGCCCCTCCAGGCCCTCATCGCGCACGAGCTCCATGGCGACGCGCGCGATCTCGTCGAGCTTCTTCGCCCGATTGCGCGCCCGCCGATCTCCCTCGATGGTCTCTTCGTGAACCACATTCAGAAAGTGAACGTCGTTCACGTTTTCGTCAAGCCCCTGCCACGGGCCTCCGCCGACTGGCAACGATTTCGCGTTCCCGCGGGGGTTGGGGTAACGGTCGCGCCGTGGAACGCACGGTGACCGGCAAGCGTGTGGTGGTCGTGGGCATGGGCACGTCGGGCGAGGCTGCGGCGCGCCTGGCGATGCGCCGCGGCGCGGCCACGGTGGTGCTGAACGACAAGCGCGAGGCCGCCGACCTCGACGACGACAAGCTCATGGCGCTCGCCCGCCTCGGGGTGATCTTCGAGCTCGGCGGCCACCGCCCCGAGACCTTCGCGAAGACCGACCTCGTGGTGATGTCGCCCGGCGTTCCGCCCCTCGCGGTGGTCGATGAAGCGGCGGCGCGAGGCGTCCCCGTGGTGAGCGAGGTCGAGCTCGCGAGCTGGTACGTGCAGGCGCCCATCGTCGCGATCACGGGCACCAACGGCAAGAGCACGGTCACCACGCTCATCGGCGAGATGCTCACGGCCTCGGGCTTCGCGACCTTCACCGGCGGCAACCTCGGCACCGCGCTCAGCGACGCCGTCGACACGCCTGCCGCGGGGCCCGAAGGACGCCTCGTCGTCGAGCTCAGCTCGTACCAGCTCGAACGCATCGTCGCGCTGCGCCCGCACGTCGCCGTGTATCTCAACCTCACGCCCGACCACCTCGACCGCTATCCCTCGATGGCGGCGTACGGCACGGCGAAGGCGCGGATCTTTCTCAACCAGACCCGCGACGACCACGCGGTGGTGCCCGGCGACGACCCCGTGGTGCTCGCGTTCGCGCGCGGAGGCGCCGGCGCGGTGCACGCCTTCGGCGGCGAGTCGTCGGAGATCCGCATCGCCGACGGTGTGATCGCGACGAAGCGCGGCGCGCGGTACCCGCTCTCGATCGTGAAGCTCCGCGGCGCGCACAACCTCTCGAACGTGCAGGCGAGCGTGCTGGCCGCCGAGCTCGCGGGCGCCACGCGCGAGGGAATCTTCGAAGCGCTCGAGAGCTTCCGCGGGCTCCCGCATCGGATGCAGTTCGTCCTCGAAGACGACGGGGTGGTCTACTACGACGACTCGAAGGCCACGAACGTGGGCGCCGCGGTGCGCGCGCTCGAAGGCCTCGACCGCCGCGTGGTGCTCATCGCAGGCGGACGCGACAAGGGTGGTTCATACGAGCCCCTCGTGAAGCTCCTTCGCCAGAAGGCCCGCGCGGTGGTGCTCCTCGGCGAGGCCGCGCCGCTACTCCGCGCCGCGATCGGAACGTCGGTACCGCACCGCGAGGCCGAGTCGATGCGCGACGCCGTGCGCACCGCGCGACTGCTCGCCGAGCCGGGTGACTGCGTGCTGCTCGCGCCCGCGTGCAGCTCGCTCGACATGTACCCGAGCTATGCGCACCGGGGCCGTGACTTCGCCGAGGCCGTGCGCGCGCTCGCGCAATCCCCGAGCTTCTCTGAACCGCCCACGACGGTGCGCGGAGGTGAGCCGTGACCGTGGCCCTCGAACCTGGCGCCAACGTGCGCCGCCGCTCGCTCGCCCCGCGCTCGGGCACCTCGCACGAGACCGAGACCGCCACGGCGCCGCGTCCGCAGAAGGCCGTGCGCTACGACGGCCCCGTCGACTACGCGCTCCTCGCGGGCACGATGCTGCTCGTGGCCTTCGGCATCGTGATGGTCTACTCGGCCAGCGCGGTCTACGCGGGGCACATGCACCACGACGCGCAGTACTACCTGATCCGCCAGGCGCTCTACGCGCTCGTGGGGTTCGGCGGGCTGACGGCCGCGGCGAACCTCGACTACCGCAAGCTCCGTCGGCTCACGTACCCGATGCTCGGGGTCACCGTGGCGCTGCTCGTGGTGGTGATCGCGATGGGCCACTCGACGAACGGCGCCGCGCGCTGGATCCGCCTCGGACCCATTCGCATCCAGCCCGCAGAGATCGCGAAGGTCACGCTCGTCGTGTGGCTCGCGCATTCACTGTCGAAGAAGCAGGAGAAGATCCGCACCTTCGCGATCGGCTTTCTCCCGCACCTGCTCATGGCGGGGATCTTGATGGTGCTGTGCCTCAAGCAACCCGACATGGGGAGCGCCGTGGTGCTGCTGCTCCTCACGTTCATCCTCATGTTCGTGGCGGGCGCGCGCACGGGATACATCCTCGGCGCGGTGCTCACGGCGCTGCCCATCGCGTGGTACCTCGTGGTGGGCACCGACTACCGCCGCCGCCGTTGGGAGGCCTTTCAAGACCCCTGGGCGCACCGCCACGGGAGCTCGTACCAGCTCATCGAGTCGATGCTGTCGTTCGGCAACGGCGGCGTCACGGGCGTGGGCCTCGGAGACTCGCGGCAGAAGCTGCTCTTCCTCCCCGAAGCGCACACGGATTTTATCGGCGCGATCGTGGGCGAGGAGCTGGGCTTTCTGGGCATGTGCGGCCTCATCGCGGCGTACGGATTCATCATCTGGCGCGGGGTGCGCATCGCGACGCGCGCCGCGGATGACCACGGCAGCTACCTCGCGTTCGGGCTCACGTCGCTCTTCGGTCTGCAGGCGTTGATCAACCTCGGCGTCGCGATGGGAGTTCTCCCCACCAAGGGCCTCACGCTGCCCTTCGTCTCCTTCGGCGGAAGCTCGCTCGTCGTCGACCTCGCGGCGGTGGGCGTGCTGCTCGCGGTGTCGCGCGGCGCGAACCTCTCGCCCGCGAAGGGCCGCTGAATGGCCACGCCGCTGCGCGTGATGATCGCGGGGGGAGGCACCGGCGGGCACGTGTTTCCAGGCATCGCGGTGGCCGACGCGCTCGCGCGCCGCACGCGCGACCTCGACGTGTGCTGGGTGGGCACGACGCGCGGGATCGAAGCGAGGGTGCTCCCCACGACCCCTTGGCGCTTCGAACCCATGGACATCTCCGCGCTCAACGGCGTCCGCGGCGTGGCCCTGGTCCGCGCCCTCGCGAAGCTGCCTCGCGCGGGGCTCCACGCGCTCCGTCTGCTGCGTGCGAACCGTCCGCAGGTGGTGCTCGGCGTCGGCGGGTACGCGGGCGGTCCCGTGGTGGCCCTCGCGGCGGCGCTGCGCATCCCCACGGCGGTGCTCGAACCCAACGCGGTGCCGGGCCTCACGAATCGCATCCTCGCGCGGGTGGTGAAGCGCGCGTTCCTCACGCACGACGAGGCGCTCGGGGCCTTTCCGAAAGACGTTCCCGTGGTGACGGGCTCACCCGTACGCAGGGCATTTCTGCAGCGCATGGCGTCGGAGGTGAAGCGCCCCGACGTGCCCGAGGTGCTCGTCGTGGGCGGCTCGCAGGGAGCCCGCGCGATCAACCGCGTGGTGCCCGAGGCGCTGAAGATCCTGCGCGAGCGGGGCCTCGCGCTCACGCTGACGCACCAGACCGGCGCGCCCTCCCGCGACGAGGTCGCGGCGGAGTACGCGAAGCTCGGGCTCGACGCGACGGTGGTGCCCTTCATCGACGACGTGGCCGCTGCCATGGAGCGCGCGTCGCTCATCGTGTGCCGTGCCGGTGCGATGACCGTCGCAGAGCTCGGCGTGATCGGTCGCCCGGCGATCTACATTCCGCTGCCCACCGCGGCCGACGACCACCAGCGCAAGAACGCCGAAGCGATGACCGCGAAGGGCGCCGCGTCGTGGATCGCCCAGTCCGAGCTGACGCCTGTGCGCCTCGCCGACGAGATGGCCGCCGTGCTCGCCGAGCCCGAGCGCCTGCGGACCATGGGCGCGCGCGCGTGGGAGACCGCCCGTCCCGACGCCGCGGGCGTCATCGCCGACGAGCTCATCGCGCTCACGAACGGCTGATCACCCCGTCACCGGGTCGCAGATCCTCGGGGGAGGAACGCGGGCGAGGGGACAGCGGTGCCGGGGACGGGACTTGAACCCGTAAGTCCTTGCGGACGGCGGATTTTGAATCCGCTGCGTATGCCAATTTCGCCACCCCGGCAGGAGGTGTTCGGGCGAGTGGACGGTACGTGTACACGGGGCAATCGCAATTCGCAAACACCTTGTTTCATGGGCTGCGAGAAAAATCACACGCGCCCCGAGCACGTGTGCTTGACCCCCAAAATTGAGGGTGTTAGAAGCCGCGCCCTCCCTCAGACGTGTTGCGCCCCCACGGGTTCGATCGTCGAGGAACCACATCTATGTCGGTGGCTGCGCCCATGACGGGCGGACGCACTGGCGGGAGCATCCTGCGGCGCTGCAAGTACTGCGGTGTCGAGGAAACGAAGAGCGGATCAGACCTATGGAGAGCAAGGCGATTGCGCGGTTCGCGCGGGTCGCGCCGCGGAAGGCGCGTACGGTCGTGAACCTCGTCCGTGGCCGCAAGGTGGCCGAGGCGATCGACGTGCTGATGTTTACCCGCAAGGCCGCTGCGCCGGTCGTGCGCAAGGTCATCGAGTCGGCCCTCGCGAACGCCAAGAACTCGGACCCGAACGTCAACATCGACAACCTCTACGTGAGCGTGGCGTCGGTGGACAAGGGCCCGAACCAGCACGTTCGCCGTTGGCGCCCGCGCGCCATGGGCCGCGCCACGAAGGTGACGAAGGGCGTGAGCCACATCGTGATCACGCTGAGCGACACGGTTCCGCAGCGCGCGGCCAAGAAGGCGGAGCGCTCGGCGGCCTACGCGGCCAAGAAGGCGGCCTCGACCTCGGAGACGTCGGCTGCGCCGACGGGTGAGTGACAGATGGGACAGAAGGTTCATCCGTACGGGTTCCGCCTGGGGGTCATCAAGACCTGGAACTCGAAGTGGTTCGAGGAGCGCAACTACGCCGCGTGGCTCCACGAGGACATCACCCTGAAGCGCCTCGTGCGTGAGCACCTCGCCAACGCCAGCATCGCGGGCGTCGAGATCGAGCGTGCCGCCTCGAAGGTCAAGGTGATCGTGTACACCGCTCGCCCCGGCATCGTGATCGGCAAGGGTGGCAAGGGCGTCGAGGAGCTCAAGAAGGGCAAGGCGGGCGAGGCCCGTCAGCCTGGTCAGAAGGCTGCGACTCCGCCCTTCCCCGGCCTCATGAAGTTCACCAACGCGGGCGCCGACGACATCGTCATCGACGTGCAGGAAGTCCGCAAGCCCGAGACCAACGCGCAGCTCGTCGCCGAAGCGGTGGCCACGCAGCTCGAGCGCCGCGTGTCGTTCCGTCGCGCGATGAAGAAGGCCGTGACGCAGGCGATCAAGCTTGGCGCCAAGGGCATCCGCATCCGCTGCGCCGGTCGTCTGGGCGGCGCCGAGATGTCGCGCGTCGAGAGCTACCGCGAGGGTCGCGTTCCGCTGCACACGCTCCGCGCCGACATCGACTTCGGCCAGGGCGAGGCTCACACGACGTACGGTTCGATCGGTGTGAAGGTGTGGCTGTTCAAGGGCGAAGTGCTTCAGCAGAAGAAGCGCGCTCCGAGGGCGCGCTGAACGCGCAGGCGTAGAGGACGACGATGCTCTCCCCGAAGAAGGTCAAGCACCGCAAGCAGCAGAAGGGCAACCTGAAGGGTATCGCCCACCGTGGATCCGACGTCTCCTTTGGAGACTTCGGCCTCCAGGTGACCGAGTCCGGTCGGGTGACTGCCCGCCAGATCGAGGCGGCCCGTATGGCGATCACGCGTCACGTGAAGCGCGCGGGCAAGCTCTGGATCCGCGTGTTTCCCGACAAGCCCATCACCAAGAAGCCCCTCGAGACCCGCATGGGTCACGGCAAGGGCAACGTGGAGGAGTGGGTGGCCGTGGTGACCCCGGGTCGCGTGCTGTACGAACTGGGCGGCGTGCCCGAAGAGATGGCGCGTGAGGCGTTCCGCCTTGCGGGCCACAAGCTCCCCGTGGCGGTCAAGGTTCTGACCCGCGCGATCGGGTGACGGAGACCACGATGGCGAAGACGCTCAACACCGCTGAACTGCGGGCCAAGTCCGACGAGGAGCTCGCGTCGTTCATCACGACGACGACGAAGGAAATCGTCGAGGTTCGCTTCCAGAACTACACCAACCAGCTCGCCGATACGAGCCGGATCGGGAAGCTCCGCCGCGACCTCGCGCGCGCGCTCACCGAGAAGAATGCGCGCGCCGCCAAGGCCGCCGCGAAGGCCTGAGGAGACTGCGATGACGGACACCAACGCGGCGACGCCCGCTCAGGGCTCCGAGAAGCACGGGCGCAAGCGCACGCTCGTGGGTCGCGTGACCAGCGCGAAGATGACCAAGACCGTGGTGGTCGAGGTTGTGCGCTCGGTCCGCCACCCGATCTACGGCAAGTACGTTCGCCGTCGTGAGAAGTACAAGGCTCACGACGAGCAGCAGCAGTTCAAGGAAGGCGACGTGGTCGAGATCCGCGAGCACCGCCCCCTTTCGCGCGAGAAGCGCTGGACCGTGGTTCGCTTGGTGGACCGCCCCGAGCAGACGTGAGGAGAACGCCATGATTCAGATGCGCACGATTCTCGATGTCGCCGACAACTCGGGTGCCCGCACCGTCCAGTGCATCAAGGTGCTCGGAGGCTCGCGCCGCAAGTATGCGGGCCTCGGCGACGTCATCGTGGTGAGCGTGAAGGAAGCGCTCCCGAACATGAAGGTGAAGAAGGGTCAGACGGCCCGCGCGGTGGTGGTTCGCACCACGCGTGAGTATGCGCGCCCCGACGGGTCGTACGTGAAGTTCGACGCGAACTCGGCGGTGCTGATCGACAAGGAAGGCGCGCCCATCGGGACGCGCATCTTTGGACCGGTCGCCCGTGAGCTCCGCGGCAAGAACTTCATGAAGATCATCTCGCTGGCGCCGGAGGTGATCTGATGAGCCTCGCGAGGATCCACAAGGGCGACAACGTGATCGTCATCTCGGGCAAGGACAAGGGCAAGACCGGCAAGGTGCTGTCCATCTCCCCCGAGCACGAGCGTGTGGTCGTTGAAGGCGTGAACATCCAGAAGCGCCACACCCGCCCCACGATGGCGAATCGTGAGGGTGGGATCTTCGAGCGCGAGCACCCGATCCACGTGTCGAAGGTGATGCCTGTCGACCCGGAGACCGGGAAGGGCACGCGCGTGAAGACCCGCGTCGAGGCAGACGGATCGAAGGTCCGTCTGGCCAAGAGCGGCAAGGAGATCAAGCACGAGACCGTGTGAGCGTGCGAGACCCACCCGATAACGACGGGTGGAAACGTAACGCAGAGGAACGACGATGGCGGACGACAAGAAGAACAAGGGCGCCGACAAGGGCGCTGCAAAGGGTGGCGCCAAGCCTGCGGGCAAGGGCGCTCCGGCCGGCAAGGGCGGCGCGAAGGCGCCTGCCAAGAAGCCCGCCGCAGCCGCTGCGACCGGCGAGGTGGTGGAGCGCAAGGAAGAGCGCTTCCCCCCGCGCCTCCGCGACAAGTATCGCGGCGAGGTCGTGCCGGCGCTGATGAAGCAGTTCCAGTACACGAACCCCATGCAGGTTCCGCGTGTGCTGAAGGTGACCGTGAACATGGGTCTCGGCGAGGCTGTGTCGAACGCGAAGATCATCGAGATCGGCGTTGACCAGGTGCAGGCGATCACCGGCCAGAAGGCGATGATCACCCGCGCTCGCAAGTCCATCGCGACCTTCAAGCTCCGCGCGGGTCTGGCGATCGGCGTGATGGTCACGCTCCGCCGCGACCGCATGTGGGAGTTCCTCGACCGTCTGTTCACCTTCGCGCTGCCCCGCGTGAGGGATTTCAAGGGCGTGAGCCCGAAGGCCTTCGACGGCAAGGGTAACTACACCCTCGGCGTCAAGGAGCAGATCATCTTCCCCGAGATCAACTACGACCTCGTGGAGAAGGTGAAGGGGCTCAACATCTCGATTACGACGACGGCGAGGACCGATGAGGAGGGCCGCGCGCTCCTCCAGCACCTCGGGATGCCGTTCCGGACCTGATTCTGATTTTCGTGGAGAGACCAACGTGGCACGTGCCTGCGCATTCGCGAAGCTTCAATCCGCACCGAAGTTCTCGGTGCGTCACCGGAACCGCTGCAAGGTCTGCGGCCGCGCGCGCGGCTACTACCGCAAGTTCGAGCTGTGCCGCGTGTGCCTGCGGGTGTACGCGCTGCGCGGTGAGATCCCGGGCGTGATCAAGGCGAGCTGGTGAGAGGCGAACATGCTGACCGACCCCATCTCTGACATGCTGACCCGGATCCGCAACGCCACGATGGCGCGGCACGAGCGGGTTACCATTCCCGCCTCGCGCCTCAAGCGCGCCGTGGCGGAGATCCTGGCCTCTGAGGGCTACGTGTCGTCCGTGCAGACCGAGTCTGGCGATGACGGCCGTGAGGCCCTGACCCTGGTGCTTAAGTACGGCCGCGACCGCGCGCCGGTGATCGAAGGCATCCGCCGGGTTTCGCGCCCGGGCCGTCGGGTCTATGTGGCGTGCAATGACATCCAGAAGGTTCGCCAGGGCCTCGGGATCTCGGTGCTCAGCACCTCCCGTGGCGTGATGAGCGACCGTGAAGCTCGCAAGCAGGGCGTCGGTGGCGAACTGCTCTGCGAGGTTTGGTAGGAGCTGACAATGTCCCGTATCGGCAAGCGTCCTGTCGAACTCCCGAAGGGTGTCACGATTACCTCGGGTGCCGACTTCTTCGAGGTCAAGGGCCCCAAGGGTGCCGTGCGTCGCGCGCTCCCCAGCGGCCTTTCGATCAACGTCTCGGGCACGCAGGCCCTCGTGTCTGCCAAGTCCGAGGTCGAACCCGAGGCGGTCTCCCGTCTCACGGGCACCGTGCGCTCGCACCTCGCCAACGCCGTCGTCGGCGCGGAGAAGGGCTATGCGCAGGCGCTCAAGCTCGAAGGCACCGGCTACAAGGTCGATGAGCTGAAGAACAACAAGCTCACGATGAGCCTCGGTCTCTCGCACAAGGTGGTCATGGACCTCCCCAAGGCGATGACCGCGGTGGTGACGCCTGACAGCAAGCAGACCGTGCTCTGGCTCGAGACCGCCGACAAGGATCTGCTCGGGCAGGTGGTCGCGCAGCTCCAGTCGTACCGTCCGCCGGAGCCCTACAAGGGCAAGGGAGTGCGTCTGGTCGTGATGAACGACAAGGCCAAGACCGCGTCTCCCGAGCTCGTGAAGATCGTCCAGAAGGCCGGTAAGGCTGGCAAGGGCGGCAAGAAGTAATCACCCGTAGCCGATGCCGCAGAGGGCGGTGTCGTACGCGAGAGATATCGATGAGCAACAAGAACGATACCAGGCTGCGGCGGAAGTACCGGATCCGCGCGAAGATCCACGGGACTGCGGAGCGTCCGCGTCTCACCGTGTTCCGGTCTTCGAAGCACATCTACGCCCAGGTGGTGAACGACGATGCCGGGACGACCCTGGCGTTCGCGAGCACCCTTTCGAAGGACATTCGCGATGCGGTGAAGGACGACCGCAAGCTCGACGCCGCCCGTAAGGTCGGCGAGGCCATCGCCAAGGCCTGCATCGCGAAGGGCGTGACCCAGGTGGTCTTCGACCGCAACGGGTACGTCTACCAGGAGCAGAATCGCGTGGGCGTTCTCGCCGACGCGGCTCGCAAGGCCGGCCTCAGCTTCTGATCACGGACAACTGGAGACACATCGATGTCGATGGACAACGAAGCGAAGGCGGCCGAGGACAAGGAGAGGGTCGTCCACATCAACCGCGTGGCCAAGGTGGTCAAGGGCGGTCGGCGGTTCTCGTTCTCGGCCCTCGTGGTCGTCGGTGACGAGAACGGTCGCGTGGGCGTCGGTCTCGGCAAGGCGAACGAGGTCCCCGAGGCGATCCGTAAGGGGCACGACCAGGCCAAGAAGAACATGTTCACCGTGCCGCTCAAGGGTGGAACCATCCCCCACGAGGTGCTCGGTCACTACGGTTCGGGCCGGGTGATGCTCCGTCCGGCGTCGCCCGGAACGGGCGTCATCGCGGGTGGTGCGGTGCGTGCGGTCGTCGAGTCCGCGGGCATCCGTGACATCCTCACGAAGAGCCTCGGGAGCCGCAACCCGCACAACTCGGTGAAGGCCGTGGTCGCTGCCCTCAAGCAGCTCCGCGACATTCACGCGACGGCGACGAAGCGGAACAAGCGTCCCGAAGACCTCACCGAGACGAACGCGTAAGGAGAGGAACGGTCCGTCATGTCGCACAAGCCGAAGCTCCGCGTGGTTCAGATGAAGTCCACGATCGGGGAGCGTCACCAGTTCGAGAAGACCATCGCGGGCCTTGGGCTCCGCGGGCCGAACAGCTCGGTCGTGGTCGACAACACCCCCTCGTTCCGGGGCATGATCAAGAAGGTCATTCACCTCGTCTCCGTGGAGGAGATCGATGGCTAACGTACTCAGCAATCTGCGGGCGCCCGTCGGGGCGAACCGCAACCGCACCCGTAAGGGCCGCGGCGTCGGTTCGGGTCTTGGCAAGACCGCCGGCAAGGGTCAGAAGGGCCAGAAGGCTCGTCACCCGGGTAACTTCGGCAAGCTGCACTTCCAGGGCGGTCAGACGCCGATCCAGCGTCGTCTGCCGAAGCGCGGCTTCCGCAACCCGTTCCCCACGGAGATCGTGGCGGTGAACGTGTCGTCGCTGTCGAAGCGCTTCGCCGACGGCGCCACTGTCGACCTGGCTGCGCTCCAGAGCGTGGGCCTCGTGGACAAGGGGGCTTCCCGCGTGAAGATCCTCGGAGACGGCGACCTCGAACGCAAGCTCACGCTGAAGGTCCATGCGATCTCGGCGGGCGCGCGCGCGAAGGTCGAAGCGGCCGGTGGCTCGGTCGAGATCCTCGAGGATGCGACCGTCGCTGACGGGGGAACGAAGTAACTCCCCCGAGGGGTTGAAGAGGGGTGCCACGTCGCTGCGCCGCCCATGAAATACAGGGCGGATGCAGATTCGTGTGCACCCCTATTCCCCTCTCTGCGGGTCTGTGTTAGACGCCCCGTGCGATCTACCCATAGGAAACCGGATGGCAACCAGCGCGCTCGCCAACATCGCCAGGATCCCTGAGCTCCGACGTCGGATGCTCTTCACCCTGGGCATGCTCGCGGTCTACCGCGTGGGGGTCTTTGTGACCGTCCCCGGTGCGGATCGCAAGGCCATGCAGGAGTTCATCGGGCAGGACAATTCCGGCTCGCTGCTGAACCTCCTCAACCTCTTCTCGGGCGGCGCGCTGGAGCAGGTTTCGATCTTCGCCCTCGGCGTCATGCCGTACGTCTCCGCCTCGATCATCCTGCAACTCCTCACGTCGGTGTTCAAGCCGCTCGAGGAGCTTCGCAAGGAAGGTGAGATGGGGCAGCGGAAGATCAACCAGTACACCCGCTACGCGACCGTTGCTCTTGCGCTCGTGCAGGGCTTCTCGATCTCGCTGTACCTCGAAAACCGCCAGACGGCGGACGGGGTGCAGGTCGTTGTCGACAAGGGATGGGCGTTCCGCGCGCTCGCGATGCTCACCCTCGCCACGGGCACTGCCTTCATCATGTGGCTCGGTGAGCAGATCACCGAACGCGGCATCGGCAACGGCATCTCGATGATCATCTTCGCGGGAATTGTCGCCGACTTCCCGTCGAACCTCGGTCAGACCTGGCAGTTCACCAGCACCGGGCAGATCCAGCCCACGTCGCTTCTCATTGCGACGGTGCTCGTCGTTGCCTCGGTGATGGCGATCGTGTTCTTCGAGCGCGGTCAGCGCCGCATCCCCATCGAGTACTCGCGCCGGATCATCGGTCGCAAGATGTACGGGGGACAGCGCACGCACCTGCCGCTTCGCGTGAACTCTTCAGGTGTCATCCCGCCGATCTTTGCGTCGACGATGCTCGCGCTGCCTGCCACCCTCGCCAGCCTTCATGTGCCGGGGATGGATGTGGTGCGCGATCACCTCGGTCGCGGCGACTGGATGTACAGCACCATCTTCGTCCTTCTGACCGTGTTCTTCTGCTACTTCTACACGGCGGTGACCTTTCCCCCTGTGGACGTGGCCGACAACCTCAAGAAGCAGGGCGCGTTCATTCCGAACATCCGTCCTGGCAAGCCCACGGCGGACTACATCGAGAAGGTGCTCACCCGCATCACCTTCGGTGGCGCGCTCTACGTCGCGGCGATCTGCATCCTGCCTGACTTCCTCCGGCAGTACCTGAAGATTCCGTTCCAGTTCGGTGGAACGTCGATCATGATCGTGGTGGGCGTCGCGCTCGACACGGCCAACCAGATCGAGTCGTACCTGATCTCGCGTCACTACGAAGGGTTTGCCGGACCGACCGGGCCGCGCATTCAGGGGCGGAGGTCGGCGTGAAGAACCTGATCTTCATCGGCCCCCCGGGAGCGGGGAAGGGCACGCAGGCGCAGCGCCTCACGGGGCGTCTCGGTGTACCCCAGGTCTCCACGGGCGATATGCTTCGCGCTGCGCGCAAGGCTGGGACCGAGCTCGGTCGCAAGGCCGACGAGTTCATGTCGAAGGGGGCGCTCGTTCCTGACGAGGTGGTGATTGGCCTGGTGCAGGAGCGTATCGCCCTCGCCGATGCCTCCCACGGTTTCGTTCTCGACGGGTTTCCTCGCACGGTTCCCCAGGCCGAGAGCCTCGATCGGATGCTCGCGAAGGCGGGCAAGAAGATTGACGACGTGGTCCTCCTCGAGGTCCCCGACGAACTCATCGTCGAGCGGATTACCGGTCGAAGGGTCGGAGAGACCTCTGGACGAATCTATCATCTTAAGTATGATCCGCCCCCCTCTCCCGACCGGGGCGAGGGCGGCGAACGACTCCTCCTGCGGGCAGATGACCGAGAAGATGTCGTTCGTCAGCGGCTCGCGGACTACGCCGCGCTCACGGCTCCTCTGGTTGCCTGGTATGCAGGCAAGGGGCTCCTTCGCCGGGTCGACGGCGTCGGTGCGCTGGACGATGTAACTGCGGCGCTGTTTCGGGCGATCGGAGTGAACTGAGGATTCATGGCTCGCAAGCGTTCAGAGGCATCCGGGCCCAGAGAGCCCAAGGGTGACAAACTCGAGTTCGAGGGGGCGGTGCAGGAAGCGCTGCCCAATGCGATGTTTCGTGTGAAGTGCGACAACGGGCTCGACGTGCTCGCGACGATCTCGGGGCGCATGCGCCAGTATTACATCCGCATTCTTCCGGGCGACCGCGTGACCGTCGAGGTCTCGCCCTACGACCCGTCGAAGGGGCGGATCACGTATCGGCACAAGTGAGAGTGTACACACCGCGCCGTGAAGGCGCATGCGGTGAGTGAGTAACGATGAAGGTCCGTCCCTCGGTAAAGAAGATCTGCGACAAGTGCAAGGTGGTCCGCCGCAAGAACGTGGTGCGGATCATCTGCGAGAACCCCCGTCACAAGCAGCGTCAGGGTTGATGAATCATGGCACGTATCGCTGGTGTTGACCTCCCCGGTCGCAAGCACATCTCGATCGCTCTGCGCTACCTCTACGGTGTGGGCCCCGCTCGCGCCGTGGCGATCTGTGAGAAGGCGCAGATCCCGCTCGACAAGAAGGCCCAGGACCTTTCGGAAGCGGACATCCGCCGCATCCGTGAAGTGATCGATTCGGGCGAGTTCAAGGTGGAAGGCGACCTCCGTCGTGAGGTTCAGCTCAACATCAAGCGCCTGATGGATCTCGGGTGCTACCGCGGTCTCCGTCACCGCAAGGGCCTCCCCGTGAACGGGCAGCGCACGCACACGAACGCGCGTACGCGCAAGGGCCCGCGCAAGGGTCTCGCTGTCGCCCGTCCGGCGGCCGCGACGAAGAAGTGATCCCCAGGTAGCAACAGGCGAGAGCAGAGGAACCGATGGCGAAGGCCCAGACTCAGGCGACCTCGGCGGCCAAGGCCGGCGCGAAGGTCAAGAAGAAGACCAAGAAGAATGTGCCGAAGGGTGTGTGTCACATCCAGGCGACGTTCAACAACACCATCGTGACGATCGCGGATATCTACGGGAACACCGTGGCGTGGTCGTCGGCGGGTTCGCGCGGCTTCAAGGGCTCGCGCAAGAGCACGCCCTTCGCGGCCCAGGTCGCCGCCGAAGACGCCGCCCGCAAGGCGGCCGAGCACGGCATGCGCGAGATCGCGGTGTTCATCCGCGGCCCCGGCGCGGGTCGTGAGAGCGCCCTTCGCGCGCTCACCACGGCGGGCTTTCGCATCACGCTCATTCGTGACGTGACGCCGATCCCGCACAACGGCTGCCGCCCGCCGAAGCGCCGCCGCGTCTGATTCGCACGATACGGGATACTCGGAGAGAACACGTCCATGGCTCGATACATCGGTCCTGTCTGCAAGCTCTGCCGCCGCGAACAGGCGAAGCTCTTTCTCAAGGGCGATCGCTGCTACACCGAGAAGTGCTCGTTCGACCGCCGCAACCACCCGCCCGGACAGCACGGCCCCAATAGCCGCGTGAAGTTCAGCGAGTACGGCCTTCGTCTTCGCGAGAAGCAGAAGGTTCGCCGCGTGTACGGCGTGCTGGAGCGTCAGTTCCGCAAGTACTTCGCCGAGGCCGACCGCACGAAGGGTGTGACGGGCGAGAACCTCCTTTCGCTCCTCGAGCGCCGTCTCGATGGCGTCGTGTACCGCCTCGGGTTCGCGTCGACGCGCGCCGAGGGCCGTCAGCTCGTTCTGCACTGCCACGTGCTCGTCAACGGCAAGCGCGTGAACGTGCCCAGCTACATCGTCAAGGTGGGCGACAAGGTCTCGATCCGCGAGAAGTCGCGTGAGATTCCGCGCATCAAGGAGTCCGTGGAAGGCGCCGAGCGTCGTGGCCAGAGCACCTGGCTCGAGCTCGACAAGGCGTCGTTCACGGGCACCGTGAAGGCTCTCCCCGTTCGCGAGGAGAACAACGCGGTCGCGATCAAGGAACAGCTCATCGTCGAGTTCTACAGCCGCTAATACTACCCCCAACACACGCCGCGACCGCGAGGGTTGAGCTCACCCCGCGGTGCGCGGCTTGTGGCATGAAAGGGCACGAGACTTCCCATGACGACGCAGTCCACGTCTACGCAGGCGCGCAACTGGCGCGACCTGATCCGCCCGAAGGCCCTCATCGAGGAGGACCGGGACGCCCACACGGACTTCTACGGCAAGTTCGTCTGCGAGCCGCTGGAGCGGGGCTTCGGCATCACGATCGGTAACTCCCTGCGCCGCGTGCTTCTGTCGTCGCTTCAGGGGGCCGCCATCACGGCGGTGCGCCTCGATGGCGCCCTCCATGAGTTCACCACCATCGATGACGTGAAGGAGGATGTGACCGACATCATCCTGAACCTCAAGGAAGTGGTGTTCCAGGCGAGCGAGGCCAAGCGCTACACCCTGAAGCTCGAGAAGGAAGGTCCGGGGGCGGTCTACGCCGAGGACATCCGTACCGATGCGGCGGCGGGCATCCGCGTGCTCAACCCGAAGCAGCACGTGGCCACGGTGTCGCGCGGCGGCAAGCTCTCGATGGAGCTCGTGGTGGGGATGGGCCGCGGTTACGTGCCGGCGGAGCGCAACAAGGACCCGAACATGGCGATCGGTTGGATTCCGATCGACAGCCTGTTCTCGCCCGTCCGCAAGGTGAACTACACGGTCACCAACGCCCGCGTGGGCCAGATGACCGACTACGACAAGCTCACCCTCGAGGTGTGGACCAACGGCGCGGTGCGTCCCCGTGACGCCGTCGCGTACGCCGCCAAGATCCTCAAGGAGCAGCTCCAGATCTTCATCAATTTCCAGGAGCAGGACGAGGTCACGGCGACCGCGCGGCCCAACGAGGCGCCGCCGCTCAACGAGAACCTCTTCAAGTCCGTCGAGGAGTTCGAACTCTCGGTGCGCAGCGCGAACTGCCTCCAGAACGCGAACATCTCGTACATCGGCGAGCTGGTTCAGAAGACCGAAGCCGACCTCCTCAAGACCAAGAACTTCGGCCGCAAGTCCCTGAAGGAGATCAAGGACAAGCTGTCGGAGCTCGGTCTCACGCTGGGCATGCACATCGAGAACTGGCCCTCGCTGCTTGAGCGCTGGCGCGCCGAGCACGGCCAGGTCTGACCATCTGATACCCGACCACTGAGAACAGGAAACTACCATGCGCCACGCCAACGCCGGCCGTAAGTTCGATCGCGACGGGTCGAGCCGTGCCGCGATGTTCAAGAACCTCGTCGCGAACCTCTTCGCCAACGAGCGCATCGAGACCACGGTCCCCAAGGCCAAGGAGGTGCGTCGTATCGCCGAGCGCCTCATCACCCGCGCGGCCGCTTTCGGCGCCGATGCGAACAACGCCTCGGCCTCGCCCGAGGTGGTCGCCAAGCGCCTCGCGGTGAAGCGCTCCATCGCCACCGTGCTCCCCCAGTGGGGCGAGCGCCTGGTGAACGGTGAGCCCGAACGCATCGACGTGGTGGAGCACCTCTTCCGCGAGATCGCTCCCCGCTTCGTGAACCGTCCGGGCGGCTACACCCGCATTCTCAAGACCCGCAACCGCCGTGGCGACAACGCCGAGCTCGCGATCATCGAGCTCGTCGCGCCTGATCCCAACGTCGGCAAGGCGAAGGCCGAGGCAGCCTCGAACGTCGAGCAGACCGTTCGCACCGCCGAGCCCCGCAGCCGCAAGGCCGAGGGCGAGACCGCCGCGGAGACCTCGCCGGAGGGCTGATCGCCCGCCGATCGCACGGGCCGTGAGGTCCGTGTCGCTTCAGCGCCCTTCTTCCGTTCGCGGGAGAGGGGCGTTGTCGTTTGGGCCCTGTGGGGATAGAGAACCTCGCTGTGACGTGTTGGAGCGATGTTCGTGTTCGGAGACCGCAATGACATCGGTGTCCGAAGAGCTGGGTGTACGGTTGCCGTCGGTCTCGGGGGTGATTCCTGGTCCGCGAGCGTCAGCGCTCGTCGAGGAACTCTCGCGCTTCGAGTGTCCGGGCCTGACCGCGCGACGTCGCAGGCGCGAAGAGGTCTCCGGGGCGTCCCATGATCCGATCGTGTGGACACACGCGCGCGGCGCGAACGTGGTCGATGCCGATGGGAACGTCTACGTCGACATGACCGCGGGCTTCGGTGCGGCGCTGCTCGGACACTCGCATCCCGCCGTCGTCGAGGCCGTTCGCGAGCAGGCTGGACGCATGATGCACGCGCTGGGTGACGTGTATCCCTCCGCGCAGAAGATCGCCCTGGAAGCGCGGCTCGCTTCGATGGCGCCGTGGTCCGCGCGTGTGATCCTCGGGCTCTCGGGAGCCGATGCCGTCGAAGCGGCCTTGAAGACCGCGGCGTTGCACACCGGACGTGCGGGCGTGCTCGCGTTCGCCGGGGGCTATCATGGCCTCTCGTACGGCGCCGTCGCCGCGTGCGGGTACAAGCTTGCCTTCCGTGCACCCTTCGAGGGGCAGCTCAATTCCGCGGTGGAGTTCGCGCCGTTTCCCTCGGGGGAGCAGGCGCGTGAAGCCTCTGAGCGCGCGGTCGAGGCGGCGCTCGCGCGTGGGCGTGTCGGCGCGGTGCTCGTCGAGCCCGTGCAGGGACGAGGGGGCGTGGTCGTGCCTCCCGCGGGGTTTCTCGCGTGGCTGGGGGAGCGTGCGCGGGCGCACGGCGCGCTCCTCGTGGTCGATGAGATCTACACAGGGCTTGGGCGAACGGGCGCGCGATTCCGCTCGGTGGCCGAAGGGGCCGATCCCGATGTGATCGTGCTCGGCAAGGCGCTGGGCGGAGGCCTTCCCGTGAGCGCATGTCTCATGCGCGAGGGCGTTTCGCGCGGGTGGGGCGACCCCGACAAGGAGGCCATTCACACCTCGACCTTTCTCGGCAATCCGCTCGCCTGCGCGGCGGCGCTCGCCTCGCTCGATGCGCTCGATGCACCCGAGACGGCGTCGATGATCGCGCAGACGGCGGCGCTGCTCGGAGACTCACTGCGCGCGGTGATCCGCGATGAAGGCCTGGCCGTCGAGGACCTCACCCAGGTGGGGCTGCTTTTCGGCGTGCGGCTGCGCGGTGGCGTCGTGCGCGCGCTCTCGGTGATGCGCGCGATGCTGCTTCGCGGGTACGTGGTGCTTCCAGGGGGCGTCGATGGGGCGGTGCTTACGCTGACGCCGCCGGCCATGCTCTCCGCGGCACAGATCGCGGGCTTCTGCGATGCGCTGCGGGATGCGCTTCGAGAGGTCGCGCCGTGACGACGTACGCATCGCTGCGAGACGAGATCGCGACCCTGCTCGGGCGTCCCTTCGAGGCCATCGACGAGCGAGACGTCGAGGCGCTCGCGCTTCGCGTGTTCGCGTGGCAGCGCGCGCACAACCCGGTGCTCGCCCGCGTGGCCGACGCGTCGCTCGATGGGCGTGAGGCGCAGCGCTTCGACGACATCGTGGGCGTGCCGACCGATGTGTTCAAGGTCGCGCGCGTGGCCTGCTTCTCCGAGACGGAGACCGTGCGCGCGTTCAGAACGAGCGGGACGACCCGTGAGGTGCGCGGCGTCCACGCGTTCTGCGACCTGTCGCTGTACGAGCTTGCTGCGATGCGCGCGGGCGCGCGATGGCTGCTCCCCGAGCGGGCATATGCCTGCGTGTTTCTCGCGCCCTCGGAGCGTGAGGCGCCGGACTCGTCGCTCGCGTACATGCTCGCGCGCTTTCATGCGCGGTGGGGCGATGCGACGGTGGATCCGTTCGTGATCCACGCGCAGCGGATCGACCTCGATGCCGTGAAGACGCGCGTCGCGGAGGCTGTCGCGACGCAGACGCCTGTCGCAGTCCTCGGCGCGTCGTACGGGTTCGTGCACCTGTTCGATGGGCTCGGCGCGTCGCGGCTCGTGCTTCCCGCGGGCAGCGTCGTGATGCCGACGGGCGGCTTCAAGGGACGGTCGCGCGAGGTCGAACCCGCCGCGTTTCATGCGATGCTGCAAGAGCACCTCGGTGTGATGCGCGCGCAGATCGTGGGCGAATACGGCATGACCGAGCTCAGCTCGCAGGCCTACGAGGCGCACCGAGAGGGCGTGTCGCCAGGGGTGTTCCGTGCGCCGCCGTGGATGCGCGTGAGTGCGGTCGATCCCGATCGGCTCACACCGCTTCCGCAGGGGGAGGTGGGGCTGCTGCGCGTCGTCGATCTCGCGAACCTCGGGAGCGCCCTCGCGATCCAGACCGCAGACCTCGGACGTGTCACCGCCGAGGGATTCGAAGTGCTCGGTCGTGCGCCCGGTGCCACTCCCCGCGGTTGCGCGCGCGCCCTCGATGCCGCGCTCTCTGGCGAGTCGTGAACCGCGTCGCCCAGGTGCTCGCGGCGGTCGAGCGGCTGCGTTCGCTCGATCATCCTGCACGCGCGTTCGCTGTCACCGAAGGGCTGCTCTCGCGTCCCATGGTCGACCACGTCTTCGCGTGCACGCTCGACCGCTACACCCCGCACGTCGTCGACGCGCTGGCCTCGTCTCGCTTCGCAGGAGGCGTCGTGGGCGTGGGGCTCGCGCGCTCGGTCGCGACCGCGCCGTTGCGGGCCGTCGCGCTGCCGTGGCTCGCGGGCGCCGAGGCGGTGCGCGTGCGCGCGTCACGGCATCAGCAGGGGCTCGTGCGCGCGTTCGTCGCGGCCTTCGACGATCCGCGCATCTCCGTCACCACCGACCTCGCTGGCGTCGATCATGCGATCGTGTACGGACGCGATGAGACCGTGCGCGCGTGGGCCTCGACGCTGCCCCCCGCGGTGGGCTTCGAGGGCTTCGGACACGGGTTCGGGGTCGCCTGCCTGGACGCGCCCACGGAGGCCGCTGCAGGGGCCCTCGCGCTCGATGTCGCCCGGTACGATCAGCGCGGCTGCCTCTCGCCGCAGTGTGTGTTCGTGCGTGGTGAGGCGCGTGGCTTCGCGAGGGCGCTGCATGAGGCGCTCGGCGCGCTGGAGGCGACGCTGCCGCGCGGTGCGCTCGATGCGGGTGAGGGCGCCGCCGTGATGCAGTGGCAGGGCGTGCAGATGGCGCAGTGCGGGTGGTTTCGACGCGGGGCGGCGCACGCGGTGGGGAGCCGTGACGAGCCCGCGCGGGTTGGTTCTCCGGGCGCTCGCAACGTGGTGGTCGTTGGGGTGTCGGGGCTCGACGCGGTGGGCGAGCTGCTCGGCGACGAGCGAGCCCACGTGAGCGTGCTGGCGACCGACCGCGGTGAGCGGGCGCTTTGGCCGTGGTGTCGGGGAAGGATCGTGGACGTGGGCGCGATGCAGGACCCGCCGCTCGACGGGCCCGAGGATGCGCGCGGGCCTACACGCCGATGAAGAGGCGGTGGCCGAAGTTGCGCTCGAGGCGCGCGTCGAAGATCTTCTGCGCCGCCGATTCGATGTCGTACTCCACGCGGCGGAAGTGGAACTCGCGCGTGTCGCTGTCGTAGAGCACGAAGCTCGCGCGGTTGTCGTAGTCGCGCGGCTGACCGACGCTGCCCACGGAGATGATGTACTTGCGGTCGGCGCGGAGCTCGAAGCTGCGCGGCGGGCCGTGGAGTTCGACGACCTCGGTGGGCGTGAGCTCGAACACCTTGCAGAGGTGCGAGTGGCCGATGAGGGTCACGTGACCGAGCTCGTCGTAGAAGGGCAGGCACTCGCGGGCCTGCTCGGGCGCGAAGATGTAGTCGAACTCTTCGATGCGCACCGGCGAGCCGTGGCAGAGCTGCACGTTCGCCTCTTCGAGACGGAGCATGTAGGGGAGCTTGCGCAGCCACTCCATGTTCTCGTCGGTCAGCAGCGACGCGTGGAGGTCGAGCGCGCGGCGCGCGGCTTCATAGTAGTAGCTGTAGTCCATGCGGCCCGCGACGGCGGCGTCGTGGTTGCCGAGGATCGTCGCCTTCGCCGTGGCGCGCACGATGTCGGCGCACTCGTTCGGCGACGCGCCGTAGCCCACCACGTCGCCGAGGCAGTAGAGAACATCGGGGGCCTCACGGTTGAGCGCCTCGATGACGGCCGAGAGTGCCTCTACGTTCGCGTGTACGTCGCTGAAGATGCCCAGGCGCATAGGCGATGGCGGATCCTAGAGAAGCGGGTGGGTGGTGTCCATCACGGACATTACAGCGATCCCGCGCCGTCGTGCGGGGATCCGTCACTGTCCGTCGCGCGCGTGATCAGCGGCGACACGAGCCGTTCGAGCTCGCCCTCGCCGCGACGGAGCGACTCGTGCCACGCGCGGATCTCGTCTTGGAGCGCGAGGGCGCGCGTGGCGGCGTCTTGAAACACACGCGTCGACTCGGCGCGCGTGCGCTCGACCTCGCGGGCCGCACCGCAGCGGATCGCGTGCCCGAGCATCCACGCGAGGCGCTCGGTCTGGTCGGTCTCCACGCGTTGGAGCGCGCGCACCGCGGCCACGCCGAACTCTCCCGTGGCCCAGGCCGCGAGCTTCCACGCGGGGTTGTCCTTCGCGAGCGCGCGCTGCACGAGGGGATTGAGCGCGCGACGGAGCTTGAGCGTGCCCGCGCCCGCGGTGCCGAGGGCCGCCACGGCGCGACGCTTCGAGCCCAGCATCTCGACCCACACGTCACCGAGCGCGTCGCCGCCTCGCACCAGGTCCGCCGCGAGCTGCGCGGCCTGCGGGCCCGGGAGCATCCGCAGCGCGCGTCCGATGGCCGCCTCGTGCTTCGCTGCGTCGCGCCGCGCGAGCTCGCGGGCCGCGGGGAGCCGCGCGTCGGGGTGGTCGATCCACGTGATCAGCTCGCCGTCACCCATCGTGGCGAAGCGATCGGCCGCGGGCGCGGTGCGCGTGTCGGGCGGGGCCACAGAGCGCGCGTCGTCGGGGTCGTAGAGCGTCGCGATGGCCGCGCGGGCCGCATCGGGAATCGCCACGCCCACGCGGGTCGCCCACGCGAGCAGGGGCGTCCACGCGGCGGAGGCGTCGGAGGCGCTGCGACCGATGGAGGCCACGCCGCCTTCGACTGTGCGCGCGTAGGCCGTGAGCGCGCGCGTCGCGAGGGCGCGCTCGTCGGGTGCGATGCCGAGTTCGAGGGCGCGCTTCACGAGCCCCGCGGAGGGCGCCACGCCGCAACGGAGGGCCGCGAGGCAGAGGCGCTTCGCGAAGGACTCGACCTGCGCGCGGGCCACGCCGCGCGCGATGGAGAACTGCGCTGCGAAGTCGCGGTCGAGGAGGGGCTCGTACCCGCGCAGGGCCGCTTCGACGGCCGACGCGGTGGCGAGCGCTTGATCCTCGGAGAACGACACGGTCACCGCGTCGCCGGGGCTCCATCGAACGCCGTCGCGCGCGAGGGCGACCATCGCGGCGAGGTGGTCATCGGCGCTCGCCGAGTCGCGCGCCGTGAGCAGTTCGAGGATGCGCTGCGCGTTGGCCTCGCAGGGGGCCGCGAGGGCCGCGCCGCCGAGGGGGCGTCCGAGGGGGCTCACCACTTCGGCGCGCACGCGGAAATCACGGGCCAGGCTCTCGACCACGGCGCGGTCTTCGGGGCGCGTGATGTCGAGCGCGACGCGGGTGTACACGGGCGATCCGCCGTCGCCGCGGAGCGTGAGCACCGCGAGCGGGAGCTGCGCTTCGGGGTCGGCCTGAAGCACGGGCACGACCGTTCCACCCGCGATCTGCTGGGCCACGTCGAGCGTGCCCTGGAACCACACGCGCACCTCGCCCTCGACCGCTGCCACGTAGGCCCGATCGTCGCGGAGGCTCTGCGCCGCGCGGGCTTCGGGCGGCGACACCGACGACGCATCGGCGAGGATCTCGACCTGTTCGACCGAAGGCCGCGCGCGCTCGCCGGGCGAGGTGTTGCGCAGCGGGGCCAGGTCATCGAGCTCGACCTCCATGCGGTCGTCGCCCACTTCGACCTCGCCCGAGGTGCGCTCGCCGGGTTCGCGCAGGGGCTCCACGTCGTCGGCGTCGAGCACGTCGACGGCGCTCTCTCCCGGTGCCGGAGGACGCGCGGTGAGGGCCTCGCTCTCGATGATCTGCGAGTCACGGCGCGGGAGCGACTCGGCCAGCTCATCGGCCATGTCGGGCTGCCGCGCGGTGTCGTTCGCGCGGGCTTCTTCGCGCGTGCGGAGGCGCTGCTCGCGGGCCTGCAACGCCGCGACGCTCGCGCGCATGGCCATCTCGTCGGAGGCCACGCGGTCCTCGCGGTGGATCACCTCGCCGAGGCGTCGATCGAGCTCCTGCTCGCGGCGCGCGAGGTCGTTCTGCGCGGACACGAGCTCGTCTTCGCGGCGCGAGAGTTCGGCGGCGAGGCGGTGCACGCGCTCTTCACGTTCGGAGACGGCGCGCTGCGTGGCCTCGATGCGCGGATCGGTCTTGTCGGGCGAGCGCGACGACTCTTCGAGGTAGCGCCGCAGACCGCCGGGGCCCACCACGGCGCGCGCTTCACGCACGTAGCCCGGGAGCACCTCGCTCGCGTCGTCGGCGAGGCGTTGCAGCAGCTCGGCGCGCAGGCGGAGCTCTTCGTGGGCGCGGGCCGCGGGCACCACGAGCGCGAAGCGCCGCGCGCTCGGATCGTGGAAGAGAAAGGGCACCGCGAGCTCGAGCTCCTGCACGCGGTGGAGCGTGCCGTCGAGCGCCTGGCGCGCGAGGAGCGGATCGGTGAGCACGTTCACCTGGCGCACCACCTCGATGCGCCGCGGGCTGCCGTCGGGCGAGGGCACCGAAGCCGACTCGCGTCGCGTGACGCCCAGGGGACCCGTGTACGGCGGCTCTGCGGCGCTCTCGCGCGGACGCTGCGAACTCATCAGCCCTTCACCTGACACCCGGGGGTAACACGCTCGCCCCGGGCCTCAAACGGCAATCCACCCGCGGCGGCGCGTTCCGTGGCAGAAAGCGGCCACGCATGGAACCCGACCTCCCCGACTTCGACCCCGCCGAGGTGCCCGACCACGTGCGCGAGCTCTGTCTCGCATGCGTGCAGTACGTCCACACGGCGACGCGCGTGTGGCTCGATTTCACCCCCGACACCGTTCCCCTTCTCGACCACTACCTTCAGGGCGTGCGCGACGCGACCGACGACGTGAAGCGCCTCGTCGCCCCCGCGGCGGGCGCCTACTTCGGCGAGGTGGTGCGGCGCATGTACCCCTCCCGCTGGCACGCCCCCGCGCAGGAGTTCGACGCGTGGCGCGTCGAGTTCTCACGGTGCTTTCTGCACTTCAACCCCGTGGGCTTCGCGCTCGAAGCGATCGAGTCGCGCGACCTCGCGGGCGGCCACGGCTTCGGGGTGAACGCCGACGACGTGCCCGCGCTCGAAGAGGGCCTCGCGGCCTACGGTGAGGTCGACGCCGAGGAGTACTACCTCCTCTCCACACGCCTCGAAGTGCTCGGCCCCGTGGTCGATCGCCTCCTCGCGGCCTCGCTCAAGCGCAACGAGACGAACCTCGATTACACCGCGGCCGTGTACGCCAACGCGCTCGATGACGGCGACGGCGAGGCCTCGTGATCGCGTGATGCGGTGATAGCCTCCGCGGCCGTGTCGATCGACCGGCTCCGCGACGACCTCCGGGTCTACATCCGCGCGCGCTACCCCGCGCTCTGGCTCACCACCGACGAAGAAGACCGTTGCGGGCGCATGCTCGCCTCGCTCGCCGGCGAGCTCCGTCGTCCGCTGCTGTCGTGGACGTGCACCACGGGCTTCGACGACGCCCGCTTCGTGCTCGACCGACCGCCCACGACGCGCAACCCCGGCGACCCGCTGCCCGCGTCGTCGTTCCGCACGCCCGAGAAGGCCCTGCAGTACGTGATCGATCACCCCGAGAAGGGGATCTACGCGCTCCACGACCTGCACCCCTACCTCGAAGACCCGACGATCGTGCGGAAGCTCCGCGACGCGATCCATCACGCGCGGCGCTCGTTCAAGACGCTGCTGCTCGTGTCGCCCGTGGCGAAGCTCCCCGACGAGCTCGCGCGCGAGGTCACCGTGCTCGACGTTCCGCCGCCCGATGAGCGCGAGCTCGGCGCCCTGCTGCGCTCGTTCATGGACTCACTGCGCAGCGCCGGCCGTGTGGTCATCGACGACGACCCGACGCTCTTCGAACGCATGGTGCACGCGGCGCGGGGGCTCACGGAGACGCAGGCGATCCAGGCCTTCTCGCGCGCCGCAGTGAGCGACCTGCGCTTCGGCGTCGACGACCTTCCGCTCATTCTCGACGAGAAGAAGCAGGTGGTGCGTCGCACCGGCGCGCTGGAGTTCTTCGAACACGACGAGTCGCTCGCCTCGGTGGGCGGCGTCGACGGGCTCAAGCACTGGCTCACGGCGCGTGCCCGCGCCTTCGGCGATCGCGCGCGGGAGTACGGTCTTCCGCAGCCGCGCGGCGTGCTGCTCCTCGGCGTGCAGGGCTGCGGCAAGAGCCTGACGGCGAAGGCCATCGCGGCGCACTGGAGACTGCCCCTGCTGCGCCTCGACCTCGGTGGTGTGTTCAGCCCCTACGTGGGCGGCAGCGAAGCCAACATGCGCAAGGCGCTCTCGGTGGCCGAAGGGCTCGCGCCCGTGGTGCTCTGGATCGACGAGGTGGAGAAGGGCTTCAGCGGCACCACGGGGTCGGGCAACGCCGATGCGGGCGCGTCGCTGCGCGTGTTCTCGACCTTTCTCACCTGGATGCAGGAGCGCAAGCGTCCGGTGTTCGTGGTGGCCACGGCGAACCGCATCGCGGAGCTCCCGCCGGAGCTGCTTCGCAAGGGGCGCTTCGACGAGATCTTCTTCGTCGATCTGCCCACCGACGAGGAGCGCCGCGCGATCTTCGCGATCCATCTTCGCAAGCGCCGTCGCGACCCCGCGCGCTTCGACCTCGACGCGGTGACCGCGGCCACGGAGGGCTTCAACGGCGCCGAGGTGGAGCTGTGCCTCGTGTCGGCGATGTACGCGGCCTTCGCGGCGGGGCGTGAGGTCGAGACCGCCGACGTGGTGCGCGCCGCGGAGGAGACCGTTCCGCTCTCGACGACGATGGCCGAAGACATCGCGGGCCTTCGGCGCTGGGCCTCGACGCGCGCGCGCAGCGCCGCGGGGTGATGGGGCCTACGCGCGGCGAAAATCGTGGAGCGATTCGACGCCCGCATCGAGGGGCGGCGCGCCGGGTACCGACTGCGTTTCGAGCCATCCCACGGCGGCCTCGGGCCACGCGTGGCGCGCGACGTTGCAGTTCGCGGGCTCGTTGTCGAAGAAGGTCACCACGGTGCCGAGCCGTCGCAGCGAGGGGATCGTCGCGCGCTTGAAGGCCTCGTCGGAGAGCGTCGCGTCGGGCTTGAGCACCAGCTCGACGCCCACCTCGCCGATGGGGAAGCCCCACTTTCGCAGGCTCGTGACCGTGCCGGGGAGCAGGTCGGTCACGTCGCGTCCGGCGAGGTAGACCACGGTGGCGCCGGCCTCGTGGCACGCGCGCACGAACTCGACGGCGCCGGGCATCACCGCGTCGTACTTGAGGTAGCGCTCGGCGAAGAAGCGGTCGCGCCAGTAGCGCGTGGCGTCGCTCACGATCTCGACCTTCGAGAGCCCCACGGCGCGCAGCGTGTCGCTCAAGAGGTAGTGCACCCCGTCGGGGTCGAGCGTCGCGAGGGCCTGCGCCACCTCGGGGAACTCCGCCGCCACCTCTTCGCCGTACTGCGTGAGGATCTGCGCCGTGCGCGGGCGGTTGTCGTAGAGCGTTCCGTCGAGGTCGAAGACCGCGAGGGGCGTGGGGCCGACGCGGGCGCACTCGCGAACGCGGAGCAGCACCCGTTCGAGGAGCGCGGTCTGGTGGGGCAGGGGAGGTGGGCGCATCGCGGCGACGCTAGCGTCGGCGGCCCTTCGGGGGCAACGGTCGCGTGCGTCACACGTCGGGCATCGCGCGGCCGTAGGCGACGAGGGCGTCCTTCACGCGCACGGCGGCGGCGGTGCGGTGCAGGTCTTCGCGCCACGCGAGGTAGATCGTGTCGGGGATGCACGGCAGCTCGGGGTGCAGCCGACGGAGCCTCCCGTGATGCCCGTAGTGCGCCACGCGTCGCGGAATGACCCCCACGCCGAGGCCGCCCAACGTGAGGCTCTTGACCAGTTCGAGGTCGCCGCACGAGAGCATGCGGTCGGGCAGCGTGCTCTCGCCGCTCAGGCGCTGCACGAGCTCCTGGCACTGGGCCACGCGACCGCTGAACACCAGCGGCCCGCGACGGATGCGGGCGCGCGCATCGTCGACCGTGCGGGGCTCGGTCTCGTCGACGCAGACGAAGAAATCCATCGCGTCGTGAAAGAGCTTCACGAGCACGAGGTCGGGGTGGCTCATGGGGTTCACGAGCAGGCCGTAGTGCACCTGCCGCGAGAGCACCGCGTCGCGCACGGCGGCGGTGGTGCCGTTCCAGAGCGTGAGCTCGATGCGCGGGTGCGCGTCGAGGAATCCTCGCATAAAACCCGGCAGAAAATAGGCCCCGAGCGACTCGTGGCACCCGAGCGTGAAGCGCCCGTGCTCGCCGTGTTGAAGCCCGCGGATCTCGTCTTCGAGTCGCTCGACGGTGGCCAGCACCTCGCCCGCGTGCCGCACGAGGGCCTCGCCCGCTGCCGTGAGCCGCACGCCGTCGCGTCCGCGGTGCACGATCACGGTCTGGAGCGTCTGTTCGAGGCTCTTCACGGCGCCCGTGAGCGTGGGCTGCGTGACCCCGAGGGCGCGGGCCGCGGCCGAGAGGCTCCCGTGGCGCGCGATGGCCTGCACGTAGCGCAGATGGGCGAGATGCATCGCGCGCTCAGCCCGCCACGTCGATGACGACCTTGGCCACGCCGCGCGTCGACGCGCACGCGAAGGCCTCCTCCGCGCGGTCGAGGGGGAACACCTCCGACACGAGCGAGCGCACGTCGACGAGGTCGCGCGCGAGCGCGTCGATGGCTCGGGCGAAGGGGCCGCAGCGCGAGCCCACCACGGTGAGCTCGTCGATCACCACGGGCGCGAGCGAGAGCGCGTGGGGGCCCGCCACGGTGGTCTTGAGCACCACGGTGCCGCGCGGGCGCGTGAGCCGTACGGCGTCTTCGAGGCCCGAGGGCGAGCCCGTCGCGTCGACCACCACGTCGAAGGTGTGCCGCGCGTCGGAGAGCTCCGACGAGCGGCGTTGCGTGATGGTGTCTCCCGCGAGCGCGAGCTTGTGCGCGTGGCGCCCGACGAGCGTGACGTGGGGCGTGACCGTGCGGAGCACGCGGGCGCAGAGGATCCCGAGCTTGCCGTCGCCGAGCACCGCGACGCGGTCGGTGTCGGTCACGCGCACCTGCTCGATCACCTGAAAGGCCGCGGCGAGGGGCTCGACGAAGACCGCGCGGTGATCCTCGACGGCCTCGGGCACGGCGTGGAGGTTCGCGCGGGGAACAGCCACCTCGTCGGCCATCGCGCCGTCGTGGTCGACGATGCCCAGCACCGTGCGATGCGGGCAGTGCGACGTGCGCCCCGCAACGCATGCGGCGCAGCGGCGGCACGCGTTGTTGATCTCCGCGACGTAGCGTTGCCCCTGCGCGTCGACGCCGACGAACTCGTGTCCGAGAACGCCGCGAAAGCCCATGTATCCCCTGACGATCTGCAGGTCGGTGTCGCAGATGCCGACGCTCCGAACCCGCAGCACGACCTCGCCCTCGCGCGCCTGAACCGACGCGAGGTCGCGCCGCAACCGAACCGACGAACCATCCCAGAAGAGGCCTCGCATGATGGGTCGCAGCATCGCAGATTTTGCTCCTCACGACGTGTACGACGAGCGTTCACGGCGCGCGCAGGCCGGTGCGGATACCGTTGGATATGCGACGAACCGCGTTGCCCCCGACGGCGCGGCTTCGCTAGATTCGCGACGTCACCGCGGCGACCCTGCGCCGTGCGCCTCTGCGAAGCGCCCCATGCGAATCCTCCACGTCATCAACTCGCTGAGACCGTCGGGCGCCGAGCGGCACCTGGCGAACCTCTTCGGGCCGCTGGCGGCGATGGGCGTGGAGAACCACCTGGTGACCTTCGTGCCGGGCAACGGCTTCGAAGATCAGGTGCGTCGCCACGTCACGCGCGCCGAGCTCGGCGTGGGTCGCGCGAACGTCGCCGCGGTGGTGCGCATGGCGCGCGAGGTCGACGTGGTGCACACGCAGCTCGTGTTCTCCGACGTGGTGGGACGCGCGGCGGCGGCGCTCGCGGGCACGCCCTCGGTGAGCACGCTCCAGACCTCGGCGTGGGCCTCGGAGAACCGCCGCTTCGTGCGCATGGACCCGCTTCGCTACCACGCCACGCGCCTCGCCGACGCGGCCACGGCGCGCCTCGCGCTGCGCCACTTCGCGGTGTCGTCGAAGGCCATGCGCGCCTACGTCGAGGGGCTCCACGTGCCCGCGGAGCGCATCGAGGTGATCGCCAACACCGTCGACCTCGCGGAGTTCGATCCGTCGAAGGGGCCGACGCGGGCCGAGGCGCGCGCGGGCTTCGGTATCGCGGCCGACGAGTTCGCGGTGGTGACCCTCGCGCGGCTCATTCCGTTGAAGGCCCTCGACGACGCGATCCGCGCGGTGGCGAAGGTCGCGAAGGGGCGTCGCGTGCGGCTCGTCATCGCGGGCGACGGACCGGAGCGCGACGCACTCGAAGCGCTCACGCGTGAGCTCGGCGCGCCGGTGATCCTGCCCGGTCGGCAGCCTGCGACGCGGGTGCTCCAGGCGGGCGATCTGTTCATCCTCCCGTCGTGCTACGAGGGCATGCCGCTGTCGCTCATCGAGGCGATGGCGATGGGGGTTCCCGCGCTGTGTTCGAACATCCCCGAGAACACCGAGACCGGCGGCGACGCGGCGGCCTACGTGCCCGTGCGTGACGTCGACGCGTACGCCGATGCGATCGCGGCGCTGGCCGACGACCCCGCACGGCGCGCCACGATGGCGGCCCTCGGACGCGAGCGCGTGAAGGCCTACTCGGCCGAGAACGTCGCGCGGCGCTTTCTCACGAGCGTGGAGCGCGTGCTGGCCGACGCGCATCGCTGAACGTCAAGAACGGACGCCCTGCGCGAGCGCGAGGAGGCGCCGGTCGACGAGGCCGAGCGCGGTGATGATCAGCGTGCGGGGGCGCAGCACCACGCGGGCCTGCGCGCTTCCGAGCGCGTCGAGGGCGCCCACACGATCACCCTTCAACAGCCGCAGGTTCGCGAGGTGGATCGCGTAGCGGTCGTAGTAGTCGGGCGACGTGGCGCGCATCGCGTCGCCGTGGTCGCGGAGCGATCCCTCAACGCTGCGCGACCAGTCGGGCGCGTCGCGGAGCATGCGCTTCGCGCGCTGGAGCGCGGGGCCGCGGGTGATGCGGTCTGCGGCGTCGGTGTGGGCGAGGCACGCGCGCACGGTCACGAGTTGAAAGCGGTAGCGCTTCGCGAGGTTGAGGTTGAACTCGCTCTCGTATGCGCGGCCTTCGGGGAAGCGCACGTGCTCGAAGACCTCGCGGCGGATGCAGTTGAAATACTCGGTGTGCGAGAGCGACGCGACCCAGCGGAGGTACGCGTGGTAGTCGAGCGTGAGGTCGGCGTCGGGGAGGGGGATGGGCGACGGAGGGCCGTTGTCCCAGGACATCACCGACGCGACGTTGCCCACGTCGTCGGGGGCCGCGAGGCAGCGCGCGTGGAGCGCCGTCATCGCGCCGTCGAGGAGCTCGAAATCGCTGTCGACGTTGAGCATCCAGCGACCGCGCGAGGCGGCCACGGCGGTGTTGCGGGCCGCGCACACGCCGCGGTTCACGTCGTGGCGCACGCAGCGGACGCGCGGGTCGCCGAAGGCTGCGACGGCAGCGGCGATGTCTTCGCGGGAGCAGTCGTCGACGACGACGGCCTCCCAGTCGGTGAAGTCCTGGCGCGCGAGGCTCCCGAGCACGCGCGGGATCATCGCGGCGCGGTTGAAGATCGGGATGACGACGGTGAAGAACGGGCGCTCGGGCCCGGCGGGCGGGGCGGTCATCGCGCGGCGGCGGCGTTGTCTTCGCGCGCCCAGCGGAGCGCGTCGCGGATGGTCTGGTCGAGGTCGATCTCGCGCTTCCAGCCCGTGAGCCGCGAGAGGCGGCGCGTGTCGGGCACGCGGCGGAGCATGTCTTCGAAGCCGCCCTCGGGGAACGCCGCGGCGTAGGGCACCGCGTGGATCGTGGAGCCCGAGTTCGAGAGCGCGATCACCCGCTCGGCGAGGCCGCGGATCGAGACCTCCTCGTCGGATCCGATGTTCACCACCTGGCCCACGGCCACGGGCGTGTCGACGAGCGCGAGCACCGCGCGCACGCAGTCGTCGACGTGGAGGAAGCACCGCGACTGGTTGCCCGTGCCGTGGACTTCGAGGGCCGAGCCCGCGAGGGCCGCGTGGCAGAAGCGCGGGAGCACCATGCCGTAGTCGGGGCACTGCCGCGGGCCCGTCACGTTGAAGAAGCGCGCGACCGTCACGGGCAGCCGGCTCTCGTGGAACCACGCCAGCGCGAGGAACTCGTCGAGGAGCTTCGCGCAGGCGTAACTCCAACGGTGGAGCGAGCTCGCGCCGAGCACCGAGTCGTCGTCTTCGCTGAAGGGCACCTTCGCGTTCTTGCCGTAGACCTCGCTCGTCGACGCGAAGAAGAGGGGGCGCCCGTGGGCCGCGCAGGCCGCGAGCACGGTCTCCGAGCCCTCGACGTTCGTGCGGATGCCCGACACGCGCTCCGACATGATCTTGCGCACGCCCACGGCCGCCGCGAGGTGCACCACGTGGTCGGCCTCGGCCACCATCGAGCGCACGAGCGCGCCGTCGACCACCGAGCCCTCGACCACGCGGAGCTTCGCGTGCGAGGCCACGGCCGCGAGGTTCGAGCGGCGCCCGGTGGAGAAATCATCGAGCACGGCCACGGAGTCGCCGCGCGCGAGGAGGGCCTCGGTCACGTGGCTTCCGATGAAGCCCGCACCGCCCGTAATCAGGTATCGCATGGTGTGTCTCGTTCTCCGTTGATGCGTGGGGACAGTGACGTCGTGGGTGGATGCGTCACCGACGGGCCGCGAGCGCCGCTTCGATGCCGCGCAGGAACCGTTCGGCCACCGCGTCCGCCGAGTAGGTGAGCGCGCGGGCCCGCCCGAGCTTCGAGAGCTCGTCGCGTCGCGCGGGGTCGTCGATGAGGCGCTTCATCGCCGCGGCAAGGGCCTCGGGCGCGCGTGTCGGCACGTACTCCGCCGCGTCGCCGCCGGTCTCGGTGTTCTCGGGGATGTTCGAACACAGCGCGGGGACCCCCATCGCCATCGCCTCGATGAGCGACACGGGCATCCCCTCCATGTACGAGGGGAGCACGAAGAGGTCGCCGCCCTTGAGCACCGACACCGCGTCGCGACGGCCGACGAGATTCACCGGCGCGTCGAGCTCGGTGATGAGCCGTTCGAGGGCCTCACGCTCGGGGCCTCCGCCCGCGATGATGAAGCGCACCGGACGCTCCTTCGCGACGAGCGAGACCGCGCGGATCGCGTCGGGCAGCGCCTTCAGCTGAATGAGCCGCGCGAGGGTCACCACCGCGAACTCACCCGGGGCGATTCCGAGGGCGGCGCGGGCCTCGTCGCGGGGTGGGCCCTTCGCGGGATCAAACGCGCGCAGGTCGACGGTGTTGGCGATCACCTGCATGCGCTCGTGGGGCACGTAGAGGTGGTCGGTGAACGCGCGGGCGGCCTTCGTCGACACGGCGAAGAACTGCGCCGCGAAGCGCGACGTGGCCGCGTCGGCCATGCGGTATGCGTGGTAGCGAAAGGGGTCGATCGCCAGCACGTGGCGGTTCTCGGGGGCCCACGCCGACGTCTGGATCGTCGTCACCGAGGGCGTGCCCGCGACGGCCGCCGCGGTGCGCCCCACGATGTCGGCGTACGTGAGCTGCGTGTGCACGACGTCGACCTCGCGGGCCATGCGCACCGTCGCAGGAAAGCCCTTCGCGCGCCCCACGGCCAGCTCTGCGCGCGTCACGTGGCGACGCACCTGCTCCTCGAATCCGTTGCCCGGAAAGTACGTGACGAGGTGGTTCTCGACGCCCAGGGCCTCCAGCGGCGCGAAGAGGTTCACCAGGTGCCGCTCGGCGCCCGAGGGGTCGAGCGAGTTGATCACGTGAAGGATGCGCATGCCGCGTGGCCCTCCGTGGCGCGCCGCCCGTGCGGCGTTCACGAAGGGGCGGCGATGCTCACACGACTCGTGACGGCATCCAAGACGCTTCTGCGATCCCCCGACGCGCGAAGCGTGGTAGTGGGCGGCCGCGCGACCCGACGAACGGGGCCGCGACGACTCCGATGCGCGTGGCGGTCACAGGTTCTGAAGGTCTCATCGGCGCGGCGCTCTGCGAGGCCCTCGCTGCGCAGGGCCACCACGTTCGTCGCCTCGACCTCGCGCTCCCCGCGGACCACGAGGCGCACGGCGATGTGGCCGATGCCGAGCGGGTGCGCGCGCTGCTCGAAGGCTGTGACGGCGTGGTGCATCTCGCCGCCGTGTCGCGGGTCGTTCACGCGGAGCGAGACCCCGCGCGCTGCGAGCGCACCAACGTGCAGGGCACCGCGTGTGTGGTCGACGCGGCGCTCGCGTCCCCCTCGCGCCCGTGGGTGCTCTTCGCATCGAGCCGCGAGGTCTACGGCGAGCCCGCGCGCCTGCCCGTGCGCGAAGACGATCCCGTCGCGCCGATGAACCACTACGGCCGCAGCAAGGCCGCGGGCGAGGCGATCGTGGCGCGCGGTCGTGCGTCGGGGCTCGCGACGGCGGTGCTTCGATTTGCAAACGTCTACGGCGCGCTCAACGACCACGCGGACCGGGTGCTCCCCGCGTTCTGCCGCGGCGCCGCGCGCGGTGAAGACCTCCGCGTCGACGGGCCGATGCACACGTTCGACTTCACGCACGTGAGCGATGTGGTGCAGGGCACGCTCGCGGCCGTGGCGCGCCTCGCGTCGGGCGATCGCGCGGTGCCGACGATCCACCTCGCATCGGGCAGACCCACGACCCTCGGGCAGCTCGCGGTGATGGCGGCGGCGGCGGGCGGATGGCGCTCCGAGGTGAAGCTCGCGCCGGCGAGGAGCTTCGACGTGTCGCGCTTCTGCGGCGATCCCACGCGCGCGAAGGTCGAACTGGGATGGTCGGCGCGCGTGTCGATCGAGGCGGGCCTCGACGCGCTCGTGCGCGCCTACGCGCATCCCTGACGGCCGCACGACACCCTTGACGGAACCGCGGAGGCGGGTGAAGGGTGCGGCCCGCCCATGCGACCGTACGTTCCCCTCTTCGCCGCCGCGCTCACCGTCGGCGCCGTTTCGACGATGGTGCTCGCGCAGCCCCGCCCCGCGCGCCCCGCACGCCCCGCGGCCCGAGCCGACGCGGGCGCTGCCGCGGCGACCGATGCGTCTGCTGCGACCTCCGACGCCGCCTCGCCCGCTGCGTCGACCGATGCGGGCCCCGCCGCTGCGATGGATGGCGGTGTGGTCTCGGCCACCGTCGACGGCGACGCGGGCACGGTCTCCGTGGGCGATGCGTCGTTCCCGATGCGCCAGCTCGGCACGGGCACCGCGGTGCACTTTCCGGTGCCCGAGCAGTTCGCGCGCACGGCGGTGCCGGTGTTCGTGCAGGTGCGTTCGAGCGCGCCCATCGACCACGTGTCGCTCTACTACCGCGGCCTCGGCGCGCGTCGGTACACCGAGGTGCGCATGCAGGCGATGGGGCAGCAGTTCCGCCTCGCGTCGGGCTACGGCGCGCTGGTGCCCTGCGAAGACGTGTTCCCGCCGAAGGTGCAGTACTACATCGAAGTGATCGACCAGTCGGGGGCTCCCAACGGACGCGCGGGCACCGCCGATGCGCCCATCGAGGTGCCCGTGGTCGACCAGCGGCACTTCCCCGCGCCGACGCTGCCCGGACAGGCTCCGCCCCGCACCTGCGGCGCCCTCACGACCGGCGTGACCGTGCGCGACGCAGGCCCCGTCGAACCGCCGCGTGGCACCGCCGACCTCGGCGAGCCCTGCCAGGCGAACAACGACTGCCGCCGCGGCCTGCGCTGCGGCACCAACCACCAGTGCGTGTTCGAGTCGCGCTGACAATCTGTCACTGACCTCGCGGGCTCCGGGCGCGGCCGCTGCCAGAACGGCATCGAGCCTCTGCCCCGTCGACCCCCGCAGGACCCCTGCAGACCGCTGAAATCACCGTCTGTCGGTGGGGTGGCACACCCCCCGCATAAGGACCCGATACTCCGATGCGACGGCTCCTGCCCTGGCTCGAAACCATCCTCCGACGCCAACCGTGGGTGATCACCCTGCTGGCGTTGATCCCGTGCGCGTACTTCGCCGCGCGGGGCACCGGGGAGATGGTGGGCGCGAAGGTCTTCGCCGCCGACACCGAAGCGCTCGCGCGTCCGCTGCCCGCCTCCACGGCACCGACCTCGGAGCAGCCCGCGGCGCAGAACCGTCACGTGCGCGATCGCACGGCGATCATCCATCGCAACGTCTTCGACTCCGACGCGGGCTGCCTCGACTGCGACGCGGGCTCGCCCGACGCCGACGTCGACGCCGCGGGAGCCCCGGCGGCGAACCCCCTCGACGACCGCATCCTCCCGCCCGAGGCGTGCTTCCAGGATCGTCCGCACGAGCCCGGCGCGTACCCGCCGCCGTGCGACTCGCAGGCGAAGATCATGGGCGCGGTGGTGAGCGACAGCGACGAGTGGTCGTTCGCCTTCGTGCAGGCCACGCAGGGCGGCGCGTCGATGCCCTTTCGTCAGGGCCAGCAGCTCGACGGGCGCACGGTCAGCCTCGTGGGGCACTGCCCCGCGGTGGGCGCGTACGTGCTGCTCCGTCCCACGGGCGCGCCGCGGTGCTTTCTCGCGCAGGTGATGCCGCCGCGTACGGCGCCTCCTCCGCCGCCCACGCCCGCTGCGCCGCCGCCGCCCGCGGGCGGACCCGAGCCCGGGGGAGCCCTCTCGGCTGCGCTCGAAGGCATCGAGCGCGCGGGCGCCAATGAGTTCAACGTCCGGCGCTCCACCGTCGACCGCATTCTCGAGAACCAGGCCGAGCTCATGCGCACCACCCGCATCATGCCGCACGAAGAGGGCGGACGCGTGGTGGGCGTGCAGCTCTTCGGCGTGCGCGGCAACTCGCTGCTCGGCCGCCTCGGCATGCAGAACGGCGACGTGCTCAACCGGATCAACGGGCTCGAAATCGCCTCGCCCGACCGCGCGCTCGAAGCCTACTCGCGGCTCCGTACGAGCGACCACCTCACCATCTCGGTCACCCGCAACGGTCAGCCCGTGAACATCGACTTCAACATCCGATGATGACCCGCCCCATGAACCCTGCCTCGATCCGCGTTCCCCGACTCCCGAGGCTGAGCCTCGCGGCGATGGTGCTGGCCTTCTTCGCGTTCGCGGCCACGGCCTGGTCGCAGCAGGACCCGACGCAGCCCGCGGTGCCCACGAAGAACCGCGTCGTGCGCCGTCGGCCCATCACCGTGATGGTGCCTCCGGCCGCGCCCGGTGTGCTCGGCACCGCCGGCACCGCGCAGCCCGCGCCCGCCGTGCCCGCCGCGCAGCCCGCGCCGCCTCCGCC
>CAMFHP010000007.1 GCA_945952225.1 uncultured Myxococcaceae bacterium
GGCCGGCGCGGGGCGCGCGGGGCCGTGGTTCTGCGTGAAGGCGAGCGGCGCCGCGAGCACGAGGGCGGCGAGCGTGGGAACGGCGAAACGGACGGTGCGGTTCATGGGAAGGGGTCTCTCCTTGCGTGGGCCTCTGAGCGGCGCCGAAACCGACAACCGCAGCGAGGGCGCCGACCATACCGCGCAATCCGCGCACGCACCGGCAACCCGATCGTTGCCCTCACGGAACGTCAAGCCCGGTACCCGTTGCACAAACACTACGAGTCGGCGACGACGAAGACCGTGGCGAGATCGCAGCAGAGGCGGTTGCGCGCGAGGCGGGGCACCGGGAGAAAATCGCTGCACTCTCCGGCGATCGACGCTTCGATGAGCGCGTGGAGCACCGGCGGAGACTCGATGCGGCGCGCGTCGAGGAGCCACGCGGCGCCGTCGACCACGAAGCGGTGCCAGGCGCCGTTGCAGCTCGTGCGGTCGGCGACGGTGTCGAAGAGCTGACCGAGGGTGGCGCTCATCGCGGCGGCGCGATCCCCGGGGTCGCGCGGGTCGTCGAACTGCGCGAACACGAGCCCGAACTCGCGGAGGCACGCGCGCATCGTGTCGACCTCGGCGAGCACCCACGCGGCCCCGCGGCGCACGCCCTCGCGGCGCGGCTCGGTCACGTACTCGCTCACGAAGCTGTGGCAGAAGCACCCGCCGAAGCTCTCGTTGCCCACGCGCCACGCGCCGACGCCGTACCAGGGCCCCACGACGCGCGCGAGCACGTGGTCGAGGCGACGGTGCCAGGTGCCCGCGTCGCGGAGCACGGGACGTCCCTTCACGCGGGGGATGTGCCTTGGCATGAACTCGTCGATCCACTCGGTGACGGCCGCGCGCGCGGCGCGTTCGTCGTAGCGGTCGAGCGACGCGGTCACGTCGCACCAGGGCGGTCGGGGGCGGGGGTTCACGCGAGGGGTGTTGCCTTCGCGCGGTCGGGTCGGAGGGAGCGGAATCGACACCGCGCGGCGACCGACACACGTACGCGAGGCCTCCGCGCGAGACAACGCGCGAGGTGTGGTTTCAGCGGCCCCGACGGCGATCGACGGGGGCCGCCACGCGGAGCTTGTTCGTGTGCTGAACACCCGCGGCGCTTCCGTCGGGGTACTCGCCCTTGAAGTAGAAGCGCTGCCAGGCCTGCTTGAGGGTCTCCGGATCCTGGTTGCGGAAGCGCACCATGAACTCCTCGCGTTTGTCGCGCCACGCGCGGTACTGGCCTTCGAGGTCGGGGTCGTCGGCCACATCGAAGAGCTCGGGCTCGGCCTCGGCCACGGCGCCCGCGGCCACGGGAAAGATCTGACAGAACGGCTCGCCCTTCTCGAAGCGCACGGTGCCCGGCCGCGTGAGCTGCCAGTTCATGGTGAACGGGTACGGCAGCCAGTCGGTCTCGATGACCCCCGAGAGCGCCGAGATCCCATCCTTCGGTCGGTTCATCGGACCTGTACAGACCGTGTGCCAGCCCGGCTCCGTTCGCACGATGTGACCCGTGTGAAAGGTCACGATGCCGTGCGTGAAGTTCGAGCTCACGAAGTGGTGCAGGTACGGCGCGTCGCCCTCGGCCTTGAACACGATGTCCTCGGCCTTCGCGCCGCCGTTGTACCGGATCGAAAACGCATACGGCGACCGCAGCTCCCACCCGTAGCCGTTGGCGATCGCGAGTGGCAGACAGCGGTACGCGTGGCGCGCGGGAAAGTCGTCCATCCACGGCCGCGTGGGCGACGCCGGCGCCACCGCCGGAGGCTCGGGCGTCAGGGCAAACAGCTTGAGCTTCATCGCGCGTTCCTTTGCGTGGGGGGCTGTATGTATCATCGCGCCGATGACTCGACGCACCTTCGCGATCGGCGACATTCACGGCGAACGCGCGGCCCTCGATCAGCTCCTCACGCTCCTGCCTCCCCTCACCGCCGACGACACGCTGGTGTTCATCGGCGACTACGTCGATCGGGGCGCCGACGCAGCGGGGGTCATCGACCTCGTGCGCGAGCTCCAACGCGAGCTGCCCGCGAAGGTCGTGCCCCTGCGCGGCAACCACGAAGACAAGTGGATCCAGTGTTGGGACGACCCCGACATCGGCTTCCTCCTCCCGGGCTCCAACGGCTGCGGCGCGACCTTCCGCTCCTTCGTGGGCGCGCCCTCGCTCAAGCCCGGCGAGTCCGTCGTGGGCGACGAGTTCGTGCGCCTCCTCGACGTGAAGGCCTGGCTCCCCGACGACGTGCTCGCGTGGATGAAATCCCTCGCGTGCTGGTACGAAGATGAGCACGCCATCTACGTGCACGCGGGGCTTCAAGCGAGCGACGGCGCGTGGCGACACCCGCGCGACACCAACCCCGTGCACCTGCTCTGGGGACGCGCGCCGGCGTTCTTCAAGAGCTACGCGGGCAAGCGCGTGGTCTTCGGCCACACGCCCGTGAACGACCTCCCCGAGATCCCGCCCGCGCGCGAGGTTGGAGGCTTTCTCGACCGACGCGAGGTGTGGGTGCGCGGCGATCTCGTGGGCATCGACACCGGCAGCGGCAAGGGCGGCGTGCTCTCGGCCGTCGAACTACCCGCCTGCCGCGTCTACGACACCCGCGTAGAAACCCCGGTTTGACAGCCTCTCCCGCGCAAACGTAGCCTCGCCGCGAGGGTCACGGTCACACGCCGCCGGGCCTCCACTTCCAACCATCCACACCGCCGCCACGATGCTCTCGCACCGCGCACGCCGGATCCTCCTCATCGCAGTCGCGGACTACGTGCGCACCGGGGAGCCCGTCGCCTCGCGCGCCCTCGCGCAGGCCCACGACCTCGACCTCTCGCCCGCGTCCATCCGCGCGGTCTTCGCCGAGCTCGAAGCGGGCGGCTTCCTCTCGAAGCCCCACGCGAGCGCGGGCCGCGTGCCCACAGAGAAGGGCTTTCGCGCGTTCGCCGAGGCCACGCTCGTGGCGCAGCCCGACGCCGTCGCCGCCGAGGTGATCGAGCAGCGCTACTCCGCGGTGGAGCCCGGCCTCGACGCCCTCATGCGCCACGCGGGCAAGGTGCTCGCCGAGCTCACGGGCTCGGCCGCGGTGGTGCGACGTCCCCGCGCCGAGAGCTGGGTGCTCCGAGAGCTGCGCTTCATCTGGCTCAAGCCCCGCGAGGTGCTCGCCGTGATCGTGGCCGCGAGCGGCGCCGCGCAGAACCGCGTGATGCGCCTCGACGACGCCTCGTCGCCCGCGGAGATCGAGCGCGTGAACAACCTCCTGCGCGTGCGCATCGAGGGACGCACGCTCGCCGAGGTGCGCGCCGCCCTCGCCGTGGAGCTCGAAGCCGAGCGTGCGCGCCACGACGGCTTCGCGCGACGCGCCCTCGCCCTCGGCCGCGAGGCCCTTGAAAAAGCCGACCCCGAAGAGGGCGTGCTCGTCGAGGGCGCCGCGCAGCTCATCGAGCGGCCGGAGTTCGCCCGCGTCGACCAGACGCGCCACGTGGTGCGCACGCTCGAAGACCAGGAACTCCTCCTCGACCTTCTCGACCGCGCCCTCGAAACGCCGGGGCTCCAGGTGGTCATCGGGTCGACGGAGAACGAGATGGGCAGCGACCTCTCGCTCGTGGCCGCGAACTTCGGATCGGGCGCCGTCGGCGTCATCGGCTCGACGCGAATGGACTATCCCCAGGTCGTTCCCCTCGTGCGGTACACCGCGCAGCGCCTCGCGCGCGCCCTCCGCGGCGACGGACGCAACTGACCCGCCGCACCGGCACGCCTGCCGCTCCGCACCTTCGGCCTTCGCTGCGCTGCAACAAGGGCGCAGCGCCGCAGTGAAGCGTTGGCAACGCGGGGTCGCTGCTTTACGTTCGCGCCCCCAACGCAACGGGACGGAGGCAACGGCGGATGGCGAGCAAGTTCGATACGCTGGTGGACATCTTCAACGAGAGCACGAAGCGCTTTCCGCAGCGTCCGCTCTTCGGCGAGAAGCGCAACGGGGCGTGGGAGTGGATGACCTACGCGACCTTCAAGGAGAAGGTCGACAACCTGCGCGGCGGCCTCGCGGGCCTCGGCGTGAAGCCCGGCGACCGCGTCGCGGTGATCTCGAACAACCGCTCGGAGTGGGCCATCGGCGCCTACGCGGTCTACACCCTCGGCGCGGCCTACGTGCCGATGTACGAGGCCCAGCACGACACCGAGTGGGCGTACATCCTCCGCGACTGCGGCGCGGTGCTCTGCTTCGTGGCCAACGACAAGATCGCGAAGCGCCTCGAAGGCGTGCGCGGTGACCTCACGGACCTGAAGCACATCGTGAACTTCGTGGGCGGCGACACCGACCCCGGCACGCTCTCGGCCCTCACGCGCCGCGGCGCCGAGACGCCCGCGCCGATCTTCAAACCCGAGAAGGGCGACCTCGCGGGGCTCATCTACACCTCGGGCACCACGGGCAACCCCAAGGGCGTGCGCCTCTCGCACCACAACCTCGCGGCCAACGTGAGCGCGATCCACGAGCTGCTCCCCGTCTCGTCGGAGGATCGCTCGCTGTCGTTCCTCCCGTGGGCGCACTCGTTCGGTCAGACCGTCGAGCTCCACGGGCTGCTCTCCATGGGCGCGTCGCTCGGCATCGCCGAGAGCGTCGAGAAGCTCCTCGCGAACATGCAGGAGGTTCAGCCCACCATGGTGATGAGCGTGCCGCGCGTGTTCAACAAGCTGTACGCCGGGCTCAACAAGAAGATGCTCGACATGCCGCCGCTGCGCCGCAAGCTGCTGCTCGCCGCGATGGCCAACGCGGCCGAGCGCCGTCGCCTCGCGGAGAAGGGCGAGTCGTCGGTGGTCGTCGACCTCAAGCACCGCGTGTTCGACAAGGTGGTGCTCTCGAAGGTGCGCGAGACCTTCTTCGGCAAGCGCCTCGCGTATGCGTTCTCGGGCGGCGCGGCCATCTCGCGCGAGGTCGCCGAGTTCATCGACAACATCGGCGTCACCGTCTACGAGGGCTACGGCCTCACCGAGACCTCGCCCATCGCCACCGCGAACTGTCCCTCGTCGCGGCGCATGGGCACCGTGGGCAAGGCCATTCCCGGCACGCGCATCGTGATCGACACGAACGCCACCGGCGACGCGAAGCAGGGCGAGATCGTGGTCTATGGCCACAACGTCATGCAGGGCTACTACAACCTGCCCGACGAGAACGCGAAGGTGTTCACCGCCGACGGGGGCTTCCGCACGGGTGACATGGGCTACCTCGACGAGGCCCAGCACCTCGTGATCACCGGCCGCATCAAGGAGCAGTACAAGCTCGAGAACGGCAAGTACGTCGTGCCCGTGCCCATCGAAGAGTCGATCAAGCTCTCGCCGCGCGTGCTCAACGTGATGGTGCACGGCGCCAACAAGCCCTTCAACGTCGCGGTCATCGTGCCCGAGCCCGAGGGGCTGAAGAAGTGGGCCACCGAGCGCGGGCTCGCCACCGACCCCTACGCGCAGCTCCTTCAGCACCACGACGTGAAGCGGCTCTTTCTCGACGAGATCGCGCAGTTCACGCCCGACGTGAAGGGCTTCGAGAAGGTGCGCGATGTGCTCCTCGTCGGCGAAGATTTCACCGTCGACAACGACATGCTCACGCCGAGCATGAAGCTCAAGCGCCGCGCCGTGCTCGGTCGCTACGGCGAGAGCATCGACGCCCTCTACGCGAACGCCACCGACGGCGGACGCGACTGACTCCCCTCCGCCGCGACGGGAGCGCAGCGCGCGCTCCCGCTCAGCGGCACCCGCCCGACACGCAGCGCGGCGTCGGGTTGCGACACGTCACCCCGCATCGCCCGCAGTGCTCCACCGACGTCGTGAGGTCGACGCAGCGGTTGTCGCACGCCGACAGCCCCACCCGACACGCGCGGCACACGCCCGCGCCCGCATCGTCGACGGGCACGCAGTACGCCGTGCTCACGCAGCCCGCTTCGGAGACCGCCGCGCCCGCGTCGTCGAGCGCCTCGCAGCACCGCTGTCCCGCGTCGCCACAGGGCGTCGGCCCCACCCGCGGCCACTCCAACGTGCACCCCGCCGCGAGCGCCCACAGCACGGCTCCACACAGCGCCACGACGCCCGCGAATCGCACGGTCAGAACCCCACCCGCAACGTCGCGCCCGTGAGCCCCGCGGTCACCACCGGCGCGACTTCGACGGTGCGCGAACCGTGGGCGAGCACGAGCATGGTCACCCCCGCCGCGACGAGCGCCGCGCCGCCGATTCCGAAGCCCCAGGCCATCGTGCGCGCGTTGCGGTTCGACTCGCAGAGCGTGCTCACCCGCGCGGCCACGGAGACCGTCCCCGCGTCGCGTGCGGCCTGGTCGCACACGTCGTCGAGGGAGCGCGCGCGGTCGGGGTTCACCGCGTTCACGTAGCGCGTCCACGCCTGTCCGTCGGCGTCGGCGCTCTCCAGCGTGAGCGAGGCCTGATCGCTCGTGCGCGCCCACTGCATCGCCGCCACGACGCCCGCCACGACGCCCACGCCGAGCGTCGACCATCCCACCACGCGGAGCACCGTCGACGGATGGGCGGTCACGGGCGGAGGCGGCGCGAGCACCTCGTGGCGCGGCACCGCGGCGTGCGCCTCGGGCCACGCGACCGTCACGTCGTAGGCCGAACCCGGAACGGTCTGGAGCCGCTGCATGAAGGGCGCGTGCCCCTCGCGGTCGGCCTCGACGAGCACCTCGCCGGGCAGGAGCGGGAGCGAGGTGTTCCACTGCGAGGGGTCAAGGGATTCGCCGCGGAGTCGCACGCGCACGGTCTCCGACGCGGGCGCCTCGACGCGCACCCGCACACGCGCCACGCGGGTGTTGATGCGGTTCAGCACGCGCGTGCACGACTGCACGATGCGCTCGCGCTCGGTGAGCACCGGTGTCGCCGCCGCGTCGCGGATGCACTGCGACGCCTCGCGGGCCGCGTCGAGCAGGTGCGCGCCCCCGTCGGCCTCGCGCGAGAGAAACTCGTGCTCCTCGGAGAGAAAGAGCCGCAGCGACGGCGTCACGCGAATGGCCGCGGCCTCCTGCGCGAGACGCAGCGCGCGACCGTGATCGCCCACGCGGGTGCTGAGCTCGTAGGCCGTGCGCAGCATCGCCGCGCGCGAGGCCTCGTCGTTGGCGCCCTGCTGCGCGCACACCACGGACGCGGCGCTCCACGCCGACACGCCGAGCAGTACGCAGGGTCCCTTCCGCATGATGGGCGCGGACCCTAACAAGAAGCCCACGCGCGGCTCAACAACGCGATCAGTGGGGTTCCCAAGCAACACGCGCTGTGGCACACGCGGCGTGTGATGCAACGCCCGCTCGCGCTCCCCTCGCTCCTCGTCGCCCTCTCCCTCGCCGCGTGCTCCGACGGCGCCGCGCCCACCGCCGACGCGACCGTCGACACGGCCTCCGACGCCGCCGTCGACACGGCCTCCGACGCGCCCACCGCCGACGCCGCCGCGCCCTGCATGGTGCCCCCCGCGCGCCTCGGAACCTCCGCCGCCGCCATGACCCTCCGCGCCTCGCCCGCGCGCTGCGGACAGGCCCCGCACACCTGGCTGGAGAGCGACCAGCTCGGTGCGCCCGGCGCGGTCAACGCCACCACGCCCTACGCCGCCGCGGTGCTCAACGCCGTCGCCACGAGCGCGGGCATCAACCTCCCGACGCCCCTCTCGCGCGACGTCACCGTCGACCAGCTCGCCTACAAGACCCAGGACCGCGGCGCCCTCCTCGACGCCACGATGCTCCTCGCGTACCCGCGCAACCTCGCGTCGCGCACGAACTTCGAAGTGCTCCTGCTGCTCCACGGCACGTCGGGATTCACCGACCAGTGCGCCCCCTCGGCCTCGACCGACACGCGCGTGCTCGCCGCGGCCCTCGCCTCCGCGGGCTACGTCGTCGCCGCGCCCGACTACATCGGCCTCCGCGCGTTCGGTGGGCCCACGGGCTTTCCGCACCCGTACCTCGTCGGACAGGCCACGGCCATCGCCTCCCTCGACGCCGTGCGCGCGGCCATGCGCCACCTCGCGGTTCGCAACGGCGAGGCCTGCGCGCGCCCGCGCTTCGTGACCATCGGCGGCTCGCAGGGAGGCCACGCGGCCCTCTGGGTCGACCGCCTCGCGCCCTACTACGCCCCCGAGCTCGAACACATGGGCGTCGTCGCCACCGTGCCGCCCGCCGACCTCGTCGCCGAGACCGACCGCGCGCTCCGCGAGACCGTGCCCGCGACCGCGAACGTGGCCGCGTTCTACGCCACGGCCTCCGCGTGGTACGGCCTCGCGTCGCGCGTGAGCGAGGTGTTCCGCGCGCCCTACGACACGACGCTGCCGCAGATGCTCGCGTCGACGTGTGACCCCGAGGTGCGCGGGCTCACCCGCGAGATGGTTTACACCCAAAGCATTCTCGACGCCGCCGCGGGTGGGCGCAGCATCGCCACGCAGACGCCCTGGGGATGCCTCGTCGCCGAGAACGGACTCACCTCGACCACCGTGCCCCGCGAGGCCCCCACGCGTCCGGGCTACGGCATCCTGTGGGTGCTCGGCGAGCAGGACACGCTCGTGAACACGCCCATCGAGCGCGCGAGCTTCATGACCCTCTGCGGCCAGGGCTTTCGCATGCGCTACCTCGAATGCGCGGGCGCCTCGCACACGCGCGCCACGGCCTGGGCGCTGCCCGAGATCCTCGAGTTCGCGCAGGATCGCTTCGCCGAACGCCCGCTCACCGGCGACGACGTGTGCCGCGTGAACGCCCCCGCGCGCTGCCGCGCCACCCCCGCGAACTGACCGCACGCCCTACGCGCAGCGACCCCCGGGACGCGCGCTCACCACCACTCCCAGTGCCAGTTCTCCGTGGGCACCGTGCGACGGAAGCCGAAGCGTCGCCCGTTGCGTTCGAGCCAGCGGAGCACGCCCGGCGCGCGGGTGTTGAGGTCGAGCGCGTGGCCGCTCTGATGGTTCGAGTGACCGGGCACCGCCGCGAGGTTTCCCTGCCCGCGCTGGTACGCGCGGTAGAGGGCCTGCTGGTGCTCCATGGTGCGAAAGCCGCTGACGATGCGCAGGTGCACGCGGTCGTGCGACGCTGCCGCGGCCATGCGTCGGTAGGCCTCCGCGGTGCGCACCTCCACGGGCTTGCCGTCGATGCGCGTGACGGTGATGCGCACCGGACGACCGTGCACGTAGCCCTGCGCGGGCCCCGGCGGCACGTTGTCGGAGTTCACGTAGTGACCGCCCGGAACGAGCGCCGTGCGGGGCGCGGCCGCGTTGCGATCCCCGTTGGTGGCAGGGCGCGCGTTGCGATCACCCGACGACGACGGACGCGCGCGCGGACGCCGCGGCGTGGGCTCGTCGAGGTCGTCCATCACGCCATCGCCGAGGTCTTCGAGGTCACCCTCGCCGCCCGCCAGGAGCGCACCATCGAGCGACGCATCGACCGACACGTCGGCATCGTCGACGGGCACGGCCGCAGCCACCACGGGCGCCGCATCGGGCACGGCCGCCACTGCGGCATCGGGCGCCTCCACCGGCGTCGGAAGCACCAGCGGCACATCGGGTGACACCGCGAGATCGGGACGCGGCCTCCGCGGACGATCCGACGACGCGAGCAGGCCCACGACCCCCGCCGCGAGCGACGCGCCGAGCACCAGCGCGACGAGCCCTACGGCCACGAGCTGCTTCAGCGAGAAGAAGCGCGGCGGCGAGGGTTCTTCTTCGTCGTCCTCGTCGTCGTCTTCGTACTCCTCGTCGTCGTCTTCGTATTCCTCGTCGTCGTCGGTGTCTCCGTCGGGCGTCGTCGCGGTCGCATCGCCGGTGACCGGCGCATCGGGCGTCGTGCTCGTCGCGTCGTCGACCTTCGCAACGTCGTCGACCTTCGCAACGTCGTCGGTCTTCGCAACGTCGTCGACCTTCGCAACGTCGTCGGTCTTCGCAGCGTCGTCGGTCTTCGCGGGCTCCTCGACCTTCACGCCGTCGGAGACCTTCGCGGGCTCGTCGACCTTTGCGGGCGCAGACGCGGGCGCATCGGCCGAGGGAGCATCGGTCGTGGCGGGCGTCGTCGCGGGCTCGTCGGGGGGCGGGTCGGACATCGTCGCAGCGGGCGCGGAGTACTACCGCGCCCCCGCGGGATCACTCAACCACGAGACGCTCCGCGGTCTCGCGGAAGCGCGTGAAGGGAACGGGCTCGTCGACGACACGTCCGGCCTCGGCGTGGCCCGGCGCGCGCACGAAGAGGGGCACCGTGCGGTCGAAGAGGTACGGCGATCCGTGGCTCGTGCCGAACCCCAGCGCATAGCCCGAATCGAAGAACGCGCCGGCGCGGGTCTGGATGTACAGCGACGCGCCCGACTCCGCGGGAATCGACCGGCAGAGCAGCGCCTCCACCGTGTCGTCGGTCGCGCACGAAGGGGCCACGGCGTCGGTCTCGACCACGCGCTCGGTCTCGGGGTAGGCGCGGGCGCGGCGCACGAGCGCGTCCATCAGCGTGCGACGGCGCGGGGCCGGGAGCGCGAGCGCCGCGGGCGTGAGGTACACGTACGGGTCGGCCACGCCGAGCACCCACGCGCCGGGCCCCAGGGCCGTCACCGCGGCGGCCTGGAGGTCGCGCGCCACCGCGTCGGGGTCGAGGCGCGAGAGCGGGCCGCAGGGGCGCTCCCAGGGGTCGGGCGTCGACGAGGCGCACCACGGACGCGCCCCCGCCACGGTCTGCACCTCGGGGAGCGAGACGATGCCGTGGTCCGCGGAGAGCACCACCGCCCATCCGTCGGCGCCCACGAGCCCGTCGAGGCGCGCGAAGAAGCGCGCGAGCGAGGCGTCGAGCTGACGGAGCTGGTCCCACGCCTCCCACGAGTCGGGGCCGAAGAGATGCCCCACGTAATCGTTCGACGAGAGCGAGATCGCGAGCAGCATCGGACGCTGCGGATCGCGGGCGTGCTCCACCGCGTCACCCGCGAGCGCGAGCACCGCCATGTCTCCGCGCGGCGAGGCGCGCAACGCGCTGCCGGGCTTGCGCGCACGGCTGAAATCATGGGGAAACGTGGTGCCCCAGCCTTCGAGATCCCCTTCGCCCGGCTGCGCGTCGGGCGTGGCCGCGTGGGCGCGCACCCAGGCCTCGTCCGAGAGCGTCCACGGCGTCGCACGGAGCGCGCGCACGGCCTCCGTCGACCCCGACGCGCGAGCCCACGCGGGCATCGCGTTCGCGAAGGCCGTCGAGGTCACGAAGGTGTCGCGCACCGCGTCGAACCACAGCACCGCGTCGGGGTGTCGTCCGCCGCCGAAGATGGCCCCGCGGTCCTTGAGCGACACGCTCACGATCACCGCACCGGGCACCGCCTCGCGCACACGATCCGCGAGCGTGGGCACGCGCAGCCGCGCGATCGACGACCCCGCCGCGTCGATCGGTCCGTCGAAGCCCACCGTGCGCGTCTGCTCGTCGCGCAGGATCGACACGCGCTGGCCTCGCGCGTCGGGCACCTCGTTGGCGAGGATGCCGCTCTCGCGCGGCGTCGCGGCGGTGTAGAGCGACGAGTGGCCCGGGGCCGTGTCCGTGGCCGCGTGGGCGTAGCGCATGCGCGTGTACCAGGTGCCCTCGCGACGGAGCCGCGCGAAGCCGCCGGTGTCGGGCAGCGCGGCGAGGCGCTCGGCGGCGATCCACGCGGCGAACTGGTCGACGACGAGGGTGACCACCACGCGCGGACGGGCCGCGGTGGGCGGCGCGTTCACGGTGACGGGCGCGGGCTGCGAGGTCGTGGGCGCCGCGGGGCGCGCGGAGGCGCACGCGGAGAGCGCGAGGCACAGGGCGATCGGAGAGAGGCGCATCGCGCGGGAGGATGCACCGGAACCGCCGCGCGCGGGGTGACGTTCCGGTTGCGGCGGGGCGTGCGCTACCAGTCGCCGCGCATCGAGAAGCCCACGATGATCATGGGCAGCGCGCGGCTCACCGCGCCTTCGTTGTCGCCGCCCGTGCGGAACGGGTGCTGGAGCCACCACTGCGCGAGCGCGTAGAGCGTCGGCGCGTTCACCGCCCCGTGGCGACGCTCGCGGAAGGTGTACGTCACGATGGGCCCGAGGCGGTGCGTGGTCGTCGTGGTGCTGTCGTTCGCGAACGACCCGAGCTGCGGCATCACCGACGAGAAGCGCAGACCGAGGTTGGTGCCGAGGTCCGTGAGCTGCGCGATCACGTCGACGTCGTTCACGAGCGTCCATCCGTCGGTGGGCGCGATGACGTCGTAGAAGGGGTCGTAGAAGAGGCCCGTGCGACCGCTCGTGAGCGTTGCGGGGTCGTACTTCTGATAGACCGCGCGAAAGGTGTCGCGCAGCGCGAGCGTCTGCCCGATGCGCGCCTGGAGCGTGGCCTGCGCGGTGAACTGCCAGCCCCGCGCGGTCTGCACGGCGCCCGGAACGTTCCGATTCCGCGAGAGCACCGCGTCGGAGTAGTTCGACGTCACGTCGTTGAAGCTCTGCACGTTGCCGAAGGTGCCGAACCACTGCACCACGGGCTCCCACACCGCCTGGAGGTTGAGAATCGCCAGCGGTTGCACCTCAAGCGCGATGCCCGGACGCACGAAGGCCGGCGAGGTCACCACCGTGCCCGCGAGCGCCACGTAGGTGTTGCGCAGCAGCACGCTGCGCCCGGGGTCGTTGAAGAGCCGCTGGCGCCATCCGCCGCGAAAGTCGACGAAGAGCCCGATGGGGTTCACGCGCAGCGCCGTCGAGAAGCGGTAGTACGGCCCCGTCGTCGCGAGCCCCACGCGGGGATTGAACCGCTCCTGCGCGCCCGCCTCGCCCGCCATCGCGAGCAGCGCCACCGCCGACACCGCCCCCGCCACTCCACGCCCGAACGCACGACGCATCACAGTCCTCCGTGGCCGCCGCGGCAACGTCCCTCTGCCGTCGCGACGGGACCATTCGTCGCGGCCGCGGGCCCGTGCTGTCAAGCACGAATCCCTTGCGTCGATGTTTTGACGCGTCGCAAAAACAAGGCGCTCCGCGAAGGGGTGACGTATCCCGTCACAAGCGTTCGACGCCCGACGCGGCCGACACGCGCCACGCCCGACCGCACGCGCGCACGGTCACGGCGCCCGCGCCCGCGGAGAGCGTCGGCGCGTCGTCGCAGCGCTCGTCGAGCCCGCGAAAGTGCTCGCCGCGGTCGGTGCTCGCGCGCACCTCGCCGCGGTCGTCGACCACGACCACGGCGCCTCCGGCGGCGGCCACGTCGACGAGCGTGCGCGCGCCCACGTCGGCCCGCACGCGCCACGAGAGCCCGCGGTCGGTGGAGCGCCACACGGTGCCGCTGGAGCCCGCGGCCCACGCGTCGTCGGCGCCGTCGTCGAAGGTCACCGAGCGCGGCGTCTGCGGCCCCTCCCAGCGCGCAGCGCGCCACGTCGCGCCGAGGTCGTCGGTGTACAGCGCGCCCTCGTCGGTGACCGCCACGAGCCTCGCCCGCGGACCCACCGCGAAGAGGTGCACGCGCTGGGTGAGCGACGCGGGCGGGAGCGTCACGCCGTCGCCGCGCCACGCAAAACATCCCGCGTTCTCGCCGCGACCGAGCGCGCTGAACGGGCACGGCGCCGACACGCGCGACACGCTCGCCGTCGCGCTCACCCGCACCGTCACCGCCGACGCGCCCCACGGAACCGCCCACGCCACCGCCGGGAGCGCCACCGCGATCGCCGCGTACCCGAGGCTCCGAATGCTCATGGTCCGCACCGTACGCCGCTGCGCGCGCCGTCGCCATTTCGCGGCCCGTGCGGTAGACACGCGCCCCCCGATGACCGCCCACGCCCCCCGTCACGCGCGCCACGGCGACGCACGCACCCGCGCCGCCGAGGTGCTCACCCGCGTCGAGACCGACGGCGCCTTCGCCTCCGCGGCCCTTGACGCCGCCCTCGACCGCGAGGGGCTCGACGCCCGCGACCGCGGCCTCGCCACCGAGCTCGTGTACGGCGTGCTGCGCTGCACGCCCGCCCTCGACGAGGCCCTCGCGCGCCACGCCCGCGACGGCGCCGCGTCGGTGAAGAAGCTCGACCCGTACACCCGCGCGACGATGCGCGTGGCCGCGTACCAGATCCTCGCGCTGGCCCGCGTTCCGCCGCACGCCGCGGTGGGCGCCGCGGTCGAGGCCGTGAAGCGCTCGCGCTCGCCGCAGCTCGCGGGATTCGCCAACGCGGTGCTGCGCAAGATCGCCGACGAGCGGCCCGATCCCCTGCCCGATGCGGCGCGCGTCGACCTCGCGATGAAGGGCGTCCCGCGGCGCGTGCGACGGCGCATCACGGCGGTGCTCGGGGAGGCGGGCGCGCAGGCGTTTCTGCGCGCGGCCCTCGGCGGCGACGACGCGGTGGTGCTGCGCGTGCAGAGCAACCGCACGACGCGCGAGGCCGTGATCGCGGCGCTCCAGCAGGAGCTTCCCGGTGCGACGGTGACGGCGGGGCGCGTGTCTCCCCTCGCGGTGCGCGTGTCGGGCGGCGGAGATCCCACGGCGTCGTCGGTGTTCCGCGAGGGCCTCGTGGGCGTGCAGGAAGAAGCCGCCCAGTGCGTCGCCCTCCTCGCCGACGTGCGCCCCGGCATGCGCGTGCTCGACGTGTGCGCGGGTCGCGGCGGCAAGAGCCTCGTCGCTGCGCTGCGCCTCGATGGCCGCGGCGTGCTCCACGCCGTCGACCTCTTTCCCGAGAAGCTCGAACGGCTCCGCACCTCGCTCGCGCACTTCGGCCTCGACGCGGGCCTCTCCATCGCCACCGCGGGCGCCGACCTCACCGTGGGCCTCGGCGCGCTCACCGCCACCGCGCCCGCCGACGGCTACGACGTGGTGCTCGTCGACGCGCCCTGCTCGGGCCTCGGCACGCTCGGTCACCGCCCCGACCTCCTGGCCCGCGTGCGCGACGAGCCCGCGTGGGCCGCGCTCGTCGACACGCAGTCGAAGATCCTCGCCAACGCCGCCTCGCGTGTGGCCCGCGGCGGCACCCTCGTCTACGCCGTGTGCACCCTCGCGCCCGACGAGGGCGACGGCGTGGTCGAGCGCTTCCTCGCGGCGCATCCCGACTTCGCGCTCGCCGAGGGAGACCCCTCGCTCCCCGCGCGATTGCGACCCGCGCGGGTGGTGCTCGACGCGGCCTCCGACGGCACCGACGGCTTCATGGCCTGGCGCCTTCGACGCGCGGGCTGATCACCGCTCCGAGCCGCGGGCGCGACCGTGCGACACTCGCGCGCCATGCGTCCGCAGCACCGTCCCTTCTTCGCCCTCGTGACCGCGCTCGCCACCGCGTGCGCCGACACCGAGCAGCCGCAGCCCGCACCCGTCGACGCCACGCTCGCCGACGCCGACGCGACCCTCGATGCGCCCGCCGACGCGCCGACCTTCGACCTCGCGCCCCGCGACGTGACCCGCGTCGACAGCCTCGTCGCCGACGCGCCCGACGCATCGCCCTCCGCGTGCAGTGCCGACGCCCCGTGCGCCGCCGGGCAGTTCTGCGCCGACGGACGCTGCCTCCGCGACGAGGGCCCCTGCGCCGACGGGTGCCGCAACGACAGCCGCTGCGTGACCGCCGCCGGACGCTGCGCGCCCTTCATGCCCGGCGAGGTCGACACCGCGTGCACCCGCGACGTGCGCCCCGGCGTGTTCTCGCCCGCGGTGCAGTGCCGCTTCGACCGCGCGCCCGACGGCGACGCGTACCCCGCGCACCTCCACGTGCTCTCGACGCCCATGGTGATGGACCTCCGCGTCTACCGCCCCTCGCCCGACGCCCCGGCGCGGCCGTCGATCATCGCGGTCTTCGACGACGGCGACGACGGCGGGAGCGAGCTCCCCACGGGGCTCCTCCGCGTGCTCGACGGGTCGACGTGCGCGCTGCAAGACAACCTCTCCGAACAGCTCGTGTCGCACAGCTCGCCGCCCGCGGTGGCCGACCTCGACGGCGACGGCGTGCCTGAAATCGTGGCCTTCAAGGCGGGTGGGGGCCTCGTGGCCTTCCGCTATCGAAACGGAGAGGCCGACGGCGGCGTGCCCGGTCGCGGCGCGTGGCGCGTGATGTGGCGCTCGACGCGCGACGGCATGCCCTTCGACCCCACGGGCGGCGGATGGGCCGGTCCCACGATCGTCGACGTCGACGACGACGGACGCCCCGAGGTGCTGCGCCACGGCATGGTGTTCTCGGGTCAGACCGGCGCGTACCTCGGCGGCGAAGACCGTCGCGCGGGCCTCGCGTCGTACTCGGCCGGCGCGTTCAGCGTGGCCCTCGACGTCGACGAAGACGGCATCGTCGAGCTCGTCACCGCGAGCGGCATCTACGCGTGGAGCGCGCCCACGCGGTCGTGGGTGATGGAGAGCGGCTACGCGCGCGCCAACTGCCCCGGCGCGGGCTGCGGCGAGGGACACGTCGCGGTCGCGAACCTCGGCGACTGGACGAGCGCCGCCGTGCGCGACGCGGCGCTGCCCGAGCTCGCCGTGGTGTCGTCGGGGTACGTGCGCGTCGACACGCTCGACGGGCGCACGGTGTTTGGCCCCATCGCGCTGCCCGGCGGCGGCACGGGCGGACCGCCCACCGTGGCGGACTTCGACGGCGACGGGCGACCGGAGATCGCGACGGCGGGCGCGCGGGCGTACAGCGTGATCGACCCCGACTGCGTGGCCGTGTCGTCGACGGCGCGCGCGGGCGGACGCTGCGCTTCGAACCGCACCGACGGCGTGCTCTGGTCGCAGCCCTCGCAGGACGCGAGCAGCAACGTGACGGGCAGCACGTCGTTCGACTTCGAGGCCGACGGACGCGTCGAGGCCGTGTACGCCGACGAGTGCTTCGCGCGGGTCTACGACGGGCGCACGGGCGCGGTGCTCTTCTCGCAGCACCACTCGTCGTGCACCTGGTACGAGAACCCCGTGGTGGCCGACGTCGACGGCGACTACCGCGCTGAGATCGTCGTGGGGAGCAACTTCAACTGCGGCTCGGCCACGTCGGGCATCGCGTGTCCCGGCGTGGGCGCGCGCAACGTCGACACGCTCTTCGCGGGCGTGCGCTGCCAGACCGCGAGCGACTGCCTCTCGGGTCGGTGCGTCGAGGGCTTCTGCCGCTGCGAGGCCGACCGCGAGTGCTGCGCCGCGACGCCCGATGGCGGCGTCGGCGAGGAGTGCACCTACGTCTGCGCGCCGCCCCCCGACGGAACCCCCGGCGCGGGCAACACCTGCCGCGCGTCGCGCCCCGTGGGTGTGCGCGGGCTGCGGGTCTACAGCGACGTCGCCGACCGCTGGGTGGCCTCGCGTCCGCTGTGGAACCAGCACGTCTACAACGTCACGAACGTGGGCGACGACGGCGCCGTGCCGCGCACCTCGCGGGCGTCGTTCAACTGGCGCGACCGCACGCTCAACAACTTCCGCACGAACACCCAGGGATCGGTCGAGCGCACCTCGTCACCCGACGCCACGAGCGGCGCCGTGCGCGTCGAGTGCGGCGCCACCGGGGCCACCATCACCGCGCAGGTCTGCAACCGCGGAACCTCTCCCCTCGGCGACGGACTCCCCGTGGGCTTCTTCGACGGCGATCCCTCCGCGGGCGCCAACCGCCTCTGCACCGTGACCACACCCCGCGCGCTCGCGCCCGGCGAGTGCGTGCCCCTCACCTGCGCGTGGGCCACGCCGCCGCAACGCGACCCCGGCGCCACGGTCTTCGTCCGCGCCGATGACAGCGCCTCGCGACGCGAGTGCAACGAGGGCAACAACCTCGGCACCGCGGCCAACGTGCAGTGCCGTCCGCCGGGTTGATCCAACCCCGCGAAGCGCACCGCGCGCACCCCACCCGTACGCCCCCTGCACTGTGCACACCCATCACACGGGAAGGCCTGTTCCGTAGGGGTTTTCGCGAGGTCACACCGCGCTGACGATTCTTTGACCGGAGGGCAACATCGGGTGCGTGCTGATGCGCAGCGGGGCGTACGCGCAAGGGCGCGTCACGGCCTCGCGAACCCTGCGAGCGCCCAATGCCCACTCCCCTCTCACGTGCCGTTCACGGCGTCACCGCTGGCGTCGCGGCGAGCATGATCGCCGGCGGCCTCTACGGTCTCCACGCACCGCTGCCCATCGTCACCGACCACGTGTGGCGCATGGCGGGACTCATGGTGGTGCCGGGCCTCGCGCTCGGCGCCGTGTCGGCCGTCGCAGGCGCCGCGTGGAGCAGCGCGGTCCGCGAGGTCTTCGACGGCGTGCTCCGTCGCCACACGCGGGGCCTCGCGGCGGCGGCCTTCGTGGTGCCGCCCGCGGTGACGCTCTGGCTCGCGCTCGTGTGCCGCACGGCGCAGCGGATGTTCCACAGCTTTCACCACGCGGGCCTCGCGGCGCTGGTGCAGGGCGTGGCGTACCTCACCGAAGCGTTGGCTGTCGCGACGCCCGCGGTGACGCTCTCGCTCTACCTCGCCGCGCGCATCCCCACGGCCCGCGGCGCGTCGCTCTCGTGGCTCCGTCGCCTCGCGGCGGGCGGCGCGGCCCTCGCGGCCTCGATGGTCGCGTACGGCGCGCTCCTCGGCGACGAGAACGGGCACGGCGCGCTCCTCGGGGTCTTCGGCGTGATGCGCAGGCCCGAGGTCGACCTGGTGCCCGCGGGGGTCTTCGCCATCGCGGCGCTCCTCGCGCCGGCGCTCTGGTTCGCGCTCCGTGGCATCGGGCTCCGCGCGTCGGCGATGGTGCTCGGCCTCGCGGCGGGCCTCTTCGTCGCCGACGCCGCGTGGTTCGGACGCAGCCCCGCGGGCGGACGCATCGACGCGCGCACGGGTCCGTTGCAGTCGGTGCTGGCGGCGCTGCGGGCGCGCTCCGACCGCGACCACGACGGACACTCGCGGTGGTTCGGCGGCGCCGACTGCGACGACACCGACCCCCGGCGCAACCCCGACGCGCAGGACGTTCCCGCCAACGGACTCGACGAGGACTGCTCGGGCCACGACGCGCCACGGCCACCGCCGCGGCTCTCACCGCTCGCCACGGAGCTCCGGGCCTCGCTGCACCTCCCCGCGGAGATGAACCTCCTGCTGCTCACCGTCGACACGCTCCGCGCCGACATGCTGGGCGCGCCCGGCGGACGCGTCGTGGCCCCGCGCATGACGCAGCTCGCCCGCGAGGGCGCGGTCTTCGAGCAGGCCTACGCGCTGGCCTCGGGCACCTACCACGCCGTGGGCCCGATGCTCATCGGCCGCTACGCCGCGGAGTGCGCCCGCGACGACGCGCACTTCACCCGCTACCTCCCCGAGAACGTGACGCTCACCGAGCGCCTCGGGGCCGTGGGATTCCGCACCTTCGGGGCCGCGCCGCACTACTACTTCGAGCCGCGCTACGGGCTCCCGCAGGGCATGGGCGCGTGGGACACGTCGGCCAATCCCACGGGCGAAGACGCCGCCCGAGCGAGCGCCGACGACCGCGTGGCCGACACGCTCATCACACAGCTCCGCGACGGGGCCAGCGCGCGCGGACGCTTCATGGCCTGGGGCCATTTCTACGACCCGCACCACGCCTACGCCGACCACCCGGAGATCCCGCTCCACGGCGACGACGACCGCGCGCGCTACGAGCGCGAGGTGACCTTCACCGACCGCCAGATCGGGCGCGTGCTCGACGCCCTCGCGCTCTCTCCCTTCGCGTCGCGCACCGTAGTGGTGCTCACCGCCGACCACGGCGAGGCCTTCGGCGAACACGGCACGCGCTGGCACGGCGTCGAACTCTGGCAGGAGCTCGTGCGCATCCCCCTCGTGATCCGCGTGCCCGGCCTCGCCCCGCGCCGCGTGACCGTCGCGCGCAGCGTGATCGACCTGGCGCCCACGCTCCTCGACGTGCTCGACATCCCGACCGCCGACGCCGAGACGCTCTCGGGCCGCAGCCTCCTCGGCGACCTCGTGGGCCGCAGCGATCCGCCGCGGGCGATCTACAGCGAGCTCCTCCCCGGCCCGCACAACCGCCTGCGCCGCGCCTACGTCTCCCACGGCTGGAAGCTCCTCGAACGCGGCGCCGGACGCTTCGAGCTCTACCACCTCGCCGTCGACCCCGACGAGCGCACCGACCTCGCCGCGTCGCACCCCGACGACCTCGCCCGCATGCTCGCAGTCCGCGAGGCCGTGCGCGGCGGGCTGCGCCTCGTGCCCGCGATCCGCGCGACCCGCGAAGACCACTGACCCCGACGCGCGTCGGCGCGTGGTAGTTCCCTCCGTCGGGAACCTCCACCCCGCGCGCCATGACCGTCTACCGCGACGACCACGCGGCCTTCGCGGCCCGCGTCTCGACCCTCCGCGCCGACGCCGACCGCCTCGCCGCGAGCGTCACGCCGGCCTTCTGGCGCTGCATCCCCGCCGCCGACGCCGAGGCCCTCCGCGCGACGCGCACCCTCGCCCTCGACGCCGCCGCGCCCCTCGACGCCTGCGCCGCGTGGGAGCGCCACCTCGCCCTCTTCGCCCGCGTGCTCGACGCCCTCGACGCCCACGCCGACGCGTGGCGCGCGCTCCCCGATGAGCCCCCGTTGCCGGGCCTCGAAGGCTCACCCGTCGACGCCCTCGACGCGCTCCCCGACCTCGCCCGCGCGTTCATCACGCAGGTGCGCGCCCTCGACCGCGAGGCCCGCATCGCCGCCGCCCGCGCGCCGCGCCCGCGCCCGCGTGGCGCCGCCGAGGTGGGCGTGAGCGCCTCGCTCCGCGTCGACGGCGAACCGCTCTCGCTGCGCCTCGCCGCGCACACCCTCGACGGCCACGACGCGACGGTGCGCGCGCTCACCGCGAGCACCACGGTGCCCCGCGGACACCCCGAGGTCACCGTGCGCCCCGAGCAGGGATTCGAATCGCTCTTTCACACCGTGCGTCGCCACACGGGCACCGGCGACGACCGCTTCGACAGCTACTTTCGCACCGAGCTCCCGCAGGGCGAGGGCCTCGCGCTGCTCTCGGCGCCCGTGCGCGCGGCGCTCCTCGCCATCGCGCGCGTCGACGTTCCCACGCTCCGCATCGCGCCCCCCGAGGCCACGCTGCGGTGGTGCTACCCCCCGACGACGGCCACGCTCGACGCCGCCGTGCGGTGCCTCACGCTCGTACGCCGCGCGCCGACGCTCGCCCTGCGACAGCGCGTGTGACACCCGCGCGCCGGGCGCGGTACGCTGGTGGCCATGACCCGACCCTCGAAGGCCCTGAGCCCACACCCCGCGCCCGCCCCCTCCACCGCCCGCCCCACCGACGACGCGCCGGCCCTCGACGCCGCGCAGCGCCGCACGCTCGCCGAGGCCCTCCGGCGCGCCGACGAGACACGCGACGCGATTGAAGACGCCCTCGTCTCCTTCGGTCGCTGGATGCTCGTGCACGTGTTCGACGACGACGCCGCCGCGGCCCTCGGCGACCGCCGCGACAACCCCGTGTGGCGCACGCTCCTCTCGCGCGCCGGGGGCCCCACGCTGCGGCTCAGCGAGCGGATGCTCTACGTCGCGCTCCACATCGCCGCCCACGACCGGCGCATCACCGACGAGGCCTGGCGCTCGCTGGAGCCCGGACGCAAGGAGCTGCTCCTCCCCCTCGGCGACGAGGCCCTCATGCGCAAGGCCGCGCAGCACGTCACGGCGATGAAGCTCACGCAGCGCGCGACCCGCACCTACGTGCGCTCGCTCCGTGAGGCCCAGCGCGAGGCCGACGGACCGAGGCTCACGCCCGCGCGGCTCTCGGCGCGGGTGCGGAGCTTCCGCGAGGCCGTCACCGACACGGCGTACCAGAAGAAGGCCGCCGAGGTGCTCCGCAAGGCCGACGACGAGACCCTCGCGGCCATGCGCGACGAGCTCCTCGCGGTGCAGCGCTGGAGCGAGCGCCTCCTCGCGAAGATCGACCGCCGCGGCTGAGCCCCCACCCCCGGGATTTTCCGGGGAACTTTTCGCACGAAATCCCTATTTTCACGACAGATCGCCGAAGGCTATGGCGCCATAGCCTTCGCGGCCCCCCCCTCCCCGACGCTCACTCGCCGGGCGACGGAAAGTTCCCCCGCAGGAACCGATCCCACGCCGCGTCGGAGAGCAGCGCGCGCTGCGAGAGCAGCAGCTTCGCCGAGCCCGAGACCGTGTACCGCGCGCGGGGCTTCGCGGCGGTGATGGCCTTCTCGATGGCGCGCGCCACGTCGACAGGTTCGCCCGCGAGCCTCGCGAGGGGACCCTTCTCGTAGGCCTCGACGGTGCCCCGCGCGACGGCCTCGTGAAACGCCCGGTACGGATCGTCGGGCGACACGGGCGCGAGGCCCATCTGCCCGACGGCGGCCTTGCTGAAGCCCGTGCGAATGAGCCCCGGCTCGACCACCACCACGTCGACGCCGAAGCCCCGCACCTCGAAGCGCAGCGCGTCGCTGAGCGCCTCCACCGCGTGCTTGGTGGCGTGGTAGTAGCCGCCGCCGGGAAAGGTCAGCTTGCCGCCCATGGAGCTGAGGTTGACGACGCGCCCCCAGCGCTGCGCGCGCATGCCCGGCAGCACGAGCTGCGTGAGCCGCACGAGGCCGAACACGTTGGTCTCGAACTGGGCGCGCACGCGCTCCATGGGCACGGCCTCGATGGCGCCCGACTGGCTGTAGCCCGCGTTGTTGATGAGCACGCCCACGGCCCCCTCGCGGCGCACCACCTCGTCGACGGCGGCCTTCATCGACGCCTCGTCGGTCACGTCGAGGTCGAGCGCCACGCAGCCCGCGGCGATGAGGTCTTCGAGCCCGCGGGCGCCGCGCGACGTGGCGTAGACCTTCCACCCCGCGGCGGCGAGGTGCTGCGCGGTCACCCTGCCGATGCCCGACGAGCACCCGGTGATCAGCACCGCCTTCGACACCTTCGCCCGCTCCATCTCGTTCGCCATGCGACCGCTCCGCTCCTCTGCGCCGCGCGCATCGCGCCGACGCGACACGACGAATAACCAACCACCGGTCGGCTGTCAACCGACCAACGGTCACGTAACAACCGACCGACGGTTGGCTCCGCGGCTTGCAGAGGCCGCCGGGTGTGCGCTACGACCCCGCTCCATGGTGAACCAGCGCGCGCGCAAAGAGGACGACAAGCAGGAGCGCCGCGACGCCCTCCTCGACGCCGCCGAGGCGCTGATGGCGTCGGCGCGGTGGGCGACCTTCTCGATGACCGAGCTCGCGGCGGGCGCGGGGCTCTCGAAGGCCACGGTGTTTCTGTACTACCCGACGCGCGAGGCGCTGCTGCTCGGGCTCTTTCAGCGCGCGCTCGACCGCTGGTTCGACGAGCTCGACGAGGCCCTCGCCCGCGGCGGCCGGTGGACGCCCGCCCGCGTCGCGCGCACCGTGGCCGAGAGCTTCGCCGACCGCCCGGTGCTGCTACGGCTCCTCGCGCAGCTTGAGACCGTGCTGGAGCGCAACGTGCCCGACGAGGTGGTGCGCGCGCACAAGCGCTGGCTCACGGCGCGCGTGGCGAAGCTCGGGGCGCGCATCGAGTCGCGGCTCCCGTGGCTCGCGGCGGGCGGCGGCGCGCGGCTCGTGCTGCGAACGCGCGCGGTGGTGTCGGGGCTGTGGCAGATGGCCGACGCGTCGCCCGCGGTCGAGGCGCTCCTCGCCGAGCCCGAGTTCGCCCCCATGCGGGTGCCGTTCGGACCCGAGCTGACGGTGTGCCTCACGGCGCTCTACGAGGGCCTCGCGGCGGCGTCGGAGGGGTGACGGGTCGCGCGAGGTCTCAGCGCGGGGATTCGATGCGCCGGAGCGCGGGACGTGCGGTGACGACGCGCGACTGGATCCAGACGCGGTGCAGGTGCCGTGGGCTGTCGGTCGCGAGCGGGCCGCGGCCATGGAGCACACGGTGGTTGTCGACCACGAGTACGTCGCCCTCGCCGAGGCGCACGTCGACGCGGTGCGCGGCGGCGGCTTCGGAGAGTCGATCGCGAAGCGCGTCGAGCGCAGACTGCGCAGACGTCTCGCCCGGGGCGGCCCGAAGCCACGGCGAGCAGAAGAGTTCTCCGTCGCCCCAGAGCACCGGGTGACGGAGCGACGGCGCACCACCCGCGAGCGGCGGGCACTCCAGATTCGTCGCCGCGAGGGCGTCGCGGAGCGCAGGGGGCATCGCACGGAGCACGGGGCGCGTATCGAGAAGCCACGAGGCGCCATCGACTCGATCCTGCGCCATGCAGCGCCACACGATCGTGTCGACGCGCGGATGGTCGGTGTGGAGCGGCACCCTTCCGGGCTTCGCGACGTAGGCGTGAGCCCCCTCACGAAGCCGGATGGCCTCCTCGCCGACCACCTCGCCGAGCGCATCGACGAGGCGATCGAACGCGCCAGGTTCCGTGATGGACGCGACCGCCCAGCCGCGCGTCGCGAGCATTCTGGTGATGGCCTCCACGGTCACTCTCGGAGTCAGTTCGAGCACGCGTGCCAGCAGCGCGACTGGCAGTCGTGCCAGCACTTCTGGAGTTGGTCGTCGACGCGCGTGCCGTCGTCGGCGTAGGCCGTGCCCCACGTGGACTCCCAGAGGCGCGCCGTGTCGGCGTACACGGCCTGAAGCGTGGGGAGCTCGGCGGGGTCCTTGCCGAAGCCGCCATCGTGATCGAGCACACGGCCGAAGAGGCGCGTGCAGTCGCGGAGGTACGCGACGGGCGCGAGCATGTGCAGGTGCCAGAACAGGTCGATGTTGCGCGTCGGAGCGAGGCGAGCACCGGGGTTGCGGCGCTTCAGCTCCAGCCACTGGCGGTACCTCCGCTCGCCCTCGATCCGTTGGGCGTCCGACCAGTCCGACGGAAAATCGTCAGAGCGGCGGCTGGCGCGCACCAGGTCGACGGAGAGCTCGGGCAGGGCGTGTTCGCGCGTGGGGTCTTCGTGGGCGAGTGCGTTGTGCATGACGTCGTCTCCTTGCGGTGTCGGCTCGTGCGACCCGGCGGGGTCACACGTGCTCGACGCGAAGGCACCCCCGGCGCTGACATGCGCGGCCTCGCCCCGACGTCAGGATGCCCGGTTCGGCGCGCCCCCTCGCGGGAATTTTCCCCGGACGTTTTCGCACGAAACAGCTTCAAAATAGGCATATCGCCAAAGGCTATGGCGCCATAGCCTTCCGCCAACACCCGGTGGCATCGGCGCCCCACACCGCGGCGCATTCTCCCGATCCGCGGACGTGACACCTGGGGCATTCTCGGCCCTCGGACGGTCGTCCCCTGCGGCCGTTCCCTGTGGGAGCGCTGGTCATGGTCTGGCGGGTGTTTCGCGATCTGCCCATCACCTGGAAGGTGGCGCTCTCGCTCGTCGCGTGGAGCGTGCCGCTCCTGCTGCTCACCGCGGCGATCAGCGCGCAGCTGGGTCGACAGCACGAGCGCGACGCGCGCGCCGAGGTGCTGGTCTCGCGGGCCGAGGCCGTGGCGGGTGTGGTCGACGCGCTCCATCGCACATACCGCGAGGGCGCGCTGGCGCTCGCGCGGCGCGAAGAGCTCGCACGGGTGCTCGCGGCGGGCGATGGCGAGGTGGGCGCGCGCACGCGGGCGGTGGCGCTCCTCGACGACGAGGTGGGTGCGCTGGGCGCCGCGGCGGCGGCCCTCGTCGATGCCGACGGGCGGGTGGTGGTCGCGAACACGCCGACGCTCCTCGGCACGACGCCGACGCTCGTCGACGCGCCGTCGCGCGAGGTGGGCGAGACCTTCACCGAGCTCGCGGGGGTCACGTCGGAGCCCGTGCTCGCCTACGCCACGCCGGTGCGGGTCCGCGGTGTGGTGCGCGGTCGCGCGGTGGTGTGGGCCTTCGCGGGACGCTTCTGGGACCTGCTCCAACGCTCGAACAACCGCGCGGGCGCCGGGAGCTACGCGATCGTGTTCGACGCGTGGGGGCTGCGCGCGGGGCACAGCCTCGACCGCGAGCTCGTGTTCCGTCCGACGGAGCCGCTCTCGGCCGCGCGACGCGAGGCCCTCACACGCACGCAGCGCCTCGGCCGATGGACCGACCGCGCCCTGCAGCCCCTGCCCTTCGACTCGATGGGCGACGCGCGACGCGGTGAGGTCTACCGCCGCTACTCGTCGGCGACGCGCGTGTGGATCCTCTCCGTCGGGCGCGCGCTGGAGATCCCCGGCTGGATGCTCGTGTACTCGATCCCCGAGTCGTCGGTGCAGGCCTACGTGACCCGCGTGCTGCAGGTGACCCTCGGCACCTCGCTCGTGGGGGTGCTCTTCGCCATCGCCGCCGCGGCCCTCGTGAGCGGACGTCTCAGCCGCCCGGTGACCGCCCTCGCCCGCGCCGTCGACGCCATCGCCCAGGGCCGCTACGACGTGTCCGTCGAGGGCCTCGCCGACGACGAGCTCGGACGCCTCGCGGGTCGCTTTCGCGCGATGGCCCAGAGCCTCGGCGTGCGCACCCGCGAGCTCGAACAGCGCTCGCAGGATCTCGCCGCCGCCCGCGACGCCGCGCTCGACGCCTCGCGGTTGAAGTCCGAGTTCCTGGCGACGATGAGCCACGAGATCCGCACGCCCCTCCACGGCGTGCTGGGCTCGCTGGAGCTGCTCGAAGGCACCTCGCTCGACGCCGAGCAGGGCTCGTACGTGACCATGGCCGCGCACTCGGGCGCGCTGCTCCTCGCGATCGTGAACGACATCCTCGACTTCTCGAAGATCGAGGCGAACCGCATCGAGCTCGACGACGCGCGCTTCGACCTCCGCGCGCTCTGCACCGACCTCGTGGCCTCCTTCGCCGACGACGCCCGGCGCCGCGGGCTCTCGCTCCAGCTCCACCTCGCCGACGACCTTCCGCAGCTCGTCGCGGGCGACCCCACGCGGCTTCGTCAGGTGCTCGTGAACCTCGTGGGCAACGCGCTGAAGTTCACCCCGCAGGGCTCGGTCTCGCTCACGGTCTCGGCGACCGTCGAGGGCGAGCGCGTGCGCTGTCGGTACGAGGTGCGCGACACGGGCATCGGCCTCGCGCCCGAGGTGCTCCCTCGCATCTTCGAAGCGTTCCGCCAGGCCGACGGATCGACGACGCGGCGCTTCGGCGGCACGGGCCTCGGCCTCGCGATCTGCGAGCGCCTCGTGCACCTCCAAGGCGGCGCCATCGGCGTCGAGAGCGAGCCCGGTCGCGGCAGCGTGTTCTGGTTCGAGCTCCCCGCCGCGTGGTGGGCCGCGCGCGCGTCGGCCTCGGCGGCCCCGGTGGAGGTCTCCGGCGCGTCGATGCCCGCGAACGACGCGGGCGAGGTTCCCCCTGCGATGCGCGTGCTCGTGGTCGAAGACAACCCCGTGAACCAGCGCGTGATCGCGCGCATGTTGGAGAAGCGCGGCTGCGCGGTCACCGTCGCCGAGAACGGCGCGCGGGCCCTCGACGCGCTCGAACACGCCCGCGTCGACCTCGTGCTCATGGACTGCCAGATGCCCGAGATGGACGGCTTCGAAGCCACCCGACGCATCCGCGCGCGAGAGCGCGAGCGCGGCGGCCATGTGCCCATCGTGGCGCTCACCGCGAACGCCGCCCGCGGCGACCAGGAGCGCTGCCGCGAGGCCGGCATGGACGACTACCTCACCAAGCCCCTCGTGCCCGGCGCGCTCGACACCGTGCTCCGCGGCATCGCCCGCGCGTCGTCGCACCCGGGGCCCGCGCACCGCGACGGCTGATCCGCGCGCCGTCGCGACGCGCCGACGAACGAAATCGTCACGCGCGATGAAGGTTCCCCGGCGCCATCCCAGCACTGGGGGCGCCGACGCCCGCTGCGGCGTCTGCGGTCCTCCCACGCTCCACGAGCCGCGCGCTCGAAGGGATGCAACACCCCCATGCTGAGACTCTTCCTCACGCTGGCGGCGCTCGGCGTCGTCGGCTGCGAGCACGGCGACTGCGCGTCCGACGGGCGCCCGATGCACGGCCGCGACGACCACCACGGCGACCACCACGACGACCACCACAGCGACCACGACGACGACCGCGCATGCAACGCGCGCTGTGACCTCGACGCAGGCGACCACGACGCGGAGACCGACACGCACGCGACCGCCGATGCCGTCGATGCATCGGACGCGTCCGCGCGCGATTCCGACGTCACGAACACGGGCTGCGCGGCGGACCGAGACTGCGCCGACCGGGGCGCGGGCCTCGTGTGCGCGTCGCTCGTGGGCGCGTGTGTGACCCCGACGGCGTGCACCGTCGACGCGGGATGCGCCGCGGGCGAGCGGTGCCTCGCAGGGCGATGTGTGGCGCCCTCGCAGGTGTGTCAGTTCGCGAGCGAGTGCACCGACGGACGCGACTGTGTCGATGGCCGCTGCCTCGCGCGATGCACCGCCGACCGCGACTGCGCGACGTCGCAGTCGTGCGTGCGCGGATGGTGCGACCGCGCCGTCACCGCAGGCGCGCAATGCGCGAGTGCGCGCGACTGCGCGGCGGGTTCGGCGTGCGCGTTCGGGCGCTGTGTGACGACCTGCGGCGCGACGTCGCCGTGCGCGGCGGGCTTCGTGTGCAACGCGGGCTTCTGCGAGGTCGACACGGCGGCGCATCACTTCTGCGAGCGCGACAGCGACTGCGCGCCGGGGAGCGTGTGCCGCAACGGGAGCTGCCATGCGACGTGTCCCGGCGGCACCGCCGACGAGTGCCTGCGCGTCGACGTGGCCTTCGGTGTGTGTGACGCGCAACGGCTGTGCACCAACGCGGTCGAGGCGCGTCCCGAATGTGCCCGCTCGACGGATTGCGCCGCGCCCGCGGTGTGCGTCAACGCGCGGTGCCGATGATCGTCGCGTCGCGATGAAGGTTCTGACACCGACAGGACCATAGACGTGTGAGGAGTTCATGGCGCGACGGTCGGCCATCACGCTCGCGGTGTGCGCGGGCCTCGCGCTCGCCGCACGACGCGCCGACGCGCAGTCGACGACGGGTGCATGCGCGCCGGTCATCGAGGTCGGAGGCAACGTTCCGCCGCGGATGGCGCAGCGGCTCCGACGGCTGCTGGCGCTCGCACAACGCGACGTGACGTCGGCGCCGTGCGAGCGGTCGCGGGTGCGCCTCGAATGGACCTCGCGCGAGCTCACGGCGCACATCGAACTGCACGACGGCCGCGTCGCAGTGCGCACGCTCGAATCGCTCGAAGACGTGCTCCCGACGGTGCTCTCGCTGCTGGCGGTTCCTGCGCCCGATGGTGACACGCAGGAGGGCTCCGACGACGCGCCCCCCGAGGTCGAGACCGCGCCTCCGACGACGCCCGTGACCACACTCGCGCCCGCACCTCCGAGGCCCCTGGTGTCGCGCGCTCCACCCGACGACGCACCACCACGCGGACGCGGATGGGCGCTCGCGCTCTCGGGCGCCGTGGGCCTCGCAGCACGCGACGGCGAAGATCTGCACCTCGTCGGACGCGGCGAACTCTCGCTGCGCGTCGGGCATCTCGCGGTGGGCGTGCGTGCGGGCGTCGGCGCGGTGGAGGCCGACCGCGGCGCACACAACACCGGCGCCCGCACGCGACGACGCGGGGCCTTCGAGCCGTCGCTCGTGGTGTCGGCGCGCTACCGATGGACGGCGCCGCGGCTCTTCGAAGAGGTCGGTGTGTCTGGCGGTGCGGCGAACCCGGTGAACGACGACGGCACGGCGGGCACGACGTGGCGCGCGCGGGTGGGCGTCGAAGCGGCGATGGGCTGGCGGGTGTCTCCCGCGTGGCAGCCCTTCGTGCGGGCCGAGGCCTTTCTCGACCTCGACGGCGGGCCGACGCCGGGGCTCGCGCTGACGCTCGGCGCGACGTGGGAGGTGCTGCGATGAGGGCGCGTCCACACACGACGCCGGTCGTCGACGATGCGGTGCTCCTCGGTCGCGTGGCCGAGGGTGACGCCATCGCGCTGGGCGCGCTCTTCGACCGCCACCATCGGGTGGTGTACGCGGTGCTCGCGCGCCTCCGTTGTTCGAACGCGCAGATCGACGACCTCGTGCAGGAGGCGTTTCTCGCGCTCCCGAAGGCCGCGCGTCGCTACGACCCGACCAACTCGGCGCGGGGCTTCATTCTCGGCGTGGCGGTGACCCTCGCGCGGCAGGAGCGGCGCAACCTGCTGCGACGCTGGCGGCTCTGGCAGTCGCGCGAGCACTGGATCGACGAGCCCGCGCGCGACCACGACCCCGAGCAGCGCCTCGGTCAGCGGCAGGCGCACGAGGCCTTCGAACGCGCGCTGCGCACGCTGTCGCACGCGCACCGCGAGGTGGTGATCCTCCACGAGGTCGAGGGGCTCAAGGGCGACGAGATCGCGCGCATTCTCGACGTGCCGGTGAACACCGTGTGGACGCGCCTCCACCACGCGCGCAACGCCCTGCGCGACGCGCTCGACGCGATGGAGGTGCGATGATCCGCGCCGCCGACATCGGATGCGTGCGCGCCGCCGAGCTCGAGGCCGCACTCGACGAGCGCCTCGCCCCTGCGGACCGCGCGAAGGTGCTCCAGCACGCGCTCACGTGCGCCCAGTGCCGCGAGGCGCAGCGCCGTCACCAGCGCCTCCGCACGCTGGCCCGCGAGGCCCCGCCGCCGCCCGTCGACGCCCTCGCCGCCCAGCGCGTGCGGGCCCGTCTCGTGGAGCACACGCTGCGCGGTCGCACGCCCTCGACGCGCGCGACGTGGCCCCTGGCGCTCGCGGCCTGCGCGGTGGCCGCTGTGGGCGCAGGGGCCTGGCATCGGACCCATCGCGCGGCGGCCCCCGTCGCAACGACGGCGGTGATCGACCTCTCGGGCGCGGGCACGCTGACGCCGATGGCGGGCGCGTCGTACCGCGTGCTGCGCGCGGGCGATGACACGCGGGTGATGCTCCGTGACGGATCGATCGCGCTCGCGGTGGCGCACCGTCGCGTGGGGCAACGCTTCGTGATCGCGACGCGCGACGCCGAGGTCGAGGTGCGTGGAACGCGCTTCACGGTGGAGGCGACGGCCTCGCGGCTCCGTCGTGTGGTGGTGACCGAAGGTGTGGTGGCGGTGCGGGTGCAGGGCGCGCCCGAGCGTGTGCTCTTCGCGGGCGAGCGCTTCACGGCGGGGGCTTCGGAGGTGCCGACGGGCGCGGTGACGGCGGTCGCGCAGCCCGCGCAGGTCGCCGAACCGACGCCGACCGCAGCGCCCACGGTGACGTCCCCGCCGCGCGCGCCGCACGGCGTGGAGACGGCGCACGCCGCGACGCAGGTGTCGCGTGACTTTCGCGAGGGCGCGCTGGCCTACGTGCGCGGAGAGCCCGCGCGCGCGGTGGTGTCGCTGCGACGGTTTCTGGCGACGGCGCCGACGCGCGACGCGCGACGCGAGGATGCGACCTACGTGATGGTGCTCGCGCTCGACGCGACGCACGACGGCGGCTTCGAGCGCGCGGCGCGCGCGTACCTCGCGGACTTTCCCGATGGCGTGCGACGCGCGGAGGTGACGGCGCGGCTGGTGCGTTCGTTGGCGCGTCGCGGCGAGTGCGATGCGGCGGCGCGCGCGGTGGTGTGGCTGCCCGACGACGCGAGCCCGTCGCTCCGCGAGCAGGTGGCCCACGCGCTCACCACGTGCGGCGCACACCGCTGACCACGGGAGCAGCGCGACTGTGCGGAGGGCGTCTGGCGCGTACGCCATCGGGGGCACCGCGACGAAGAGACGAAGCGCGGGCACGGTCCATCGCGCCAGCGGGAGGCGGAAGGCCCGCGAGAGGAATCGATGGCCGCCGCGACGAATTGCTTGACCAGTTTGGCGGGGGCGGTTACAAACCGCTTCCCTTTCGGGGCGTAGCGCAGCCTGGTAGCGCACCTGGTTCGGGACCAGGGAGTCGGAGGTTCAAATCCTCTCGCCCCGACTCATTTTCGATCACAGTTTCGCGTAGTTGGCGAATTGAGCTCCGAAGCGGAGCTAAAATCCGAGACGCCGACAGTTGACCCCCAGAGGCGTGAATCACCACCGTGGTTCGCACCTCTTGTCGTTTGGCGGTCGCCCGACTGCGCGGCGCAGCCAGATCGTTTCGATCGCGTTGCTGGCGATTGTGCAAACGTGAGGGGTAGCTTCAGCGCATGACGAACATGCGTTCAGCAGCCGCAGAGACAAGCTCGCGGCGTTCCCCCGAGGCCCCATCTCAAACTGCCCCCGCTGAGTTTCTCGACATGGCGAGGGTCGAGCTGGCTCCCATCGAGGTGTGGGGACGACTCTTCGACGTCGCCGGGTGGCCGAGCACGCTCGAGCGGGATTCGCTCACCCACCGAAACATTCTCACGTCGTTCGCGAGTTCCGCGCTGCCCGATGCGCTGCTCGACGCATTGCAGTGCGCCCTCGACCTCGGCACTCCAGAAGGCGTCGACGAGCTGCACTCGGTCGCGGAGTCGCGAGGCGTGTCCTCGTCCGACCTCGGCCCGCACACGAACCCGCTGACCTTCGTCTTCGAACTCTGGCTCCGTCATCACGACAGCCGCCCCGTTGCCGCGGTGCTTCGGCTCGCGCAGCTCGCGCAGCACAAGCGCGCGAGCCCGACGAAGACGTTCCGAGAGTTCGTCGGTACTGTCGCGCGTCCCTATCCGCGCGGCGCGAACGTCGAGGGGCGAGTTCGAAGCGCGTTGGACTCCGTGCTCAGCGCGGCGCGCATGGGCCCGATCCTCGAGCTCCTCGTCGACGAGGGACGCGCCGTCAGTCATGCGCTGATCTACGCGGGTCGCGAGCAGGAGCATCTCGTCGTGACGCAGCGAGGTCGCGAGCGAAGCCGTATGCGCTTCGTCGCCTGTGACGTGCTGCAGTACGATCCGCGCGACGGTCGACTCACGATCAGCACGCGGTCTCGGGGACTGATCGCAGGGTACCGACGCGCGCTTGGCGAGGCCCTCTTCGACGACCCCGACTTCTTCGCGGGAGACGCGCTGTGGTCCCTCGACGTGTTGCAGCGCGACGGGCATCGGCGTCTCTCCGAGCACGGGATGCGAAGCGAGATCGCGGAGGTGACGCCTCGCAGGGTGGCCTGGCGCCCTGACGACGAGAACCGCGTCGTGTTCGACGGCGAAGGGTGCTTCGACCTGCTGGGCTCGCACGACTGGCGATCGAACGGGCGACTCCTCGAGCTCGACCTCGAGCTGCGGTTCTGGGGTGTTGGAGCGAACCGGGCGCGCGTCGCGGTGAAGGTTCCGAACCGTGTCGAGGTGCGTCCCGAGCGATACCGCGCGACCGTCGATCGCTATCTCGCGGCGACAGGAATCCGCGCGCAGGAGAGTCAGCAGCTCGACCTCTGGTCTGTCGCTGAGGGGGTTCACGGCCGCGAGGAGATCGCACAGGGGGTGGGAGAGAGCTTCGAACTGTTGCAGGCGAAGGGGCTCGTGCGCGTAGTGGATCGTCGCTCACGCGTCGACGGCGAGGACTCGATCCACGAAGAGATCTCTACGATTCAGGTCCACTCGGTCGCGGAGCACGTGGTCGTGAGCGACGACCATGCGCGCCCGCCTGAGATCGTTACGGTGGGGGAGACTCTCGGCGGCCGCGTGGAGATGGCAGCGCTCACGCGGCAGCTCTCCCTCGGGCTGAGCCTCGCCGGAGAGCCGCGCCTCGCAGCGCCAGGGCTTCACGACCTCGGCGTGCGCGAGGCACACGATCAACGCGTGCGGGTCTATCTGGTCGCGAGAAAACCCGTGGACGAAGCGGTCGCGCGCGCCGCGATCGAGGAGCGTCGACTCGATGGCAGCCGCCCATTGCTCCTCGTGCCGACCGGACGCCGTGTCCTCGCCGAGCTCCCTCGCCTCGAGTGCAGCACGTGGTGTCCGCCGTTCGACTTGATGTGGTCGCGCGCGGTCAGACTCCTTGGGCTCGACAAGAACGATCCTTGGGCGCAGGCGAATCCCGCCATGGAACTCCTGATCCATCAGGGGGAGCGGAAGATCCGCTTCCACGGCGTCGACATCGAGTTGCGCAGCGAGCAGGCGTTCTATTTCGTGCTGGCGATCGCGCAGCAAGAGCGGCGGAAAAAGCTGACCACGCGCCAGCTCGCGGTGGCGTTCACAGGGAACAAGGACGCGACGCCCCAAGCCGTGTCCATGATGAAGAAGCGTGTTCTCGAGGACTTCGAGAAGAGCTTGGGGAAGGCTTCGCGGCTCTTCCCCAAGGCGAAGCGCGAGGCTCTCTTCGCGCGACGAAGCGCGGGGGGCGGCGGTCTCGAGATCCGCATCCCCTTCGACATCGTCGGTGGTCCGTCTTCGAAGTAACGCGATGTAACACGAAGCGGGGTGATCGCCGCTCCAGGCGTTACATCGGTGTGACGGCGCGGGGCGCGTGGGGATCGCAGATTCCGTGTCACCGCGACGGTCGAATCGGGCGATGCGCCTCGAGACGTCGCGGCCACGGAGCACCCCATGCCGAACGACCCCAACGCACCGAAGCACGCCCCCTCCGACGAACACGAAGTCGACCTCGATGAGTACGCAGCGCGCGGCGAGCCGCCGCCCCCTGCGCGCACCTACGTGATCCGCATCGACGACGAGCGCTACCGCGTGAACGCGCTGTCGATGACGGGACGCGACCTCCTCACGCTCGCGAAGAAGCAGCCGCCCGAGGCGTACACGGTCGACCAGATCCTGCACGGCGGAGAGCGCCGCGTGGTCTGCCCCGACCAGAAGGTCGACCTCACCGCGCCCGGCGTCGAGCGCTTCGCCACGCGCTCGGGCGTGACGTTCTTCATCGATCAGGAGGAGGTCTTCGCGCCGACGTCGGTCCTGACCGTGCGCGAGATCCTCACCAGCTACGCCAAGGCGGACGCGACGCAGACCACACTCGTCGAACTGCGTGGCACGGAGCAGATCAAGCACCCGAACCTCGACGAGCGCGTGACGATCACCTGCTGTGAGCGCTTCGTGGTGTTCCACAACTCGGCCACGTCGGTGTCGTGATGCAGTACGGGATCGATCGAATGATCGAAGACCTCCGCGCGCTCGGGCACACCGGCGTAGAGAAGGTCGTGGGCGGCGACGGGAACCCGTTCGCGGTCCTGCGTGGCTACAAGGTCCCTCTCGGGCGCTTCGCGGGTCGAGAGATCGACCTCGCGCTGCCCGCACCGCCGGACTTTCCTCGCGGCGTCGGCGCTTCGATCCACGTGCGCGCGACGCCGCAGCTCCTGCCCGACGGCAGCGTCGCGAAGGTGCGGAACGTCACGCAGAGTTCGCTCGGCCCTGAGTGGCGCTACTGGAGCCACAACTTCGGCTGGGCGGGCGAGCGCTCGACGCGAGAGCTCATGGCGCAAGTGAACAGGATCTTCCTCGATGCGTGACCGCGAGTTCAGCGTCGCCATGTCGGAGAGCGTCGACGCGCAGCTTCGTCGCCATCTCCTCCGCATCGACGGGCAAGAAGACCTCGCGTTCGCGCTGTGGACGCCGTCCTCCGGCTCGCAGCGCGAGAGCGCGCTCCTGCACACCGTCGTCCTGCCCCAGCGCGGCGATCGCCAGGTGCACGGGAACGTGAGCTTCAACCCCTCCTACGTCGAGCGCGTCACCGCGCTTGCGGCCCGTGAGAAGTGCGGCATCGCGTTCCTTCACAGCCACCCCGGTCCGGGGTGGCAGCACATGAGCCACGACGACGTCGTGGCGGAGTCGCGCCTCGCCGGCCCCGTCGGCGCCATCACGGGCCTCCCGCTCGTCGGACTCACCACGGGATCCGATGGAACGTGGAGCGCGCGCGTGTGGTCGCGCAGGGGCTCGCGCCGCTACGACCGGACCTGGTGCCGCTCGGTGCGAGTAGTGGGACAGCAGCTCGGCGTGAGCTTCGCCGAGCACCTCGCGCCCGCACCCGAGTTTCGCGAGATGTTTCGGCGCACGGTCACCGTGTGGGGCGAAACGAAGCACGCGGACCTCGCGCGGCTGCGTGTGGGCATCGTGGGGCTCGGCAGCGTGGGCAGCGTCGTCGCAGAGACGCTCGCTCGCATGGGCCTCGAGAGCCTCACGCTGATCGACTTCGACGAGGTGCAGCCGCACAACCTCGACCGGTCGCTCGGCGCCGGCCTCGACGACGTCGGAGCGCTGAAGATCGATGTGGCCGCGCGACAGATCGCTCGCGCCTCCACGGCGGCGTCTGTCGAGGTGCGGCGCGCGCCCTTCAGCGTCGCGGAGGGGGCGGGGTATCGCGCGGCGCTCGACTGCGACGTGCTGTTCAGCTGCGTCGACCGCCCTCGCGCGCGGAGCATCCTCAACCACCTCGCCTACGCGCACCTGATCCCCGTGATCGACGGCGGCATCGCGGTTCGCTTCCGCGACGGTCGCTTCGCGGGTGTCGACTGGCAGCTCCAGACCGTCGCTCCCGAGCGGCCCTGTTTGCAGTGCCTCGGCGCGTTCGAGCCGAGCGACGTGTCGACCGAACGCGACGGTCGCCTCGACGATCCGACCTACCTCGCGGGGCTCCCTGCGGACCACCGCTTCAAGCGCAACGAGAACGTGTTCGCGTTCAGCACCAACCTCGCGTCGCTCGAGGTGCTGCAGTTCGTCGCGTTGGCCACGGGCATCGCGAAGATGCCCAACGTCGGTGTTCAGCGCTTCCGGTACATCCCTGGGACGCTCGAGGCGGATACCACTCGATGTTGCGTCGAGGGGTGTGACTCGATCGCCCTCACTGGGCGTGGTGACGAGCACTTCACGCTCTGGGGGCGCGACCTCGCCGCCGAAGCGGCGCGTGAGCGACAGCGCGCGGCTCGGGGTGAGCGCTCGATGCCGACGGGTTGAGCACTTCTGCGGTGCCTCGGCCCGGAGCCGCTACGCGCCTCGCGCCCGGACTTACGAGGGCACGACGGGCAGCTCGATCCTGAGCTTCAAGAGCTCCTCGCAGAGCCGGTTCCACTGCGCGCGGGTGTAGCTGTCGAAGGCCGTGCGCGGCGGGGCGTGCGTGATCCAGCGGATCACCTGACCGTCGGCGCCGTCGTCCTGTACGAGCGTGATGAACGTGTGCCGCATCGCGTGCTGGTGACGGTGCTCGACGCCGATGCGCGCGCAGTCTCTGCCCAGGTCGCGGTTCTGGCGGTTGGTGTTGCGCACGCGGCCGTCCTTGTTCGGCGCGACGAGGTCGTCGGCCTTGGGAGCGCGCCCCATGTACGCGGCCCATCCCGTCGCGCGCCACGCGTCGAGCATCGTCGCGAGCGTCGGGTGCACGGGCACGAGCTTGACCGCCGAGGTCTTGGTCTGCGCCTCGCGCCCAGAGACCGATTTCACCGCGCGGCGGATCGTGAGGCGGCCGAGGGGCTTCATCGTGGGGTCGTAGTCGCGCCAGCGCAGCACCGCGAGCTCGCCCACGCGCATGCCCGTGAGGAACTGCAGCGCGTAGCAGACGCGTCGCACGGGCCAGATGCGCACGTCGGTGAGGAGCTTCGCGATGTCCTCTCGCGCGTAGAGCCAGGTCTCGCGCGCGGTCGGGTCCTTGTCCTCGATCGACGGCAGCCTCCCGCGGATCGGCGAGCAGGGGTTCGCGGCGAGGAGCTCGTCGATCACCGCGGCGTCGAGCGAGCGGCGCAGCACGTCGTACGCGCCTCGGATGGTGCGCGGCGCGAGCGTGCCGCCGCGCGTCGACGGCTGGTCCCCGAGCCAGGTGATGAACTCGAGGATGTGCCGAGGCCGCAGCTCCGAGAGGAGGCGCTCGGTGAGCGGCCCCTTCGCGACGTAGAGCTCGATGCGCGCGGCGTCCTTCGGCGCCGACTCGTAGCGCTGCTTCTTGATCCACTCGCGCGCGTACGCGAGCACCGTCGGTGACGTCGCAGCGACTGGGACCGGGACCGCGCGCGCGACCCGCGGCGCGGGAGGTTGTTGCGCGACCGGGAGCGGCGCCGGCGTGGCGACGACCTTGGCGCGCGTCTCCACGGGCGAGGCGTTCGAGGGGAGCGCGAGCGTCGGCGGTGCGACGGTAGGGGCCTCGAGGGACGCGGCCTCGGGGTCCCACTCGCCCGCGTCGTAGCGTCGCTGGAGCTCGGCGGCGATGGCGCGCGCGTAGATGAGGTCGACCGGGTGACCGTCGCGTCGCGGCGGGCAAGCGTCGACCCATCGACGCGAGCGCGACCCTGGGCGCAGGTTCACCGCGACCACGATCACCCCGTGACGCTCGTACGCGGAGCCGGTGCGGGGTCGTCCACGTCCCGGGATCATCGGCGCCTCCGAACGCGATGCATCAGGTCGAGGACCCCTGACGCCACGGGGTCTGCGGTGCTCGCTTGCGGCTCCTCGGGAGCGGGCGCGGCGGACGTCGGAATCGTCGCGATGGCCGCGTCGACGTCGCGCGGCGCCACCCACTGCTTGCGACCGTCCATGCGGATCGGCACGCCGTGACGGCGGCACCATCGGCGGAAGCTGAGCGCGTTCCTGAAGCCGCGTGCGGTGGCTTCGACGTGCAGGAGCACCCAGGTCGGGACGTCGGCGAGGATGCGTGCGGGCTCGGTCATGGTCACCTCGGAGGCGGCGCGAGGCCGCGTGCTGGAGGGGAGCGGACGGACATTCGAAGAGGCCTCGCTCGGAGCGGCGCACCCGTGGGAGGGCGAGGCGAGCGCGCCGACGCGCTCACCGCGGTGCACATCGCGAGCGTCGGGGAGGCTCTGGCTCACCGGGCGCGCGCGAGGCGCGGCCGAAGGCAGCGGAGGCGACGGGGCGCGGGATGGCGTGCTCGCGCTCAAGAGAGCTGCTCCCCGATGGCGCGCGCGACCGGCGGGCACACAGCGTTGCCGAGCTCCTTGATGCGATCGGCCTTCGTACCCGCGAGCTGGTAGCCCTCGGGAAAGCCCATGAGCCGCACCTGCTCGTCGACGGTGAGCATGCGCATGCGATCGCCTCGAACGAGCGCCCAGCGGGCCTTTGTGGTGAGCGTTCCACAGGGAGCGTCGAGCGATCTGCCAGTGAGTCCTGAGCCGCGGCTGTAGTAGGGCACCAGCACGTCGGAGCCGTGGCGCGCCTGTGCGCGCGCCACGCGGGCCAGCGTCTTGAGCGAGCGCTTCGGCGTGCGCACGGGCGACCACGCGCCGCCGTCGAGGTCGAGCGCCGAGCGCGCCCAGACGTGAGGCGCCTTCGCGAAGTGAAGCCCTGGAGCGCGACCGAGGCGGGCGACGATGAAGAGGCGCGTGCGGTGCTGCGCGACGCCGAAGTCTGCCGCGTCGAGGAGGTGCTCCTCGATCTGGTAGCCCATCGACTCGAGGGCGCCGCGCCAGAACGGGAAGCGCTCCCAACGTCGGAACGCCGGGACGTTCTCGACGACGAGCCACCTCGGTCGTGTGACCTCGACGGTGTCGACCACGCACCACGCCGTGGCGCGCGAGAGGTCGCGGTGCGGCTGCGCGCGGTTGCCTCTCGCGGGGCTGAAGGTGATGCACTCGGGCGACGCGGTCTGGACCTCGTGCTCGGGCAGGTCGCGCGGGTCGAGCGTGGCGGCGTCCTGGCAGACGTGGTGCGCCTCGGGGTGGTTGAGCGCGTGCGCATCGACTGCGAGGCGCCAGTGGTTGACGGCGCAGACGAGGCGGTGCCCCGCCTGCGACATGCCCGTCGAGGTGCCGCCCGCACCGCTAAAGAGGTCGACGACGCGCATCACGCGCCTCCTCCGCTCGAAGCCGCGGGGCTCGCGCCTCCGCATGTGTCACACGTTCTCATCGTCGCATCCTCTCGGTCTTGGGTTCCGTCGCACGGGAGGACCGCGGACGTGGGAGGAGCACCCCTGCAGCCCCACGCCCGCGGCCCTCACGAGCGACGCAGCCTCCTGCGCGCGCTCACGCGGAGCGCCCGCGCGAGCCCGATGGCGTGCTCGAGGCACGCGCTCCTCCCATCGCCCGCGGTGAGCACCGAGGGCTGACCGCACCAGTCACACGGCGCGCTCGGGCGCTCGTGCGCCGCCCGCCATCGCGCGCGGAGTCGCTCGTGCGCCGCGCTCATCGCATCCCCTCGCCTGCGATGCGGAAGGTCTCCGCCGCGTCGAAGAGCGCCTCGCGAAGCCGATCGTGCGCGACGCTCGCGGCGAGTCCGACGGTCGCGCGCTCGAGCGCCTCGAAGGCCTGCGCCTCGGGGAGCGCGAGCAGCGCCGCGGCGAGCGTCTGCGCGGCGTCGGGCGTCTCGCCGAACGGATTTCTCGAGGCGATGGCGAGCGCCTGCGCGGCGGCGTCGCGCGTGGGATGACCGACGACGGAGATGCGCGCTCCGCTCGGGCCGAGTGCCTCGGCGAGCCACCCGTCGGCCTCGTAGCGCACGCGCAGGGTCACGGCCTCGACGGGGCAGCGCCAGGCCTCGGCCACGCGCTGGCCCACGGCGAGCACCTCGTCGAAGGTCTCGAGGCCACGCTCGGCGCTCACGGCTCCCTCCGCCGCGTCTCTCGATGCGTCGCGGGGCTCATACGGGCATGGCCTTTCGAGCATGAGCGCCGCGCGGAACGAGCGTCACGAACCAGCCCGGCGCCTTGCCTCCACGGTGCTCTGGGCAGAGGGCCTTACAGACCCCCGCGGCGTCTTCGTCGACGCGCCAGCTGAGGGCGACGAGGGCGCGCAGCGCAGCACGCTCGTGGCAGGGCTCGGAGGTCGTGCGGCACACGTCGCACGCGACGAGGTAGACCGTTCGCAGCGCGCGGATCAGCATCGCCCGACCTCACGCAGCGCGACGATCACCGCGGGCCCCTCGACGCCGATCGCTTCGCTTTCGAGGGGCTCGACAGCGGCGCCGAGCGCGTCGAGCTCGTCGCGGAGCTTCGGCGCGCAGCGAGCCTCACCTCGCGCGGCCTCGGCGGAGACCACGGCCACCACGGAGCCGCAGTAGCGCACGAGCTCGAGCGCGTGAGCGAGGTGCGCCGCGTCGGCGCCGCGCAAGCCCCAGGTGCGCCACGGAGGACAGGTCACCACCGCGCCGAACACGCCGAGGTCGCGCGGCTGCATGGTGAGCACATCGCCCTCGATGACCGTCGCCTCGGGAAAGCGCGACCGCAGCCGCTCGACGCGCCACGGGTCGAGCTCGACGGCGGTCACGCGAGCGCCCGCGCGGAGGAGCTCCTCGACGATCGCCCCCTCACCCGCGGCCGGTGCGAGCGCGCGATCACCACGACGCACGCGCGCCCTGGCGACGAGCGCACGCGCGAGCGAGGGAGGCGTCGCGAACCACCCGAGGTCGCGCTGCGCGTCGAGCCCTTCGAGCACACGCGCGAGGCCTTCGCTCGGATCGCGTTCGAAGACGTGCGCCTGCGCGCTCGAGCACCAGCGCCCTCCGAGGTCGCGCAGCACCCGATCGGTGCGCTCATAGAGCGAGCGCGGGAGCTGGCGCGGCGGCAGCACCACCCTCGCCCCCTCGACGCGCGACGCGCGCAGCGTCGCGAGCACCTCGGCGTCGATCGGGCTCATGACGCCACCCGCTCGCGTCGAGCGTCTTCGAGACAGAGCACGCACGCGCTCCGCCCCTCGACGGCGGCGACGACACACGCGGCGCAGCCGCTCTGAAGGAGCCACGCCTGTTGCCCGCGCAGCACGCTGGCATCGTCGCCGCGGCCCCATGCGCTCACCAGCGCAGACACGGCGCGACGGGTCGCGGCCTCGAAGCTCGAGCGAGCGACGTCGGCGAGCACGGCGTCGACGGCCTTGCGACACCCCGCGGCCACGAGAAGCGCGGCGCTGTGACAGCCGCCTTCGACGAGGTCGGCGCGGAGCTCATCGACCGCTTGCGCGGCGCAGGTCGGAGCGCGCATCACGCCGCCCTCCCCGCGTCGAGCGCTTCGGTGTCGTAGGTGATCGGCGCGGGCAGAATCATCCCTGCGCTCACGGCGCGAGGGCGACGGCGACGCGAGGGCGGGAGCATCACCCCGCGGCGGTACGAATCGGAGCGCTCCGCCACGCCGCGAGGCGCGCCGAACGCGATGAGCTTGTAAGGGTCGGGGTCGAAGGCGTGCGCGGCGTCGCAGTGTGAGAGCGAGTCGTCGGCCTCGGCGCTCTCGGTGATGAGCGAGCCCTCGGCCTCGACGGCGCGATCGAGCTGGAGCTGACACCCGTCACAAACGCGCTCGGGGTCGATGGCGACGTCGATCACCGTCACGCCGCAGAGAGGGCACGCGGCGAGCGTGCCGAGACGCAGCGCGAGGGCCGTGCGACCGACGAGGTCGACGATGGCGACCAGCGCCAGAACGGGACGCGGCGAGGGAGACGGCGCCGACGTAGGGCGCAACGGAACGAAAAGGAGAGCGGGTCGAAGGGTGCGCATTGGGGGTGCTCCGTCGCGACCGTCTCATTCGGTAGCGACAGGCAGAATATAATGCATATCACCCCATGACGCAAGCGTGATTCGAATAGAAATCGCCTCGAAACCTATTCATTCACTCATCAACGAATAGCCTCCTTGGGTACGGGCGGCGCCAGCCGCCCGTACTGCCTCGAGCTCGGGACGTCGCCAGCGTCGGGCGGCCCGAAGCCGCCCGCACGTCTCGTCTCGCTCGAGAGCGAGCAGCACGCCGAGCAGTGAGCCTCGCGAGTGTTCACCGAGGTCTGCGAGCGAGCCCCATAGCCTTGAGAGCCCGAGCCCCCCGCGGAGCGCCTCTCGAACCGTCGCCCGCGCGAAGCACGGACCGACGCGCGCAGCACAGCGCCACCGAGGGCGAAGCGCGCGCGGAGCCACGCGCAGCCGCACCGCGGCGAGCATGGCGAGCACGCGCGAGGCCGACGTGGTGCGGAGCGAGCACGTCGGTAGATTGGAACGGGTGACGTGCGAAGCGCCGTGTGAGCGCGCCAGGCGAGAGACCTGGGAGAGCGGGTTCAGCCGGTCTTGGTGACGTTCGAGCGAGTCTCGCTCTCGCCGCGCTCGAAGAGGTCTTGCGGCACTTCGAATCGAGCGCGAACGCCGCTCTTGAGTTCGTTCGGAGCGGGAGCCTCGTCGGCCTCGCTCTCGGAATCGTCGACGGACCGCTCGTGAGCTTGAGTCACGCGAGGCTCGACGACGCCTCGGCCACGCGCCTCGAAGCTCTCCCTCACGCCGCGCTGCGCCCGAGCGCGTGAGGCCTCGTGGAGCGAGAGCACCGGCCGTCCCCAGCCGTGATCCGCGTAGAAGCAGGCCAGTTCGTAGATGTCGACGACGGTGGGCGCGACGGTGAGCGCAGGCGCCGTGTTGGCGAGCGCGCTCCAAGCCCACTCGGGGATCGCACGGTTGCGCTCCGCAGCCCGGCTCTGCGCGCCGGAGAGCAGGAAGCGCCAGTCGTCGAGCTCGCGCAACCGCGGGTGCTCTCGCTCGTCGATCACGGGGCGACGCTCAGGCAGCGGCTCCTCGTCACCTGAGCTCATTCGCGGCGAGCCCTCGGTCTCGCCCACGAGATCGCTGACGCTGCGCCCGGTGTAGCGCGCCATGCCGAAGAGCACCTTCTCGGTCACGCGCTCTCCGCGCGCGAGGATCTGGGAGATCCGCGGCTGCTTGACGCCGATGGCCTCGGCCACCGCCGCCTGACTGCCAAGCCGCTCCACAAGCTCTCGGAGCGCCGCCTTGAGCCTCGCCTGTCGCTGCTCGTCGTCGTGATCGAAGGTCATAAGTCGGATCATAGTCACACCTATATTAGAATCAATAGCCACGGCCGAGCTTGCGTCGTTTCTTTCGTAGAATTATCAATCCGAATAATGAACTACTCCGAAGCGATGAATCTGCTCCGTGCGTGGCGAGCGTCCGCGAAGGTCTCCCAAGCGAAGCTGGCCGAGATCTTCGGGATCAAACAGCCCGCGGTCGCCATCTGGGAGACGCGCGGCCGCCCCCAGCTTGCCAACGCGCTCGCGCTGCAGGCGCTCACCCACGGCGCGGTCCCCGCCACGGCGTGGGGCTACTCCGAGGAGCGAATCGCGCAGGTGCTCAGCGCGGCCTCGACCTCCGTCGCTCCGACTCCGCACGCCGGAACGGAGGCCCATTCGCCCGCTGACTCCATGGCGGTTCAGGTCTCGCTGCCCTCGAACGATCGCGTCGAGAGCGAGCTGTGAGCGCTCATCGACCGACGAATGCTGCCGTCTCGCGCGAGGAGCACTGGCTCGTACCGCCCTCGCTCGACGCCCGCACCTGGCTCGCGCCGCAGCATCGCGGTCGGCCCGCCCCTGAACATCGCGACACGCCCGAGCGGTGTGCCCGCTGTGTATCGATCCTGATCGAATCCCAACACGCCCCGTCTCGCGGACGCCCGACGAGAGCTCGCCACGAGCTCGGCTCTCGATCGAACGCGATCGACGTCGACGCTCTCTCACTGCGCGAGCTGATCCTGCTCGCGGCGCGTGACGTCGCGCGCAGCGGCCACCATACGACGACGGCTCGCATCGCCGTCCGCGCGTGGCAGCTCGCGCCGAAGCGCATCGGTCTCGCGGGCTTCGAGGCGTCGCACCCGGATTCGAATCGCGTGCTCGCGAAGCTCTCGGGTCGCGAAGGCCTCTGCGCGATCGGTTGGCTGCGTCGCACCGCCCCCAACACGCTCCGCATCACGCGCAAGGGACACGCGAGACTGCGCGCGCTCGCTCACGCGGCGGAGCTTCGACGGCGAGGCCGAACGGGCGCAGACCAGATCGTCGCGGAGAAGCGATGAGCGCATCCGGCGCGACCCTCATCCCGAGCTCCATCGCGGTCGACCCGAGGGTCGCTGCGGTGTCGCTGGAGGCGCTCGGCGTGCTGCTCCGCCTCTACCTCGTCGCGGGCCAGTGCTCGCCTGACGGGGACCGCGTTCCGCTCCCGCACGGGGTGGCGTTCGCGGCGGCGGCGAGGCTCGTCGTGGGTGAGCAAGGGGTCGCGCCGATGGGCGAGCTCGTCGAGGCCGGACTCGTCGAGTACGACCGTGAAGGAGACGCGCTGCAGCTCGTGATCGTCGCGGAGCGTCCGCAGCGCCACCGCGAGGCGCTCGACTTCGACGACGTGCCGCGGGCAAGGCCCAAGGATCTCGCGCGCATCGACGAGCGCTCGGTCGCCAAGAAGCTGTCGGGGCTCTTCTCGAAGTACGGCCTCCGTGACGCCGACGCGCGACTGCGTTGGTTCGAGAGCGAGCGAGGGCGCCACACCATCGAGCGCCTCGGACTGACGGCCGAGCAGGTGTTGACCTTCGCCCACTCTGCCGGGCGTCGAAGCGGACGAGTCAGAACCGAGCGTGACATGCGATCCCCGGCGCCTGGCTCGTGGATCTCGCACTCTGGAGCGTCCTCCGCCGAAGCGCCGCGTGAGTCGGCGTGCGTGCCCTCCAACCACGCTCTCGATGTGGCGCCAACCTCCGCGCCAACCACCACGCCAACCACAGAGCCAACCTCGCCAACCCCGCCAACCTCGGCGCCAACCTCGCCGACCCGGTCTCTCTCGCGCGCGGTTTCTGAGAGCTCTGTTGCTTCGAACAACCAGAACCACAGAGCAGCAGCTGCTGCTGACGCACGAGAGCAGACGCGAAGCTCCAACCCGGCCAACTCCAACCCGGCCAACTCCCACTCGCCGGAGCCAGCGCTCGATGAGGTGAGCTCGTGCAGACCCGACCGCGCGGCATGCATCGCGGTGACGCGCGAGCTCTGCGAGCGGCTGCGCCCCAACGAGCTCATGACTGACGGCGGCAGCGACGTGCGCGAGGGGATCGGTCGTTGCGTGCTCATCGCCGCCGAGCGCGATGCGAGGCTCTCGTCCCCTGAGGGACTCGACGCGCTCGCCGACGCGATCCGCCACCCCGCGCGAACGTGGCCCAACTGGAACGTCGTCGCGAGGCGCCAGCGACGCGTCTCGCTCACGCTCCTCGCGGGCCAGGCCGACCCGTCGGGTGAGCGCCCTTACACCGTGCTCCACGAGGCCCTCGCCGCCGCAGCCGACGCCATCACGAAGCGCGAGCGCTCTCGAAGCGCGACCTCTTCTCAGAACTCCTCGACCTCACGCCCTGGTCCCGTCGCAAGCGCGGACTTCTTCCGCAACTGCGTCAACCCCTCACAGAAAGCGATCAACGATGTTTGACCCTCGACCTCCGCACCGCAGGCTCTCGCTCGTCCACTCTCGCTCGGCCTCTGCGAACGGCTCCGTCACGCACGTCGACCTCGCCGCCGAGCGCGCCGTGCTCGCCGCCGTGCTCCTCGACAACCGAGCGCTGCCCCGCATCGCCAAGGTGCTCGACAGCCACGAGGACTTCTTCGACCCGCGCCATCAGGTCATCTGGCAGGCTTTTCGGAGCCTCTCTGACACGCACACCCCCATCGACATCAACACCTCGGCCGCCGCGCTGCGCGCGATGAATCGCCTCAACAGCATCGGCGGCGCGCAGTACCTCGGTGAGCTCACCGACGAGATCCCCACCGTCGCCCACTGCGAGGCCCACGCGCTCATCGTCGCGGACTCCGCGCGCGCTCGCCGCTACCTCGACGCGCTCTGGGAGGCGTCGATGATCATGCAGGGCGACGGCGACCCAGAGCGCGCGATCACTCGCTCGATGGCGCGCATGGCGACCGCGCGTACGACGCATCGCGACGCGGCGTGGCGCTCCATGAGCTCCGTCGCGGAGGAGGCGTGGAACGACCTCATCGGGCGGCGCGAGGGCGGGCTGGATCTGGTGCCTACGGGCTTCCGCGCGCTCGATGGGACCTCCGTCACGCGCGCAGCGGTCGAGGGGAGGGTGTCGGACGTCGGGCTCTTCGGGGGTGGACTCCTCGCGGGTGAGCTCGTGGTCGTGGCCGCCGATCAAGGCGGCGGCAAGACCGCGTTCGCGCTCCAACTGCTGCACCACGCCGCCACCCAGGGGCTCCACGTGCTGCTCGTCTCGCAGGAGATGGACCGCGTCGAGCTGCACTGGCGCTTCGCCTGCTCGATCGCGGGCGTGTCGTCGACGATCGTCCGCGGCGCCATGCTCACCGAGGCAGAGGCCATCGCGCTGCAGCGCGCCTCGAAGGAGATCGCGTCGTTGCCGATTCGCGTCTGCGACACGGGCTCCGTCGACATCGCGGAGCTGCGCATCGGCGCGCTCAACGCCGTCGCCGAGGGCCCCGTGAGCCTCATCGTGGTCGACTACCTGCAGATCCTCGACCCGCCTCCCGGCATGAGCGAGTCGCACACCGCCGAGGTCATCGACGCGAACGCCCGCGCGCTCAAGAAGCTCGCGCGAGAGATCCGCTGCCCCGTGGTGGTGCTCTCTCAGTTCAACCGCGCGGGACAGCTCGCGGGCCGCAAGCCGCGCATTCAGGACCTCAAGGGCTCCGGCGGCATCGAGTCGCACGCGGACATCATCATGGTGCTCCACCCCTCGGAGGGGCGCTCTGACGGCCCCGCGTCCGACAACGTCGACATCGATCTGCTGGTGCTCAAGTCGCGCAGCGGTCCGACGGGTGAGGTTCCGCTGCGTTTCGAACGTCGCTTCACGCGCTTCGTCGAGCGTGACGACGACTTCGCCTCGCCTCACCCGCCCTCGTCGCGCCCCGCCGGGAGTCGTTCGTGACGGCGCTGCGCGTCGAGCTCCCCGGTCTGCGCCTCGTCTCCGAGGCCAACCAGCGCGGGAGCTGGCACCGCGGCGCCGGACGCGCGGCGAGGCAACGCTCGGTCGTCGCGCTGCGTCTGCGACGCATGAAGCCCATCGCGCCTCCGTGCGAGGTGCGCGTCATTCGCATCGCGCCGCGCGCGCTCGACGACGACAACCTCGCTCGCGCGTGCAAGGCCGTGCGTGATGAGGTCGCGCGCTGGCTGGGCGTCGATGATGGCGACACTCGCGTCTCATGGCGCGTCGGACAGGTGCGCGGGCGCTCGTACGGCGTAAGGGTGCTCGTGCGGGCGTGGCGCGTCGACACGGCCTGCGCGCGCGTCTGCGACGAGGGAGAGCTCACGCGCGTCGACCTCGTGCTCGATGCGAACGAGCGGGCGCGGCTCGCGGCGAACCTCACGGGCCCCTCGCCCGAGGTCTCCGTCGCGGTCGAGGGGCTGCATCTCACCGTGCACACCGCGAGGACGCCGTGAGCCCCGCGCAGGTACCTACACCGCCTCCACCGCCGCCTCCCGCGCGCTTCGCGATCGTGGCACTCGTCGACGGCAGGCGCTTCGGCGCGCGCGTGCGCGAAGTCTCGCTCGCAGGACACCGCTTCGTGCGCTGCGTCGTGCTGTCGTCGCGATCGTTCGCGCTCGACTGCGCGCCCACGCAGATCGCCACGCTCACCTGGTGCTCGCTCGACGAGGCCACCGCCGCCTCGCCCGCAGAGGTGATTCCTGCGGAGCTGCGACGCGCGGAGCCGACAACCTCACCGCCTCCCGCGGTGCGCGGCGCCGAGGTGGAGCTGATCGAGTTCGACGACGACGAGCGCGTCTGGCTCGCCGTCGCTCGCGCTCAGGCCCGCGCGCTCGGCGTATCTCCCGCAGAGCTCGCCACCGATCTCGGCGGTGAAGACGTCGAGGTCCGCGCCGAGACCGTGGCGTTTCACGTCGCCGCATCGGATGATCTGCGAGTTCGCGCATCGCTCGAAGCGCGCGGGATCGACGTCGCTCCCGTCTGTTCGCGCTGCGGCTGCACCGAGGATCGCCGCTGCCCGGGCGGCTGCGCGTGGCGCGCGAACGATCGCACGCGCTGCGATCGATGCGAGGACCGCTCGTGAGCGCGGAGGCGACGAGCACGAGCGCAGAGGTCGGTGGTGAGCGCCCATCGCTTCATCGCGACCTCGCGCTCGTGCTCGCCGACCTCGAGCAGATCGAGGCCCTCGAGCGCACCGCGCGCTACGCCAGCGCGCTCCGAGGGTGGGTCTCCGACGCCGACGGGACGCGTCACACCGCCACGCGCGACGAGGAGGTCACGCGGCTCGTCGACCTCGTGTTCGAACGCGGTGACGACGGAGCGCTTCGAGCGAGAGAGGTCGAGGGCTCGGAGGCTTCGCGCCGACCGGTCGCGCTCGCTCGCACGAGGCTCGTCACGGCGCTGCTCGGAAGTGCGTCACCCGCTCCGAGCGAGCGTGACGACGATCCCGACTGGACGCACGCGATCGCGTTGCAGCGAAGACTGCGCGCGCTCGAGTCGCACGCAGGGACGTCGATCCCCGCGGCCGTGCTGCGCTTCATGGCCGCGCGATGCCCTCGCTCGATGCAGCTCGGCGAGGTCTGTGAAGCCGTCGCGATGGCCTTCGCCAACGTCGCTCTGCGCGCGGTCTGGCAGCGTGCGAACGCGGCGTCGGTCGTCGCAACGATCGAACGAATGAGTCGGCAGAGCGGGCGTCCGCGCGTCGCACGAGATCGAGCCTCGCCGCGAGTCACGCGCGCCGCGTTCGGAAGGGAGCTCGTCGCGTTGGCCGTCGAGACATGGCAGGTCCGATCCTGAGGCAACCATCGACAGGAAACGAGACGCGTGCTCGCCTCGCAACGGTGGCCGACCAAGCACGACCGAACGCACCCCGATAGACTTGTCCGCTCGATGACGACGCGTGAAGGCTCGACGAGGACAGAGGCGAGCGCAGCGCCTCCACTGCGCGTGCTCCACGTGGACGACGAGGATTGCGTGCGACGAAGCATCGCCAGGTCACTCGGCGGCTACGGCTCGTTCGAGATTCGTGGAGCCAGAAGCAACGACGACGCCTTCGCGGTGCTCTCGGACTGGCGTCCGGACTTGATCATCACCGACCTGTGTCGCCCCGGTGCCGACGGCGTGCGATTCATCGCGCGACTTCGCTCCAGCGTAGCCACTCGAGACATTCCGATCATCGTCCTGAGCGGCAACGCGTCGTATTACCAGTCCGCACTCCAAGGGCTGCGTGTCGAGGCCGTCCTTGAAAAGCCGCCTACAGCATCGGTGTTGTTCGAAACCGTGCAGACCGAAGCGAGTCGGGCCAAGTTGGCGCCCCGAACGGATTGAGTCCGGCGATTGGAACTCAGACAGGATCGCTCAGCGTGAGGCTGAGCACGATTGAGGCCGCGGCAACCATCTCATCGTGCGCACCTCCGAGTAGTGGCAAGTGGTGCCGGGTTGATCGAGGCGGTTCGCGATCTCAAGAGGGTGGTTGTTGAGGAGAGTCTCGTGGGGGTGCCCGTCTTGCGCGACCAGGCTTACGCCTGTGCCCAAAGTAGGCTTGGAACGACAGATCAGAGAATGACGATCTCTCGTTCGGTGCCGTCAGGACGTCGCAGGATGACCTTGGCGCCTTCCTCACGGGTCGTGGCGACGAGTACGTCGTAGAGAGTGAGCGCTCGCCTGATCACCTCGGTGATGCTGTCCGCTTCGCTCAGTTCACGCAGCCGCTCCATTCTCTCGCGCACCCTTACGGGCAGCTCGAGATTGAGCCGCGTTCTTGCCTCGGCGCCTGGAGGTCTGGCCATCAGGGCCTCTTCTTTTGAGCGTCTCGGCGATCAGGCCGAGCGCCCCGACCATCGTCGTGCATACATACACCGCCGTGGTGGTCTTCAGAACCGTGAGCACGATCAGACCGAGGATCGTATAGGCAGTCAGTTGAACCACCGGGTCCGCTGCGGCGACATTTTGCAACCACAGCCTCGTGAGGTGTCTCCACCCCGTGAGTTCTTCGCCAGTGATCTCGCCGTACGCCTCTCTGGCCTCGGTCAGTCTTCGCTCGAAGTCATCGTTCTTCTGTTTGTCTTCAGGTTGCTCGTGCGTCATGGCCTGCTCCGCGCACTCGCGGAACAGGCCGCACGAGCAACACGATGAGTTTGTCCATCCGGACGATCTCCCTCGCGTTGCTCCTGCGGTGTCGGTTGACCCCACTACGACTGTACCGACCCTCGGAGTGAATCCGTGGGTTGAGCAAGGAACCATTTCCTCGCCCATCTCGCTCGCCTCGTAAGTCGAGCGACTATGCAATGGCCATGAAGATGTCGCTCGTCTCGAGCCGAGCATTCATGTTCATGACCTCATCCATCGCTTGGAGTCTAATCTGCCGAGCGATCCTCATTTTCCGGGGCGGGCAGCGCGGGGTCTATCAGTCCACCACCCTGGTCGCACAAGCGGGCGATCCTGGAGCTAACCAGGAGTGCCTTCGCGCGTGCAGATGTGTTATATGCGCATAAAATACAGACTGCAACTGGCGCGCGTCGATTTCTTTCCGCCGTGAGATTCCCAGGGCTTCGATGGCCGCTGCCGTTGCCCCGCCAACAAGTCGGCTTGTCGCGACGAACTCACTCCCCTCGCTTGACGCGCGAATAAAGCTCAGAAAACCTCTCGTTGCAGAGGGGATACGTGCGCCCGCCATCGGGCAGATACCTCCCCTCGCCCACACCATGACGGCCCTCGACGTCGCCGCTCGACTCGTGTGCTCGCTCGCCACCGCGAAGCGCTACTGCGCCGCCTGGGAGGTGATGCAGCACCGCGATCCGCTCGTGCCTCGCGTCACCCGTCCGCCCACGGGACGACGCGGTCGACGCGGCTTCTGCATCGACCGCGACTCCTTCGACCGCTGGCTCTACCTCTCCCTCGACGCGCAAGCCGCGTAACCCAACCGATGCCACGAGGAATTCCACTCACGCCTGAGCAGCTCGGGCAAGCGGCCGAGGTGTATGCGCGCTCCGGCAGCTACTCCGAGGCCGCACGAGCGATCGGCGCTCCAGACCCATCGACGGTTCGCAAGGCACTTCTGCGCATCGGAGATCCCAACAGATCCCAACTCCACGCGCGCGCGATCGACGAAGGTCTCGCTCGCGGACGTCGCACGCTCGACGGCCTCGTGCGCGAGGTCCGCACCCGCACGGCCACCGCGGAGCTGCGCGCCGAGCTCACCCTCGACGAGCTCCTCGCCGCGGCGAAGACCGCCTCGTACGGCGTCGCGCGCATGGTCGACCTCGCCGAGCTCGAACTCAAGCGACGCACCGCGCGGCTCACGCGACGGAAGCTCCGCGCGGAGGCCCTCGCCCTCGAAGCGCGCTCTGCGCCCGGCGTCGACCAGGTGCTCGCTCTGCTCGCCGCGCTGCCCGAGACCGAGCTGCGCGCCGCGCTCATGCAGCTCCGCGATGCGAGCGGTCTCACAACTTCGCCGACGCCCCACACGCCGTGACGCGTGGCACCTCGCGACCTGCTCACCGAGCTCTTCGACGCCGAGCTCGCGCGACGCGTGTCTCCTCCGTCGCTCGCCGCGTGGATCGAGCGTCACGCGCCGCAGCACGCTCCGATCCCGTGGCACCTCGCGAGGCTCGTCGCGCTCTTCGAGCGGGCGCTCGAACGCCCCACGCTCGCGCTCGTGTCGATGCCACCGAGGCACGCCAAGACCACCACCGTGCGACGCGCGCTCTCGTACGCGATCGTGCATCGCCCCGAGCGCCTCAACGCGTTCGTCACCTACGCGGCGGACTACGCGTACACGCACTCCCGCGCGATTCGAAAGATGGTGCGCGAGCTCGGCGGACGCGTGTGCGACGACGCGGCCAACGTCAAAGACTGGCGCACGCCCGAGGAAGGCGGACTCTCGGCGACGGGCATCGGAGGGCAGCTCACGGGCAAGGGATTCGGCGGGCTGCTCGTCGTCGACGATCCGTTCAAGAACCGCGAGGAGGCCGAGAGCCCCGTCGTGCGAGAGAAGGTCTGGAACGGCTTCAACGACGACATCTTCACGCGACGCGAGCCCACGGGATCCATCGTCGTCGTCGCCACGCGCTGGCACGAGGACGACCTCAACGGACGACTCGAACGAGAGACCGACGAGCAGGGCGCGCCGCTCTGGGAGGTGCTCAACCTCCCTGCGATTCGTGACGCGAGCGGCGAGGCGTCGGACGAGGGCGTCGCGCTCTGGCCGGAGAGGTTTCCGATCGAGGCGCTGGTGCGCATTCGACGCAAGCTCGGTCCGTATGGGTGGTGGTCGCTGTTTCAAGGGCGTCCGAGGCCGAAGGACGGCAAGGTCTTCAAGGTCGCCGCTCGGTGGACCTCGCTGCCCTCCGAGGGACGCGTCGTCGTCGCCGTCGACCCCGCGGGCTCGGCAAGATCACGCGCGAATCACACCGTCGCCGTCGCGCTGTGGGTCACCGGGTCGGGCTCGGAGCTTCGCGCGTGGCTCGTGGGTCTCTTGCGCTTTCAGCTCGAACCGCCGCAGGCCGCGCAGAGGCTGCTCGCGTTTCAACAGCGGTGGTGCGTGACGCTCCACATCGAGGGCTCGCGCGACGGGCAGGCACAGGCGAAGTCTCTCACCGACATCGACGCGTCGCTCAGCATCACGCTCGTCACCGCCGTCGGCGATAAGTACACGCGCGCGCAGGCCCTCGCCGCAGCGTGGAACGGCGACGCCGCGCGCGGTGAGCCTGCGAGGTTCTTCGTTCCGGCGTCGTGTGAGCTCATCGGCTGCGAGCCCGAAGACCTCGCCAACTACCTGCGCGTGATGGAGCGCTTCACCGGCGTCGGCGATCGCGAAGACGACGACGTCGACGCCACCGCCCACGCCTGGAACGTCGCGCTCGCGTCCTTCGACGACGAGGTCGTGGTCACTCCTCCTCCCTCGCCTCCCGACGACTTCTCTCGCCAGCTCTCGGCCTTCGCTGCGCGGTGACCCACCATCATGTCGCTCCTCACTCGCATCGTCGACGCGGCCGGCGCGGGCCTCGGCGCGGCCTTCGACACATGGACCGGTGCGACCGGTGCGAAGAGCGTCTCGACGACCTCGCACCTCCACGTCATCGCGCAACCTGCGCCTCCGACCGAGCGCGACCCTGCGGTGCTCGGCAATCGGCTCACGCCCGCGCTCCTCGCGGCGCTGATCGCGCAGCGCAACCAGGGATGGATGCAGCCGTGGATCGACCTCGGCGGAGAGTTCCTTCAGAAGAATCCGCACCTCGTGTCGCAGCTCGCGATCCGTCGTGAGTCGGTCGTCGAGACACGCTTCGAGGTGCGCGTCGGTCGAGGGACGTCGTCGCTCGCGGCGAGCAAGGCTGCCGATGCGTGCGGCGCGATGCTCAACGCGTGGCAATCGCGTCCGACGCACGCGTGGTCCGACCTCGTGGCGCACCTCACAAGCGCGCTGTGGTGGCAGCGCTCGGTGCACGAGGTCATGTGGGCGCGCGATGGACGCGAGCTGCGCCTCGATCACCTCGTCGCGGTGCATCCGCGTCGCCTCTCGCTCGCCGCGCCACCCGGTGAGCCCGATGCGACAGCACTTCGGCTGCACGATCCAGACGATCCGGAGAGTCCGTTCTCGGGGCCTTACGGCGTGCCGCTCTCGCGCTTTCACGCCGACAAGTTTCTCGTGCACACGGCGTCTCCGCTCGGCCTCCAGCCGACCTGCGATGGACTCTTCGCGGCGGCCGTCTGGTACCTGCTGATGTATGAGTGGTCGTGGCGCGACCTGATGGCGCTGATCGAGCTGCTCGGTCGTCCTGCGCACATCGGCTACTACGCTGCGGGTGGTGCGAGGGCCGCGCATCCGACGCCCGGCGTCGCGAAGCTCGACGGCGTGCGCATGGCGACCGACGCCGAGGTCGACAAGCTGCGCCGCGTCGTGATGGGCATCTCGGGATCGCTCCGTGACGTGCTCGCCGACACGACACGCGTCGAGCCGCTGCGCTACGACCACGACGTCACGCCGCTGCAGCGCGAGACGCTGGAGCACCTCGAGCGGCTGCTCTCGAAGCTCGTCAACGGAGCCGACTCGATCAGCGACCTGCGTCCAGGCGCTCGCGCCGCGCAAGAGGTGATGTACGCGCAGAGCTTCACGTTCTGGCGCTCTGATGTGCGCCGCGTCTGCGCAGCCGTGTCGTGGCTCTTCGCGCGCTACGTCGCCGCGAACCCGCGCCTCTTCCCCGAAGGAACGCCCGCTCCCGAGCTCTGGAGCCCTGAGCTCGACGCCGCGCGCGATCGCCTCGCCTCACCTCGCACCAACCCCTGACGGAGAACCGCTGATGCCCGCAACGCACGCCCTCGCCGCGCGCGAGAACGCGCCCTCGCGCCCGATTCCTGACGGCTCGCTCATTCTCGGAGCGACCGTCGACGCCTTCGCCGCGTCACGCGAAGAGTCCGACGGAACACGCTGGATCGAGCTCGCCTACGCCGTCTCGATGGTCGACAGCGACGTCACGCTCTCGAAGGAAGACTTCGAACGCTGCGTCGCCAACCACCGCCGCTACCCCTGCGTGCCCGTCGTCATCGAGCACGCCGACACCGACTGGTTCGGGGATCGCGCGTGGTGCGAGCCGCACGGCTACGTCGAGGAGCTTCGCGTCGGAGAGCGCGAGGTCACCGACATGAACGGCACCTCGCGCACCGCCGCCACGCTCGAAGGGCGCGTGAGCTTCGACGAGGCCACCGCGCCGCTCGTCGGTCCCGGACGCAAGTGGCGCTACGGCAGCGTCACCGTTCTCAAAGGAGCCGTCGATGAGGCCACCGGGGCGAGCCTCGGCGCGCTGCTCTGGTCGTGGTCGCTCACCGCGCACCCGCGACTCACGGGCCTGCTGCCCATCACCGCGTCGCTCGATCCAAGCGCGCTCACGCACGCGCAGGCCGCGCGGCTGCGAGCGGCGCTCGAACGTCACCCCTCCACGGAGAAGCCCATGACCCGCTACCTCGAACTCGCCGCTCGATTCAGTCTCGTCGCCTCGTCCGAAGACGACGCGCGCGACAAGGTGCACTCGCTCGCATCGCTCGGTGCCGAAGCGCTGCGCGCACTCTCGCTCGCTCCGACCGCCACGGCGCAGGAGCTCGCCTCGAAGCTCTCGTCGATCACCGTCGCCGCCGCGAAGGTGACCGCGCTCGAAGCCGAGCTCACGACGCTTCGCGCAGAGCGTGATGCGCGCGAGAAGGCGGAGCTCGACGCGCACCTCGCCGAGCTCTTCGCGGTGCATCCCGAGCTCAAGGCCGCCGAGCGCGCGCTGCGCTTTCAGGCCGAGCACGACCTCGCGCGCTTTCGCGAGGAGCACCCCAGGCCCACGCCCGCGGAGCTGCTCCAGTGCGCGCAGCACGGGGAGCGCCTCGCGACGATCGTCCCTCCGCAGGGCGCGCAAGACGGAGTCGCGCTCGACGAGAACACGTCCGCCGCGGTGCTGAGCATCGTGCGCACGCACATCGCCATCGCACGCGCCGAAGGGCGCGACCTCAGCTTCGGCGCCGCCCTGCAAGAGCTCGGCGGCTGATCTCTCACCCTCATCAGGAGCCACGCCCCCAATGCCCATCGAAACGTCGGAGGGTGCCGTCTACGCGAGCGGCACCAACGTCAACGGCACCTACACGATCCCCGAGGCGCGCGTCTGCGGCTACGCCGCGTCGACCACCGCCGCCAACCCCGTCGACCGCGTCTCGCTCACCGGAGCCGCGAAGCTCAAGGGAGTGACCGTGCGCGCGATCGCTCCCGGTAAGACGCACGACGTCTGCGTGGGTGGCGTGCGCGAGGTCGACACCGACGGCACCGCTCCTGTCGCGCGCGGCGATCGACTCGCCGTCAACGTCACCGCGGGGCCCCTCGAAGGCTGCGTGTACTCGACCAACTCGGCGCCCCCTCCGCCCGGCGCGACGCTGCACCTCGTCGGCATCGCCGAAGACCCCGCCCCGGCAGCCGTCACGCGCATCCGAGTGCGCCTCACGCCGGGCGCCACGCTCACCCGCGCCTCCTGATCGTTCGCCTCCGAACCATCTCGTTCGCTACCGAACCATCTCACCCGATTCGCGCGGCGCAACGCGCTCGCGCACTGGAGCCACTCATGTCTGGACCTCACGTCGTCACCAGCGTGCAAGAGCGACTCATGCACGCCCCCAATCGCCACGGGATGCACCCCGAGGCCGCCCGCGTGCTCGCCCTGCGCGGCGTCGATCCGCAAGACTTCTCGCAGCGCGCCACCACGCGCAGCGCCCACGTCGACGTCGGCGCGCTCTCGGGCTTCACCCTCGGTCAGCGCTTCGAAACGCGCGCCCCCGAGGCCAGCTTCTCTCGCCACACGCAGCAGGGAGACGCCCGCGCGCAGCGCTTTCTGCAGGGCCTCGGCGCGACGGAGTACACGAAGCTCCGCGCGAAGTACCAGCAGTGCTTCGGCCTCGACCCCGGCGACGCCCTCGTCGAGGAGCTGCTCACCCAGGCCGCGATCGAGTGGAAGAACTTCGACACGATCCACGCCCGCGTGTGTCCGCTGCAGACCGAGTCGCTCGTCGCGGGCCGCTACCTCGAGTACGACCGCGCAGGGCAGCGTCAGGTCGTCGACTCGCGCATCGGCCCCGACGGAACCGTGCGCCGCGTCTCTCGGCGCGTCTCGTCGAAGAGCTTCACCACCGAGCCTCGCGCGCTCGAAGGGTCGATCAACCGCCTCGCGCAGTCGGTCGCGCCCGCGCTCAACAAGCTGTCGAGCGAGACCGAGTTCGTCATGGGCATGCACGACCGCGAGATGGAGCGCGACGTCGCATCGGCCCTCGGTGATCCGGCGCGCTACCCCGCGTCGAACGTGCTCACGCTCGGCTCGTCGTTCCGATGGAACGGAGGCGCCGCGGCGACGCCGGTGCAGAACGTCCTCGACCTTCTGCTGGCGATCCCCGCGTACGTGAACCACTGCGTGTTCTCGGATCTCGCCTGGGGCGCGGCGCAGGTGAACACGCAGCTCCAGCACATCCTCCTCGGACGCTTTCGCGCGACCGACGGCGTGCTCTCTCCCGCCGAGTTCGCGCAGTTCTTCGGCATCGAGAACGTGTGGATCTCGAAGCACCTCGTCGAAGAGAGCAGCACCGTGCGCCGCACCTGGTCCGAGACCGACGCGTGGTTCGGACACGTCAACCCGGCGCGCGACGAGCCCACGACCGCGAGGCGCTTTCGCACCGCGCTCCCTGGCGGTCCTCGCGGCGTTCACGTGCGCACGTACTTCGATCCGCGCGGCCCGATGGGCTCCGACAACGTCGTCGTCACCCGACAGGACTCCGACGTCGTCTTCGTCGGACCCGACTTCGGCGGGCTCATCCGAGGCGTACGTCAGACCGCGCCCTGAGCGTGAAGGAGAGCACCCATGCCTGAGCCCGAGAACACCGAAACCGCACGCCCCGAGCGCGCCGCCGACGCTCGTACGAAGCTCGCGACGCTCGAGCGCGAGCTCGCCGAGGCGCGCAAGGCGCTCGATCGCCGAGAGGGCATCTCCGTCGAGCTGCAGCGTGAGCTCGTCGAGGCGCGCGGTGCCGCCGACGCGCTGCGCACGGCCCTCGTCGACCGCGAGGCCGCGCTCGAAGCGATGCGCGTGGAGCTCGCCGAGCGAGACCGCACCATCGAGCACCTGCGCGCTGAGCTCGGACGCCGCGACACCGCTCCGCTGCGCGCGCCGACGCGTGGCTCGCTGGTGACGATGCGAGCGCGCCACCGGATGCACTTCAGCGTCGGCGCCGAGGCCGTGTGCGTCGACGCGGGCAAGACCTTCCTCGCGTCGCTCGCGGACCTCGAGGGCGAGCGCCTCGTCGCCGGCGCAGACTTCGACGTGCTCACGTGAGCGCCATTCGCTACCTCGGCGCGACGATCGCCGAGGCCATCGCGTACGCGAGGGAGACGCTCGGTGACGAGGATCTCCTTCGCGTCTTCGACCTCGACGGAGACGGCGTGATCGCACCGGACTCGCTCGACGAGCGGACCTTCGTGCGCGCCGTTGCCTCCGCCGAGACCGAGGTCGACGAGTGCCTCGCCGCGTCGCACGGCGCTCCGTTCAGGGGTGAGGTTTCAGAGAGCGTGCGCGAGATCGTGGCGCAGCGCTCGGTGTGGTGCGCGGTACGAACGCGAGGCTCACTGAGCGACGCGGAGCGAGTCGCGTGGAGGCAGCTCTACAAAGACACCGACGCGCGTCTCGAACGGCTGCAGAGCGATCGGGGAGCGCGCATCCCGAACGCTCCGCTGCCCTCGCCGACGGCGCTGCTCGCGCGCGATCAGCACGCTCCGACGACCTGGCAGGACCTCGCCTCGCGCAAGACCTGGGGAGCGTTCTGATGAGCACGCGCGATGTCGTCGCAGAGAACGCGCGCCTCGCCGTCGAGGTCGAGGCGCTGCGGCTCAAGGCCGAGATGGCGTGGCTCGAGCGCCTCGTCGCGCTCGCTCCGGGTGCCACCGATGTGAAGGTGGCAGCCGAGACGGTCAGCCTTCTGGCGTGGGCGGGGCAACCGGGACGGCAGCAACGGCCGGGCCCCTAAGCATTTCTCTGAGCTCTTTCACGACGGCGATGCGGCTCGCAGGAGCCTGCGGCTTCGACGCGTGGAACGCGGCCAGCGCGATCGCCGCGCGCTCGGGCTCGGTGGTCTCTCGCAGCGCCATCACGCCGTCGAGGCGACCGCCTCCGAGGGCCTCCACGTACGACTCGAGATAGGTCCGATACACAGCCTCCGCGTCGAGCTCCATCGCAGCCTCCGACGCGCAGCGTAGCCATGCGCGCGCCTCCGTCGAGGGGCGTTCCGCGCACTCGTTCAACGACTCACGATGAGGTCTCTCATGCTCACTCAAGGTGCGGCGCGCGCTCGCTCGCGTGCGCCTCGCGGCGCGTCTCCCGACGTCGAGGGAGGTGCGCGATGAAGCTCACGGAAGCGCAGATGGCCGAGCTGCTGCGCGCGCTCCTAGGAAGGTATCGCGCCGTCGTGCGAGAGAAGCGCGACGCCGTCGAGATGCGCGTCGTCGCGGCGGTGTTCGGCGTGGCTGCGCTGCTCGGAGCGCCCGTTCCGTCGGCCGAGGCCTTTCTCGCGCGATGCTGGACCACGCTCGGTCCAGTGATCTACTCGCCGCGAGGCGCGTGGCCGATCACGCCCGAAGCGCGCGTGGTGTTCCACGAGCTCACGCATGTCGAGCAGTTCTGGCGAGGCCCCGTCTCGTTCGTCACGCGGTATCTCACGTCGCGCGGGCGCGCCGAGATGGAGGCAGAGGCCGAGCGCGCCGCGATAGAGTCGTGGTGGCTGCTCACCGGCATGCTGCCCGAAGGGATCGACGCGCCGGGTCCGCGCATCCACGGCTACGCGCTCGACGACAGCCACACCGCGCTCACGAGGGAGCTGCTCGCGAAGGCGAGAGAGTCCGTCGCGCGAGGGGTGCTGGTGACCGACGTCGGGCTCACGGTCGCCGCGTGGCTGAGGATGAACGCGCCCGACGCGATGGTCGGTGGGATCTGCGGTGGGGTGCGTTAGGCGGAGGGCGAGCGCTGCGAGCGCAGCGTCTCCGTGCACCGCCAGGGGCCCGCCATTCTGCGGCAGATCATGTCGCGTCCGTTCTCAGACGGCCTCTCGCATCCTCGCGAGCGCCGAGCCGTCGCCGGTCCGCGTTCTGCGGAACGTCATTCCCACACAAGTACCTCAGCCGCGAACAGCGTGATCGCTTGCGACGTCGCGATCACACGCTGCGCCACGCCTGCCCGTTGAGCATCGCGCCGAAGACACCCTCGACGTCATCGACCACGACGCTGTGAAGCTCTGCCGCGAGCAGCGTCGTCGCAGCGATGCCGCGAGGCGTTGAGCTCCCCCAACTGTCGTCGACGGGACCTCGCGCTGTAGGGTCCGCGACATCGCATCGACGCGTCTCCCGTTCGCCCGAACCGCAGGTGTACGGTCGTAGGCGCGCGTTGACGAGGAGGAATCATGCGAGGTTTCGGATACCCACACGGCGACGACGAGGCGGAGCAGCCCGTCGAGCTTCGAGAGGTCACGCTGCTCTGCGACGTCGAGGATCTGCGTCGGCTCGCCGTCTTCATCCACGAAGCCATCGCGGCGTGCGACGCGGCACCGCCGAGCGTTCCGCGAGCGTGGCACCTCCACCTCCGCGACCGCGATGCCCGATGGAGCGAGCAGGAAGTCGACGTGATCCTGCAGATGAAGCCGTGAGCCCCATCGCGATCGCCCTCTCGTTCGCGTTGCGATAGCCTCGTTTGCACGCAATGTCGCTGCTGTACTTCTGGCGCAGAGACAACTACGAGCGCGACCTCGACGAGGGCGTCGCGTTTCATCTGAACCAGTCGTCTGCGAAGCTGCACAGCGTCGACCTCGGGGGCAGCGTCTGGGCCTTCACGCGCAACGCGAAGGGTCGCTACGTGCTCGCAGCCGAGCTCATCGTGCACGCGAAGACGCGCAACCCCGAGGGCTACCAGTACGGCCCCTTTCGCGTGTGGGGCGATCGCTCGAGGTCTCGCTACTTCGCGATCGATGACGGCCCCAACGTCGAACCCTTGATCCGCACGTTTGCGCTCTCGATGGGTGATGGCGTGCTCGGACGCTCGTTTCAAGGCCCGGGCGCGGTGCGCTCGATCGCACCGATGGACCACGCAGCGCTCGCGGTGTTCGCGCGTGATCTTCCGCTCGAACCTCGCGCACACGGCGTCAACGAGGAACAGCTCGAGCTCCTGCTCGCGCGGCCTCAGCCCGAGGTCATCACAGAGACGATCTACACGCTCCCCGGCGGAATGAGCGCAGCGCGGCGCCGCACGATCGTGCGAGACGTGGCGGTTCGCAGCCGCGCCAACGTCGAGGACCTTCGCACGCTGTACCGCGGCCGTTGCCAGGTCTGCGAGTGGGAGTCGCGCGCCGCGCACTCAGTCGACGTGTGCGAAGGGCACCACCTCCAGTGGTTGAGCCGCGGTGGAAGCGACGCCATGAGCAACATGGTGCTGCTCTGCCCGAACCATCATCGACTCGTGCACGCGCTCGACGCGCCGCTCGACTTCAGCGACCTCTCGTTCGACCTCGGAACGCAGCGAGCACCATTGCGTCTGACCGATCACCTTCGCCCACTGATCTCGCCGTCCCCGAGTAGTTGACGAAGGCGAGCCAGCCTCGCCTCAAGGTCGCCTCGCGACTTCGCCGCGCGTGCGGTCGCCAGCGTGGTTCACGGCGCTACAACCCGAGTCGTCGGCGGATCTCCGCCGCAACCTCCGCGGCCTCGTCGGGCGGCGCGCCGAGCTCCTCACGGAGCGCGCGAGTGATCGTCTCGGTCGCGGCGTCGCGAGGCAGCGACACGGCGCGAGGAGTTCCACGCGGAGGTGTGCGCTCGATCTCGAGTCGAGCCCCGGCGAGTTCGAACTCGATGCGGGGCTGGTGACGTCGGTCGGGAGCGGGCGGGAGGGGCATCAAGGGAGATCCTGTGGAGATCTCCGTCCTCCTCGGGCCGATCACGAACCTACGAGGAGTCCCCCGCGCGTGTCGAGCGCGTCCTGAGTGGGTGCGGGGAGTGGCGAGAGAACAGGCTCGCGTCGACGCGAGAAACCGCGAGCAGGCAATGCGTCGAGGCGAGCGCCCGATCACGCCCGCCTCGCGCCCCACATCTCAAGCCGCAGCGGCGAGGTAATCCCCTGCGAGTCGCTCCATCGCGAAGCGGACGTCGGGGTCCTTGTTCACCGCGTGCGCGACCCAGGTGATCGCCTGCACGACGCCGAAGCGCGAGTGGTCGGCCTCACGCAGCGCCGCGCGCTGAGCCTCCTCGAGCATCGCGCGCGGCACCTCGGCCGAGTCCGCGAGGATCGCCGCCACCGCCGCGTCGGGGTGCGGCACCTCGAGCTGTCGCGCGCGCTGCATCCACGCGAAGGAGGTCTTCCATCGCTCGGGCAGACGCCCGACGGCGATCACCATCGAGGCGGCGAGCTGGTCGTCGTCGATCGCGCGGTGCGTGCGGTAGAGGGCGCGCTTCTCGCCGACGCGCACCATCAGCCCGTTCGAGCACACGAGCCGCAGCCAGTGGTCGTCGATCGAGAGCGCCGACGCGCCCACCTCGCTATTGCGCAGATGGAAGCCCGGGTGCAGGAGGTCCCCTCGTCCGTCGACGTCCATCGGCGTGACGTGCACGGCCGTGTAGTGCGTCGTCGAGTCGGTGAGCGTCACGACCGAGAAGCGGTACTCGTCCATGAGGCCGCGCATCATCGTGTGCATGCGCTCGAAGAGCCGCGCGTCGTCGATGGGCGTGAAGGTCGGCGCGAGGAACGCCCTCGCCACCCCGTCCGCCGCGCCCGTGTCGTCGCGCCACGCGCGGATCTTCTTCTCGCCGGGCGTGCGCGAGAAGCGGCGGTTGAGCTCCTCGGCGCGCTCCTGCCCCGAGGTCGACTGGAACCAGCGATCCCAACGCAGCCCGAGCATCGACGCGAGGTTCTTGCGAGACCAGTCGTTGAGTCGATACGTGCGGTCGCCGGGCAGCGCGAGGTGGCCCTCGGGCGTCATGCGCAGGTCCGCCACGCGGACGATGGCGTCGGGCAGCGCCGCGTCGGCGCGAGCGATGACCTGGGCGCGAACAGATTCGAAGGTGCGGGCGTTCTGAAGGTTCATGGACGTGTCTCTCTCTTCGGGCCCACTCGGCCCGTCTCTCGTGCGACGGCCCCTCCGTCGCGACACACCCAAGATAACCACCGTCATATTATGTGCTACACAACGCATCTGCACGAATGACGTAGACTGACATCGTGTTGCGAGAAGCTGTCCGCGGTGTTAGCGATCGAGGTCGAGAGGTGACGACGATGGCCCCGAAGGCTCCGAGCAAGCGCGCGACGACGACGGCCTCGAAGAGACCCCGCGGGCGGCCGCGGGTGCTCCCTGAGACCCCTCCCGTGACGGGCTTTCGCATCCCGGTCGAGACGCTCGCCCGCCTCGACGCGATCGTCGAGCATCGCGCGAAGGAGCTCGCCTCGCTGGGCGCTTCGATCTCTCGCAACGCGCTCGTCGCCGCAGCGCTCGCGGAGTTCTGCGACCGCGAGGAGTCGCGCATCGCAGCGGGCTCCGCGCTGTCACCCTCGCACTGATCGCGCTCGACCGCTCGCCGACGCGGCGCCAGCCCGAGCGACGCCGCGCGCAGCACCGGTCACGTTCGTGCGATCACACGCGTCGAGGCTTCTTCGGCGCGGCCTTGTGAGGCTTCGCGGCGCCTTTCGCTTGGGGCTTGGCGGCGGTTCGCAAACCGCCCGCCTCTGCGACGGCGGCGAGGATCTTCTTCGACGGCATCGCCTCGCTCGCAGGCAGGAGCTTCGCCGCGCGTCGGATCACGTCCATGATCTCGCGCTCGCGCAGCTCCCAGACCTCGAGGGTCGCTCGCACTGCGGCCTGGTCCCGCTCGTCGGGTGCGCTGCCATCGGCGCGGCTCACGCGGATCTCCGCGCGCAGACCGCCAGCGCCGAGCAGCTCGCCGAGCTGGCCGGGAACGGGGAACGAGGCGGGGTCCTTCTTCGACATGGCGCGATCCTACTTCCGCTTCACGGGCGAGAGCGGCGTCGAGATGGCCTTGATGACGCGCTGCTCGATGCCGCCGTCGCCGATGCCGCGACGGCGCAGCCACTCGGCGAAGAGGTCGACGTCGCTCACGCCGCGCGCCACGTTGCACCACATGCAGCAGGTCACGAGGTTGGCGGCGGTGTCGGCGCCTCCCTCGGAGTGCGCGACGACGTGATCGAGCGTGAGCGTGACGGACTTCGTCGCGGCGCGTCCGCAGTACACGCAGCGCCGACCGTCGCGCGCGAAGATGCGCGCAGCGAGCTCCGCTGGGATCTTCTTTCGACGGCGCGTCGGCACCGACTCAAGCTAACCATCGCTGCGCAATCGTCAATCTACTTTGTCAGTCGCTGCGCGGGCGCGGACCGAGGCCGAACGCGAGCCACTCGGGGCGTACCTCGAGCACGCGGGCGAGCTCGCGCACGGTGCCCACGCGCACGCCGTCTCCGCTCGCGTCGTTCTCGAGCGAAGATATAGTGGCGTGCGAGAGCCCCGCCGAGGCGCCGAGCTCGCGCGTCGACAGACCGCGCAGCGTCCGCGCGTACCGCACGCGGCCTGGGAGCGTCGAGAGGTCGGGGGCTTCGTCCTTCGCCATGCCGTCAACCTAGATAGCCAACGAGGGGATGTCCAGTGCGGTCGCGGTCACCGCCACGCGAGGGCGGCGTCAGCCGCCCCTGTGCTGCGGTTCGTCGCGGCCTCGCTCGAGCTCGGAACGTCGCCAGCGTCGGGCGGCCCGAAGCCGCCCGCACGTCTCGTCTCGCTCGAGGGCGAGCAGCACGCCGAGCAGTGAGCCTCGCGAGTGTTCACCGAGGTCTGCGAGCGAGCCCCATAGCCTTGAGAGCCCGAGCCCCCCGCGGAGCGCCTCTCGAACCGTCGCCCGCGCGAAGCACGGACCGACGCGCGCAGCGCAGCGCCACCGAGGCCGAAGCGACGCGCGGAGCCACGCGCAGCCGCAGGCGAGCATGGCGAGCACGACGCGAGGCCGACGTGGTGCGGAGCGAGCACGCCGGTAGATTGGAACGGGTGACGTGCGAAGCGCAGGAGTGCGTTCGCTTGTTAAGGGTCTGATGGCGAGGGTGTGAGGCGGGAGATCGAGAGGGAACTGTTCGGGTGCTACCGGGCGTCCCTCGGCGGACAGGGGTCGTTGCCGTAGGAGTTCTTCTCGGCGATGCGCCCGTCGCGCGTGTGGATGACGTGCTCGGTGTGAGCGCGCCGCGCGATCGTGCGCCCCCGACGGACGGCGTGATCGCGGGTACGGTGACGGCTCACCAACACCCCCGCGACCTCGTTCGCCCACCCCTCGCCCTCGCGATCAGGAACCGTGTGAACCGATGCAGGAGACTGCTTCTTCGCATCCATGGAAACCCATACCTCTCGGGGTGCTCGTCTCGATCCGTGTCATGCGATGCGCCTATAAACAAGCCATTTCAAGCATGTATATGACATAGACTGTCAGCCGTGCTCGCGCTACGGCCCAGCTAAGGGCGGGTCGGACAGAATCCGAATACCCGGGCATGAGGCGAGGTGAGTCCTTTCGGGAGTACGTGATCAAAGAGCCCCTGGCGTCGGGAGGGATGGCCGATGTCGTCCACGCGGAGCGCAGGGGCGTGCACGGGGTCGCGCGCGAGGTCTGCCTCAAGCGCATCAAGCCCGAGCTCTGCACCGACAGGGCCTTCGTCGAGATGTTTATCGACGAGGCGCGCATCGCGTCGACCCTCCGCCACGCGAACATCGTCGCGGTCGAACACTTCGACATGGTCGACGGGACGCTCTTCATGGCGATGGAGTGGGTGCACGGCGTCGATGCTTCGAAGCTGCTGCAGCGCGTGAAATCGCACGGTCGGACGCTGCCCCTCGACGCGGTCCTGCTCATCGTCCGCGAGCTGCTCGCGGCCCTCGAATACGCGCACGCGAAGGTCGATGCCCGCGGTGATTGCCTGAAGATCGTCCACCGCGACGTCAGCCCGCACAACCTCCTCGTGAGCTTTCACGGCAACGTGAAGCTCACGGACTTCGGCATCGCGAAGGCCACGTCGAGCCTTCACCACACGCTCGGCGGGATGATCAAAGGCAAGGTGCCGTACATGTCGCCCGAGCAGGCGACGGGCGCCCCCGTAGACCGACGCGCCGACCTCTTCGCGGTGGGCGTCACCGCCTACGAGCTCCTCACCGGAGAGCTGCCCCATCGCGGGTCCGACGAGTTCGAGTGCGTGCGCAACATGCTCAGCGAGCGACGCCAGCCCCTGCACGGACTGCGCGCCGAAGTCCCCGTCGAGGTCGAGGCCATCGTGAATCGACTGCTCGAGCTCGCGCCGGACGAGAGGTTCCAGAGCGCCAGCGAGGCGCTCGAAGCGCTCCTCTCGGTGCCTGCGATCCTCACGGGACAACGCTCGCTTCAACAACTGCTCCGCGTGCTCTACGACGACGAGGCCTTCTCGACGCTCGCTCCGCGCTTTCGCCACGCCGCGCACGCGGGCGCCTTCGATGCGACCGTCGCCGCTCCGCGCCCCATCGCGTTCGCGCACGACGCGCCGAGGAGCCTCGCAGCACCCGCCCACGACGACGACGGTCCCACGACCGTGCGCGCGCCGGTGAGAGCCAGCGCGCGTCCCACGACAGCGCCCACGACGCGCCAGCATCGCCCCGTCGACCCGACCCCCGGTCCGATCGCGGTCATGCGGATGCCCGAGGTCTCCACCGCAGCCGCGTCGCCGCGTGCGAGTCGCTCGCTCGCCGCCGTCACCGCCGTGGGCGCCACGCTCGTGCTCGGCGTCGGAGCGGGCAGTGTCGGCACCGTGGCCCTGCAGCAGCGCGCCGCGAGCGCGAGCGCAACGCCCGCCGACGCCCTCACATCCTCGCAGCCCGAGTCCCGGTCGCTCGTCGACGCCGACGCAGCAACCCCCGCGCATCTCCCCGCGCCCGTGACGTCCGCAGCGGCACCGGCGCCGGCGCCTCCGCCGCAAACCGCGACGGTGACGGTGACCGCGGTGCCTTGGGGGATGCTCACCATCGACGGGCAGCACCTCACCGAGACCCACGCCACGTGGCGTGTGACGCCGGGACGCCACCGGATCAGCGCGCGACGACTCGACGTCGCGCTCTCGCGTGAGATCGTGCTCACGCCCGGCGAGCGACAGAGCCTGAGGATCGTGTTCCCGACGAGCCGAACGCCGGGGATGTGATGCGTGATCGGCTCGGTCGCCCGAGCGCCTTCGTCAGTCTGCCGCTACGGCACCACCATGATGGCGCCCTTCATCGTGCCGGGATGCGCGGTGCAGTAGAAGGGATACGTGCCCGCCGTCGGGAAGCGCACCGTGTAAACCGATCCCGTGGTGTGGGCCATGATGGGCGTGGCGTCGGGCGCGGTGCCCGCCTCGCCAGGCGCGAGGCCCGCCGCGAGGGGATGCCGCGAGAACGACCACATGAACATCACCGACTGCCCCGCGCGAACCATCATGCACGGTGAGTCGAACGCGTTGGTCGACCCCTGCGTCATGATCATGCGGTCGTTGCTGGTGCCCATCGTCTGGTCGACGTAGTCCGCCGCGGCGCAGCCGTTCATCACGGCCGCCGTGCTGGCGTCCGTCGCAGGTGCGGCGTCGGCCACGGGCGCAGCGTCGGCCGCGGGCGCAGCGTCGGCCGCAGCGTCGACCGTCGATGCAGCGTCGGTCGCGACGTCGCTCGTCGCGGGGACGTCCGCGGCCGAGGGCGTCGAGGCCGAGTCACCACAACCCCAGAGGGCTGCGGCGATCGTGGTAATCAGGATGGCGTGCTTCAGGTCGATGCTCACGTGGTCTCTCTCTGTGGGTGTGGGGTTGTAGCGTGCGGTGCTGCGAAGGGCGGTGCTCAGCGCTCAACCATGAGCTCGCCCATCATGCCGTGATCGACGTGCTCGAGGATGTGGCAGTGGTACATCCAAGAGCCGGGGCGATCATCGGGGCGGAAGACGATGCGCATGCGCTCGCGACCGCGCAGGTTGGCAGTGTCCTCCCACGAAGGCGTGGGCTCGGCGACGCCGTTGCGCGACACGATCTGGAAGTAGAACCCGTGGAGGTGGAAGGGGTGGTCCATCTCGCTCTCGTTCACGAGGTCCCACACCTGCGTCTGGCCCAATCTGGCGCGGGCGACGGGCACGTCGGGCCAGGCCGCGTTGTCGATCATGAACGTGACCGTCTGCGTGGTCTTGTCGACGCGCTCGCTGAAGTGAACCTCGCGCGGCGTCACCCCCTCGGTGCTCAGCGCCGGGAGATCGCGCGTCACCGTCGGCGCGGCGAGCATCGGCAGCGCGGCGTCGGCGGTGTAGGCCACCTGCAGCACGTCCTGCGTCGAGAAGACTCCCGCCCCATGTCCGCGGTCGTAGCGTAGATTGCTGAGCATCGCACGCGTGCCCGGCGCAGCGACCGCGTCGACCATCACGTCGAAGCGATCGCCGGGCACCAGGAACAGCTCATCGACCACGCGAGGCGTCGGAAGGCGGCCTCCGTCGGTGCCGAGCACGGTGAAGCGATGCCCCGCGAGCGCGAGGCGATAGAAGCGCGCGCTGCCCGCGTTCACGATGTGCCAGCGCTGGCGCTGACCCGCGCGCATCGCCAGAGTCTGCCCCGCATGGCCGTTGATCACCTGCAGCCCGGAGTCACGACCGCTGTGAATCTCGAGGAGATCACCGGGCGGTGCGATCTGCCCGTCGTCGCCGAGCAGCACGTCGTCGAGCACGAGCGTGCCCTCGACGTCGGCCGTCGGCTCGTCGGGGCTGTGCACCACGATGGCGCCGTAGAGCCCGAGCTCCATCTGGCGCGCCTCGTTCATGTGCGGGTGGTACCAGAAGGTGCCCGCGTCGGTGAGCGTGAAGCGGTACTCGAACGAGCCGCCCGGAGGCACCGGGCTCTGCGAGCGAGGCGCGCCGTCCATGTCCGCGGGCACTCGCAGTCCGTGCCAGTGAATCGTCGTCGGCTCCTCGAGGTGGTTGGTGAAGTGCACCACCAGCGTGTCGCCCACGCGCGCCTCGATGAGCGGCCCCGGAACACCGCCGTTGTACATCATCGCGCGCACGCGCTGACCCGGCGCGATCTGCCAGTCGCCCATGCGCGTGTCGAGGTTCACCTCCACGACGCGAGGGTCGGGGTTGAGGTCCGTCGCACGCGCGACCGAGAGCGCCGAGGACCACGGATCAGGCCCCGGACGCGCGACGGCGGGCGTCCCCGTGTCGCCTCCGCACCCGTGCAACGCAGCCACAGCGAAGATGCAGAAGTAAGTCGTCGGCTTCATTCGATTGCCTCCGCGTGAAGGTTGATGGGCGACGGATACACGCGCGTTTCTCGGCTGCCAAGTGTGACCCTCGCGGTCTCAGGTCCCGCGTGCGCACCCGATGTCGTCGCCGCGGCCAGCGCCTCGTCTGCACACACCCGCGCGGTCGTGCGCGAGCGGATGCGTCGACTTCGCGGCGGGACAATCGTGGTAAGGCGTCGCACCGTCGCCGCCCCGCGCGCCGCACCGGAGGAAGAGGTCGCCGTGCTGTCACGTTGCCCCCGCGTCGCCCGCTGCGCTCGTCTGCCCGCGCACGGAGCGTCGTAGTCACCGTGCGCGACGCGCTGCACACGCTCCATCCCGCGGCCCGTCGCTGGCTCATCGCCGCGGCGCTGCTCGGCGTCGGGCAGCAGATGTTCGTCGTGCTGCGTAACCCCCTGCTCGACGCGCTCGGCTTCTCGTCACGCACCATCACGCACGTGCAGGGCGCGGGCGGCGCCGCGGGCCTGCTCGCCGGTGCGCTCGGCCTCGCGGCCCTCTCGCGCGTGCGCGCCCCCCGCCTGCTCGCCCTCGGCGTCGCGGCCAACGCGGCAGGCTTCGCGATGCAGTCGGCCTCGACGGACCCGCGCGCGATGATCGTCGGCGCGGCCCTCGCGGGCCTCGGCATCCAGGCGCTCACGATGACCGCCGCGCCCTTTCTCGCGAGCCTCGCAGGCCCTCGCAGCGCCGTGCGCCTCTTCGGGCTGCAGGCCATCGCGGCGCAGACGCTCCCCTCGGCGCTCGGTCCCCTGCTCGCGGGCGCGATCGCCTCGACCGGTCGCGGAGCGCGCCTCGATCCCCTCGACGCCTCGCGCCTCGGGCTCGTCGTGGGCGCGCTCTTCGTCGCCTCGGCGCTCGTCCCGACGTGGCGTCTCGGAGCGCTCTCCGCAGGCGCCGCGCCCGCCGACACCTCGCGCCTCGACGCGCGCCTCAGCGCCGGACGCGCGCGCGTCGCGCGGGTGCTCGCCCCCGACGCCGTCGTGTGGTTCGCAGGAGGCCTCGGCGTGCCGTTCCTGCAGCTCTTCTTCGCGCGCACCTACGCCATGAACCCGCGCGACGTCGGCCTCGTCTACGCCGCGACGGCCGTGCTCGGCACCGCGGGCAACCTCGCGAGCCCCGCGGTCTCCTCGCGCGTCTCCGCGCGCTCCGCCGTCGTCGCGGCGCAGCTCGCCCTCGCGCCGATCTTCGTCACCCTCGCCCTCGTTCACGACGCGCGCGTCGCCGTCGCAGCCTTCGCGCTCCGACACGCCGTCTCGAACGTCGGCAACCCCGTGCACACGGCCATCGTGCACACGAGCGTCGCCCCGCACGAAGGCGCGCCCCTCGCCGCCTGGCGCATGCTCGTGCAGTCCGTCGCCTGGGCCGCCGCGAACTTCGTCGCAGGAGAGATCCTCACGGCCTCGCGCGGCGGCTTCGCGCCGCTGCTGCTCGTCGTCGCTGCGACCCACCTCGCAGGCGCTGTCGCGACGTGGCGCATGCTGCCTGCGCACGCGACGCGCGAGTCGTGAAGCGCGACACGCCACATGCCCGCTCCGCAGACACGCGGGCACTGTGACCTCGAGGGTTCCAGTTTCCGCGCGCGCGGGTGGCGTCTACATATCGCACCCGCGACGTACGCGCGTCGACGCTCGCGACGAAGGCCCTCGCACTCGCGGCCCGCGGCGCGTTCGACTCAGAGAAGGAGATCGGTCCCGTGAATAGACCCGCTGCAGCCGTGCTCACCTTCGCCGCGCTCGCGTTGAGCGCGTGCGGCTCGTCGGGAGGCGCTCCGACTCCGAGCGCGAGCCCCGACGCCGCGACCTCGCCCGACGCGACCGCACCGACCGACACGACCGCGGCGGTCGACGCGCCCGCGACGACGAACGTCTACCCGCCGGGCCCCTACGGCTCTCGCACCTGCGCGCGCTTCGAGCCCTTCACGCTCAACCGCTGCGACGGCACCCCGTGGAGCTTCAACCAGGACGACTTCTTCACCTCGTCCGCGACCGTGGTGATCATCAGCGCCGTCTGGTGCGTGCCCTGTCAGATGGAGGCGCGCCAGATCGAGAGCCAGCTCGGCCCGTACCGCGACCGCGGCGTGCGCATCGTGCAGATCCTCGTGCAGAACGCCGACCACACCGCGATCACGTCGGGCCCCTGTCAGGCCTGGGTCGACCGCTATCAGCTCCAGATCCCCGAGCTGATGGACCCCGAGCAGCGGCTCCAACCCTACTACCCGGGCCTCGCCTTCCCCGGGAACATCATCGTCGATCGTCAGGGACGCATCCGCTACCGCGCCTACGGCACCGAGACGGGGCTCACGGCCATTCGCAGCGCCCTTGACGACGTGCTCGCCAACCCCACCACCTGCACGCCCTGAGCGACGCCTCCGCGCGTGACGCGGCTACATCCGCGGCGACACCTCGAGCACGCGATCATCGACCGCGTCGGTCAGGTAGATCCATCCGCGCGCGTCGACCTCGACGCCCATGAGACCGCCCGTGGGCACCTCGGACGACAGGTCGATCCAGTCGACCATGTGCCCCTCGCGGTCGAAGGCCACCACGCGCGAGGTCTCGTTGTCGGTGACGTAGAACGTGTCGCCCGACAGCGCGAGGCCCGACGGGCGTCGCAGCTCCGCGCTCGCTCCGTCGATGAAGGTCTCGAGCGTGCCCCCGGTCATGCGATTCTGCCGCGTGCCGTCGTAGTTGGGGCCGATGCGAGGGCCCATCGTCGCGCCGCTCGGGTCGAAGATCGCGACGCGGTTCGCGCCCGGCTCACAGAAGTAGAGCCGACTCGTGCTCGCGTCGAACACGCCGTGCGACGAGACGCCCTCGCGGTAGGTGATCATCCCCTCGACGAAGCGCTGCACCGTGCCGAGGTGATGGTCCGTGCCACCTCGCTCGTGCGGCACCGTGAAGTCGTACCGCACGACGGCCCGGTGCGCCCCGTCGATCACCCAGTAGACGTTGTCGCGCTCCCACGCGATGCCCACGGCGTTGGGGCTGTTGTGGAGCATGTCGATGTGCGCCGCGTGGCCGCCATCGAAATCGTCGTAGGTCGAGTCCCACAGCGTGGGCCCCATGAAGTCCGCAGGCGTGGTCGACTGCGTCTCGCGGTCGGTCTCGTGCGCGGTCGCGAGCATCCCCGACGCTCCGAAGGCCAGACACGACGGTCGCGCCAGGAAGTGCACCGCATCCGCGCCGTGCGTCGTCACGGCGTCGCGATCGGGCGTGCCCGGCCGCCGGATGATCGTCATCGAGTTGGTCGCGTTGTTCACCACCCAGAGCTGCTCGGGCGCGTCGGGGTTGAACGCCAGGTCGCGCGGCGTCGCGAGCCCGTCGTCGGCCGTCGCGACCTCGCGCACCTGCACCGCGTCGGGCGTGTGACGTCCGCGACCGAGCGCTGCGATCCCGCGCGGCGCGGGCGCGACGTCCGCCTGCGCGTCGGCGGCGTCCCCTTGGCCCGCGTCGACCGTGGGCGCCGCCGCCTGCGACGCGCCATCGCTGCACCCGAGCGCGAGGGCGAGCACCGGCAGCAGCCGCGCCGCCACACGCCCTCGCCTCGCTCCGCGGCGCTGCTTCGCCGTGCTCTCCGCGCCCCGCGCGCCGCGCTCGCATCGCTCCATCTCGTGTCGGTCCATGCGTGAATTCACCTCGTTTGTTGTGTCGGCGTCGATCCCGCAGCCATCTCGTGGAACATCCGCGCTCGCGGCGCCCTCACGCGCGCCTCGCTCGCCCGCTCGCCCTGTCACCGAGCCTCGCTCGACCCGCGCGACGCATCGGCTCCACCGCCGAGGTCGATCCCGTCGGCGCGCATCTGCTCGGCGCTCGCGGGTCCGGCCACGGTGCCCTCGGGGTGTCGGTACCACCCCGCGGCGTCGGCCTCGTCGGGGCGTTCGCGCACCTTGAGGATCGTGAACATCCCGCCCATGTCGATGTGCGAGAAGGGACCGTCACCGCCGCGCATCGGCACGCTGTTGGGCGGCGCAGGCATCTGCATCGCGCCCATGTCACCCATGCCTGACGTGCCCATGGACATGTACGCCGGGAGCACGCGGCTCATGCGCCGGTCGAGCGCGCGCGTGTCGGCGCCCACCATGTTCGGGAGGCCGTGCCCCATCTGGTTCATCACGTGGTGGGTCATGTGGCAGTGCATCGCCCAGTCGCCCGGCTCCTCGGGCACGAACTCGATCACGCGCGTGGCGCCCACCGGCACGATCACCGTCGTGTCGAGGTGCTGCGCGCTCTCGGGCACGTACCCTCCGTCCGTCGCGGTGACCTTGAAATGCAGCCCGTGGAGGTGGATCGGGTGGTGATCCATCGGGCTGAGGTTGCCCAGCCGGATGCGCACGCGCTCGCCGCGACCGACCACCAGCGGCGCCGTCGCGGGGAAGGCCTTGCTGTTGAACGTGAGCACGTTGAACTCGATCATCTCGAGCGGGTTCGGGCGTCGCGCACCGGCATCGACGCGCCACTCGTGGGTCATCAGCGCGAAGTCGCGGTCGACGCGAGGGCCGTGAGGGAGGCGCGGGTGCACGACGAACATGCCCGCCATGCCCAGCGCGATCTGCACCATCTCGTCGTGGTGCGGGTGGTACATGAACGTGCCCGGCGCCCGCAGCGTGAACTCGTAGACGTAGGTCTCGCCCGGAGGGATCGGCCGCTGTGTGAGCCCCGACACGCCGTCCATTCCGTTCGGCACGATCACCCCGTGCCAGTGCACCGTCGTGGGCTCGGGCAGGCGGTTGGTGACGTAGATCCGCAGGCGATCGCCCTCGACCGCCTCGATCGTGGGACCCGGCGTCGAGCCGTTGTACCCCCAGCACTCCGCGCGGAGCCCGGGCAGAAACTCGTGCTCGAAGGCCTCCGCCACGAGGTGCCCGACCTTCACCCCGCGCACCGTGCGGAGCGGCAGGGTCGATCCGTTGGGCGTTACCACCGCCTTCGGTCCGCCCGGGCCCAGCGGCCCCGCGGCGCTGTGCGCGCCCGCGTAGGTCTGCGCCTCGGCCTCCGTCGAGCGAGCGACCAGCGCGGCGCTCGTCAGCGCGGCGCCGCCAGAGAGAAACGTGCGTCGGTCCATGCTCAGCTCCCTCTCTTCGACGAGGTGTCGCGCGCGGGTCGTGCAGCGTCGCGCGGCGCCTCCCGTCCGCGGACCCGAGCGCCCGCGAGCAGCGCCTCGAAGGCCGCCGCGGCGGTCCAATACGCGCGCCTCGCCTCGACGGCCGCGAGCTCGGACTGGAGCTGCGCGCGTCGCGCCTCGAGGAGCTGGAGCACCCCCGTCTGCATCGCGTTGTACTGCAGCACCGTCTGCTCGAGCACCTGCGCGCGCGCCGGCAGGATCACGGCGTCGTACTGCCGCGCGCGAGCGTGCGTCGAGGCGAGGCGGTTGCGCGCCTCGCGGACCTCGGAGCGCAGGTCGATCGCGAGGCCCACGTAGCGCTCCATGAGCCCGTCGAACTCCGCGGCGAGCTCGCGCACGCGGCCCTGCTGTCGGTCGAAGAGCGGCAGACCGAGCGTCACGCCGGCGCCGAGGTTCCAGCCGCCCGCGCCGACGCCGCCGCTCTGCGTGGGGTCGCCCGCGAGCACGTGCAGGTCGGCCGACAGCTCCGGCACGAGGCCCGCGACGCGCGCTGCGCCCGCGCGACGCGCGAGGCCCTCGCCCCGCGCCCGCATGACGGCGACGCCGAGGCTCGCGCGCAGCGCCTGCGACTCCGCGCGCTCGGGGATCGTGAGCGCCTCGGGGATCGGAGCCAGGGCGCCGCGCGCCGTCCACCGCGTCTCGTCGCCGTGCAGCCCGAGGAGCCGGTGAAGCGCCTCGCGCCGGTCGAGCACCTCGAGCTCGAGCTCCGCGACCTCGACGCGCGCCTCCTGGTAGGCGGCGTCCTGCGTCGTCGCATCGAGCGGAGGGAGGTTGCCCGCCGCGCTCAGCGCCCGCGCGAAATCACGGCCCGCCGCCCACGCGTCGAGCGCGCGCTGCGCGACGGCGAGGCGCTGCTCGGCGGCCTGCATCGCGTAGAACGCGGCGCGCGCTTCGAACCCGAGCGACACGACCGCGGCGGCGGCGTCGAGGCGCGCGGCGGTCACCTCGGACTCCGCCGCGCGCGACGCGATCGGCGCGAGCAGGAGGCCCCTCAGGTCGTACTCGACACGGAGTTCCACCGCGGTGTTGCGCTCGGGCAGGAGCTCGACCCCGACGCGAGGGTTGGGCAGCAGCCCCGCCTGCACGAGGCGCCCGCGCGCGACGCCGAGCTCCCGCAGCTCGGCGCGGAGCGCGCGGTTGTTGAGCAGCGCGATCCGCACCGCGGCGTCGGCGTCGAGAGGCGCCGCGAGCGCAGCGCGCACGGGGTCGGCCGATGCGACGCCGGGCTCGCGGTCGAAGTCGTCGAGCGCGAGGCTCACGCGCGCGAGCTCCTGCACCCGGCTCACGTCATCGCGGAGCGTCGGCGCACACCCGGCGAGCGCGAGCGCGGCGCACCACAGCGGTCGTCGCTCAATGCGCATGGTCGTGCCCCTCGTGCGGCGACGGAGCCTGCGCTCCCGCGTCGGCAGACGAAGGCGCGGTGACGCCTCCGCCGTGCATGGCGCCGTGATGATGCGCGTGCGGATCCGGCGCGCCGGTGGCCGCGGGAGCGAGTCCCTGCCACGCGGAGGTGGCCTCGCCGGGCAGCGGAGGGTCTTCGCGCAGGGCGACCGCCGCCACGGGCGCAGGGGACTCGGACGCTTCGACGGAGAGCGCCGACGAGGTCGGCACCCGATCGGGCAACGCGCGCGGCGAACAGGCGACTGCGCTCCACGCGACGACGAACCACACCCGCGCCACCGGGCGCAACAGCACAGACATCGGATACGACCTCCAACCTCACACCACGCGACCGCGGCCACGCGCGGGCCGCACGACCGCGCAGGCGCGACGCCCGTCCTCGAAGCGTGTCGACGTTGTGAGCGACGCTGTCAATCGTGACCCTGGCGGTCACACTGAGAGTCTGATCGAGGCGACGCGCCGTGTTCCGCAGGTCGATCCGCGGGCGTTGGTGGTGTTCGGTGCAGACCGTAGCGCTGTGACCGTGTGAGTCTCATCGCTCGACTGCGAGGCAGTACGACTTGCGCCTCGCGCTCGACGATCCGCCCGCTTCGAACGCAACTCGACGTGGCCGCTCGCTCGATCACTCGTCGAGGCCAGGACTCGATCGAACTGGCACGCGAATTGAAGCTCTTCTCGATCGCGCGAAGGAGTCGACGCCCGCCCGTCACGCGCCGTGACCGCGTTGGTCACAGTGCGCGGAGGCGTCGATCCCCCGTTTGCCTCGGAGAACCGATGTCCGCTCGTCGACCGCGATCGCTCCTCTCCACGCTGCCGATCTGGCTCGCGCTCTTGCAGGGCGCATCTGCGTCCGCGCAGCCGCTCCCGAGCCCGCTCGACGTCGGCGCGGTGGTCCGCATCGCGCGCGAGCGCCGCCAGGAGATCGTCGCGAGCGCGTCGCGCGCGCAGGCGCTGGGGCAACGTCCCGCGATCGAGGCGTCGCTCGACCAGCCCATGGTCATGCTCTCGCTCGACCACCTGCCCTTCGAACTCCACGGCGCGGACTTCAGCGTCGCGTTGCAGCAGGACTTCCCCCTCTCGGGTTTGCTCAGCCGACGCCGTGACGCGGCCGAGGCCGGGGCGCGTCGCGCGCGCGCAGCGGTCGACGTCGCGGCCCTCGACGTCGAGCTCGAGGCCGTCGACGCGCTGCTCATGGCCGCCGAGCGTCGCCGCCTCGGCGCCGTGCTCACGCAGCAGGCCGAGCTGGCGCGTGAGCTCGTGCGGGTGGGCGGCGCGCGCTACGCCGCGGGGCAGGGGGAGCAGTCCGACGTGATCCGCGCCGAGGCCGAGGCCGCGCGCATCGAGGCCCTCGCCCTCTCGAACGCACGAGCGACCCGCGGCGCCGAGGCGATGGTGTGCGCCTCGCTGGCGCTGCCCCCCGACACGGCCGTGCCGGCGGTCTCGCTCGCGCGCTCCGAGGCCGACGTGCCCACGCCCGAAGCGCTCGTCGAGGCCGCGCTCGCCTCGCGACCCGAGCTCGCGGCGATGCGCGCCGAGCGCGCCCGGTCACGCGCCGAGGTGGGCGTGATGGAGTCGATGTACTGGCCCATGGCCTTCGTCCGCCTCGGCGTCGCGAACACCATGCAGGACGGGCCCGGCGTGATGGCGATGTTCGGCGTCACGCTCCCGGTGCGGCGCGCGAGGCTCCACGCGGGACTCTCCGAGGCGACGGCCATGGTGCGTATGGTCGACGCGGACCTCTCCGCGATGCGGACGATGATCGAAGGCGAGGTGCGCGCCCGGCACGCCGACGTCATGGCCGCGTCCGTCGCGCTCGAGGCGATTCGCGGGCGCGTGCTGCCGCTCTCGCGCCAGGCCTTCGACTCGACCCTGGCGAGCTACGCGGCGGGCCGCGTGCCCGTCGTCTCCGTCGTCGAGGCGCTCCGGATGCTCACCATGGTGCTCGATGACGAGGTGATGGCCGACGTCGCGCTGGCTCGCGCCCGCGCGCGCCTCGACCGCGCCACGGGCGCTCTCGGAGGCGCGCGATGACCGCCGCGTCGACCTCGCTGCTCCGATGGCGCGTCGCGACGGCCGCGATCGCCGCGCTCCTCGTGGCGCTCGCCGCGGGCCTCGTTGCGCAGCACCTCCGCCACGGCTGGCCGTTCTCGCTGCACCACGGCTACGGGCGCGTCGCCGCCGATCCCCACGCCGCGCACCGCGCCGCGGCGGCCGCGCCGACCGACGCCGCGCGCCGCGTGGCGGTGCGGCTCGACCCGGGCGGCGCCGAGTCGATCGGCGTCACGGTGGCGACGGCGCGCCGTGAGGAGGTCGGTCACCCCTTCCGAGTGACGGCCACCGTGGCGCCCGACGAGACGCGCGTGTCGCACGTGCACACGCGCGTGGCAGGGTGGATACAGCGCCTCGACATCAACGTCACGGGCCAGCGCGTGCGCGCCGGGCAGACCCTCGCGACGATCTTCTCGCAGGAGCTTCTCGCCAGCCAGAACGAGCTCTTGAGCGTGCTGCGCGCGCAGCGGGCGGGCGCCTCGCCCGCGCTCGCGTCGGCGCAGCAGAGCCTCCTCGAAGGCGCGCGCAGCCGTCTCCGCGTGCTGGGCATGACGGACGCCGAGGTCGCCGCGGTGGAGCGCTCGGGCGCGGCGCGTCGCGACGTGGCGGTGCTCGCGCCCCGCGACGGCGTGGTGCTGCACCGGGGGGTGTCCGCGGGCGCGGCCGTCGACCCTTCGACGGAGCTCGTCACCGTCGCCGACTTGTCGCGCGTGTGGGTCTTCCTCGAGGTCCCCGAGGCCGAGATCCCCAACGTGGCCGTGGGCACGCCCTTCACGCTCTCGCTGCCCGCGGCGGGCGACGCGCCGCGCGAGGCCGCGGTCGAGTTCCTCGCGCCCACGCTCACGGAGCAGACGCGCACGTTGAGGGCGCGCGCGTCGCTGCCAAACCCCGACGGCACGCTGCGGCCCGGGACCTACGGCACGGCGGAGATCCGCGCGGGCGCGCGTCAGGCCCTCGTCGTGCCCCGCGACGCGGTGGTCGATACGGGCGTCTCGCAGCACGTGTTCGTGGTCACGGGGCCCGACACCTACGAGCCTCGTGCAGTGACCCTCGGCAGCCGCCTCGGCGACCGGGTCGAGGTGCGCGAGGGCCTGGCCGAAGGGGAGCGCGTGGTGGCCTCGGGCGTGTTCCTGCTCGACTCCGAGAGCCGCCTGCGCGCGTCGGGCGGCGCGGGAACGGGCCACGCCGGACACGGCGGCGGAGCGCACGGGACGCCGACTCCAGCGCCTCCGCGCACCGAGCAGAGCGCCCCGCAGGGGCACGGAGGGCACCAGGGCCACGAAGGGCACGGGGGCTGACATGGTGCCGAGGCTGATCGAGTGGTGCGCGAACCATCGGCTCGCCGTCTTCGCCACGGTGTTCGCGCTCGCGGCCTGGGCGCTGGTGGCCCTGCGCGAGACGCCGCTCGACGCGATCCCCGAGCTCGGCGACCCGCAGGTGATCGTCTACTCCGAGTGGATGGGCCGCGGCCCCGACCTCGTCGAGGATCAGGTCACGTACCCCCTCGTGCGCGCGCTCCAGAGCACGCCGGGCGTTCGCACCGTGCGCGGCTACTCGATGTTCGGGATGAGCTTCGTGTACGTCATCTTCCGCGACGGCACGGACCTCTACTGGGCGCGGACGCGCGTGCTCGAGCAGCTCGGTCGCGTGCGGCAGTACGTGCCCGCCGAGGTCGCGCCGCAGCTCGGCCCCGACGCCACCGGGCTCGGCTGGGTCTACGAGTACGTGCTCGAAGACTCGAGCGGTCGACGGGACCTCGCCGAGTTGCGCGCGCTGCAGGATTTCACCATCCGCCCGGCGCTGCAGGCCGTGCCCGGCGTGGCCGAGGTGGCGAGCGTCGGGGGCTTCGAACGGCAGTTCCAGGTGGTGGTCGACCCGCAGCGGCTCGCCGCGCGCGACGTCACCCTCGACGACGTGATGCGCGCGGTGCGAGACGCCAACTCCGAGGTCGGCGCGCGCGTGCTCGAGATGGGTGGGCGCGAGTACATCCTCCGAGGCCGAGGGTACGTGCGCGCGCTCGGCGACCTCGAGGAGGGCGTCGTCTCGACGGGCGCGGGCGGCGTCCCCGTACGGCTGCGCGACGTGGCGACGCTGCGCTACGGCCCCGAGATCCGCCGCGGCGCCACCGACTGGAACGGCCGAGGCGAGGCCGTGGGCGGCGTCGTGGTGATGCGCCTCGGCGCCAACGCGCTCGACGTCATCGCCGCGCTGCGCACGGAGATCGACGCGCTCGCGCTCCCCGAGGGCGTGCGGCTGCGCGCGGCGTACGACCGCTCGGAGCTCATCCTCGGGGCGGTCGAGACGCTCCGCACGACGCTCCTCGAAGAGGCGCTGATCGTGGCGCTCGTGTGCGTGGTGTTCCTGGTGCACCTGCGGAGCGCGCTGGTGGCGATCGTGGTGCTGCCCCTGGCGGTGCTCCTGGCGTTCATCCCGATGCGCTACCTCGGGCTGTCGTCGAACATCATGTCGCTCGGGGGCATCGCCATCGCCGTCGGCGAGCTCTCGGACGCGGCCATCGTGCTCATCGAGAACGCCCACGTGCGCCTCTCCGAGGCCCCGCCCGGCGCCGACCGCAGGCGCGTCGTGCTCGACGCCGCGAAGGAGGTGGGCTCGCCGATCTTCTTCTCGCTCCTGCTCATCACGGTGAGCTTTCTGCCCATCTTCACGCTCGCCGGGCAGGCGGGGAGGCTCTTCCGCCCGCTGGCGTACACCAAGACCTTCGCGATGCTCGCGGCGGCGATCCTCTCGGTGACGCTCGCGCCGCCGCTCATGGTGCTCCTCATCCGAGGGCGCATCCGCCCCGAGTCCGAGAACCCCGTCTCGCGCGTTCTGCGCAGGCTCTACGCGCCGGTCGTGCGGCTCGTCGTGCGGCGCCGCGCGGTCGTCGTCGCGCTCGCGCTGCTGATCATGGCGGGCACAGTGCCGATCTTCCTCCGGCTCGGCTCGGAGTTCATGCCTCCCCTCGACGAGGGGACGCTCCTCGTGATGCCGACGACGTTCCCGGGCATCTCCATCGAGGAGGCGCGCCGCGCCATGGTCCGTCAAGACCGCCGCATCCTCTCGTTCGCCGAGGTGGCGAGCGTCTTCGGCAAGGCCGGTCGCGCGGAGACCGCCACCGACCCCGCGCAGATCGACATGATCGAGACGGTGATCCAGCTCCACCCGCGCGCGCGCTGGCCGGGCCAACCTCGCGCGCGCTGGTACAGCGCCTGGGCGCCCGACTGGATGCGCGCCGCCCTCGGTCACCTCTGGCCCGAGCGGTCGCCGCGCACGGCGCCCGAGCTCCAGCGCGACCTCGCGCGCGCGGTCGCGATGCCGGGCTATCAGATGGCCGTCGCGCCGCCCATTCGCACGCGCGTCGACATGCTCACCACGGGCGTGCGAACCCCCGTCGGGGTGAAGGTCAGCGGCCCCGACCTCGCCGTCGTCGAGCGGCTGAGCGTCGAGCTCGAAGGCCTGCTGCGCGGCGTCCCCGGGACGCTCAGCACCTTCGCCGATCGACAGACCGGGCGCGAGTACATCGACATCACCCCCGACCGGCAGACCATCGCCCGCTATGGCCTGTCAGTGCGGCAGGTCCACGACCTCCTCGAGACCGCCGTCGGCGGGATGCAGCTCTCGACCGTCATCGCGGGGCGCGCCCGCTACGGCATCAACCTCCGCTACGCCGCGGACTTTCGCGACGACCCCGGCGCGCTGCGCGAGCTGCTCGTGCCCGTTCCGGCCTCCGAGCCCCTCGACACGCCGCAAGGGCCTGGCGCGATGGGTTCCGGGGCGAGCCCCGCCGACGCGACAGGTTCCGGTGCGGGCGCGATGGGGGCGATGGGAGCGAACCGCTCGACGGCTCTGTCGATGGGCGCCGCGCCCTCGCCCGCGGACGACGTCGGCCGGTGGCGCCCTCGCCGCGCGGTGGTGCCGCTCGGTCGCCTCGCGGAGGTGCGTGTCGAGACCGGGCCGCCGATGATCAAAGACGAGGGCGGCGTGCTCACGGGCTACGTGTACGTCGACGTCGACACCGCCCGCCGCGACATCGGGTCGTGGGTGGCCGACGCCCGCCGTCTGGTCGCAGAGCGCCTGTCCCTGCCCGAGGGCTACCGCCTGACATGGACGGGTCAGTACGAGTTCCTCGCGGAGATGGAGGCGCGGATGCGCTGGGTGCTCCCGCTGACGCTCGCGCTCATCGTCGCGCTCCTCTACCAGTCGATGCGAGGGTGGCAGCAGACCGCGCTGGTGCTCGCGAGCCTGCCCTTCGCGCTCGCCGGGAGCGTCTGGCTCCTCGCCGCCCGTGGGTACCACCTGTCGACCGCGGTGTGGGTCGGACTCATCGCCGTGGGCGGCGTCGCGGCCGAGACGGGCACCGTGATGATCGTCTACCTCGACGAGGCCATCGACCGCGTGCTCGCGAGAGGCCGTGACGTCACCGCCGCCGACCTCGACGCGGCGATCATCGAAGGCGCCTCGCAGCGCGCGCGCCCCCTCGTGATGACCGTCGCGACGACGGTGCTCGGACTGCTGCCGCTCCTGTGGGAGTCGGGCGTCGGCGCCGACATCTCGGCGCGCACCGCGGCGCCGGTCGTCGGAGGGCTGTGGTCGTGCATGTTCCTGACGCTGTTGGTGCTGCCCGCGGCGTATGCGATCTGGCGACGGCATCAGCTCGCGCGAGGCCGCCTCGTCGCGCCGCGCGAGTCCGCGCCGGTCGCGGTCGCGCCGAGCGCCGAGGCCCCCGAACTCCGCGACGGGTGAGCGACAGGAGCCGACGAGGGCGGCCGCGTCGCACGTGGCTGTGCGAGCGCGCCAGCGACGTGCGTCGCGGGACCTCGCGCGTGGTGGTCGAAGCACCGCGGCGGTGCGATCACATCGAGCGCCACGCCCCGCACGCAAGGGTCTTGCTGCGGTCGTCGGCGCCGTGACAGCATCTCCGTTTACCGTATGTCTTGGCGCGCACGCTGGCCGGAATACATTGGCACTGGCGCAGGGGTGGGGCAGCTCGTCGTCGGGCTCCTCGGCGCAGAGTGGAGCTCGGGCCCACTAAAATTAGTAGCGACAGCCTCACCGTACACCGCCATGTTGACCATCGGCGTCGTGTTGGGCATCGCCATCGCCCGCTACCGTTGGCTCGGAGCTCCTGCACTTCCTCCCGCCGAGCGCTTCGTCGTCGCGCTGCATCGTCGTTGGTTTCCGGGCCCGCACGCGGGGTTGGATCTGGGGTATCGTGTGTCGATGTTCGTACCCGAGCCGAGTGAAAATCATCCCACCCGTTGGCGACGCCTCGCCCGCACCGGGAAGGCGGACGGGAGGACACCCACGTTGTGGCCCGTCTCCTCGGATCCGGCGGAGCTCCCCTTCCTCGGGCTGGTGGTTCTCACCGCGCAGACGCAGATGAACTTCAACGTGCTCGGCGTGGCGACCGACAAACGGAATGACCACGCCGAGATCGCGCGTTACCGCGGCGAATGCGCGATCCATGAGAAGACTCACGAGGCGAGATCGTGGAAGTGGGCGTCCATCCGGACGCAGTCCGTACGGGGAGCGAACGGCGAGATGCGTTCGATTCTGGTCGTGGAGCGAGAGTCGGGAGAACCGATCGAGATCAAAGGGCGCAAGGCGGAGAAGCACGACGGCCAGAGCTGGGTGGCCGACGACATTTGCATGGCGGAGTTGCAGCTGTCCGCGGAGGTCTGGTCCGCGGCGAAGGAGGACAGATGAAGCGCGGTACGTTCGTAGCGCTGGACCTCAGTGAGTTCACACGCCCTCGAAAGTTCTCCTTCAGGGGCATGGAGTACGTCGGCCAGGTGAGCCCCGCGGACCTCCCCGAGGGCTTCTTCGTCGAGATCGACGAAGAGCAGCGACGGCTCGCCATCCGTTACCACTACTTCGCGGCCCCCAATGAGCCCCTCGTGCGCCAGGAGGTCGGCAACAGTCAGGTCGAGCTCGGTCGCCACTCGAAGCGCATCTTCTCGCTCGCCGTGTCGAACATCGACGTCGGGAAGGCCCTGTCCGTCGCGGAAGGCGCGAAGATCCTCCGCGACATCCTCATGGCCGTGTTCAAGGTGCTGGCGCAGCTCGACTCTCGCCCCGGCGTGCAGGTCGGTTACGAAGCCGCGTGCGCCGGCCTCACGCCGACCAACGAGGTCACCCCGCCGTGGATGATCGAGGCGCTGCAGGTGCTGCGCGCCGATCGCCACAGCATGCATTAGAGCGCTTCGCGCGATCACTCACCCACACCTCGAATCGCAATCGCGCTGCGGCGCACTGCCGGATTGCGGCTCGCGACCTCAGGCCCGGTCGCGGAGCAGCGCGTCGGCGGTGCGCGCGGCGCTCGCCAGCAGGGTGAGCGTCGGGTGACGGTCACCCACGAAGGGGACGTGCCTCGCATCGGCCACGTAGAGCCCCGGCAGGTCGCGCCAGCGGCCGTCGAGGTCGAGGGGCGAGGGTCGCGCTCCGAACGCCCCCTGGAACGCCCCCAGAGGCCCTTCGTGAAGCGACTCGCTGCCGATCGAGAGGCCGTCGGGCGCCGCGAGGGGGATCACCACCGCAGACGACCCTCCGAGCGCCTCCGCGATCGCGAGGCAGGTGGCCTTCATCTCGTCGCCGAGAGCGCGGTCGTTCTCTGTCGTCGGCAGCGAGAGCACGGGCACCGGTCGGCCGTGGGCGTCGCGATCGTCCAGGTCGAAGCGCAGCGCGCGATCCCGCGAGGGCGACATCGAGCCGAAGGCGCTCACGAGGTAGAGGGTCATGCGCGCGAGGTCCTCCTCTCGGAGCTCGAGCATCGACGCCGCGCGCGCGCCGATGATGGAGGCCGCGTGGGGCCCCTGCACCTCGACGCTGAACCCTCCGACATAGGGCCGCTCGACGCCGCCCGGCGTGTTGACGAAGCGAGGCACGAGCGCCGCGCGCGACGCGCCCGCGACGCCCGCGACCGGCGCGTCGACGAGCACCATGTAGCTCGCGATGAGCGGGCTCGTGAGCGTGAGCGACGCGCGGTCTCCGTGCTCGCGCAGGAGCCGCGCCGTCTCGATCGCCGACGCCGCGAGCACGACGCGAGGCGCGCCGACGAAGCGACGCTCGCCGCCCGCGCCGAGGCACTCGACTCCCGCGATGCCGCGGCCCCTCGGGACCACGCGCAGCGCGGTGGTGCCCGTGCGCACGTCGACGCCGTCGAGCGCGTCGGTGCCTCGCCACGGCCGCTGTCCCACGCTCGCGATGCGCCCCGCGATCACCGGCAGCTCGAGCGCCGTCGACAGCGCCGCGAGGTTTGGGTGCAGCGTGACGGGGCCCTCGCACTCCCCGTCGGGCACGACGTCGAGCCCGTCGCGGTTGCCGATCACACGGAGCCGTCGCTCGACGCGGGCGTAGTACGGGTCGAGCGCGCGCAGCGGCAGGGGCCAGGGCACGCCGAGGAGCGCCGCGTCGACGACGTTCTGCTCGCTCGCGCGAAAGCACCAGCCGCCCCACACGCGGGTTCGTCCTCCCAGCACGCGCTCACGGAACCACCGCGCGCCCTCGGGCTCGCTGCGAAACCGCCAGGCCTCGTCGGGCGGCGCGTCGTCGGGCAGCGCGAGCGGCGACGCGGGCGCGCCGTGCGCGTCGTCGGGCGGCGCCGGGCCCGCCTCGACCACGAGCACCTTCGCGCGCGCCTCGTGGAGCAGCGACGCGACGAGCGAGCCCGCCGCGCCGCCGCCCACGACGACCACGTCCGCGTGGAGGTCCGTCGCAGATGGATCTGGGTAAGTCATCGCGCGTGACGAGGGTCGGGGGAGAGGTCTCGCGAGGCGTCGCTCAGTGAAGGCCGTCGCAGTCCTCACCGCAGAAGCGGCAGACCGGCGAGGGGTCGATCGGGCGCAGGTCGCCGCAGTGGTGCAGGCCGCGCGCGCGCAGCTCACGCACGAGCCCCGCCTTCGCAGCCGCCACCTTCACCCTCGCCCCCGCGGCGAGAATCGACTGGATCTTGCTCATCGTCATCGTCCTTTCGTACGCGTGTTCGGACGCTCGCGTACGCGTGGGATCTTCGGGAGCACGGCGGGAGCGCGCAAGTGTGACCGCGACCGTTCCGAGCGTGTCCGAGGGAGTCACAGTCGACGCGCGAACCGTGAGCGCGCGAGCGAGGGCGCGCATCTTGCGGCTGGACGGCGGCCCATCGGAGATGCCACGCGAAACACCATGCGAGTCGACGGCACTGTGACCCGAGCGGTCTCATCTCCACCGCAGACTGTGACCGCGCCGGTCACGGCGCAGCGAGGTCTTCGCGCGCACCTCGCCCGAGGCCTAGCGCTGCTCGTCGTGCTCGTGCTCGCCACGGCGATGACGACGCTCATGGTCGTGCAGCAGTACGCCGAGGCCGTCGAGGCCATCGACCGCGACGTGACCCTCGCCCGCCGCGCGCGGGCGCTCGGCGTCGACGCGCGGGAGCAATACATCCACGAGGTGCACACCATCGTGCTCGGTGACCGCTCGCACGTCGGTCACCACGGCGAGTGGGCGGGGCACTTCAGGGTCGAGGCGCGCATGCTCGCGCGTGAGCTGCCCGCCGATCGCCCCGCCCTCGACGCCATCGTCGCGTCGAGCCTCACGGTCGATCACGCCTTCCGCGAGGAGATCCTCCCGGCCATCGACCGCGGCGACCGCGTCGCCGTCCACGAGGCGCACGAGCGCGTGGAGTCCGCCGTCGAACAGATGATCCGCCGCGCCGACGAGCTCGGCGCTCGCTTCGAAGCGCGCGCCGCCGCGTCGCGTCGCCTCGTGGGCCGTCGCTCCACCGCCGCCGCGGCCATCGCGCTCACGCTCTCGGTCGTCGCCGCAGCGCTCGCGCTCCTCGTGGCGCGCTCGGTGTGGCGCTCCATCGACGGCCCCATCGAGCGGCTGCGCGCGGTGGCCGCGCAGGTCGCGGGAGGCGACACCCACGCCCGCGTCGGCGACCTCGCGGTGCCCGAGCTCCGCGACGTCGCGCACACCTTCGACCGCATGCTCGACCACCTCGCGAGCGGCAAGGCCGAGCTCCTGCGCGCCGAGCGCCTCGCCGTGCTGGGCCGCGTCGTGGCCGGCGTCGCCCACGAGATCAACAACCCCATCGGCGTGATCCGCGGCTACCTCAAGACCATGCTCCGAGAGCCTCACGAGGAGGCGCTGCGGCGCGAGCTCGAGATCCTCGACGAGGAGGCCCTCGCCTGTCAGCGCATGTGCGAAGACCTGCTGACCTGGGCCCGCGCGCCGGTGCTCGCCCCCGCGCGCGTCGAGATCGCGTCGCTCGTCTCCGAGGCGGTGCAGCGGCTCCGCAACAACGGCGAGCTCGGGCGCGCCGAGGTGATCGCAGACCTCGAGCCCTGCGAGGTGACCGTCGATCCGCTGCGCGTGCGGCAGGTGGTGGGGAACCTCCTGCGCAACGCCGCGCAGGCCTGCGCGGAGGGCGTCATCGACCTCCGCGGCGAGCGCGCGGGCGGCACGTACCGCCTGCGCGTCTCCGATCGCGGCCCCGGCGTGGCGCCCGAGATACGGGCGCAGCTCTTCGAGCCCTTCGCGACGAACCGCGCGGGCGGCAGCGGCCTCGGGCTCGCCGTCTGTCAGGGCATCGTGCGCGCGCACGGCGGAGAGATCCGCGCCGAGGACCGCGACGGAGGCGGCACCACCTTCGAAGTCGCGCTGCCGCTCGCGATGGGAGCCCCCGCATGAAGCCGACCGTCCTCGTCGTGGACGACAAGCCCAATTTCCTCTCGCTGCTCGTGAAGGTGCTCGGCAGCGACGCCGAGGTGGTGACCGCCCGCGGCGTGAGAGAGGCGCTGCGCGCGCTGCAGACGCACCCGCCCGCGGCGGTGGTGTGCGACCTGAAGATGCCCGACGGCGACGGCATGGACGTGCTCCGCGCGCTGCGCGCGAGCAAGAGCGCGGCGCCCTTCATCCTGATGACCGCCTACGGCACCGTGCCCACGGCCGTGCAGGCGATGCGAGAGGGCGCGTGGGACTACGTCACCAAGCCCTTCGACCCGGACGTGCTCCGCGGGCTCGTGCTCCGCGCGCTGCGCGAGTCGGCCGTGCTCCAGAACGGCTCGGCCGCATCGACCGCAGGTGACTCCGTCGAGGCGCGGAGCGCCGAAAGCTTCGGTCAGCTCGTGGGCGCGAGCGCGCCGATGCAGAGCCTCTATCACATGATCGAGCGCATGGCCCCGACGGACGCCACGGTGCTCGTCACGGGCGAGACCGGCACGGGCAAGGAGCTCGTCGCGCGCGAGCTCCACAGCCGCTCGGGGCGCGCGGGCGAGACGATGGTCGCCGTGAACTGTGGGGCGATCCCTCCCTCGCTCATCGAGAGCGAGCTCTTCGGCTACGTGCGCGGCGCGTTCACCGGCGCCACCCACGACCGCGCGGGCCTCTTCGAAGAGGCCCATCGCTCGACGCTCTTTCTCGACGAGATCGGCGAGCTTCGCTTTCCGCTGCAGGCGAGGCTGACCCGCGTGCTCGAAGAGCGCGCCGTGCGGCGCGTGGGTGACGCCCGAGAGCGCCGTGTTGACGTGCGCCTCATCGCCGCCACGCACCGCGACCTGCCCGCGATGGTGCACGACGGCACCTTCCGCCAGGACCTCTGGTACCGCCTCAACGTCTGCGTGATCCAACTGCCCCCGCTGCGCGAGCGCCGCGAGGACATCCCCGTGCTCGCGCACCGCTTCCTCGCCGTGCAGAGCGCCAGGGGCCCGCGAGGCTTCACCCCCGACGCGATCACCGCGCTCATGGCGCACAGCTGGCCCGGCAACGTGCGCGAGCTGCGGAGCGTCATCGAACGCGCCGCGATCCTCGAGGAGTCGGACCTGATCACGCCGTCTTCGCTGCCGCCGGAGGTGCGCGGTCGCTCGCTCTCGCGCGGCGGACGCGCCGTCGCCGAGATGACCTACCGCGAGGCCGTCGACACGGCGCGCGACGAGGGCGTGCGGCGCTACCTCGAGGCCGTGCTCCAGTCGCACAAGGGCAACGTCACCGCCGCCGCGGCGCAGGCCGGCGTCGAGCGCGAGAGCTTTCACCGCCTGCTCCGCCGCCACGGGCTCCGCGCCGAGACCTGGCGCGAAGAGGGCGGCGAAGCGCACCCGACGCGCGTCTCCCACGTCGACGACCGCGACGACGAGGACCCCTCGGATTGAGCGGCGAGCGCGCTACGTGAGGTCGCGCGCGACGGCCTCGACGGCCTTCATCCCGGTGCCGAAGCGGGCCATCGCATCGCGGTGCTTGTCGAGCTCGCTGTAGGGCAGGTACCGCACGCGGAGCCGCGCGACGTCACGGAACGCCGGGCGTCGGAGCTGATCGCGCACCTCCCTCTCGCGGTCGTCGGGCGCCACGAGAAAGAGCCCACGCGCCGCGTTCCCCGGGACGCCGAGCGCGAGATCGAGCATCCGCACGATGCCCGAGTAGATGCTCGTCGAGTGCTCGACCTCGAAGGCCGCCACCACGTTGCGATCGGCGGTGTCGAGCCAGAGCACGTCGATCAGTCGCACCGCGTCGGCGCCGGGCGCCTCGGCGACCTGCGGCGGCAGCGCGTCGAGGCAGCCGTCGCCGAGCTTGCCGCCCGCGTACGCCCGCGAGCGGTCGTTGGACGCGATCCACACGGCGTAGCCGAGCGCGAGACCGAGGTCGCGCAGCCAGCCCTGCACCTCGGTGTGCGTGCGGTCGTCCGAGCCCGCGCCGCGCGCGGCGGCCTTCGAAGCGTCCGCGCGGACGCGCTCGAGGTCCTCTCGCCAACGCGCGAGGGCCTGCTCGTCGCCGTCGCGAGGAGGGGGCGTGTACCGCCCCGACCCGAGGTCGAACAGAAAGCCCGCGATCGCGCCGAGGTCGTTCGAGAGCAGCGTGCGCCAGGTCTCGGTCAGGCGGAGCATGCCCGCGCGAAGGGCGAGGTACTCGTTCCATCGGCCGAGGCGCACCTTCGCGCCCGTGAGGGCGTTGTAGCCGTTGACGATGGCCGTGTTGAACGGCGGCATCTCCGTGGGGTGGAGGAAGTACATCAGGTTCGCCACCGCGGGGCCGAGGCCCTTGATCTCGCGCTGGTCGAGCTGGTGCACCGCGGCCACGAGCGCGGCCTCGCCCTGGCTGCACGCGCAGGTCTCGAGGAAGCGCCCGAACGCGAGCTGATGCTCGGGGTTCTCGTAGATGTCCGGGATGCGCAGCTTGGGCTTCCACAGGAACGCGTGGTCGGCGCCCTTGAAGATCTGCCGCTGCTCCGCGATGGAGTGCACCACGGTCTCGAGCGACGAGCCCCGGTACTGCGTGCCGAAGGTCTTCGACTCGATCTCCGCCGCCACGCGCTGAATGCCGCGGCGGATCGAGCGAAAGTTCTTGAGGCGCTCCTCCCAGAGGAACCACGTCCGGTAGGTGCCCCCAGGATCGTCTCGCCACTTCACCAGCAGGTCACGGGTCGAGGCCGTCGCGTCGCTCTCCTCCGAAGGGCGCATGCGCGCGACCCTATCACGCTCGAAGCGCCTCTCGATCGTCGACGCACGCTCGCGGCGCGCGGCCGGTGCGTACGCGTCGATGGCGCGCGCAACCGTTGCGACGCGCCGTCGACGCCCCCGACACATTCCTCACTGGTACGGGTCTTCCATGCGCATCGCCGAGGAACAGAGAGGAACGCACGATGATGAAGCACCCGTGGCGCACGTTGGGGTTGCTCGCGCTCGTGGCGTCGTGCACGCCCGAGATGATGTCCGACACCCTCGGACAGTACGACCAGCACATGGGCACCGTGCAGTCGGAGGTGACGTCGCACGCGTCGCTCATGAGCAGCGCCGCGGCCGCGGAGATCTCCGCCGTCGAAGACGCGCACCTCGCCCGCATGCTCGGACACATGAGCGCCATGCGCGGTGACGTGCGGCAGATGATGAGCTGCGGCTCGACCGACGGCGCGAACATGATGGGCGCGATGGACAACCTCGAGCGCGAGTGTCGCGCCCACCGGAGCGCGCTCGCGGCCGTCACCGAGCCCGCGGCGATGCGCGCCGAGGAGGCCCGCCACGAGCAGGCGATGCGCGGCATGATGGACGCCATGCGCTCGCATAGCGGCTCGATGATGTCGTCGAGCGGCGGGATGTGCTGCGGTCGCTGACCGTCGCGACGACGCGTCCCCTCTGCCCCTGCCGGGCGCAACGCGACGTCGTACCCGGTCCGCTCCCCGCGCGCTCGGGCCTCCGCCGTCGGCGCCCTTGACCGCTCGAGGCCTGCCCTTCATCGTCACACACCACCGATGACTCCCGCTTCGGGGGAAGCGCGTGGAAGGCGACCTGCGATGAACCCCTGCCCCCGTTGCGGCGCGTCGACGTCGCCCGACCTCACCGTCTGCCGCGCGTGCGGGCAGCCCCTCGTGCACGGCGCCTCGCCGTGGGGAGCCGCCCCCGCGCACTGGCCCGCGTCGGGCGTCACCGCGCAGGCGAACGGCGCGGGGCAGGCGACACCCAACCTGCCACCCACCATGGTGCCCGTCGTGGCGCCAACCTCAGTCATGCCGCCGGCCCCGCACGCGGCATGGGGCTCGATGCAGGGAGGCCCGCAGCCGCCCTACGCGCCCCCACCGTACGCGCCGCCGTACGCGCCTCCACCGCACACGCCGGCCCCGCCCGGAGGCTCGCGCTTGCCGCTGCTCGCCGCCTTCGCCGCGGGCGTGCTGGCGACGGGTCTGGGCGCGGCGTTCTACGTGCGCAGCGCGCGGGACGCGGCCCCGACGGCGCCGCCTGCGACGGCGCGCGACGCGTCGCAGCGCGCTCCCACGACCCGCCCCCAGAGCCCCGATGCGCCACCGCCGACAGGTGATCCCTCGACGGTCGGCGCGCCTCCCATGCCGCAACCGCCTGCGGCCGCGCCGGTCTCCTTCGCGATGGCGATCCTGCACTTCAGCGCGAGCGTCGACGAGCCCTCCGCGGCGCTCGGTCAGCCCGATCACCGCAGCGCGATCGTGCGCGCGGGCATGCTCACGCTCCAGATGCCCACGGAGCAGCAGCTCATCTCCGACGGCACGCCCGCGGCCGACGTTCGCGTCGAAGTCGCACCCGAAATGCCCGGCCCCTATCGCGTCGAGATCGGCGTGGGCCACAACCAGTTCGTCGTCGTCGCAGACGGTGTCCGCGGGAGCCAGGCGCTCGACATCGACGCCGCGGGCGTGCGCATCGGACGCTTCGTCCGCCTCTCGACGCGCGCATCGGGCGCCAGCGTCGCGATCGACGCCGTGCTCGTCCGCGTTCCGCCCGCGGTCGCGCCCTCGAACTGATCGACGAGAGCCCTCGACGCGCGCCGTGTGACCCGCCGGGTCTCAGCTCTGCCCCTCGCGACCGACGACCTCGAGCAGCGCGAAGCGGTCATGTCTCGAGAACGGAGCGCCGTGCACCTCGCGCGCGTCGCGCCTGTGACCCTCACAACCACAGATGCGCCGCGCAGCAGCGAGGGTTATAGCGCACCAAGGCCCCACGCCATGCGCCCTCTCCCTCCCCGCCGCAGCTCGAACGCAGGCCTCCGCGGTCTGCCGCGCGCGGTGGTGAGCGGGCTCCTCGCGGCGGCGCTCGTGTTCTTCGCCGCGCTCGGCGGGACCGCCTACTTCTTCTGCGCGCCGATGGAGCGCTCCCAGCTCTCGTGCTGCTGCCCCCGAGGCGCCTCGCACGAGGTCTCGTCCGCGCCCTCCGACGGTCAGGTCGCGGTGGTCGCGTCGTCGTGCTGCGAAGGCCGTCGCGTCTCCTCCCTGCCGCCCACCACCGGCGCGCTACACGCCGACGTCTGGGTGCCCCCGCCCATGCTCGTGGCGATGGTCCCGCTGCTCCTGTGGCTGGGCGAGTCCGTCGAGCTCGACCGCGGCGTGAGCGTCCCGCCCGGCAACCTCCCGCGCGCAGGCCCCGAGCCCCCCGTCTACGCCCGCTGCTGCGCCTATCTGATTTGAGCCTCGCGGCCTTCGAGGGCGCGCGTCGTTGCCCTCTGCCCGAAGCGCAGAGGCCTCACGCGCAAGCGGCCGCGTCGTGTTCTTACGACGTCGGCGCCTTCTCTCACGCGAGGCGACGAAGATGGTTCGACGAGGGACATGGATCGTGGCGGCGATGGCCGCGGGCTGCGTGTCGGGACCGACGCAGCGGCTGATGGATGAGACGTTTCGAGCGCCCGCCGTGCAGGCGCTCACGACGCGCGAGGCTGCGACGCGCGAGGGTGACGCCGCGCTCACTGGTCCCCTCACCCGCGAGCAGGTGATCGCGCTCGCGCTGGCGCGTGACCCGGGGCTCGTCGCGCGTGCGCATCGCGTCCGCGCCATGCTTCACGGCGCCCGCGCCGAGGGGGCGCTGCCGCCCCCCGAGCTCGGCGCGCAGGTGTGGAACCTCCCGCTCGCGAGGCCCTACGCGCTCGGCGAGGCGAGCATGTACATGGTCGAAGTGCGCCAGATGTTCCCCGCGCCGGGCTCGCTCGACGCGAGGGCCCGCGCCGCGGCCGACGAGGCCCGCGCCGCGGTCGCCGAGCTCGCCTCGCGCGAGCAGGAGGTCACCTGGCGCGCCGCGCAGGCCTGGGCGGACTACACCCACGGCGCCCTCGATCACCGCGTGCACAGCGACCACCTCGCGCTGCTCACGGAGCTGCTCGACGCGACGCAGCGTCGCCTCGCAGCGAGCGGCGCGGCGCTGCGAGACGTGGCGCGCGTCGAGACCGAGCTCGCCCAGACCCGTCGGCGCATCGAGCGCATCCACGGCGAGCTCGCGCAGGCCAGGGCCGCGCTCAACGCGCTCCTGCGACGCCCCACGGACGCGCCCCTCGGCGCTCCGGCGGACCTCGAGACGAGGACCGTCCGCGTGCCCCTCGGCGACCTCGTGGCGCGTGCCGCGCGCGTCAATCCCATGCTCTCCCGCGCTCGCGCGCAGGTCGAGGCGGCGAGCGCGCGCCGTGAGGCCTCGCGCGCCGAAGCCCGCTGGCCGCAGTTCACGGCCTCGCTCGGCTACTGGCAGGACCCGCAGATGCGTCCGGGCCTCGGGGCGAGCGTCGCGATGACGCTGCCCTGGCTCTGGGGACAGGCCAGCGCGCGCGCCGACGAGGCGCAGGAGAACGAAGCCGCCGAAGCCGCCTCGGCGCGTGAGGCCGAGGTCGACGTGCAGCGCGAGCTCGGCGTCGCCCTCGAACGGCTGCGCGCGCTCGAGCGCGAGTACGCCGTGCTCCGAGGTCAGTCTCGCCCCGCGGCGCAGCGCTCGCTCGACGCCATCCGCAGCGCCTACGTGACGGGCGGATCGACCCTGCTCGACTGGCTCGACGCCTCTCGCACCCTGCTCGACGTCGCCATGGAAGAGGCCGAGGTCTCGTCGAACCTCGCCCACGCCGCGGCCGACCTCGATCGCGCCGTCGGCGACGCTCTGCCACGCACGCTCCTGCTCGACGAGACGGAGGTGGCGCGATGAGCGACCCCACGACCTCGACGGGCTCCGGCCCCGACACCGCGACCTCGACGAGCCCCGCCGACGCGGGCACCCACCCGTTTCGCGAGCCTCCGCGGCCGCCCGAGACGCCCTCGTCGGGGCGTCGGCTGCGCGCCATGGCGATCGTGCGCTGGATCCTGCTGATCGCCGTGTCGGCCCTCGCAGCGCACTCGATCTGGACCTACTGGGGTCCGTCGTCACACGCCCACACCGAGGCGCGGGCCGACCGCTACTACTGCCCGATGCACCCGCAGATCCGCTCCCCCGACCAGGGCGAGTGCCCGATCTGCCACATGACCCTCGAGCCGATCCCGCTCGATCGCCAGCAACCGACGGGCGGGGCCGAGCACCGCCACGGCGAGGTGTCGGCGACGCCGTCGACGCACGCCGCGGGAAACGACGCCGGAGCGCCCGGCGCAGCGCCCGAGAGCGCAGCCGTCGCGGGCGTCGTCCCCGTCACCCTGACGCTCGACCGCCAGCAGCTCATCGGCGTGACGACGGCCCCGGCGCAGCGCCGTCCCATCGGCCAGGCGCTGCGCGCGCCCGGCGTGGTCGAGGCGCCCGAGAGCGCCCTCGCGCAGGTGCACGTGCGGGCGGCGGGCTACCTCGAGCGCGTCGCGGTGCGAGAGACGGGCGTGCGCGTCGCGCGCGGTCAGACCCTCGCGTGGATCTACAGCCCGCAGATCTATCAGGCCCAGATCGAGCTCCTCACGGCCCACGGGTGGGCCGCGGGGGCTTCCGCGGACCCGGCGCACGTCGCGATGCAGAGCCCCGAGAGCGGAGCGCGAGCGGCCGACGTCGAGGCGGCGGCGCGGCGCGCCCTCGAGCTCCTCGGGCTCGACCCCGCGGACCTCGACTCGATCCTCCGCACGAGGACGCCGATGCGCGCGGTGCCCCTGCGCGCGCCCGCGGCGGGGTACGTCACGCGCTTCGCGGGCGTGCTCGGCGCCTACGCGACGCCCGAGATGACCCTCTACGAGATCGCCGACCTGTCGCGCGTCTGGGTCGTCGCGAGCCTCTACGAGCGCGACCTCCCGCGCGTGCGCGTCGGCATGGTCGCGCGCTTCTCGACGCCCGGCGCCGCCGAGGACGCGACGCCCGCGCGCGTGGCGCTCATCGAGCCCGACGTCTCCGCCGCGACGCGCACCACCCGCGTGCGGCTCGAGGCCTCGAACCCTCGCACCGCGCTGCGCCCGGGACAGTACGGCGAGGTGACCTTCGAGCTGCCCGCGTCGATGGCGCTCGTGGTGCCCCGCGACGCGGTGATCGACACCGGCGGTCAGCAGTACGTCTTCGTCGACCGCGGCGGGCGCTTCGAGCCTCGCCCCGTGCGCGTGGGCGAGCTCGTGGGCGAGCAGTTCGCCGTCACCGGCGGCCTCTCCGAGGGAGAGCGCGTCGTGGTGCGGGGCAACTTCATGATCGACTCGGAGAGTCGGCTGCAGGCCTCGCTCTCGGCCGCGCCCGTTGACGCGGGAGGCGCGCGATGATCGGCCGACTCATCGACTTCTCCGCGAAGAACCGCGCCCTCATGCTCTTCTTCGCCCTGGCCCTCGCGCTCGGCGGCGTCTGGTCTGTGCGGAGCGTGCGGCTCGACGCGATCCCCGACCTCTCGGACCCGCAGGTGATCGTCTTCACCGAGTGGATGGGCCGCTCGCCCACGCTCGTCGAAGACCAGATCACCTACCCCCTGGTGACCGCGCTCCTCGGCGCGCCGCACGTGGTCGACGTGCGCGGCCAGACCATGTTCGGCATGAGCTTCGTGTACGTGGTCTTCGAAGAGGGCACGGACATCTACTGGGCGCGCTCGCGCGTGCTCGAGTACCTCAACACCGTGCGCAACCGCCTGCCCGCCGACGCGCAGACGCGCATGGGCCCCGACGCCACGGGCATCGGCTGGGTCTACCAGTACGCCCTCGTCGACCGCTCAGGGCGCCGCGACCTCGGCGAGCTGCGCACCCTGCAAGACTTCTCGCTGCGCTACGCGCTCAACAGCGTCGCCGGCGTCGCCGAGGTGGCGTCGGTGGGCGGCTACGAGCAGCAGTATCAGGTCACCGTCGACCCGGTTCGACTGCGCGGGTACGGCCTCGGCATCGCCGACGTGGCGCGCGCCGTACGCCGCTCCAACGCCGACGTCGGCGGCCGCGTCGTCGAGATGTCGCAGCGGGAGTACTTCGTCCGCGGACGGGGCTACGTGGGCAGCGCGCGCGACCTCGAGTCGGTGGTCGTGCGCGCCGGGGCGGGCGGCACCCCGGTGCTCGTGCGCGACGTGGGCTCGGTGCGCGTGGGCGCCAACATCCGCCGCGGCGCCGCCGAGTTCGACGGGCAGGGCGAGGCCGTCTCGGGCATCGTCGTGATGCGCTTCGGCGAGAACGCGCTCGACGTGATCCGCGGCGTCGAGCGCAAGCTCGACGAGCTGCGCCCCTCGCTCCCGCCCGGCGTCGAGGTGGTCACGGTGTACAGCCGCGCGGGGCTCATCGAGCGCGCCATCGACACGCTCGCGCACTCGCTCCGCGAGGAGATGATCGTCGTCTCCGTGGTGATCATCCTGTTCCTCCTGCACCTGCGGAGCGCGCTGCTGCCCATCGTCTCGATCCCGCTGGCGGTGCTCGCGGCGTTCATCCCGATGCGCGTGCTGGGCATCCCCGCGACGATCATGTCGCTCGGCGGCATCGCCATCGCGATCGGCGCCACCGTCGACGCCGAGATCGTCATGGTCGAGGCCGCGCACAAGAAGCTCGAGCACGCCCCTGCGGACCTGCCCGAGGCCGAGCGAGAGCGCCTCCTGGCCGAGGCCGCGCGCGAGGTCACCCCGGCGATCTTCTTCTCGCTGCTCATCATCGCCGTGTCGTTCGTGCCCGTCTTCGGGCTCACGGGACAGGCCGGGCGGCTCTTTCGCCCGCTGGCCTACACGAAGACCTTCGTGATGCTCTCGGCCGCCGTGCTGTCGGTCACCGTGGCCCCGGCCCTGCGCGACTACCTCATCCGAGGGAAGATCTACTCCGAGGCGCGCCACCCGGTCTCGCGGGCCATCCGGTGGTTCTACGACCCCTTCGTGCACGTGGCGCTGCGCAACCCCAAGACCACCGTGCTCATCGGGCTCATGGCCGTGCTCTCGGCGCTGCCCATCGCCTCGCGGCTCGGCTCGGAGTTCATGCCGCCCCTCGACGAGGGCGACCTGCTCTACATGCCCACGACCCTCCCCAACGTCTCGATCGAGGAGGCCAAGAACCAGCTCCAGCGGCAGGACGCGATCCTGCGGAGCTTCCCCGAAGTCGAGAGCGTGCTCGGCAAGGCCGGGCGGGCGGAGACGCCTACGGACCCCGCACCCCTGGCGATGTTCGAAACCGTCGTGCGGCTCAAGCCCGTCTCCGCGTGGCGCACCACCTACGCGCGCCGCTGGTACGTGGGGCGTACGCCGGGCTTTCTGCGCCCGCTCCTCGCGCGACTCTGGCCCGAGTTCGTGCCCATGACCCGCGAGGCCCTCGTCGCGGAGATGAACGCCCGCATGCAGATGCCCGGCTGGACCAACGCCTTCACGCAGCCCATCCGCGCCCGCGTCGACATGCTCACCACAGGCATCCGCACGCCCATCGGGATCAAGGTCTACGGCACCGACCTCGCTCAGATCGAGCGCGTGGGCACGGCTCTCGAGCGCGTCGTCCACGCCGTGCCCGGCACCCGCAGCGTGCTCTTCGAACGCTCCGTCGGCGGCCTCTACATCGACGTCGTGCCCGACCGCGAGGCCCTCGCGCGCTACGGGCTCCAGGTCGAAGACCTCAACGCGGTCATCGAGAGCGCCCTCGGCGGCGCGCCCGTCACCACCACCGTCGAGGGCCGCAACCGCTTCACCGTCAACGTCCGCTACGCCGAGGACTTCCGCTCCAGCGTGCAGCGCATCCGCGAGGTGCTCGTGCCGCTGCCCTCCGCAGGCGGCGCGGCCGAGGGCGGGGCGTCGATGGGCGGCGCGGCAGAGCCCGCGGGAGCCCCCGAGAGCGTGCGTCAGATCGAGCTCGGCGCCCTCGCCGCCGTGCAGATCGCGCCCGGCCCGCCGATGATCCGCGACGAGGCCGGCGCGCTCGTGGGCTACGTCTACGTCGACGTCGACGCGAGCCGCGACGTGGGCCACTACGTCGACGCCGCGCGACGCACCGTCGACGCCGCGCGCCGCGACGGCACGCTCACCCTGCCGCCGGGGGTCTACCTCCGCTGGACGGGCCAGTACGAGCTCCTCGCGCAGATGGAGGCGCGGATGAAGCTGCTCGTGCCCCTGGCGTTGCTCATCATCGTCGTGCTGCTCTACCTGCAGTTCCGCAACCTCACCGAGGTGCTGATCGTGCTGCTGTCGGTGCCCTTCGCGCTCGTCGGGAGCGTGTGGGCCCTGTGGCTGCTCGGGTACAACCTCTCGACCGCCGTGTGGGTCGGCGTGATCGCGCTCGTGGGCCTCGCCGCGCAGACCGGCGTGGTGATGATCGTCTACATCGACCACGCCTACGAGCGGCGCCTCGCGGCGGGCCAGATCAACACCCTCGAGGACATCATCGAAGCGCACGCCGAGGGGACCATCCAGCGCGTGCGGCCCAAGCTCATGACCGTCGGGACCATGCTCATCGGCCTCGTGCCGCTGCTCTGGGCCGAGGGGTCCGGCGCCGACGTGATGAAGCGCATCGCCGCGCCCATGGTCGGCGGCCTCGTCACGAGCGCCTTCCTCACCCTCGAGATCATCCCCGTGATCTACACGTACTGGCGCAACGAGCAGCTCCTCTGGCGTCGCCTCTCCGAGTCCGCGCCGTCGAGGCTCTCCGCCATGCGCGCGCTCGAGGCGACGCTCCTCGCGGGCGCGTTCGTCGCCGTCGCCGCGCTCGTCTCGCGCCTCTACGTCGAGGCGACGCCGCGCTGGCTCGCGTGGCTCGCGTGGGCCGGCGGCGCGACCGCGATCGCCTCCGTCGTCGCATACCTCGCCGCCCGCAGCGCCGCGCGCGCGGCCCTCACCCGCTCCGAGATCGCACCGACTCGCTCCCCCATCGACCACACCCACACCCACGAGAGGTCCTGACCATGAAGCTCTTCAGCGCCTTCACCCTGAGCCTCCTGCTCGCCGTCGCCTGCCGCGAGTCCCCGGCCCCCGCGTCGCCCTCGCAGCCGAGCGCGCCCTCCTCCGCCGCGCGCGTCGCCGTCACCGTCGACGGGCAGGGCTACCACCCGGCCACGGTCACCCTGCCCGCGGGTCGCCCCGCGACGATCGTCTTCACCCGCACCAGCGACCAGGGATGCGGCCAGCAGGTGGTGTTCCCCTCGCTCAACATCCGCCGCGACCTTCCGCTCAACGAGCCCGTCGAGGTGGCGCTCACGCCCACGGGCACCATCGCGTTCACCTGCGGGATGAACATGCTCCGCGGCTCCGTCGTCGCGCAGTGACCCGCCGCGCGCTCCGCGAGCCACGCACCGCACGGAGACGCGCGCCACGCTCCGTGCGCCCGACGCTCGTCACCGCCGCACCTCAGCGAGCGCAAAGCGCCCGTCGGCACTGACGATGCAGCGTCCGCGCGCATGACAGCGCGAAACATCCTGATCGTGGGCGGCTACGGAGAGGTCGGCGCGCGCCTCGCCGCGCAGCTCGAGGCCTGCGAGCCCGCGCGCGTCCTCGTCGCGGGCAGGCACCCCGAGCGAGCGAGCGGGCGCACGCGGCACATCGACGTCGAGGATCCGTCCTCGATCGAGCGCGCGCTCGACGGCGTCGACACCGTCGTCGCCTGCGTGAGGCAGCGAGGCGCCGCGCTGCTTCGCGCCGCCGTTCGGCGCGGCCTCGCCTACACGAGCATCGCGCCGCCGTGGATGCCCTCGCGCGAGCTCGCGCCGCTGCGTGACGAGGCCGCGCGGACCGGGGCGCGCGTGGTGCTGGCGGCCGGCCTCGAGCCCGGCATCAGCAGCGTGATGACGCGCGCCGCTGCGGAGCGCCTCGGCGCCGTCGACGCGATCGAGTCGGCGCTCTTCCTCAGCCTCGGCGACCTCTACGGCGTCGACTCGATGGCTTTTCTCTTCGAGGAAATCTCCGAGGTCTACCCAGTCACGATCGAGGGGCAGCCGCACCAGACGCGGGCCTTCGAGCGGATGCGAGAGGTCGACTTTCCTTCGCCCATCGGACGGCAGCGCGCGTACACGATGCCCTTTCGCGATCAGCTCTACTACCCCGAGACCCTCGGCGCGAAGACCGCCATCGCCCGCATCGCGCTCGACCCTCCGTGGCTCGCCCCCGCCGCCGCTGCGCTCCTGCGCCACGGGCTTCGACCGCTACTCGCGCGCGGCGGAGGCAGCGGCGCCGCGCGGAGTCTCCTCCAGCACCTCCGCGCGCGCTACGCGAGCCGTGACCGCTTCGCGCTCGTCGTCGAGGCCCGCGGCCGCGGCCGTGTCGTGCGCGCGTCGCTCGTGGGCCGACAGCAGGCCCAGGTCACCGCGAGCGGAGTCGCGGCGATCACGGAGGCCCTCTGGGCGCGCGAGGTCTCCGCGCCCGGCGTGTGGCTCGCCGAGCAGGTGATCGAACCCGCGGCCTTCTTCGCTCGACTCGCCGCGCACGGCCTCACGCCGTTGATCGGCGAGCCTGATGATGCGCGCCCCTGATGCGTCGGGGCGCGGGCGCTCGACGCAGGCGAAGCCACGCGGCGCTGTAATGCGCCCGATCAAGCTGCGTCTGCCAGATCGAGCCGCCTCGCGGCCGCCGCCACCTTCGAGCCCATCAGGAGACGCCCATGACCCGCGACACCCACACCGACACCGCGCCCTCCCCAGGCGTGCCAGTCACGGCAGCACTCTCCCTCCCGATCGAGGGGATGACCTGCGCCTCCTGCGTCGCGCGCGTGGAGCGCGCGCTCGGCAGGGTGCCGGGCGTCGAGGCCGCGACGGTCAACCTCGCCACCGAGACCGCGCAGGTGCGCTTCGACGCGACGCGCGTCGATCGCAGCGCGCTCGCCGCCGCCGTCGAGCGCGCGGGCTACGCGCTCGGAGCGAGCCCGGCACCTCCCGCCGAGGCGCAGACCGTCGAAGCCGCCGAGGCGCAGACCGTCGAAGCCGCCGCGTCGAAGCCCGACGCTGACGCCCGCGAACTGGCGCGCGCGAGAGAGCTCGCCGACCTCCGACGCAAGGCGCTCGTCAGCCTCGCGATCGGCGCGGCCATGATGGCGCTCATGTACCTCCCGCTGTCTCACGCGGCGACGAGCTCGCTGGCGCCCGCGCTGCTGATCGCGGCGAGCGTGGTGCAGCTCTGGGCGGGGCGAGGGTTCTACCGCCTCGCGTGGGCCGCCGCGCGCCACGGCGGCACGAACATGAACACCCTCGTCGTCGTCGGGACCAGCGTCGCCTACGGCTACAGCGCCTTCGTGACGCTCTGGCCGCAGCTCGCGCGGCGGTGGGGTCTCCCCGCGCACCTCTACTTTGAATCCTCCGTGATCATCCTCGGGCTCGTGCTCCTCGGTCGCTGGCTCGAGGCGCGCGCGCGAGGACAGACCGGCGCCGCGATCAAGGCCCTCATGGGCCTGCGCGCTCGCACGGCCCGCGTGATCCGAGACGGCGTCGAGCGCGACCTGGCGCTCGAGTCCGTGCGCGTCGGAGACCTCGTGCGCGTGCGCCCTGGCGAGAAGGTGCCCGTCGACGGCGTCGTCACCGAGGGACGCTCCGCCGTCGACGAGAGCATGCTCACCGGCGAGAGCGTGCCGGTCGAGAAGTCCGAGGGCGCCACGGTCCTCGGCGCCACGCTCAACAAGACCGGCAGCTTCGTCTTCCGCGCGACGAAGGTCGGCCGAGACACCACGCTCGCTCAGATCGTGCGGCTCGTCGAGGACGCGCAGGGCACCAAGGCCCCGATGCAGCGCCTCGTCGACACGATCGCGAGCTACTTCGTGCCCGCCGTGCTGGCTCTCGCCGCGCTCACCTTCATCGGGTGGATGATGTTCGGCCCCGGCCTCACGCACGCGCTCGGCGCGACCCTCGCAGTGCTCATCATCGCCTGCCCCTGCGCCCTCGGCCTCGCGACGCCCACGGCCATCATGGTCGGCACCGGCAAGGCCGCCGAGCACGGCGTGCTCATTCGTGGCGGCGATGCGCTCGAAGGGGCGCGTCGCATCGACACCATCGTGCTCGACAAGACCGGCACGCTCACCCGAGGCGCGCCCTCCGTGACGCGCGTCGTGACCGTCGACGACGTTGACGCGCGCGCGCTGCTGCGCCTGGCCGCCGCCGCCGAGGTCGGCTCCGAGCACCCCCTCGGCGAGGCCATCGTCCGGCGCGCGCGCGAGCTCGGCGTCGAGTTGCCCGCGGCCGAGCGCTTCGCCGCCGTCTCGGGCCGTGGCATCGAGGCCCTCGTCGAAGGTCGCGCGGTGGTGCTCGGCAATCGGGCGTTCATGCGCGAGCGAGACCTCGACGTGGGCGCGCTCGTCACCGAGGCCGACGCCCTGGCGCGCGACGGCGCGACGCCGATGTTCGTCGCGTGGGACGGTCGCGTCGCGGGCCTCATCTCCGTCGCCGACACCGTCAAGCCGGAGGCGCGCGAGGCCGTCGCACAGCTCTCGGCTCTCGGCCTCGAAGTCTGGATGCTCACCGGCGACAACCGCGACACCGCCGAGGCCGTCGCCCGTGAGGTCGGCATCACCCGCGTGCTCGCCGACGTGCGCCCCGAGCAGAAGGCCGAGCAGGTGCGCGCGCTGCAGGGCCGCGGTCGGGTCGTGGCGATGGTGGGCGACGGGATCAACGACGCGCCAGCGCTCGCCCGGGCCGACCTCGGCATCGCGATCGGCACGGGCACCGACGTCGCGATGGCCGCGTCGGACATCACCCTCGTGGGCGGCGATCTGCGCGCGATCGTGACCGCCATCGCGCTCTCGCGTCGCACCGTCGCGACGATCCGACAGGGGCTCGCCTGGGCCTTCGGCTACAACGCGCTGCTGATCCCCGTGGCGATGGGCGCGCTCTACCCGGTGTTCGGCGTGCTGCTCAGCCCCGCGCTCGCGGCGGCCGCGATGGCGATGAGCAGCGTGAGCGTGGTGAGCAACGCGCTTCGGCTGCGAGGCTTTCGTCCGCCGCGCGACGCGCAGGAGGTGCTGCACCCGGCGCTCAGCGCGCGCGTGCGAGAGGTCGGCTACCTCGTCGCCATCGCCGCCGTCGCGCTGGCGATCGGCGCCGCCGCGATGGCCTGGGCGCCGAGCGCGCACGCCGACGGCGCACCTGCGGAGCAGCACGGCGCGGCACAGCATCTCAGCCAAGGACCCGTCCCCAACGGGCGCGCCTGAACACGGCGTCGCCTCCCGAAGGAGCCCCGCGCGAGGGCGGTGTTTCGCAGTGGAGCCCGTGGTTCTCTCCGTTCATCGCACAACGCTTGCGCATGAAGCGCATCGTGCCTGATCGAAACCGATCACGACTCATGTCTAATGATGTCGAGAGAGACACAGCGCGGCTTCGGTCGAGGTCATTACGAACAACAACCTGCAAAGACAGACGACAGCTCACCCATTTCGAGTGCTCATGCGTGGAGTCAGACAGTGCCAGGAGACGAGGGTGGGGCGGGCCAGCGCGGCTTGCGTCCACCGAAGCCTCCGCGAAGGCGATCACGAATCTGCGCAGCAGCGACGAAGCATCGCAACGAAAACGCAAATTCACCACATCACCACGAGAAACTGGCCGCTTCGGATCGCCCTCGGGTAGGGTGATGCCGAGTTCGGAATGAGCGGAAAGAAGCGCCCCAGAAACCCGCTAGATCCTCCCTGCGTCGATCCCGATGTGATCCGGACAACCGCGGCCTCGGGAGTTGTGTTTGAACCAGGGCGTGACACGGCGACAGTTGCGGAATTAGCCGAGAGGCTTGGCATCAAACGCTCCGCGGCCAAGGCAGAGATCCAGCGAACTATTCAGACGTTGACGATCGATGACTTTGCTGGTATTTTCGACAACGGGTTTTATCCGCCTTCAGATGAGTACGGGGTTTACATCAATGGTGTAGGCATCTACATCAAGCTCCGTTTGGATCACGGCAAGGTCAACGTGATCTCCTTCCATCCCATGCACGATGAGCCGTTGCGCACCCGGGCCAACACCATCCTGAAGTCGAAGCCATGACGCGTGCGAAGACCACCGAGCATCAGCACACCCGCGTCGTGGCGGTCGCCAGGGCGGGTCGGCGTTGGAAGGAGGGACGTAAGTCTCACCTTCTCCCCGAGGCGATGGTCGTGTCAGAGTGCGCGGAGTGCGGAGAGCTTCTTCCGACCTCGAGCGAGATGGACGCCATCCTGGAGTGGTTGGATGACGTGTCGCCGATCGCAGGCGCGACCGAACTCTCTCTGAACGCGAAGGCTCTCGGAGACGGCAAGCGCTCGGTGCTGGGCTCGTGGCAGCTCGATTGGCCCCGGTTCAAGCAGGTCACCACGGGTCCCATCGCGCGTGTGAGCGCGAGACGCGTCGAGCACACGCTGCGTGACGGGAATCGGCGCGTGGTGGCGATGCGAGACACGAACGGTGACCGATGGCTCGGGGCCGAGGTCGATCGAGAGTTCGGCCTGCGTCGTTGGGTGTTCATTCGCGTCACGAAGTTTGCGTGGCGTGCCCTGCTGGAGGGGGTCGTGACCTTGGACTCTACGTTCGCGGACAGCGACGGAGAGGTGGAGGTGATCGACTATGACGGCGAGGGAGCGATGCGTCGATACGCCACCCTCCCGCACCGACAGCTCCCTTCAGAGGCGCAGCGTCTAGGCGCGATCGCCCCTGAAAAGCGCGAAGAACTCCTCGCTACGGTGCCGCCCGCAGACAGCAAGCACCGAATCTCCTTCGAAGGGGACCAGGTCTCAGGTCATGCCATCACACTCTCGGGGCTCGATGCGATCGTGCATCCCTTGAAGCGAATGGTTCAGGACCAGATCGAGCGCCTCACCGCGTTGATGGATCATGTGGCTCAACCGCTCTTCATCCCGGTGCCCGGCTCGTTCGCGCTGCAGGTGGTCGAGGGCGAGCACGTGCTCGATGACGTTCTCGCCTCGATGCGCGCCGTCGTGCGAGGCGCGGACGCGCAAGACCAGCAGACGCTTCTGCGCTACGTGAACACGAACCCGGCGTTCATCAGCGACCTCACAAGTTTCTTCGACGGCCTTCGGCAATCGGGCTTGGAAGCCTATCTGACCTCGGGCAACGTGCGCCTCCATATCAACCCGGCACGCGCACGCCGCGTGGCTCGTTCGTTGGAGAGCGTCCGCGAGAAGATCACCGGAGAGCCCTTCGCGGTCGAGGGGCACCTCTTCGGCTTCGACGCGTATGACAGCCGGACCTTCACCCTCATCAGCGCCTCGAAGGGCACCTACAAGGGTCGGATCTCTAGAGACATCCAAGATCAGTACACGTCTGGAAAGCTCTCGATTACCATGTCTTCTACGGCGCTCTATCGAGCCACCCTGCAGCCGATCTCGAAGAACAATCGTCAATCGTTCTCCTTGCTGAGCCTCGAGAAGTGCCCCGACCCGGGGCCCGATGAGAAGCAGCCCGACAGACAGACCTCGTAGGCCGTTTCACGACGACGACAGCGATCCCTCGTCTCGCTTCTGCGTGCACCGAGCGCTCGGACCGAGCGTCTCGAATGGCGATGCCCGAGCGCGCGGGCGCACCCACGGAGCGCGGAGCGTCGCCGCGCGTCGCCAAGGCTGCGTAATGCCGCGCGAGCCGCTGCGTCTGCAGCGCTGAGTCCGACGTCGCACCGCGCGGCTTCGCGCTCGCCAGCGAGGAGAACGACGCCATGAGCAAGGAATTCGAGACCGTGTTGCGCGTGACTGGCATGACTTGCCGCTCGTGCGCAGGCCGTGTGGACGGCGCGCTGCGCACGCTGAACGGGGTGAGCGAGGTGGAGGTGAGCCTGCGCGAGGGCCTCGTGCGCATCGAGCACGACCCGCAGCGCGCTCCCGTGGACGGCCTGATCGCAGCCCTGCGAGACGCGGGCTACGCGGGGTCCGTCACGACCTGAAGCGAGCGCCGAGGGCAGACGCTCAGCCGACGCCCTCCGCGGGCTCTGCGCAGGTGCAGTCTGCGCATCCCGCGTCGGCGCAATGGCCGCAGCACTCTCGCACTCGCGCGCAGCGCCTCCCGCGCGCGGAACACCCGCACCGCCGCGTTGTTGGGCGTGATCCCCGCCTCGGAGGCGTAGTCCTTCACGCTCGCACCGTCGACCTCCACGCGCTTGAGCGCCGCGGCGTACTCGGGCTTCAACGTGTCGGCCACGCGCGCCACGCATCGACACACGGCCGCGCGCAGCGCCTCGGGCGCCTCGGCAGCGTCGAGCTCGGCGGCGAATCCGCCGAGCGCCTTCGCCGCGGACGATCGGCGGCGGTGGTGGTCGATCACCGCGTTGCGAAGGATGCGGTAAAACCACGCCACGGCGCTCTCGCCGTCGCGCAGGGAGTCGAGCCGATCGAGCCCCCGGGCAAAGGCGTCCTGCAGGATGTCCTCCGCGAGTGCGCGGTCCCCCGTGCGGCGCTCGAGGAAGGCCAGGAAGGCCTCGCGCTCCTCGACGAGCACCCGCATCACGGCTTCGGGCTTCGGCACGAGCGGGTCCGTCGTGGTCGAGTCCGTCATCATCCTCCTATGGGTGGGTCGGCGAGGGTTCTGGCGCAACACCGCGAGGACCAACACGGGCCCGAGCTCGACACCCTACACGGATCGAACGCGGAGAGTGACGAGCGGCCGCGATGCCAGGTCGTCAGGTGCGTCGCAACGAATCCGAGGGTCCTGTGGGGGTGCGCAGGTCGGTGTCGCAGGCGTCGCTATGGTCGACCAGCACCTCTCACGCAAACTCGAGCACTTTGCGCAAACGCCCAGTTCGCGAACGGCCTTCGCTGGGCGTCGTGCGCCGCTCGTTACAGACTCCCGCCGCGCGCAGCGAGGACGCGCCGCACGCTTCCAATATACCGAAACCCGGAGAATTCGCCGCACCAGCGTAAACCTGACGGCGTGACGGCTTCGATGCGGAGACTACCTCTGCGAGGGCGCCACATGGAGCCCCCTCGTAAGCCGCCACACTACGCGACCTTCGCCTCCTCTCTCGCGGCGGCGCGACGTTCTGCGCGCAGCACTCGCGCAGCTTCGAGCTTGCGGTCGCGCCTCGCCCAGATCTCCCTCTGGCGGTCTGCGAGCACGTCGTCGGGCGTGACGTAGCCGAGCGCGCTGTGCAGTCGCTCGCCGTTGTAGTGCGTGACGAAGCGCTCAACGATGCGCCGCGCCTCGACGCCCAGCTCGCGCGAGACCTGATCGAGCGCCTCGCCCCGAAGCAGCCGCATCACCACCTCACGCTTGCGCGCGACGCTCCACCGCTGGCCCGGTGCCAGCGCGCTCGTGCCCTTCTTCTCGTCCACCACGTTGCCGTCCCTCGACATCGCTTCTGCTCCTATCGCGTGTCCAAGGGAACTGGGTGCAGATCACCACGAACTGCGGGTTGTTGTTGCTGATGATCCGCGGCTTCGCGTCGGGGTGCTTCTCGCGGGCCCGTTGCGGCACGAGCTCGACGTCCGCATCCTTCATCGACTCGCGGATCTCGAAGTGGACGATGGCGCGCGAGGCTCCATCGAGCACCGAGCACAGGTAGTAGCAGGTGCCGCCGACGTTGAGATACGCGATCTCGATGTGCCTGTGCTCTGAGGCTCCCCCGATCTCATGGCTCTCCCGCGCTTCGCGCGAAGCAGATCGCAGCAGAACAAACTGCCAGAAGCGCGTCCGTCGAACCGCTTCGACTGTCCGCCGAGGCGGTGCGATCTCTCGGGGAGCGTTGAAGCCGCATCGCGGACCAATCACAGCGTCCACCGTGCTCTGCTACTTCACCTGAAGTGCGGGTGAGCCAAGGAACTGGGTGCGATACACCCTCTCGGCGACGATGATTCTGGGCGAGTCGTTGTGCGTTTCCGACATCCTCGCAGTGGCCACCAAGATCGTCGAGGGTGGGCTCAGGGCGAGCGCGAGCGGCGCAGCACGCTACTTCTTGTGCTCGTCGACGTGATCGCCATGCTGGTGGTGCAGGTGTCCGTCGTGCTCGTAGTCGATGTGGCCGTCGTGCTCCACGGCCTTGTGACCGCACCCCGGACCGTGAACGTGCGGGTGCGCGTCGTGGGTGCCGTGCTCGTGGCTGTGATCGTGGTCGTGGGTCTCTGCCTTCGAACCGTGGCCGTGGTCGTGATCGTGATCGTGATCGTGCTTCGTTCCGCTCATGTCTCGGGCCTTTCGTGCTGTGTTCGAATCGAGGGCGCGGAGCGAGCTTGTGCGGTTTCAACCGCGGCGTCCGCCGCCGTTCGAGACACCGCGACGTTAACGGCCCGGCACCGACTGTCAATCGGTATTGATGAGCCATCTCGCAGCGTGATGCTCCCAAGGTCGTCACAGAACGGGGACAGCCATCGCAGCGATGACACATATTTCAGGACAGTGAGACAAGTGATGCGGCGCCGAGCGCCGCCGCGGCGCGGCGTCACATACGCCGACCGAGGACCGGTATTGAACCTCTGACTTGAGGTCATCCCACGGGCGCGGCCGTCGGTGCCTCTGTCTCGGGCGGCGTGGCGTGCTCGCTGCGATACAGAAAGACATATGCCGTGGGCAGCACGAACAGCGTGAGGAAGGTCGCGCTCACCAGGCCCCCGATCACCACTGTCGCGAGCGGTCGCTGCACCTCGGCGCCGGCCGTGGTCGAGAGCGCCATCGGCACGAAGCCGAGCGCGGCGACCGTCGCGGTCATCACCACGGCGCGCATGCGGCTCTCGGCTGCGAGCTGCGCGGCCTTGAGCGCGCGGTGCCCCTCGCCGCGGAGCTTCTTCACCGTCGCGAGGAGCACGACGCCGTTGAGCACCGCGATGCCGAAGAGGGCGATGAAGCCGACCCCCGCGCTGATGGAGAAGGGCATCGAGCGCATCCAGAGCATCGCGACGCCGCCCACCGCCGCGAAGGGGACGTTCGAGAAGATGAGGAGGGCAGGCTTGAGCTCCCCGAAGGCCATGTAGAGGAGGATGAAAATGAGCCCCAGCGCGAGGGGCACCGCGTAGGCGAGGCGCTCTCCGGCCGCGGCGAGGTTCTCGAACTGCCCACCCCACCGAATGACGTACCCGGGAGGGAGCTGCACCTGCGCGCTCACGCGCTCCTGCGCCGCGGTCACGAACGAGGCGAGGTCGCGACCGCGCACGTTGACCTCGACGATGGTGCGGCGCCGCACGGCCTCGCGGCTGATGCTCGCGGGCGAGTCGACCACACGCACGCTGGCGATCTGTCCGAGCGGAACGAGCGGTCCGACGCCGCCGCTCACGGGGAGCCGTCGGACCTGGTCGACGTCGTCGCGGAGGCTGGCGGGGACGCGCACCTGCAGACGGAAGCGCCGCTCTCCCTCGTAGATCTCTCCCACCGCGCGGCCGCCGAGGGCCTCGATGGCGTCGAGGGCGTCGCGCACCGACACGTTGTACCGAGAGGCCGCGAGGCGGTCGATCGACACTTCGAGCGTCGGGAGCCCCGCGAGCTGCTCTCCGCGCACGTCGGCTGCTCCCGCGACGCCGCGGAGCGCGCGCTGCACGGCGAGGCTCGCTCGTTCGAGGCCCGCGAGGTCGTCGCCGTAGATCGTCACCGCCACGTCGGAGCGCGAGCCGCTGATGAGCTCCGCCATGCGCAGCTCGATGGGCTGAGAGAACGAGAATCCCATGCCGGGCAGGGCCGCGGAGAGGCGCGACGAGATGCGCGCGACGAGCTCCTCGCGTGTGTGCGCGGTGCGCCACTCGCTCGGAGGCCGCAGCGTGACGAGCACGTCGGAGAGCTCGACGCCCATGGGGTCGGTCGCGATCTCCGAGCGCCCCGTCTTCGACACCACCGAGCGCACCTCGGGGAACTCTCGCAGCACCTGTTCGAAGCGCGTCGCGCCCGCGATGCTCTCCTCGAGCGACACGCTCGGCAGGCGCACGATCTGAATCGCCAGCGCGCCCTCGTCGAGCCGCGGAACGAACTCGGCCCCCATCGTCGACGCGAGCGCCGCTGTGAGCGCGAGGAGCGCGGCCGCCACCGAGAGTACCGCGCGCGGGTGCTCGATGGTGCGCGAGAGCATGCGCGGATAGACGCCGTGGAGGAGCCGCACGAGGAAGGGCTCGCGCTCCTCGGAGTGATGCCGCATGAGCGAGGCGACGAGCACGGGCACGAAGGTGAGCGACGCCACGAAGGCTCCCAGCAGCGCGAAGAGCACCGTGATCGCCATGGGCTTGAACATCTTTCCTTCGACGCCCGCGAGCGTGAGGATCGGCACGTAGACGAGCACGATGATGGCCTCGCCGAAGAGCGCCGCGCGTCGCACGTCGAGCGTCGAGGAGAGCACTACCTCCGCGGCCTCTGGGTACGAGAGCGGGCGCCGGCCCTGCGAGGCCAGCGCGAGGTGCACCACGGCGTTCTCGACCACGATGATCGACCCGTCGACGACGATGCCGAAGTCGACCGCGCCGAGGCTCATGAGGTTGCCCGAGAGCCCGAGGAGCCGCATCGCCGTGAACGCCACGAGCATCGCGAAGGGGATCGCCGCCGCCACGATGAGCCCGCCGCGCACGCTGCCGAGCAGGAGAAAGAGCACCGCGACGACGAAGAGCGCGCCCTCGGCGAGGTTCTTCGCGACGGTGTGAATCGTGCGGTTCACGAGCTCGGCGCGGTCGTAGAAGGGGTCGATGCGCACACCCGCGGGGAGCGATGGCGCGATCTGGCGTACGCGCGCCTTGACGTCTTCGACGACGGAGCGCCCGTTGGCGCCCACGAGCATCATCACCGTGCCGGTCACGGCCTCGCCGCGTCCGTCGCGCGTGGCGGCGCCCTGGCGAATCATCGGCGCGAGGTGCACGCGAGCCACGTCGCGCACTCGCAGGGGAACGCCCTCGGCGCGCGTGCGAATCAGCACGTCGCCCACCTCGTCGAGGCTCTGGATGCGCCCTTCGCCTCGCACGAGGAGCTGCTCGCCCGAGCGCGTGAGGTAGCCTCCGCCAGCAGTGGCGTTGTTGCGCTCGAGCGCTTCGAAGAGCTCGTTGAGCGAGAGCCCCGCCGCGCGCAGGCGCTCGGGCAGCACCTCGACCTCGTAGGTCTTGAGCTCGCCGCCGATCGCGTTGACCTCGACCACGCCGGGCACCGCGCGCAGCTCGAACGCGATGAACCAGTCGAGGAGCGAGCGCAGCTCCATCGAGGTGTGGCATTGCTCGGTGTCGGGAGCGCCCGGGGCGCACGGTCGGTCGCTGCGCACCTCGAACTGATAGATCTCTCCGAGGCCCGTGCTCATCGGCCCGAGGTCGGGCGAGATGCCCGGAGGGAGCCGATCGCGCGCCTGCGCGAGGCGTTCGAAGACGAGCTGTCGCGCGCGCAGGAGGTCCGTCCCCTCTTCGAAGACGATGGTCACGGCGGAGATGCCGAAGCGCGAGACGCTGCGGATCTGCGTGACGCCGGGCATGCCGCTCATCGACGACTCGACGGGAAAGGTGATCATGCGCTCGACGTCGACGGCGCCGAGGCTCGGCGCGCGCGTGAGCACCTGCACCTGCACGTTGGTGATGTCGGGCACCGCGTCGATCGGGAGCGAGAGCATGTTGCGCGCGCCGATGACCGCGATCACCGCGACGAAGGCGAGCACGAGCACGCGAGAGCGGAGGCAGAGCGCGACGATCTCCTTCACGGCGGCTCTCTCCCTTACTCCTCGCCCTCGAGCTCTTCGCTCCGAAGGACGCTCTTGAGCGTGAAGGCGCCGCTCGTTACCACGGGCGCGCCGTCGCCCAGACCGGCGACGACCTCGATGTACCCGCCCGCGCGTCGACCGAGCTGCACGTCGAGCGGACGAAAGCTCCCCTCGCGCTGCGTGGGCACGAACACCACCGCGCGGCCGTCGAGCGTGGCGACAGCGTCGACAGGCACTGTCACCGGCCGCTCGTCGGGCGCGCCCGTGAGCTCGACGCTGCCGTAGAGCCCGCTGCGAAGGCGCGCGTCGATGCGGTCGAGGGAGACCCGGATGGGCAGCGCGCGGCTCTCCTCGTCGAGCGCGGGCGCGATGTAAGTGACCCGTCCGCGAAAGGTTTCGTCAGGGAACGCGTGCAGCCGCACGACGGCCTCCATGCCCATCGCGACCCGCGCGAGATCGAGTTCGGGAACGCTCCCTCGCACCCACACGCGGCTCGCGTCGGTCACCTCGAAGGCTGCGGTGTCCGTGCCGGCGTTTTCACCGAGCGTGGCGTGCATCGCCACCACCACGCCCTCGATCGGTGAGGTGAGCCGCACCTCACCCGATCCGCCCGTGCCAAACACCGCGAGCTGCTGCTGCAGTCCGGCCACCTCGGCGCGCAGGTCTGCGACCTGGGCCTCGGCGTCGATGAGCGCGCGCTGAGCGCCTATCCCTTCGCTCGAGAGCGTGCGCTGGCGCGCGAGCGTGCTCTCGGCCGCGGTGAGGCGCGCGCGGCCTTGAATCAAGCGCGCCCGCGCAGCCGACACGTCGGTCGAGGCGAGCGTGGCCAGCAGGTCTCCGCGGTGAACGGTCGCTCCGAGCGTGGTCGTGATGCGCGTGAAGCGCCCGGGCACCAGCGGTGCCACGTGGGCGGTGCCGCTCGGGTCGAAGCGCACCTCCGCAGGGATCGATGCTCCGCCCGACATCGCCCGACGCTCGGCGCGTCCGAGGCGCACGCCCGCGCGCCGCTGCGCCTCGGCGTCGAGGTGCACCTCGCTCGATCGCTCGTGCTCGGCGGTGTGCGTCGAGGCAGGCGCGGGCTCGGAGCGCCCGTGACAACCCGCGACGGAGATGAAGAGGGCGAGCGCGCGACGTCTCATCGAGGAGTTCCTTCGGAGTGCTCGTCTTGCCAGAGGTCGACGCCGACGAGCCGTTCGAGCGCCGCCATCGCGACGAAGTAGTCGAGTTGCGCCGCGAGCGCGTCGCTCTGGATGCGCAGGAAGCGCTCTCGCCCGACGAGCAGCGCCAGGATGTCGATCTCGCCGACCTCGAACGAGCGCCGCAGGAGCGCGAGGTTCTCAGCGAAGCGCGGCAGGATCTCGGCCCCGTACGCGCGCGTGCGCTGCGCCGCCGCGGCCATCTCGCTGCGCGCCTCGGCGAGCTGTACGCGGAGCTGCACCTGCGCGGCTGCGAGATCAGCCTCGGCCACGGCGCGGTCTGCGCGCGCGCGCGCCCGCTCGGCCTGGTTGCGCTGAAAGCCAGACAGCGGAACGGTGAGCGCCCCCATCACGATGTCGTAGGCGCCCTCGCTCGTGGGGTTGCCCTCTCGTCGGTACTGCACCCCGACGGTGGGGCGGGGCCAGGCCTCGCGGTCGGCGAGGTCGACGCGCGACTGCGCCTCACGCACCGCGGCCACGCGCTGGCGCAGGAGCGGCGTGAAGCGCGCCGCGCTCGCCTCGAGGTCTTCGGAGGGAGGCGGATCGCGAGGCGCATCGAGCTCTCCTCGGAGCGAAGGCGGCGCGTCGGGAGACCAGCCCGCTACCAGCGCGAGCCGCAAGAGTGCGACGTTGCGGGATTGCCTCGCGGCCACGAGCGACTGCTCCGCCTGCGCGAGCTCGGCGCGCGCGAGCCTCGCGTTGAGCGGTGCCGTCTCGCCCGCTTGAGCGTTGCGCTCGACGACGCCGAGCACGTCGCGCTGAAACTCGGCGACCTGCTCCGCGAGGCGCACGCGCTCGGCCTCGACGAGGGCGCGGTGAAAGAGCGCGTGCACCTCGGCGTGAACCGCCCAGCGCATTTGTTCGATCTCGGCGTCGGTGAGCTCGCCGAGGCGCGACGCGGCCGCGAGGCGCAGGCCGCGCTCACCGGCGACCTGAAGCTGCTGCGAGATGCCGGCCTCGACGTCGACTCCCGTGCCCGTGAGCCCGAAGCGCGGGCCCGCCGCGAAGCTCACCTCGGGGTTCGCGGGCTGGAGGACCGACGCCGCCGCGCGAGCCGAGTCTGCGCGAGAGCGCGTGGCGCGGGCGACGAGGAGCAGCGGCGAGTGCCGATCTGCCCAGGAGAGCAACGCGGGCAACGACATCTCGCCTGCGGGCAGGGACTCCGAGGCAGGAGCGGGGCGAGCGCCACCCGAGCTCCGCTCGACCACGCGCCCCCGAACGTGCGGCGGCGCCTCTTCGAACGCCGAACCTCGCGGCGGAACGGCGTTCGCGCACGCGACCTGGCAGAGCGCCACCCCGGCGACCAGCGCGCGCAGCAAGCCCCGCGGGACGTGCCGCGACCTGTCTTCGAGTGCCTCGCTCACGGGGCGCGACCATATCGCCTAAACACCGATTGTCAATCGGTGTTTAGAGCTGATCGAGGCTGCCTCCGCGCGCCGATGACCCCGAACTTGCGGCGACATCGCATATTAATCAAGGCGACTCACGCTCGCGCGAGCGACCGCGGCCGACCGTATGTGACCGATTGACAATCGACTTTCTCGGCGGGTAGCGTCGAGAGGCGATGGAGATTCCCTTGCTAGGCGAGCTTGAGATGGCGGTGCTCGAACACCTGTGGGCGCACGGCACCACCGACGCCAAGGACGTTCTGCGCGCGATCGGCGAGCCGCGCGACATCACCCTCAGCACGATTCAGAGCACGCTCGAGCGTTTGCACCGCAAGCGGCTGTTGATTCGCGAGCGGCAGGGCCACGCGTACCGATACGCCACGGCGATCTCTCGCGCTGAGTTCAGAGCGCGCGCGATGGCGGCGGCGGCGGGAGACCTCGATGGCGCCGACGCGGCGGGCGTCATGGCGGCCTTCGTCGACCTCGTGGCGCGCTCCGACACGCGCAAGCTCGACCAGCTCGCGGAGCTCGTGGCCGCGGCCCGCACGCAGCGAAAGCCCAGGCGCTGAATGCTGCCCGCAGCGATCCTCTTCGTGGCCTGCGTGGCGCTCGGGGTCGCGCTCGCGATGAGCCTCTCGCTTCGCCCGCTGCTCGGCGCACTGGATCAGATGGCGCCGCGAGAGCGCGTGCGCTGGCTCGTCGGCGCCACGGCGGCGCCGCTCGGTGCGGGCGTCGCAGCTCTCACGCTCGCGCTCGGACATTGCGTGGTCCCTCGGCTCATCGGGCTCGAGGACGACTGCCGAGGGCTCACGGGCGCGGGCTGCGCCTTCTGCCTGCTCCTGCCCGCGAGCGCAGGGGCTGCGTCATGGCTCCTCTCGCTCGTCGTAACGCTGCCCGTATTCCGACAGGCGGCGGAGAGCGCACGTGGGATGTACCTCGCGCGACGGGCGCAGGTTCGACTTCGCGCGGTGGCTACGAAGGGCCCCAATGGTGTCTGGCGCGTGCCTGGCGCGGGGGCGTTCGTGCTCGGTTGGCCTCACTCCGTAGTGTGCATTGGTGAGGAGCTCGAGCGAGACCTCGACTCCGACGCCGTGCGGGCCGTGACCGCACACGAAGATGAGCACCGCCAGCGGGGAGATGTCGCGCTGCGACTGTTCGCACGGCTGCTCGCGTCGGTTCACCTGCCGACGACGCGTCGCGCGTTACTCGGCGCGCTCGACACCGCGATCGAGCAAGCGTGCGACGAGCGCGCGAGCGAGACCGTCGCCGACCCGTTGATCGTCGCTCAGGCGCTCCTCGATGTGGCCCGGCTGCAAGGTCATCGAGGAGGCGTGAGCTGCGCGCCCGCCTCGCTCGACGCGCGTGTCGAGGCGCTGTGCGCGCCCGCGGTTCGAGCGCGCGCGTGGCCCGCGGCGGTCGGCGCACTGGCGGTGCTCGCGGCTCTGGCGGTGCTGCTCGACCACCAGATCCATCACGCGGCCGAGGCGCTCACACACCTCGTCGTTCGGTAGAACGCCGAGCGAGAATCCGATGAGCGTGCCGAGCGGATGAAGCCAGATGGTGCGACGGTCCTCGGGGTCATGCTCAACGAGAGCAGCAACTTCGGCCTCCGCGTGACGAAGGTCGGCTCAGGCAACGCGTTCGCTCGGATCGTACGCCTTGTCGAGCAAGTGCTGGGCACCGAGCCTCCCAATTGAGGCGCCTCTGCGGCGGCGAATCCGTCGGGCGCCTTCGCCGCGGACGACCGGCGGCGGTGGTGGTCGATCACCGCGTTGCGAAGGATGCGGTAGAACCACGCCACGGCGCTCTCGCCGTCGCGCAGGGAGTCGAGCCGATCGAGCCCCCGGGCAAAGGCGTCCTGCAGGATGTCCTCCGCGAGTGCGCGGTCCCCCGTGCGGCGCTCGAGGAAGGCCAGGAAGGCCTCGCGCTCCTCGACGAGCACCCGCATCACGGCTTCGGGCTTCGGCACGAGCGGGTCCGTCGTGGTCGAGTCCGTCATCATCCTCCTATGGGTGGGTCGGCGAGGGTTCTGGCGCAACACCGCGAGGACCAACACGGGCCCGAGCTCGACACCCTACACGGATCGAACGCGGAGAGTGACGAGCGGCCGCGATGCGGATCGCGGATCGAACTCATGCTTCGCCCGCGCGAATTTCGCCGACACGCACTCGAACGGCCGCAGGTCGAGCACATCCGGCGCGTTGTCCACCGGTCTCCGCTGCCTGCGAGCCCCTCGCGACGTTGAGCGCGTGCGGCCAGGGGAGCGCTCGCGTCGGCGTGTCTACAGCACGTGTGCCACCTCGCGGCAGAGACCTGATGGTGCACGGCGAAGGTGGGTTCAGACGCGGTGCTTCGTGTCCGCCGACCTTGGCGTGCGATCGGTCGCAGGGAGCCCCGCGCCCCGGGGGTCGAGCCTGCGTTCGCGCCCCCTCGCCCTCGGAGCCAAACGCGGCGCTGAATGTCGAGCGACGCTCCGAGCCGTCGACATGATTCGTCTCATACCCCTATTTTCAAAGCGTTTCGCGACACCACACGACGCGGCCTCGACGCTTCAAATCCTCTCGCCCCGACAACAAGAGACCCTCGGAAACAGCTTGGTTTCCGGGGGTTTCGCCATTCCGAGGGTCGGGAGAAGCGCGGTCCGGAGTTAAACCCGGAGTTAAACCCCCTCCACCCCCACCGTCGCCGCTCTTCTCGCCCTCCACCTGGAGCTTGGCGACCTCGGCGCAGAGGCGGGTCCATTGGGTGCGCGTGTACCCGTCGAAGGCGCTCTTCGGAGGAGCGTGCGTCGCCCACTTGAGTGTTGGCGGGTCGGCACCGTCCTCCTGGGCCTGCGTGATGAACGTGTGCCGCGTGCAGTAGTGGTGACGGCGCGCGAGGTTGAGCTTCACGAGGTCCCGCGCGAAGTCTCTGTTCGCCTGGTTGATGCCGCGCTGGTTGCCGACCGTGTTCGGCACGATGAGGTCGTCGACGCCCGGATCGCGCCCGAGCATCAGGCGCCACCCCGAGGTCCGCCATTCGGTGAGGAGCCTTTCGAGGAACGGAAGCACCGGCGCGTACTTCCGCGCGCCCGTCTTGGTGCTGCCCTCCTTCTTCGAAACGCTCTTGCGGGCCCGCGAGAGCGTGAGGCGCGTGAGAGGGCGCGCGGACGTGTCCCAGTCGCGCCACCTGAGCACGGCCAGCTCGCCCGGCCTGCAGCCCGTGAGGAACTCGACGGCGTACGCCATTCGCCGATCGCCGGGCACGCGCGGATCCGTCATCAGCAGCCAGACCTCCGCGCGCGAGAAGAACCAGGTGTCGCGCGCTTCGGGGTGCTTGTCCTCGATCGAAGGAAGCTTCGCGCGCACCGCGGCGCAGGGGTTCGCAGGGAGCAGCTCGTACAGCACGGCCTCGTCGAGAGAGCGGCAGAGGGCATCGTACGCGTTGCGCACCGCGTGAAGGGCGACGTGATGGGCGCCACCGAGGCTCCGACGAATTCGTCACGAAGCGGCTTGCAGGGGGACCATTGTGTCGCGCATACCCGGTTGCAGACGGGCGAGCTGCGCCCGGAGGACGCGCCCGCGGGGTTTGAGGCGCTCGGGCTGGACGTGTTCGCACGACGTCTCGGATGCTCGCGCAAGACCGCACATCGACGCATGCAGCACCTGCTCGGGTTGCAGCGCCGCGAGGGTGTGCTCCGCGTGGTGCGACTGCGCGTGCGGATCGGGTGCGGCGGGCAGCGCTGCATGTGTTGTGGCCAATGGATGGGTTCCACTCGATGGCGGCGTGAGAGTGGGGCGCCCGAAGGTGTTCTGTGTGCGTGCGTCGCTCCATGGAGAGCAGCAAGTGCATTGACGCGCGAGGGGGGTGCATCTATGACAGAGCCATCACACCCGCCGAGCCTCTGAGGGAAACCTCATGCGCAACACGGCGGGTTTTTTCTGTCCGCCGGGGTCCTGTCTCTATGCTCGTTCCGTACGAGAAGCCCGCGCTGTCGTTCGAAGCGCAGATCGAGCTGCTGCGCTCGCGGGGGATGGCGGTCGGCGACCCCGAGGCGGCGATGCGCCGACTCTCGGTCATCAGCTACTACCGCCTCAGCGCGTACGCGTACCCGTTTCGCGAGGTGGGCAGCGACGGCTTCGCGCCGGGGACCTCGTTCGAGCGGGTCATCGACCTCTACGAGTTCGACCGCCGACTGCGGTTCGTGCTGCTCGACGCGATCGAGCGGGTCGAGGTCGCGGTGCGCACGGCCATCACCTACGAGTTTGCGCGACGCCACGGCCCCTTCGGGCACCTCGACGCCGCGAACCTCGAAGCGTGGTTCCGCCTCGACGAGTGGCGCACCCGGCTCGAACGTGAGCTTGTGCAGTCGCGAGAGACGTTCATCGAGCACTTCAAGGCGCGCTACGAGGGCTTTCCTCGCGTGCCGCTGTGGATGGCCACGGAGGTCATGTCGTTCGGTGCGCTCGTGCAGTTCTTCAAGGGCTGCCGCCGGGAGACCCGCGTCGCCATCGCGGCGCCCTTCGGCATTCACGAGAGCGTGTTCGCGTCGTGGATCCTGAGCCTGAGCTACGTGCGGAACCTCTGCGCGCACCACGCCCGCGTCTGGAACCGCGACCTTGCCCTCACCCCGAAGCTCCCCGAGCGCGGCACCGCGTGGCGCTCTCCCGAGCTCGCCAATCCCCGGCGTGCGTTCTCGGTGGTGCTCGTGCTCCGCGCGATGATGCGCGCGCTCTGCATCGAGGGCGACTGGCCCGAGCGACTCATCGCCCAGGTCGGAGACGGACTCTCGTCACCGTTCATCGCGCAGGGCATCGGCGCAACGTCCGCCTGGCGCGAGCACGCGATCTGGCGCGGACACTGACAATCCTCCCAGCACTGCGCCCACCGCTCCGCACCATTGCCCGTGGATTGCCGCGGATGCCCGAGCAGCTCGGCATCGCAGCGGAGGTGTATGCGCGCACCGGCAACTTCAGCGAGGCCGCGCGCGCACCGCGACGGAGATCCAAACACCTCCAGCGTGACGACGCGCTCACCACGGAGCAGCTCTTCGCGGCGCTCGCGTCGCTCTCGCGCGAGGACCTCGTGAAGCTCCTCGCGACGCTGCGCGATCGAAGCGCGCTCGCGAGGTCGGCGCTCCACCGCCCCGATCGACTCAACGCCTTCGTCACCGATGCAGCCGCATACAGCTACACGCACTCGCGCGCCGTTCGGAAGCTGGTGATCCAGCGGGGGCGGACGCGCCGCCACCGGCGCCGATGTACGTCCGACCCACAAGTGGCGCTTCGGCAGCATCACGCTCTTCACCAGCGTGAACGACAAGCCACCGGCGCAAGCCTCGGCGCGCTCCTGAGGTCGCGGACGCTCACCGCGCATCCTCGACGCATGGGGTTGCAGCCCATCGCCGCGAACCTCGACTCAAGCGCCCTCAACGACGGCCAGCGCGCGCCAACGAGATCGCTGCCACGCGCACCGCGGTCAACGCGCGTTGCCTCGACTTCACCTTCCCCCAGGTCGGGCCGAGCGACCTTGACATCACCGACGGCACGCTCAGCCAGCGTCGCCCTTCCTCATGAGAGGGTTCCATGGCCAACAACCAGAACAGTCCGTTCGCATCGCCGGGCTACGCCGAAATCGACGGCCGCACACTCTTCACCAGTACGTCACTGAACCTCACACGGTCGACCATCAGCAACGACGTCAACACCATCCTCGACGAAGCGTGCGGCTACGCGCAGGGCACGGTGAAGTACGTGCTCGACATCGCGAGCCCGGTGACCGGCGCAGGCTTCGAGATCGACTGGTTCGCGCTCTGTGAGCGCGGGGAGGTGTACCAGCTCCGCTTCGTGCTTCTGCGCCCCGACGGCGGCATCGCGCACGACCTCCTGCTGCGTGGTGTCTTTCGGGATCTGAGCGCGGGCCCCCAGGCGAGCTCAGGGGCGACGGCCGGGGTGCAGTTTCACGGGCGGCGCGTGTGGCCGGTGGCGGGCGCCGTGCGATGAGCAGAAGCATTCGTGACGTGCGCTCGCCGCTCGCGAAGCCCTTCGGAGGCACCGTCGCGTGGCCCCGCATGCGCGCCGAGCGCGGGCGGCTGCAGGGCGTCGCGCTCGGACTCCGCGCGCGGCCGCTCGTGCGCGAAAGCACCGAAGCGCTCGTCGTGGAGCTGCCCGTGGTCGACAAGGGCCTCGCCGACGGCGCCCTCGCGCTCGACGAGGGCGAGGCGCAGCTCCGCGGGTGCGCGCAGCCCGCGGCCGTCGTGAGGCTGCGCGCGACGGGCGACGTGGAGGTCACGCCGGCGCCGGGGCGTGCGGTGATCCTCGCGGGCGGCGAGCGCGCGGTCGCACGGCGGGGCGATGCGGTGCGCGTGACGATCCCGATGGAGGCGCTCGTTCCGCCGGGGGCGCCGGGAGGACCGCTGCCTGCGGCACCCACGGGGCTCACCGTCGAGGGCGAGATCGTCGCGGGCAACGAGCGGGCGCGCGCGTGATGTCGGCGTGCGCTCGGCGGCGTATGCTCTGGCCTACGATGGCTGTCACCGCTCATGCGCTCGAAGCAGACGACACCGGTCCGCGGCCCGCGGCGAAGGTGATCCACTGGAACGGTCGCGACCTGCCCGCGGAGCTTCCCGAGCTGCCGCCGGGGCAGTACCAGCTCGTGCCCGTGCCCGCGGGCCTGGAGTTCGTGCCTGGCGACGAGGTTGTGACCGACGCGACGACGGCCGAGGTCTGCGCCTGGCTCGAAGGCGAGGCGCCCGCGCCGTGGCCTCGCTGAAGTACGCGCAGCGGTTCTTTCGCGGCGCGCAATCGCTCGGCGCTTCGGAGCGTGCGGCGCTCGCGCGTGAGCTCCGCACGATGGAAGCGGCCGCGCTCCCCGAGCCCGACGATGTTCCCACGGTGATGCCTCCGTCGCTGCGCGTCTGGCGACGTCGCCTCGGCGCGTCGGACCGCTACCTCTACTTCGTGCTCACCGACGACGGCGGCGCGCTCCTCGTCGGCGTCGGCGGATTCATCTGACCGACCGCCGCGCTGCCCGCGCGAAGCGTCACCCACCGGCAGTCTCCATCCCCTCGCCCGCGGCCCCGAACGTCCGTCGCGGACCCACCCACGTGATCGCCTTCACCCCGATGCTCGACCCGATAACGGGCGACCCGAGGTCGACGACGGCGCCGTTGGGACCGTTCCAGCGGCTGCTCGAAGTTGCGTAGAGGCACGCTGCGCGCAGACGTGTCCGTTGCCGCATGACGCGGC
>CAMFHP010000008.1 GCA_945952225.1 uncultured Myxococcaceae bacterium
CGCGCGCCCACGGTGGCCGTGAGTTCGTCGTTCACCGAGAGGTACGGCGACGCGTTCGACTCGTTGAGCCGCAGCCCGAGCGAGCCCGCGACGGTGAACGCGCCGCGCGTGTGGGCCACGAGCACCGCGGGGTTGAACGTCCAATACGCGGCGCCGTTGTAGTGCGCGTCGTCGCCCGTGGGAAAGCCCACGGCGAGCCGCAGCGCCACGCCCGTCGCACCGCGCACGAGGGGGACCTTCACGTTCACCCGAAGGTCGCCGGGACCGGTCGCGCGCGCGGGCGATCCGAGCGTCGGGCAGGTGACCACGCCGGGCGGCGCGCAGGTGCCCGCGAAGGGCGTCACGCGCTGGCTCACGGCGGGCATCGCGAGCCCGACTTCGAAGAGCTGAAAGAGACCGAGGTTGACGTGCGCCTCGCCCTGCACCGTGTCGGTCACGAGGTCGTTGGCGCCTGCGGCGAGCGAGCGGCTCGCGTAGCTGGCCCAGAGTCCCGCGGTCACCGTGAGGTGCGGCGCCACCGTCGGGAGGTCGAGGGAGAGCAGCGCGCGCGACGAGGTCGAGGGCTCGAAGAGCTGGAGGTTGAACGCCTGCGGGCGGTCGGAGACGGTCTGCGCGCGGGCGGTCGAGGCGGCGGTGACGGAGGCAGCGAGCGCAACCGCGAACGCGCACGAAGGAAGGCGTTGCACAGCGGGCGACTCTAGTACCGCGCGTCGCGGCGGCGCGAGCCCTTCACGCGCGCGGGGCCGTGGGAGGCGCGAGAAATCCGCGCACACCTCGGACACCACTGTGCCTATACTCGCGCGCTGCGATGATGCACATCGGATGCTCTGGCTTCCCCGTCCCCGCGACGCGGTACCTGCGGGAGTTCATGCTGGCCGAGGTGGCGGACACGTTTCTCGGCGTGCCGGGCCCCGCGCTGGTGCGTCGGTGGAAGCGCGAGGCCCCGGAGAACTTCGTGTTCACGGCCCTCGCCCCGCGTGACCTGGGCATCGACGGGTTCAAGCCCGCGGCGACGGTCGACAGCGCGTGGGAGGCGTTTCTGCCCGTGGCGCGCGAGCTCGACGCGAAGGTGCTGGTGATCCCGTCGAACCCCGAGACCCCGCCGGGCAAGACGAACCGCGCGCTCGTGCGAGCGTTCTTCGAGAAGATCACCGTCGAGAAGCTCCCGCCCCTCGTGTGGGAGCCTCCGCCCACGTGGGACCTCAAGGAGTGCGAGGCCACCGTGAAGGACCTCAAGGTGCTCGTCGCGCGCGATCCGCTGCGCCACGCGCCCTTCGGCAAGGTCGCGCGGGGCTACTACCGCCTGCCGGGACCGGCTGGATACAAGTCTCGCTACGAAGATCCGGCGCTCGACGAGGTGGCCGAGGCGATCCAGAAGACGCAGTCCGCCGAGACCTTCGTGGTGTTCGCCAACGTGGACATGTACGCGGACTCGAAGCGCCTGCGGAAGCTCCTCGACCTGTGATCCTCCCGGGCGCGCCGCGATGATCCCCGCCGCCGTCGCGACCGCCCTCAGCGCCCTCTGGTGGGCGTGGACGCTCTACGCCACGGTCCGCACGATCCAGACGCTCCCGGTGCTCGCGCGCGACACCTCGCCGCCGCCTCCATCGTGGCCGCGCGTCTCGCTCGTGGTGCCCGCCCGCAACGAGGCGCGCGACCTCGAAAAGGGCATCCGCACACGCCTCGACGACGACTACCCCAACCTCCAGGTGGTGCTCGTCAACGACCGCTCCACCGACGCGACGGGGGCCCTCGCCGACGCCCTCGCCGCCCGCGATCCGCGCGTCCGCGTGGTGCACGTCACCGAGCTCCCCGCGGGCTGGCTGGGCAAGCTCCACGCGATGCAGCGCGGGGCCGAGGCGAGCGACGGCGACTGGATCCTCTTCAGCGACGCCGACGTCGAGTTCGCACCGGGAACCCTGCGCCGCGCGATCGCCCACTGCGAGCACGGCGCCTACGACCACATGACCGTGGTGCCGGGGTTCCGCGCGCAATCGTTCGCGCTCGATGCGACGCTCAACGTGTTCTGCCGCGAGCTCGTGGCGGGGGCGCGTCTCTGGCGTGTGTCGGACCTCACGTCGCGCGCGGCCGTGGGCGGCGGCATGTTCAACCTCGTGCGACGCAGCCTGTGGACGCGCACGCCGGGCCTCGAATGGCTGCGTCTCGAGATCGCCGACGACGTGGTGCTCGGGCAGATGTTGAAGCAGCACGGCGCGCGGCCCGTGGTGGTGCAGGCCGTGAGCGCGGTCACGCTCGACTTCTACAAGACGCTCGGCGAGATGGCCTGGGGCCTTGAGAAATCGGGCTTCGCGATCATCGGACGCTACCGCGTGTCGGTGATGCTGCTCTCGTGCACGCTGGGCCTCGTGGCCGAACTGGGATGGCTCGCGGGCCTCGCGCTCCCCTCGCCCGCATGGCGCGCGCTCTCGCTCGCGGCGGGTGCGATGTCGCTGCTCTCGGTGGTGCTGCTGATGCACTGGGCCGGGCGCCGTGTGATCGCGGGGCTCGCGTATCCCTTCGGGCTCGTGGCGCTCGTGGCGATGGTGTTCCGCTCGGCGTGGCTCGTGTGGCGTCGCGGCGGCGTGGTGTGGCGCGACACGCTCTACCGCGTCGAGGAGCTACGGGCCCACTCGCGGCTCACGCTCTGACGGCACCGCGGGCGACCACGCACCGAGGCGGGTCTCCATGGGGTCCTCGTCGAAGAGCCAGTGCCAGAGGGTGCGTCCGTCGCCCGCGGGCTCGCACAGAAAGGCCGCGTCGAGGCACACGACCTTCTTCGCGCGGAGCATGCCCTGCGCGCCCTTCACGAACATCGCGAGGCGCCGGTCGACCACGCCCACACAGCGTGACTCTTCGATCCACCAGCCGTCGCCGTCGCGCGCGCCGGAGAGCGTGACCTCCTGCAGCGTCGCGTAGCGGCCCATCGCCGAGACGCCCACACGGAGCGCCGTCTCGACGGGTGCGTCGGGCGCGTCACCGAGGCCCTCACGCGCCGCAGCCCACGCGCGCGCGTCGACGGTGGGCACGAGGTAGATCCAGTCGGCGACGGTTCCGCGCACGGGCACCGCGAGCACGGGGAGCACGTCGGCGAAGGCGCGGGCGAGCGCGTGGAGCTCGTCGTCGGCGAAGGGCGCCGCGTCGAAGACCTCGTCGATGCACGCGCGGGCCACGAGGGCGCGCACGGCGTCCTTCTGGCGCTCGCGGTCGCGGGTGATGCCGCAGCTCGATCCGCACGAAGACATCGGTGGGTCGCGGTGTGGAGGGGTCGAACGGTCGCGCGCTCAGGCGTCGGCGGCGACGATGCCGAAGAAGACCTCGGCCTCGGCCTGGAGCGCGTCGGAGAGCTCTTCGCGCTGCTCGTCGGCGTCGTCGGTCTCACGCTCCAGGGCCTTGCGGTACACGCGCACGGCGTCGAGGGTCTTGCCCTCGCCCACGAGGCGCAGCACGGCGCGCGGATCGACGCCGGACCTCACCTCGTCGTCGCTCGCGTGCGAGGCGGCCTCGACCTTCGCGACGCTGAAGAACGCGCGGATCGCCTCGGGCTGCGCGGCGATCACCTCGCGGGTCATGGCCACGAGCTCGTCGTCGGTGAGCACGTCGTGGCCCGCGTCGTCGTCCTCTTCGCGGTCGAGGCGCAGGGCTTCGAGCCAGGCGCGGTCGCGCGTCGCGGTGTCGGCCACCTGGTCGGCCGCGAGCCCGAGCCCGTGCCACGCGTCGGAGAGCGACGGATCGGCCTCGATGAGCGCTTCGAAGTACCCGCGCGCCGTGCCGATGTCGCCGACGGCGAGCATGAGGTGGGCGAGTTCGAGCGCGAGGGGCGGCGCGAAGTCGATCTCCTCGGGGGGCGGCGCGTCTTCGAGCGTGGCGCGCGCGGCCTTGATGTCGCCCGCGTTCACTTCGAGGCCGGCCTTGAGGGCGAGCGCGTCGAGAAAGACCTCGTCGTCGTCGGCCACTTCGAGGGCCTTCGTCACGAGCTTGAGGGCCTCGTCGGTGTCGCCCACCTCGGTCGCGAGAATCTCCGCGTGCCACATGAGCGGCGTGGCCCACTCGGCGTCGAGCTTCGCGGCCTCGACGAGGAGCTCGATGGCCTTCGCGGCGTTGCCCTCTTCACGCTGGATCGCCGCGTGGAGCAGCAGCCCGTCGCCGCGCGTCGCCGACGCGTCGCGGAGCCTGTCGGCCACCTTGCGCGCGCCCGCGAGGTCGCCGTCTTCGAGCAGGGCCCAACCGGATTCGAGGAGGTCTTCGTGCTTCTTCATCGGAGTGGTGGCGCCCACTACCACAGGCCCGCGCGACGTGGTGCGACGATCCCGAGAGATTCTTCGCGGGATGCGTTCTGGCAACCCGCGGCCGTCGCGCGCGAGGTCTCAGGCGTTGGACCAGAAGTGCTTCGCGCCCCGCGCCACGCGCTCGCGCGTGAGGTCGAAGTCGTAGCGGCGCGACGCGCGCGGATCGCCCGAATAGGCTTCGAGGCAGCGGTCGATGACCGCGAGCGCCGTGTCGCGCAGGTGGGGATGGTGGTGCACCACGAAGGTGATCGCCTCGCCGAGCGCGCGCACCTCGTCGTAGGCGCCCTCGTGCGTGGCGTTCCATTCGAGCTGCGCGAGGAGCAGCGGGAGCGCGTCGGCGCCGAGGTGGTGGGCGAGCATCTTCGAAGCCATGCGGGTGGTCGGGTGCGGGTACATCCGTCCGCCGCGCTCCCGGCCCGCGAGCGCGCGCGCCACGAGGTCGAGCGTGAGGGCCTCGGTGGACCATGCGTCGGGGATTCCCCCCTCCGGCCACCCCTGCGCAGCGAGGGTCTCGAAATGCGCGCGCAGAAAGAGCCGCTCTCCTTCGCCCTCGAAGGGAATCGCGTTCGTGTACGGCCCGCTCGGAATGCCCATGCCGCGGTCGTACGAATCGCCGAGGGGATGGGACACATCGCACGGCAACACGTCGTTCGCGCGCATCCACGCGAGCACCGCGCGCACCGTCGCGAGCGTGGCGGCCCCTGCGTCCTGCGCCCACCCGCCGTCGGTGCCCGCCGAGCCCCAGTGCCACCCGTGCGTGCGCAGCTCGTAGCGGTCGAGCAGGTCTTGCGTGAGCCCTTCGGAGACGCGCCCCGCGAGCCCCGACGGCGTGGCCGAGCGCAGCATCGAGAGGGCGACGCGCAGGTCCTTCGGGTGCCGCTCGAAGGCCCCGAGCTGAAGGCCGATGTGCAGGCCGCGCAACGACTCGTCGACCACCGCGAGGCGTTCGAGCGCGAGCCGACGAAACGCGATGGGCGATGCATCGAGTCCCCGCGCGTGGCCGACGCCCTTCACGAGATCGACGGCGCACTCGCGGTGCCACGGCACGAACCATCGCTGCGCGCCGCGCACGCCGAGAAGGCCCGGACGGCGCGTAGGCAGACGCGGCGTGTGTCCCTTGTAGACCGCGGCTTCGGGCTCGGGCCCCGGGTGCGCGCCCCACGCCGAGACCTCGTAGCGCGTGACCGCGCCCGTCGCGAGGTCGTGCGCTTCGACGGTGTCGTTCGTGGGCTGCGCGAGGATCGTCGCGCCGTCGACCGCGGGCACGCAGAGGCTCACCACCTCGTGCACGGCGACCTCGCCCGCGCGGGTGATCGAGACGCAGCGCACGGTGTCGTTCGAACGGTCGCGCACGAGCACCCACGCGGTGTCTCCCGCGAGGGCGAGGCCGACGTCGGCGCCGGGGTGCACGGCGAGCGGGAGCTTCCACCACACGGCGTCGTGGGCCGCGTCGACGCCGAGGGAGCCCGCGTAGACGTGGTCGTGGATGCGCGCGAGAAAGTGTCCGTCGCACGTGGTCGTGAGGTCGAACGACTCGGGCAGCCATCCCGCGCGGTCGTCGGCCTGCGGACCCACGGTGCGCGCATCGAGGGCGCGCGCCGCCGAGAGGTCGACCTGACGCTCGTGGCGCGCCGAGTCTCCATCGATCGTCGACACATCGAGCCCGTGCGCGGCGACGGTCACGAGGTGCTCCGCGTCGCCGAGGGTGACCAGTTGCTGCGGGTGCGCGCCGCGCGAGAGCTTCGCGCGAAGTCCGAGCGCGGGCAGGCCGAGGAGCGACGTGCCCGGGTTGCCGTAGGCGCCCGTGTGCGTGCGTCCCCACACGAGCAGCGCGCCCTGCCGCGCGTCGATCGAGACGACGCCTGTGGGCGCCGAGACCTTCGCCTGGTGCTTCACCTTCACGGCCTTGCCGAGCGCGAAGCGGGTGATGCCGAACACGTCGGCGACGAAGAGCGAGGAACCGTCGGGCGCGAAGAGCAGATGGGCCATGGCGGCGCGGACTCTATCGGTTCGCGCGGCGTCGGTCAGCGCGTTGTGCGACGCGCGTCGGGCCCCGTCGCCGATGCGAGGCGGACGCACCGCAGACGTTTGCACGGTGTTGCGTGAACGCCGCCGCAGCGCGACGCATCGGGAGCGGTCACGGGGCGCCCACGAGGGCACCGCCGCGCCGAGGGAACCCACACCATGCAAGCGCTCCAGGGCGCGCGCCGCGTTGCGGTCGCGTGCGGCGTCGTCGTCTGCCTGCTCACCGGCTGCTACAGCGGCACCGCCGCGTACGTGCCACGTCACGCGCGCCTCGGCGTCGACGGCGCCCGCGCGATGCGCGCCATCGAAGACACGGTGCACGCCGCGGGTCTCACCGTGGTCTCACGCGACGCGCGACGCGGCTCCCTCGTCGCCCTGAGCACCACCACGGCGCTCGGCGACATGGCGACGCGCGAGCGCTGGGTCTTCGGCCTCCGCGGCGACGACGTGCACGTCGAGATGCACCCCGAGACGCGCGATGCCAACGCGTGGGTGCCCCTGCGCCTCGTGTGCGACTGCTACCAGTACGCCCGCGAGCGCGAGATGCTCCGGGCGATCCGCGCGCGACTCATCGACGCGCGACGGGGATGACCCGCAGCCACGGCGTGCGTGCTAGGGTCCGCGCCCTCCGATGGGCGGCGCCATTCACATCTTCGTGACCCTGCCGACGCTGATCTACACGGTGCTGCTCGGGGCCACGCTGCTCTACTGGCTCTCGGTGGTGCTCGGTGCGCTCGACCTCGACGCGCTCGGCGGCGACGGCGCAGACCACGGCGGCGACGCGCACCACCACGACGCGGGCGATGCGTCGGGTGACGGCGATGGCGACGCCGACGGCGACGGCGATCATCCCGGTCACGGCGACCTGCTCTCGGCCCTCGGCGGCATGTCGATCCGCAAGGTGCCGCTCACGATCTCGCTGAGCTTCACGGTGATCTTCGGCTGGCTGCTCAGCGCGCTCACGGTGCTCTTCGTCGGCGACGTCGCGCGGCGTGCGGGCGTGCCCTCCGCGGCCTTCAACGCGGTGACCTTCACGCTCACGCTGCTGGTCGCGCTGCGCCTCGCGGGTCTCGCGGTGAGGCCCATCGCGAAGGTCTTCGAAGCGCGCGGCGCCACGAAGAAGGAGCAGCTCACGGGACGCCTCGCCGAGGTCTCGACCGCGCGGCTCGATGCGCGCTTCGGTCAGGTGCTCGTCGCCGATGGCGGCGCGGGGCTGCTCATCGACGCGCGCTGGGAGGGCGACCGCACGCTCCGTCGCGGCGAGCGTGTGGTGATCACGCACTGGGACGCCGAGCGCGCCGTCGCCCACGTCGAACCCCTCGATGCGAGCCCGCGTGTGCGCGCGGTCGACGAGGGCGAGCGCGCGGAGGCAGAGCTTTCGCATTCGGCTGAAAAACAGACCAATCGACGCGGATCCGATTCGGGGTAACCCGCCGATTCTCGTCCGTACGTGCCCGCCGCGTCTGGTACGGTCCGCGCCGCCGTCGCGCCGGGGTGCCGACGTAGCCAAAGGGAGCGTTGGATGGACAGCCTCATTCCTGTTGTGATCGCGGCGAGCGCGCTCGGCGTGCTCGTGCTCGGCATCATGGCCCTGCTCGCACGGTTCTACCGACAGGTCGATCAGGGCAAGGCGCTGATCGTCAACACGCTGAAGGCCGAGCCCCTCGTGACCTTCACGGGCACCGTGGTCTACCCCATCGTGCATCGCGCCGAGGTGATGGACATCTCGGTGAAGACCATCATGATCGACCGCCGCGGCAAGGAGGGGTTGATCTGCAAGGACAACATCCGCGGCGACATCAAGGTCACGTTCTTCGTGCGGGTGAACAAGACCCAGGAGGACGTGCTCAAGGTCGCGCAGTCGATCGGGTGTGCGCGCGCGAGTGATCCCGCGACGATCGAGGGGCTCTTCGAAGCGAAGTTCGCCGAGGCGCTCAAGACCGTGGGCAAGCGGCTCAACTTCGAAGACCTCTACAAGGAACGCGACCACTTCAAGGACGCGATCATCGAGGTCATCGGCAAGGACCTGAACGGCTTCGTGATGGACGACTGCGCCATCGACTATCTGGAGCAGACGCCCGTCGAGTCGCTCGACAAGGACAACATCATGGACGCGGAGGGCATTCGGAAGATCACCGAGCTCACCGTGATCCAGAACGTGAAGACCAACGACCTGCGCCAGAAGGAGCGCATGGAGGTCGGGGCCCAGAACCTCTCGGCCGACGAGGCGCTCTTTCGCTTCGAGCAGAAGCGCTCCGAGGCCGAGGCGCGGAAGAACAAAGAGGTCGCCGTCGCGCAGGCCCGAGAGCAGAACGAGGCCGTGCGCGTCGCCAACGAGGAGCACAAGCGCACCGCCCTCGCGCAGGAGAAGAACGCCGAGGAGACCCTCGTGGCCCAGCAGGCCCGCGAGCGCGCCGTGCTCGTCGCCCAGAAGAACAAGGAGCGCGAGATCGCCGTGGAGCAGGAGCGCGTCGAGCGCGCCCGTCAGCTCGAAGCGGCCAACCGCGAGAACGACGTGACCGCGCTCAAGATCACCCGCGAGGCCGAGATCGAGCGTCAGCGCCGCGAGATCGCCGACGTGGTGCGCGCGCGCATCGTGGTCGAGAAGTCCGTGGCCGAAGAGGAGGAGCGCATCAAGGACGTGCGCGTCCTCGCCGATGCGAACCGTCAGAAGGACGCGAAGCGCATCGCCGCCGAGGCCGACGCCGCGCAGAACCTCGTGAAGCAGGTGAAGGCCGCCGAGGCCGCGGAAGAGGTCGCGAAGTTTCAGGCGCGTCAGCAGCTCGTGGCCGCCGAGGCCGCGCTCGAAGCCGCGGAGAAGCAGAGCCGCGCGAAGGTGCGTCTCGCCGAGGGCGTGCAGGCCGAAGCCGCCGCCGCGGGCCTCGCCGACGTGCGGGTGCGCGAGGCCGCCGCCGCCGCGGTCGAGAAGCAGGGCCTCGTCGATGCGCGGGTGATGCTCGAGAAGATGCAGGCCGAGGCGCAGGGCGCCGAGCAGCAGGGCGTGGCGCGTGCGAAGGTGCGCGAGGCCGAGGCGCGCGCGCTGGAGCTGCAGGGCGCCGCCGAGGCGTCGGCGATTCGCGCGAAGATGAGCGCCGAGGCCGCGGGCATCGCCGAGAAGGCCGAGTCGATGAAGGCCCTCGACGCCGTGAGCCGCGAGCACGAGGAGTTCCGCCTGCGACTGGAGCAGAGCAAGGTCATCGCGCTGGAGTCGATCCGCGCGAAGAAGGACGTGGCCGGCGTGCAGGCCGAGGTGCTCCGCGCGGCCTTCGAGCACGCGAAGATCAACATCGTGGGCGGCGACGGGCAGTTCTTCGAGCGCTTCATGCGCGCGGTGACGCTCGGTCAGTCCATCGACGGCGCCATCGACCAGAGCGACACATTGCGCTCGCTGCTCACGCAGATCGCCGAGACCGAGGCCGCGCCCGCCGAGACGGCCGAGACCGCGGAAACCTCCCCCCGCCGCGCGCGCTGAATCCCCGTCCTCTCCACGTCCATTCCCCCGCACCTGACCGGGAGCGAGAGCCATGTCCGACGCCGCTGAGAACACGGCGGCCTCCGAGCTCGGAGGCAGCTACGAGGTGATCCGCCGAAGGCTCATCGAGCAGGCGACCGAGCTCGGTCGGCGCGCCGAGCAGCTCAACGCGCGCCGCATCGAGGTGTTCGGCGGCAGCGACCTGAGCCTCACGGCCACGGAGCGCGTGCGCACGGAGAACAACTGCCTCCCGCGCGACATCGTCGCCGTGGGGCCGCGGCTCCTCGTGGCCTACGACGTGTTCGTGGGCATGAAGAGCGAGGTCACCGTGGCCGACGTGTTCGGCCTCCACCGCGTCGTGCGCAACGAGCAGGGCGCACCCACGCTCGAACCGCTGCCCCTCGACGACGGCGGGTTTCTCAGCGACGAGCGCTTCGTCCGCGAGTTCGGCGACCTGTTCAAGTACGTGCGCGAGGCGCGGATCCTCCAGCTCCGTCGCACCGATCACCGCCTGCTCGCGGTGTTCTCCACGGGCCCCGGCGCGCGCGATCGGAGGGTGTTCCGCTGGAGCATCGACGCCGCGGGACGCATCACGTACCTCGACGCGCGCGGCGAAGAGGACCACGTGCGCCCCCGCGCCCACGACTTCACGTGGAAGACCGCCACGCGCGAGAACCACGTGCAGGGCCGCCATCCCCACGTGTCGATCTTCGACGAGGTCTTCGTCGAGACCATCGGCGGCGACCTCACCATCAAGGTCGAGAACAACACGGCATCGGGCCAGGGCATCTACGCCGAGCCCGTCGACGACGCGAACCAGTCGCTCGACGACGCGACGATCGGCTACGCGCGGCTCGGCGCGCTGATCCTGCTGCGCGTGAAGCCCTACCGCGAGAGCGTCACGCGGCATTTTCTCTACAACCCGCGGCGTCGTCAGGTGCTGCGCATCGACGCGTTGGAGCAGGCCTGCCTCGCGCTGCCCGAAGACCACGGCGCGATCTTCTCGACGGGCTACTACCTCGTCACCGGCGAGCACAAGCTCTTCGACGCCGAGGGCGGGCCCATGACCTTCGAGCGCGTGCTCCGCGCGCCCAACGGCGAGGACGTGCTCTACGTCTTCTTTCGCGAGAGCGACGGTCGCTACCTGCTCTTTCCGTACAACCTCATTCGCAAAGAGGTCGCGACGCCGATCACCTGCCACGGGTACTCGCTCTTCGACGACGGTGCGCTCATCGTCTTTCGTGCGGCGCCCGGTGAAGAGCCTCGCAGGGTGCATCCGATGCAGGTGTGGCGGACGCCCTTCGTCTCCGCGGAGGTGGCCGCGAGCGCGCCGGTGGCAGGGTCGTTCCTGGGGCGCGTGGGCAACCCCGACCTGGTGCGCGGCATCTCCGAGGCGCTCTCGCTGCGACGACTCGCGCTCGGCGAGAACCCCGATCGGCAGACCTGGGAAGACCTCATCGCCGCGTCGGGACGCATGGTCGATGCGTTCCACTGGCTCGGCCACGCGGAGTGCTTCGACCTGCTGGGTGCGCTCAAGCAGGTGCGCGCCGTCGCCGAGCAGATCGTCGACGAGTACGAGAAGGTCGTCGCGATCCGCGCGCGCGCCGCCGAGGCCCTCGCGAAGGCCGAGGGCGATCAGAAGGAGCTGCTCCGCGCGCCCGCCGATGCGTCGGAGAGTGCCGACGCGTTCATGCAGGCGCTCACGGCGCTGCGTCGTCAGCGGGGTGCCCTCGGAACGCTCCGCGAGATGCGCGCGATGAACCTCACGCGCGTCGAGGCGTTGGAGTCCGAGGTCGACGCGCGCTTCACCGAGACGAGCCTCGCGGCGGCGACGTTCCTGTGCCGCGACGACGCGCTGCGCCCGCTCGTCGAGAAGGTCGACGCCGCGGTCGCGCAGGCCGAGAAGGTCGCGCGCTCCATCGAGCTCGCCCCCGCACAGGCCGAGGTCGACCGCGTGTACGAGGGCACCACCGTGCTCTCCGAGACCGTCGCGGGACTCCAGGTCGACGACCCCACGGTGCGCACGCGCATCCTCGACGCGATCGGCGAGGTCTTCGGCCGCGTGAACCGCGCCCGCGCCGTGCTCCAGGGCCGCGCGAAGGAGCTCCGCGGCCACGAGCTCCGCGCCGAGTTCGCGTCGCAGTCGAAGCTCCTCGCGCAGGCCATCCAGAGCGCGCTCGCGGTGGCCGACACGCCCGAGCGCTGCGACGCATCCCTCTCGCGCCTCGTGGTGCAGCTCGAAGCCCTCGAAGGCCGCTTCGGCGAGCTCGACGAGTTCGCCCCCGAGCTCGCATCGCGGCGCGAGGAGCTCCACGACGCCTTCGGCGCGCGGCGCCAGACCCTCGTCGACGAGCGGCAGAAGCGCGCGGCGAACCTCATGGCCGCGGCGGAGCGCATCCTCCAGGGTGTCGAACGCCGCGTGCGCGCGATCCCCTCGCCCGAGGAGCTTCACGCGTACTTCGCGGGCGATCCGATGGTGGCGCGGGCCCGCGAGCTCGTGGCGCAGCTCCGCGCGCTCGGCGACGCGGTGAAGGCCGACGAGATCGAGGGACGCATCAAGTCCGCGCGTCAGGAGGGCACGCGCGCGCTCCGCGACCGCAGCGATCTGTTCGACGGCGCCGACAACGTCATCCGCTTCGGCCAGCACCGCTTCTTCGTCAACACGCAGCCCCTCGAACTCGCGATCGTTCCCCGTGACGGCGCCCTCGCGCTGCACCTCACGGGCACGGATTTCTACGAGCCCCTCGAAGACCCGCGCCTCGACGAGGCCCGCGATCTCTGGGCGCAGACGCTCCCCGGCGAGTGCGAGACCGTGTACCGCGCGGAGTTCCTCGCGGCGTGTGTGCTCCGCGACGCCGAGCGCAACGAGCGCGGCCTCTCGATCGAGACGCTCCGTCAGGAGTCGCTCAAGTCCGACGGGCTCCTCGCGCTCGTGCGAACGTGGTCCGCGGAGCGCCACGACGAGGGCTACGAGCGCGGCGTGCACGACGTCGATGCTGCGGCCATTCTCGGCGCGCTGCTTCCCGTGCTCACCGCGGCGGGCACGCTCCGTCACCAGGGCGACGCGCGCTCCCTCGGAGTGCTCCACGCGGCGACGCTCGACGAGCCCGCCCGCACCCTCCTCGCGCGGCGTGCCCGCTCGGCCCGCAGGCTCCGCGCGCACATCGGATCGAGCGCCGCGCGCGACGAGCTGGTCGACGAGCTCGTGCCCGCGCTCGACGCCTCCGCGAAGCTCTGGCGCACCGCCTCTCACGAAGGTCTTCGCCGTCGCGCCGCGCAGTACATCGTCGACGAGCTCGGCGCCGACAGCGCGCGCTGGGTGCTCTCGTCCGAGGCCACCGCGCTGCGCCTCGCGTTCCTCAAGGTGCTCACGGAGCAGGGCACGCGGTCGGCCTTCGAAGACGACCTGCGCGCGCTGGAGAAGCTCCCCGCCGAGCGCCTCGCCCTCGCCACGCGCTGGCTCGAAGCCTTCGCGCAGAAGGCGCCCGAGCACACGCGCGCGGTCGCCGAGTGTGCGGCCTCGATGGTGGTCGACCGACGCATCGAGCGAGAGCCCTCCACGGTGTCGCTCGACGTGAAGATCGAGGGACTCTTCGGTCAGCACCCGCGCGTGCAGAACCGCACGCTCGCGCTGCGGCTCGATGAGTTTCTCGCGCGCACCGACGAGATGATCGACGTGCGCCTGCCGCGATGGCGCGCGTACCGAAAGGCCCGCGCCGAGGTGGCCGAACGCGAGCGCCGTCGACTGCGCCTCGATGAGTTCACCGCGCGCGTGCTCACGAGCTTCGTGCGCAACGGACTGATCGACGAGGTGTACCTCCCGCTCGTGGGGCAGAACCTCGCGAAGCAGCTCGGCGCCGCGGGCGATGGCAAGCGCACCGACCTCATGGGCCTGCTGCTCCTCGTGTCGCCGCCGGGCTACGGCAAGACCACGCTGATGGAGTACGTCGCGAGTCGGCTGGGGCTCGTGTTCGTGAAGGTGAACGGCCCGTCGCTGGGACACGCCGTGGTGAGCCTCGACCCCTCGGAGGCGCCCAACGCCACCGCGCGCCAGGAGGTCGAGAAGATCAACCTGGCCTTCGAGATGGGCAACAACGTGATGCTCTACCTCGACGACATCCAACACACGAACGCGGAGCTGCTCCAGAAGTTCATCTCGCTCTGCGACGGGTCGCGTCGCATCGAGGGCGTGTGGCGCGGCCGCACGCGCACCTACGACCTTCGCGGCAAGCGCTTCTGCATCGTGATGGCGGGCAATCCGTACACCGAGTCGGGCGCGCGCTTTCGCATCCCCGACATGCTCGCGAACCGCGCGGACACCTACAACCTCGGCGACATTCTCGGCGGCCGCGACGACGTGTTCGCGCGCTCGTACGTCGAGAACGCGCTCACCTCGAACGCCACGCTCGCGCCCCTCGCGGGTCGTGACCCCGCAGACCTCCGCAAGCTCCTTCGCATCGCCGAGGGTGAGAGCCTCGCGCCCTCGGAGCTCGCGCACCCGTACAGCGCCGCCGAGGTGGGAGAGATCACCGCGGTGCTCCGGGGCATGCTCCGCGCGCGCAACACGCTGCTCGCGGTGAACGCCGAGTACATCCGCAGCGCCTCGCAGGAAGATGCGTTCCGCACCGAGCCGCCCTTCAAGCTCCAGGGCAGCTACCGCAACATGAACAAGGTCGCCGAGAAGATCGTCGCGGCGCACACCGACGACGAGGTCGAGGCCCTCGTGAGCGACCACTACACCAGCGAGAGCCAGACGCTCACGACGGGCGCAGAGCAGAACCTCCTGAAGCTCGCCGAGCTCCGCGGACGACTCACCGACGCGCAGCGCGCCCGCTGGGATGCGATCAAGAAGGAATACCTCCGTCAGAAACGCGTCGGCGGCCGCGACGACGACCCCGTGGCGCGCGTCACGGGCACGCTCTCGACGCTCGGCGAGGAGCTCGAACGGCTGCGCACCGACCTCGTGAAGGCCGCGTCTTCTCGCGAGGGAGAGCGCACCGTGGCCGCGCAGCTCACGCCCCACCTCGACGCGCTCGCGAAGGCCCTCGCCTCGGTGTCGCGCCCCACGCTCGACGTGAGGCTCCCGACGCCCGATCCCCGCGCGCAGGCCGACGCGCTCGCGCTCGCGCTGCGCAACGCCTCGGCCGACCTCGCGCCCGTGGCCCGCGCCGCACAGCACGGCCTCGGCACGCTCCCCGCGCTCCTCGAGTCGCTCGTGTCGGTGCTCACCCGCATGGAGCAGCGCCTCGCCGACGCGCCCGTCCCCGTGGCCACGGTCGCCCCCGCGTTGCCCGCGCAGCCCGCCTCCGTGGCCCGTGCGTCGGTTCCCTCGCCGGCCCCCTCCCCGACCCCTGCGCCGCGCGCGGCGACGCCCGCAAGGCCCCTCTCCGCGCTGCCCGACACCATGGCCGCCGTGCCCGGTGCGATGCGCTTCGAAGCCACCCTCGACGCGGCGAGCGCCTCGCATCTCTGGGTGCCCCGCGGCGCCGACACCGATGTGCTCCGCGACGGCGGGGTCTACGTGCAGACCCATCGCGCGCTCCCGCCGCTTGGCGGGCTCGTCTCGCTCGTGATCGACCTCGCGGGTGCGGGACGCTTCGAGGTGCCCGCGCAGGTGATGTTCGTCCGCGAGGCCGCCCTCGATGTGCCCGATCCGGGCTTCGGCGCGCGGCTCACGCAGCTCCCGCCGGAGCTCGAACGTGCGCTCCGTCGCTACGTGATCGAACGTGACCCCGTGCAGGTGCGACGGTGAGCGCAGCCCGTCTCGTCACGGTCGCTGTCGTGCTGGTGGCGTGCGCGGCGCGTCCTGCGTCGGTGCTCCCCGACGTCTCGCACACCGAGCTCACGTCGCGCGCCGTGCAGGTCACGCCCGATCTCACGGTGCGTCCGCTGGCGCCCGGCGTGTTGCGCCACACCTCGTGGCGCGTGCTGCCCGACGTGGGGCGCTTTCCCTCGAACGGCCTTGTTCTCCTGGGCCCGCATGAGGCCATCGTGGTCGACACCGCGTGGGGTGCGGAGCTCACGGAGGCGCTCTTCACCCACATCGAGCGCGACCTGCACCGACGCATCACGCACCTCGTGGTGACGCACTCGCACGACGACCGCATCGGCGGCATTCGCGAGGCGCTGCGTCGTCACGTCGCCGTGCACGCGCTCACCCTCACCGCCACGCGTGCGACGGCCGAAGGGCTCCCGCCACCCACCGACCCCTTCGAACGCGAGACCGCCGTCGACGCCGATGGAATGCGCGTGGAGGTCTTCTTCCCCGGCGCCGCCCATGCCCCCGACAACGTGGTCGTGTGGGTCCCCTCGCAGCGCATCCTCTTCGGCACGTGCATGGTGCGCTCGGCCGACGCGCGCTCCCTCGGCAACCTCGCCGACGCGTCCGTCGCCACGTGGGCTGCATCGGTGCGCGCGGTGATGGCCCGCTATCCGTCACCCGCCATCGTCGTGCCGGGCCACGGCGAACCCGGCGACGCCTCGCTCCTCACGCACACGCTCGACCTCGTGGCCGTGGGACGCTGACCCGTCACCCGCCGCAACGCGCGAGGCACACGCCGCTGCAGCATCGCATTCCGCCGCAGCTCACGCCGCACGCGCCGCAGTTCGCGGTGTTCGCCTGCGTGTCGACGCACGCCCCGTTGCAGAGCTGCCGCGCGCCCTCGCAACCGCACGCGCCGCTGCGACACACGAGGCCCGACTCGCAGCGGTTCAAGCACCGACCGCAGTTGGAGCTCGACTCCGTGAGGTCGACCTCACACCCGTCGCTCGCGCGGCCGTTGCAGTCGGCCCATCCCTGCTCGCACTCGCACGCGCCCGCGTTGCAGACCTGGTGGTCGCCGCACGCGCAGACCCGCGCGTCGCTCCCCGTGTCGACCGACGCATCGCGGCCCGTGTCGGGCGCGCTGTCACGCGAGACCACGTCGGGCGTCGACACGTCGGGCGCGGGCGCGTCCATCGGGGCCATCGCGTCGGGCACGGAGAGATCCGTGCGATCGAAGTCGAGCGCGACCGTGCACCCGCCGAGCGCGTGCGCCACGACCGTCACCACTCCCCACCGGGACCACAGGCTGCGCACCGTCGCCATGAGCCGTCCTCCGTCGACGCCCGCACCGGCAGACGCACCCGCCAAGGTACCGGATCGCGCGCGCCTGCAAAGCGGCACCTTTGCACACGCGAAGCGCGCAACGTTCTCACACCCGCGACGTGGCGCGGCGTGGCCGTTTCGCCGTGCGCCGCACGATCACCAGGCCGACACGCCCATGGCCTCGGCAATCCGCGCAGCGTCGTCGCGCGACACCTCGAAGTGCCCGCGTCGCGCGAGCATTCCCCACCCTGCGTCGCGCGTGAACGAGAGCGCCGCACGCAGCGCCGCGAGCGGAACCTCCCTCGCCTCCGCGCACCAGCGCACGTCGCGACGAAAGGGCGTGAACCCGCCGCCCATGTCGACCTGCACCACGGGTCCGTCGCCGACGCGACCGAGGGCCGTGAACGCCTGCAGCGCGTCGCCGCCGTTCATCTCCGTGCGCGGCGAGTAGACGATGAAGCCGTCGCCCGCGGCCATGCGCACGAGCGGCGCGCGCTTGCCGTGGCACACCTGCGTGAAGCCGCCCGCCACTCCGCGCATCACGTGACTGCGCGAGATCACCCCGATCCAGAACCGCGTCGTGTCGTTCATGCGCCGACCGTAGCGTCCGCGCGCTGACAGCCGACTGTCAGGGTTGTGTCAGCCTTTCGGCGCGCCCTGTCGTTCGAGCACGGCGAGGATCTTGTCGAGGCGATCGGCGATGCGCCGCTGCGTCTCCTGCGCGTCGCGGGCCTCGGCCTCGCGCTCGGCGGCCGGCGCGTCGAAGAGCTTCGCGGCGAGCGAGGGCCCCACGGTGTTGAGCCACGACGCGATGACCTTGCCGCGCTCGGACCGCGCGAAGGTGTCGGCGTAGCCCACGGAGAGGCTCGTGGTCACGAACACCAGCGCGTCGGCGAAGGTGCGCACCTTGGGGTTCACGCCGCGCTCGCACTGCCAGAAGAGGTACGCGGCCGAGAGCACGGTGACCGCCGTCGCGTCGAGGGGATCGCGCGCCACGAGCTCGCGCGCCTGCTTCTTCACCGCGGGCCACGGCCCCCCCGCGTCGGGGTCGCCGAGGGCGTTCATCGCGAGGCCCGCGAGGGCGGTGAGGGCCTTGAGGTTCACGGCGCGACGGGGCGTGGTGCTCATCGGGCGCCGAGCCTACCGCGCGGCGTACGCGGCGCCAGCGACGATCGAGAGCGCGAACGAGACCCACCAGAGGCCCTGCGAGACCGACGCCCACGCGCGCGCTTCGAGGAGCCCGCCCACGTTCGCGAGTCCCCACACCGAGAGCGTCGCGGCCGCGAGGTTCACCGCATCGGCCCCCACAGGGCGTTGCAGCACGACCACCGAGAGCAGCATCGCGAGCGCGAACACCACCACCGCGTGGAGCGTCGTCGCGCGCGCAGCGGTCACGTCGTAGCGGGGTGCGCCGCGGCGCGCGTCGGCCATCGCGTTGAGGTCTTCGGCGGGCCATCCGGGCGGCTGCCATCCGGGGCCGCGCACGAGCACCTGGGCGGCGGTCGCGAGGCCCTCGGCGCGGGCCATCTTGGCGAGGAGCTTTGCGCCGTACTGGAGGTGCACCCACACGGGGTTCCAGCTCGCGACGGGCTCGATGGTGCCGTAGGTGGGCGACTGCGATTCGGCGGTGAAGGTGCCGAAGAGGCGATCCCAGACGATGAAGACGCCCGCGTAGTTGCGATCGAGGTAGGCGGGGTCGACGCCGTGGTGCACGCGGTGATGCGACGGGGTGTTGAAGACTGCTTCGAGGGGCGCGGGCAGGCGGTCGATGAGCTTCGTGTGGATCCAGAACTGGTAGACGATGACCACGCCGTAGGCCGACGCGAACACCGACGGCGGCACGCCCATCAGCGCGAGCGGAAGCTGAAACCACAGGGAGAACAGGGGCTGCCACGCGTCCTGACGGAGCGCGACGGAGAGGTTGTAGTCCTCGCTCTGGTGGTGCACGACGTGGCTGAACCAGCCCACCGCCGACTCGTGGCTCCAGCGATGGAACCAGTAGTAGAAGAAGTCCGCGGCGACGAAGGCCACGAGCCACGCGACGACGGGATGCGCCGCGAACCAGTCGGTGGCCCGCGCATGGTCGTAGAGCCAGTGGTAGGGCGCTTCGAGGGGCACCGTGAGCAGCGCCACGAGGAGCTGCTGGTACGCGCCGCACGCGAGGTTCGTGAGCGCGTCGTTCAGGCGGTAGAGACCGAGGTTTCTGCGCCGATCCCACCACCACTCGGCGCCCATGAAGACGAAGTACATCGGCACCGCGAGCACGATGGGGTCGACCGCCATGGGCGCGGATCATCGCACCCGACACGTGCCCCGCGGTAGCCTCGCGCAATGGCACGCACCCCACTCACCGACGACGCACTCCGCGAGGCGCTCGCCGCGCTCCCGCGATGGGAGGGCGACGGACGCTCGATCCGCGCGACGTACCACTTCTCGACCTACGAAGCGGGCGTCGCCTTCGCGATGCAATGCGCCCTCGTCGCGCAGCGCATGGACCACCACCCCGAGCTGCTCATCGGCTGGCAGCACGTGACCGTGACCTTCACCACCCACGACGCCGGCGGCGTCACCGCGCGCGACCTCGACGGAGCCCGCGCCGTCGACGCCATCGCCGCGGCCTGAACCGACCGCCCGTCGCAGCGCTCAGGGCACGCGCCCGAAGCCCGTCCCGTTCCATCGCCAGCTCACACGCCGCGTCGGCTCCCACGGGAGCAGCAGCGCCTCGAAGCCCTGCGGCGGCGCGTCGTGAAAGGGGTACGTGCTCTGGGTCCATCCGCGCGCGGGCCGCGATTGCACGGTGATCGTGTCGCCCTGCGCGCCCTCGGGGAGCACGAGCTCGTTGACCACGGCCTCGTCGCCCACACGACGCGCGACCTCGACGGCGAAGAGTCGCCCGCGGTGCGCCGGGTCGAAGCTGTAGACGAAGGCCATGTCGCGCAGCGAGGTGTTGGCCTGCCCCTGCACCTGAAGCGTCACCGAGCGACGCACGGTCACCACCGCTTCGGCCTTGCCGTCGCGGGTCACGTCGGCGGCGCGCAGGCCCACCACGGTGTCTCCGGGGTTCGCAGGCAACGAGATGCTCGCGTAGGAGCGACCGCCCATGAAGCCCGTGCCCACGACCACGAGCGTGCGTCCGTACACGTAGAGCTGCTCGCGCGTGGCGTCTTCGGCCACGTCGGCGTTCACACGAAACTCCGGCCGCGCGCCCGCCGCGAGGTGCTCGCGCTCTGCGAAGAGACGCAGCACACCGGCCACGTCGGCGCCGGGCTCCACGGGCTCGCGCGGGGGCTCCTGGGTCGGCGCGCTCGGTGCGGAAACGCCTGCGGGCATGGGCATCGCGACGTTCTCCGCGGGGCCGAACGACTGCGCGGATGCGTCCCAGACGAAGCTCCGCGCGCGCACACCGCCCCAGGGCGTGAGCGGCGCGTCGACGCCGTCCTCGGTGGCCGCGGGCCAGGTCTGCGCGGTGAATCCCTGCGACGGACCGACGGTGATCGTGAGGCGTCCGGCGGTGAAGGCCACGGTGTTGCGCACCTCGTTGGCCCCGTCGCGGCGCCCGATCTCGTGGGCGAACACGCGCTGGAACCCGCCGTCGTCGCCGACGCGAAACACCTGGTAGACCGAGCGTTCGAGGGGAGCGCCCGGTGCGCGCACGGTCACGCCCACGAGCGCGGTGCGAGCGCGCGGCGGGGTGAGCACCTCGGCGCGCTCCACGGTGGCGCCGTCGAAGGAGAGGAACGCGTACGACGCGCCGCCCGCGATGCCAGGGCCCCACACGACGAGGTGGTGGGGCAACGCGGCGAGGCGCTCGGGGGCTGCGTCGCCCGCGAGGTTGACCTGCCGTTCGAGGAGCGGTCGCACCGACGCGTCGACGTGGTGCTCGCTACGAAAGCGTGCGAAGAGATCCACCGCAGCGGCGGCGACGGCGGGCGCCGAGGTCACCGTGGGCGGCAGCTCCTGCGGGCGACGCGCGTCACCGGGACCGTTCGCGAGCACGGTCTCGGTGCTGGGGCGCGCCTCGACGTCGCTGTCTTCGTAGGCCACGCGAATGCGCGCGCTCGCGAGGTTCTCGCGCAGCCCCGGCATCGCCGCCCACGGAATGCGCGCTTCGAAGGTGTACCCGCCGCGCGAAGGGGCTTCGACGATCACGGCGCCGGGCACTGCGCGCGACGAGGGCACGCGGTAGCGCACCGCACCGGGAAAGGTCCCGGGCTCGCCGGGCTGGAGCCCGATCTCCCACGCGGTCCAGAGACGCCCGCGCGGAAAGGCCACGGTGAGCACCACGGTGTCGTCGGCGGGTCGATGCGCACGCGAGCGCACCACGCGGTCGTCGCGCACCTCCGCGGCGATCCAGAGGCCCTCGTTGTCGCGCCCCACGGCGAACCCGAGGGAGGCGTCGTCGGGCCCCTGCCACGCGCCGATTCCGTCGATGACCTGCGCGCGGGTGTCGAGGGCCGCGAGCGCGCCGGACCACTCGCGGGGCACGCCGTCGAGGGTCACACGCGCGGCGGCGCGGTCGATCACATCGACGAGCGGATCGGCCTGAACAACGGCAGACGCGGTGATCAGAGCGAGGGCGAAGGCGGGTGCGTGGGCGCGCGGCGGAGTCATCGGGCGCGCGAGGATACCCAACGTGTCCCGCGCGGCGAACGTGGGACGCGCGCGCCGTGTGGGTTGAACGAAACCGCGAAGCCGTGGTAGTCGCTCGCCCCCGAATCTATATGTTCGACTCGCTCACCAAGGGTTTCCGCGCCGCCCGCCAACGCCTCACCGGCATGGCGGAACTCTCCGAAGACGTCATCGACCAGGCGCTCCGCGATGTGCGGGTGTCGCTGCTCGAGGCCGACGTCGAGCTCGGGGTGGTCAAGCGCTTCCTCGCGCGCGTTCGCGAGAAGATGCTCGGTCGCGTGGTGCAGGTGCGCGCCGAGCACCAGGGCAAGAAGCTCAACATCGCGCCCGAGCAGATCTTCGTGAAGGCCTGCGAAGAAGAGCTCACGGCCATGATGGCCGACAACGACCCCGAGCCCCTGCGCGAGGCGCCGAAGGGCAACCCCACCGTGGTGATGATGGTGGGCCTCCAGGGGCAGGGAAAGACCACGACGAGCGCCAAGCTCGCGCGGCTCTACGCGAAGGAGGGCAAGAAGGTGCTCCTCGTCGCGGCGGACCTTCAGCGCCCCGCGGCCGTCGAGCAGCTCACGGTGCTGGGCAACAAGATCAACGTGCCGGTGTTCAGCGTGCCCGGCGCGACGCCCGTCGAGGTGTGCCGCCGCGCGGTCGCCGTGGCGCGCGTGCAGAAGAAGGACCTGGTCATCCTCGACACGGCCGGTCGCCTCGCGATCGACACGACGCTCATGGGCGAGCTGCAGGCCATCAAAGACGAGACGAAGCCGCAGAACATCCTGCTCGTGGTGAACGCGGCCATCGGGCAGAACGCCCTCGCGACGGCGCAGGCCTTTCACGAGACGCTGGGGCTCACGGGCGTGGCGCTCACGATGCTCGACGGCGATGCGCGCGGCGGCGCGGCGCTCTCGATCCGTGAGGTCACGGGCGTGCCGATCAAGTTCGCGGGCATGGGCGAGACCGTCGAGCAGCTCGAAGCGTTTCGCCCCGACGGCATGGCGTCGCGCATCCTCGGGATGGGCGACATCATCGGCATCGTCAACGACTTCAACCGCGTCGTGACCGACACGAAGAAGGTCGAAGAAGACGCCCAGCGGATGCTCCAGGGCAACTTCACCTTCGACGACTTCGTGCAGCAGATCTCGATGATCCAGCAGATGGGTCCGCTGAAGGAGCTGTTCGAGAAGATGCCCTTCTTCTCCGAGATGCTCCCGCAGGACGTGAACATCGACGACCGCGAGCTCGACCGCGTGAAGGCCATGATCGCGTCGATGACCGCGCAGGAGCGCCGCGACCCCGACGTCTTCAAGAACCAGCAGGGCCGCGTGCAGCGCGTGGCGAAGGGCTCGGGACGCAAGCCCGAAGACGTCGCCGAGCTCATCGCCAAGTTCATGATGATGCGCGAGATGATGGGCGGCATCGGCAAGCAGGCGGGCTTCCTCTCGAAGCTCCCCGGCGCGAAGCAGCTCGCGATGGCGCGGCGCCTGCGCGAGATGGTGCGCGTGCAGGGCGAGAACGCGGCGATGTCGACGCTCATGCAGGAGATGCTCGAAGCGGCCGTGGCAGGCAACGGCGCACCGGGCGGTCCCGGCGGCATGGGCGACCCCATGGGCTTCATGAACTCGCTGCTCGGGGGCGGCGGGGCGGGCGGCGCGAACCGCGGCGGTCAGCCCGGCATGCGCCAGCGCGACGTGCGTCGGCAGCAGCGCCTCGCGAAGAAGAAGACCCGGAAGTAACGGCCGCCACGCGCGCCGAGAGACTCCACAAGAACCTTTACGTGTGAATGGTCATTCAGAGGGGATGAGATGAAGAACGCAGCCCGATGGATCGTGTGCCTCGCGCTCGGTGCGGGGTGTGTCGAACAGCCCGCCGCGAACCGCGCCGGGGTGTCTTCGCAGGAGCTGGAGCAGGTGCGCCGTCGCGTGGCGCGCCGCACGGCCCCCACGCCGCAGCACCCGCTGAACATCAACTTCGGCGGCAACAAGGTGCAGCTCGTCGGCTACGACATCAACGTGACCGAGCTGCGCCCCGGGCAGAGCGTGACGGTCACCTGGTGGTGGAAGTGCAACACCGCGCCGGGCGACGGCTGGCACCTCTTCACGCACCTCGACGACGCGAACCGTCCGCGTACGAACCAGGACAACGTGGGCGAGGTGCGCCGCGCGTATCAGCCCGATCGCTGGCGCGCGGGTGAGTACATCGCCGACACGCAGACCTTCGACCTCCCGGCGGACTGGGATTCCCCCGTCGTACGCTTTCACGTCGGCCTGTGGAAGGACGCGGACCGCATGACGCCGACCCCCGCGGAGATGACCGACGGCGACCGCCGCGCGCGGGTGCTGGAGCTCCGCACGGGCGTGCAGATCCAGGTGTCGGAGATCGCCGCGCCGCGCGCCACGGGTGCGATCAACATCGACGGCCGCCTCGACGAGCCCGCGTGGCAGGCCTCGGCGCGCACCGGCGCCCTCGTGAGCACGATGTCGGGTGATCCCCCGTCGGGCACCGACGCGCACGCGCTGGCCCGCATCCTCTGGGACGACACGAACCTCTACCTCGCCTTCGAAGTGCAGGACGAGAACCTCGTCGACCCGTCGCAGAACCGCGACGACCACCTCTGGGAGCACGACGCGGTCGAAGTGATGATCGACCCCGACGGCGACGGACAGAACTACTTCGAGTTCCAGGTCTCGCCCCGTGGGACGCGCTTCGACACGCGCTACGACCGCGCGCGCCAGCCGTCGACGCCGACGCCGGGCCACATCGATTTCAACCCCGAGACGCGCGCCGCGGTGGTGCTCACCACGCCTGGCACCATCGGCAACCCCGACGACAACGACACGGGCTACACCGTGGAGTTCGCGATCCCGTGGGCGTCGATCTCGACGGGCCTCGCCCACAATCCTCCGCAGGTGGGCGACAACGTGCGCCTCAACCTCTTCGTGATGGACGAAGCCAAGCAGGGCGGCCACCGCTTCGCCGCGTGGAGCGCGCCGCGCTCGGGCGACTTTCACGCGCTGGAGCGCTTCGGTCGCGTGACGCTCGTGACGGCGATCCCCGATGCGCCCATGGCGCCCGGCGTGGTCGTTCCTCCGGCCCCCGGTGCGGCCGCGCAGGGTGCCGCCGCGCAGCCCGCGAACGCGCAGCCCGCGCAGCCCGAAGGCAACCGTCGCATGGCGATCCCCGCGGTGATCAACCCCGCGGTGCTCCGCGCGGCGCCTCGCGTGGGCGCTCCCTCGGGCATCGGTCACTGACCGCCTCGCGCGCCGCGGGTGCCATCACGGCCCCGCGGCGAGGCTCCGTTCGCGCATCGATCACAGCCCCGAAATGACCGACGGCCCCGCGGAGATTCTCCGACGGGGCCGGTGGTGTTTTCAGGGGACGCGCGAGGCGATGGGGCTCACTCGTCGTCGCTGTCGTCGTCGTCCTTGTCGTTGAAGGCGAATCCCTCGGTCTGCATCTCGGATTCGAAGTCGAGGTCGTCGAGCGACCACCCGATGCGACTCGCGCCGGGGCGGATCTCATCGCGGGCGAACTCTTCGAACGATCGGTAGTACTTCGAGCTCATGTCGGTCTTCTCCTGACGGAAGCAGTAGCCGGACGACGTCGGTGGAGCGCCTACTCACACCTACATCTGCCGCCAATGTATTCACGCTCCGGGGACCGTCAAAAATCCGCTGGACTTTCCCTGTGGGCTCGCGGTTGCGCGGTGTTTTTGTGGCGTTTTCGCAGCCGTTGCCACGGGGGGCGGGGTCGGGGTAGAGACCGTGCTCCCGTTGAGCGGGGCCCGCGGAAATCCCGCGTCGGCGACCGTCTGGAGAGCACACGCATGGGCAGGGTCTACGCGATCGCAAATCAGAAGGGCGGCGTCGGCAAGACGACCACGAGCGTCAACGCCGCCGCCTCGCTCGCGATCGCCGAGAAGCGCACGCTCCTGATCGACATGGACCCGCAGGGCAACGCGGGCTCGGGCCTCGGCACGCCCACGCGCGACGTCGACCGCGGCACCTACGACGTGCTCCTCGGCCGCGCGCGCCTCGAAGACGTGCTGCGCCCCACGGCGCTGCCGCAGCTCAAGCTCTGCCCCGCGTCGCCCGCGCTCGTGGGTGCGGAGATCGAGCTCATCGACGCCGACCGCCGCGAGCTGCTGCTCCGCGACGCGATCGAGCGCGCCCGCAAGCGCTTCGACTACGTGATCATCGACTGCCCGCCCTCGCTCGGGCTGCTCACCCTCAACGCGCTCTGCGCCGCCGACGCGGTGCTGGTGCCGATGCAGTGCGAGTTCTACGCGCTCGAAGGCATCGCGCAGCTCGTGGCGACGATCGAGCGGGTGACGGCCACGCGCAACCCGAAGCTCACCATCGAGGGCGTGCTGCTCACGATGTACGACCCGCGCAACAACCTCGCGCGCCAGGTGGCCGACGAGGTGCGCAAGCACTTCCGCGTGTTCGACAGCATCGTGCCGCGCAACGTGCGACTCAGCGAGGCGCCCTCGTTCGGCAAGCCCGTGATCCTCTACGACGTGGCTTCGAAGGGCGCGCAGGCGTACCTCTCGTTCGCGAAGGAGCTCATGGCACCGCGGGGCGCGAGGGCCGCCGCGCAGCCCTGACCGGCGCCGCTCCGCCTCTGCGCGCGACGCGACGCGCACCGACCGAACTCCTCCCGCACGAAGCACCGACACCCGACGCCATGACCGACAAGAAGCCCAAGGTCCCCGACCCGAAGGAACCGCGCCGCGTGCTCGGCCGCGGACTCGACGCGCTGCTCCCGATCGCGCAGGTCGCGCAGGCCGCTGCGAAGCGCGCCGAGGGCCCGTACCAGATCGTCGGCATCGAGCGCGTGCACCCGCGCCACGACCAGCCCCGCAAGCGCTTCGAAGAGCAGGCCCTCGCCGACCTCGCGGCGTCGATCCGTGAGCAGGGGATCATCCAGCCCCTCGTGGTGCGCCGTCGCGACGACGACGAGACGCAGTTCGAGATCATCGCGGGCGAGCGGCGCTGGCGCGCGTCGCAGCGGGCGGGGCTCCGCGAGGTGCCCGTGGTGGTGCGCGAGACCACCTCCGACGAGGCCTTCGAACTGGCCCTCGTCGAGAACCTCCAGCGGCAGGACCTCGACGCCGTCGAGACCGCGCAGGCGTACCAGAAGCTCCTCAAGGAGCACGGCTGGACGCAGGAAGACCTCGCCTCGCGCATCGGCAAGGACCGCTCGACCATCTCGAACACGCTGCGCCTGCTGCACCTCCCGGGCGACGTGCTCGACCTCGTGACCGCGCAGAAGCTCACCGAGGGCCACGCGCGCGCGCTCCTCTCGGCGGAGCAGCCCGCGGAGATCACGCGCCTCGCGCATCTCGCCGTCGAGAAGGGGTGGTCGGTGCGTCAGGCCGAGGCCGCCGCGCGCCGTCGCGAGAAGCCCGCGGACAAGCCCGAGGACAAGCCCGCGACGCCCGAGCGACGGAACCCCAACGTGCTCGACCTGGAGAAGCGCCTCGCCGCGGCGCTGGGCATGCCCGTGGCCGTGCGCACCGACGCGAGCGGCAAGGCGGGCACCGTCGAGATCGCGTGGGACGACCTCGACCAGCTCGATCGCTTCATCGACCGCGTGCTCGGCGCGCCCAACGGCTGACGCGCGCCTCGCGCTTCAGAGCGGGAGCTCCGGGAGGGGGAGGCCCGCGCGCATCCACGCCGCGCGGAGCGTGTTCTCGAGCAGGCACGCGATGGTCATGGGACCGACGCCGCCGGGGACGGGCGTGATCCACGACGCGCGCTCGGCGGCCTCGTCGTAGGCCACGTCGCCCACGAGTTTTCCGTCGGCGCCGCGGTTGATGCCCACGTCGAGCACCACGGCGCCGGGCTTGATCCAGTCGCCGCGCACGAGGCCCGCGCGGCCCACGGCGGCCACCACCACGTCGCTCTCGGCGCAGCGCGCGGCGAGGTCGCGGGTGCGCGAGTGCGCGAGGGTCACCGTGGCGTTGCGCGCAAGGAGAAGGAGCCCCGCGGGCTTGCCCACGATGTTGCTCCGACCGATCACGATGGCGCGCGCGCCGTCGAGCGAGACCTTCGCGTGGTCGAGCATGCGCATGCACCCGAGAGGCGTGCAGGGCACGAGCGCGGGGCGTCCCGAAAGCAGCGCACCGGCATTCATCGGGTGGAATCCGTCGACATCGCGGCGCGGATCGATCGCGTCGAGCACGGCGGTCTCGTCGAGGTGCTTCGGCAGGGGAAGCTGCACGAGCACACCATCGACGTCGTCACGCGCGCACAACGAGTGAACGAGCGCGAGGAGCTCGGCCTGCGTGATGTCTCCGGGGCGACGGTGCACCTCGCCGCGCATGCCGACCTCCTCGCAGGCCTTCGCCTTGTTGCGCACATAGACCTGCGACGCGGGGTCGTCGCCGACGATCACCACATCGAGCCCGGGACGCCGCCCGCGACGGGCTACGAAGTCGCGCACGCCCACGGCCACGCGGGAGCGCAGGTCCGCCGCGATCGCCTTGCCATCGAGAATCTGAGCCATCGAATGCCTCACAGCGCATCGCCCGGAGCGAGCGCTCCCGGCAGAAGGGGCGCGGAGCATACCCGAACGCGCGTCGCGCACCGACGCTCTGGGCACAGGAGCCCCACGGTGACAGCGCCACCTCACCGGTGGTCTACTCCGCGCGATGAGGCACGGACGGCTCTTCGTGTGGCTCGCCTGCGCGGCGACGCTTGGCGCCTGCGCAACCGACGCTCCCCCCGACCCGGCGCAGTTCGCGTCGGCGACGACGCTCTCCGACGCGATCACCCGCGCGTCGCTGGCGTACGGCGTTCCGCGCGATCTGCTCGCGGCGATCGCGTGGTCGGAGACGCGCTTCGGCAACCCCCTCGCCCACGACGACGTGGTGCCCGCCGAACGCGATCCGCACGCGCACGCGACGGGCGACGTGGGCCCGCTCGGCCTGCGCCCCGCGGTGGCGAACACGCGCGAGCGCGGCGTCGACACGCTGGCCCGCGCGCGTGCGCTGCTCGACAACCCCGACGTCGAACGCCTCTCGCACAACCTCGGACTCGGCGTCGCAGGCGCTGCGGCGGTGCTCGCCGAGCTCGGTCGAGAGACGGGCGCGCACGGTGACGACCTCACGTCGTGGGCCGAGGCCGTTGCGCGCTACTCCGCGGCGCCCGAGCGGGCGTTCCAGCTCTCGTATGCGCGGCAGGTGTTTGCGGTGCTGCGCGAGGGCGTCGCTGCCGAGAGCACCTTCACCGGCGAGCGTCTCGGCGTGCAGGCGCACCCGTCGCTCGGCGCGGTCGAGGCGATGGTGGGCGCCGTCGGTCAGTCGGTGGCCGCGAGCAGCGACTACGGCCCCGCGCTGTGGTCGGCCGCGGCCTCGTCGAACTACACCGTCGGACGCGGCGGCAACCCGATCCAGTACGTGGTGATCCACACGATGGAGGGCTCGTACGCGGGCTCGATCTCGTGGTTCCGCAACACGTCGGCGATGGTGAGCGCGCACTACAGCGTGCGCTCGTCCGATGGCGAGATCACGCAGTCGGTCGCCGAGTCGAACACCGCGTGGCACGCGGGCAACTGGTATTACAACCAGCGCTCGGTGGGCATCGAGCACGAGGGCTACGTGGCCGCGCCGGGGCGCTGGTACACCGAGGCGATGTACGCATCGAGCGCTCGCCTCGTGCGCGCGCTCTGCAACAAGTACGGCATCCCGATCGACCGGCAGCACATCATCGGGCACTACCAGATTCCCCGCAGCGGCAGCGGCGCGCCCTGCGCCACGAACGCCACGAACTGCGGCGGCGCGGGCGGCCACACCGACCCCGGCAACGGCGGCACCGGCTGGGACTGGAACCACTTTCTCGACCTCGTACGCGGCGGCAGCGCACCGCCTCCCCCTCCTCCTCCGCCGCCTCCTCCTCCACCGCCTCCGCCCCCTCCTGCGCCCGCGTACGCCGCGGACTTCGTGGGCATGAGCTGCCCCGCCACGGCCACGTCGGGCGACCGCCCCGTCGCCTGGATCGAGTACCGCAACACGGGCACCGCGACGTGGCAGATCGCAAGCACGCGCGTGGGCACCACGAACCCCCGCGACCACGACGGCGTGTTCTTCGACATGGAGAACTGGGTCGCGCGCAATCGACCCTCGGGCGTCGACCATGCGACGGCGCCCGGCGCGGTGGGGCGCTTCTCCTTCGTCCTCAACATCCCCGACGTGACGAGCGAGCAGACCGTCGCCGAGAACTACGGCCTCGTGCAGGAGGGCGTCACCTGGTTCGGCCCCGCCGACACCGCCGTGCGATGCGCCGTGCGCGTGTCGCCGCGCGTGGTGCCCGATGCCTCCGCGCCCGCCGACGTCGTGACCGCGCCCGATGTGTCCGCGCCTGATGCCGACACGCCCGATGCGTCGGAGATTCCCGACGCGTCGGAAATTCCCGACGCATCGACCGCGGACGTGCAGGCGCCTGAAGACGTGTCCGTGGTCGACGCCTCGACGGCCGATGCGTCGGACCTGCGTGCGGCCCCTGAAGACTCGCCCGGCTGCGGCTGTCGCAGCGCGCCGGGGCTCCCTGCGCGCGGCGCGCCCGTGTCTCCCGCCTCCACGCTCGTGTGCGCAGCGCTCGCTGCCGTGGTGCTTCGCCGCCGTCGCTGACCGTCACGGTCGGGCTTGGGGTTTCGCGCGCTCGCGTCGTTGCAACTCCACGATGGCGACCTCGTACCCGGGCCTCTCGCTCCACCTCGCGCCCCTCGCACGCGCCGCCGGCGCGCCGACCGCGCTGTGTGATCTTCGCAACCAGCTCCTGGTGTTCTTCTCCGCGTCGGCCTGGGCGCGCACGCAGTCGACCTCGCACGCGATCGAGCTCCGCGACGCGACGCGCGCCCTCGAACGTGCGGCCTCGCAGCTCCGCGACGCGCTCGCCTGCGAGGTGACCGCGGCGCCGACGGAGATCACCGCGTCGGCCGTGCAGCGCTTCGTCGCCGACACCGACACGCCCATGGGCACGCTGCGCCGGAGCCTCATGCTCTCGGGCATCGACGGCGTCGAGCTGCTCGCAGACCTCGAAGTGGCGCTGGCCCGCGTGCGCATCGGCGCGCTCCCGCACGCCGACCGTCGCGCCGCGTAGGTCACTCCGTCGGCGCGTGGGGGTGCGCGTCGTCGTGGGCGCTCCACGGCAGCGCGCGTTCGCGCCAGTGCAGAAAGAGGCTCTGCACGATCGACATCACGGGCACCGCGAGGAGCGCGCCCTGGATGCCGAAGAAGTGCTCCCCCGCGAGCAGCGAGAACACCACGAGCACCGGGTGGATCTTCGCCGCGTCACCCATGATCTTCGGGTTGAGCAGGTTGGCTTCGAGCTGGTGGATCCCGAGGATCCAGAGCAGCACGAACACGCCGGTGCCGAAGCTCTGCGTGAGCCCGATCGCCACGGCGGGCACCGAGCTCAGGATCGATCCGAAGATCGGCACGAGCGAGAACACCGTCGCGACGAGCGCGAGCGTGGGACCGTACTTCAGCCCCGCGATGGCGAAGCCCACGGCGCTCAACACCCCGTTCACCATGCAGATGATGAGCTGCCCGCGCACGACGCCCTTGAGCCCGCGGTCGAGGCGGTCGAGGAGCGCGTCGAAATCGTCGCGCGCCGCGGGGTGCACGAGCCCGCGCAGAAAGCCCCAGATCTGCGCCTCGGTCACGAGCATGTAGGCGCTGACCATCATGGTCATGAAGAACCCGAAGATGCCGCCGATGACCCCGCCGATGATGCCGCTCCCCACGCGCACGATGTCGCTGAGGTGACCGGCGCCGAGGGCCTGGAGCTTGCGGCCGAGGCCCTCCTGCTCGCCGGGGGGCGACACGCGCGGAGAGCCTACGCGGAAGCGGTTTTCGTCGATGCGCTCGATCTGGAGCCCGTCGCTCGGGAGCACCACGCGCCAGCCCCCCGCGGGCGCCGCCTCGATGCGCAGCGCGGGCTCGTCGGCCTCGTCGGGTCCGTCGACGTTGGGCGGCGCGTCGGGCGAATGTGTGGCGCCGCCGAGCACGCCCTGGAGCCTGCCCGCGAGGCGCTGCACCGAGGGCAGCCACGTGCGCTGCGCCTTCGCGCGAATCTCGGGGACCTCGTGCACGGCGAAGTCGCGCACCTCGACGACGACGCGCGGGGTGATCGCCGTGATGCCCAGCACGAGCGACGTGATGAGCCCGACGTAGATCGTGAGCACCGCGGCCCAGCGGGGCATCGCGCGGCCCGCGACGCGCACCTTCGAGAGCGCGGTGACCACCGGAGCGAGCACGTACGCGAGGAGGGCGCCGAGCACGAAGGGCCGCAGCACGGCCTGAAACGCATAGAGCGTCGCCACGAAGACGAGGGCGCACACCGCGAGGAAGATCCGTCGGCGTCGGCGCGCGGCGGGGTCCTCGTCGAGCGCCAGGGTGCGGTCGACCATGGCGCATTGGTTGGCACGGAACCGCGCCCGTTGGCTACGGCTCTCGTACGGGCGCGAGCGCGGCGTTGCCGAGCGGTCGCAGGAGCGGTTCGAGCCGCGCCCACGTGGCGTCGAGCGCCTCGGGCATCACGCGCACGTCGGCGATGATGGGCATGAAGTTCAGGTCGCCGCGCCACCGCGGGACGATGTGCACGTGGAGGTGCTCTGCGATGCCCGCACCCGCGGCCGCGCCGAGGTTGAGCCCCACGTTGAGGCCCTCGGCGTTCACGGCCTTCTGGAGCACCCCGCAGGTGTCGCGCACGAGTTCGAAGAGCGCCGCGTGTTCGGCGGCGGTGAGCTCCGCGAGGTCGCTCACGTGGCGCGTGGGAACCACCATGAGGTGCGACGACGCGAAGGGGTAGCGGTTGAGCATCACGAAGGCGTCGGCGCGGCGGCAGAGGATCAACCGCTCACGGTAGTGCGACGGGTCTTCGGAGGGGTAGCGACAGAAGATGCAGCCCTGCTCCTTGGGACCGCGGATGTACTCCATCCGCCAGGGGGCCCAGAGGTGCGGACGTTCCGGTTCGTGCGACATGGGAGCGACGTCGCGCACCCTAACGCGGCGCGTGACGCGCAGGGAAGGGCCTCGTCGCTAGCCGCGTCCCGTGAGCACGCGCGCCTTCGCCTTCGAGAGCCACTGCGTCGCCCAGAAGGGCAGCCTGCGGATCACCTGCTTGCGCGCGCGATACACCGGCGACGACACGTCGACGATGGGCGCGCCGTCGGCCACGCGGAACATCTGCGCGTACGGATCGACGGCCTTCGCGGCCTCGTCGTTGAGGAACAGAAACGCGTTGTGCCGGTACCACGGCGCCACGGCCTCGTCGTCGCGGAGCAGCGGGCGCAGGCAGTCGTAGAGCGCGTAGCCCCGCGCCGCGAAGAGGTCGCGCCAGTACTCGTAGGGCATCTCGTGAATGTGGTTCTCGCCGCCCTGCCCCGGCGGCGCCGCGGAGAAGAGCACCGCGTTGGCGTGGGCCGTGAGGTCGGCGACGAATCCCTCGGCGCGCGAGGCCGGGAGGTGCTCGGCCACTTCGACGCTCTGCGCGAGGTCGAAGCGACGACCGAGGGCGAAGGGCTGCGCGAGGTCGTGGGCCGTGAAGCGCCCGGGGTCGACCATCATGCGCGCGCGGTCGACGTAGTCGCCGTCGAGGCCGGCGTAGTCGGCGACGCCGTGGTCGCGCCACACGGAGAGCCACGCGCCCTGGGCGCAGCCCACGTCGAGCACGCTGGTCACCGGGAGGATGCGCTGCACCACCGCGACGACCTTGCGGGCAGAGTCGAGGGACACGCGGGTGGTGTGGTCGAAGAACGAGCTGTCGTAGGTGTACGCGGGGGTCGACACGGGACTCGGTGCGCTTTCGTGCGTGGAGGGATGAGCGGGGACGCGCGGACCCGTCGGTGGCGCAACGCCGTAGGAGGCCGCGCGCGAGGCCCTTTGCGGGCCCGGGACACTAGCAGACGAAGGGCCTGCAGTTGCGCACTTCGCGTTGACTTTTCGTGGGAATACGACTACCCACGGCGGCCTCGCTCCGGGTTTCTTCCGGGCGGACCCTGCGCCTCGCGCGCCGTCTCACGTCGACACCCACGTAAGGGATATTCAACTCGCACCACGACCGCGCGATGGGCGCGCGGACGGCGGAGATGCGGCCCTCTGTGAACCGGGTTTCGATGCGTACGGCGCTGTGATGCACCACCGCAGACCGCGCGAAATGATCCGTCGGGGACTTCTCTCGAAAGGCAGGTCTCAGAACAACCGCATGGCGAATACGACGCAGGATTTGGGTGGAATGGACTCCTTCGCAGCGCTCTTCGAAGCGAGCCTGGCTCAGCAGGACCAGGTGCGTGAGGGTGAGATCGTTCAGGGCACGGTTCTCCGCGTGGGCAAGGAGAACGTGGTCGTGGACATCGGCTTCAAGTCGGAGGGCGTGATCCCCCTCAGCGAGTTCACGGGCGCGGGCGGAGAGGTTTCCGTCAAGCCCGGCGACCGCGTCGACGTGCTCGTCGAGAGCCGCGAGGACGACAACGGCCTGGTGCTCCTCTCGAAGGAGAAGGCCGACAAGATGAAGGTGTGGGACGAGATCTCGGCGGCGTGTGAGCGCGACGAGATCATCGAGGGCACCATCTCGGCGCGTGTGAAGGGCGGCCTCTCGGTCACCATCCGCGGCGGGGTGAAGGCCTTCCTCCCCGGCTCGCAGGTCGACCTCCGCCCGATCCGGAACCTGGACCAGCTGATCAGCAAGTCGTTCCAGTTCAAGGTCATCAAGTTCAACAAGAAGCGCGGCAACATCGTGCTCTCGCGTCGCGTGCTCCTCGAGAAGGAGCGCGACGAGCTCAAGATCAACACCCTCAAGACCCTGCAGGAAGGCATGGTCGTTCAGGGCACGATCAAGAACATCACCGAGTACGGCGCCTTCGTCGACCTCGGCGGCATCGACGGCCTGCTCCACATCACCGACATGAGCTACGGGCGCGTGAACCACCCGTCGGAGCTCTTCAACGTCGGCGACAAGGTGACCGTCAAGGTCCTCAAGTACAACGCCGAGACGGAGCGCGTCTCGCTCGGTCGCAAGCAGACGATGGAAGACCCGTGGGAGCACGCCGAAGAGGCGTTCCCGCCGGGCAAGCGCGTCATGGGCAAGGTGGTCTCGATCACCGACTACGGCGCGTTCGTCGAGCTCGAAGCGGGCATCGAGGGCCTCGTGCACGTCAGCGAAATGTCGTGGACGAAGCGCGTCAAGCACCCGAAGAACATCCTCAACGTCGGCGACCAGATCGAGTGCCAGGTGCTCGAAGTCGACGCGAAGGCCAAGCGCATCTCGCTCTCGATCAAGGAGCTCGAGCCCGACCCGTGGTCGCTCTTCGTGGGCGACTTCAACCCGGGCGACAAGGTGCAGGGCAAGGTCCGTTCGATCACGGACTACGGCATCTTCATCGGCATCCGCGATGGCGTCGACGGCATGGTGCACAAGAGCGACCTGTCGTGGACGGTGCGCGTGGTCAACCCGTCGGACCTCTTCCAGAAGAACGACGACGTCGAGGCGGTCATCCTCTCGATCAACCACGACGAGAAGAAGGTCTCGCTCGGCATCAAGCAGCTCTTCGACGACCCCTGGTCGCACATCCCCAACGACTTCCCCCCCGGGAAGCCGGTGGACTCGAAGGTGCTCAACTCGTTCGAGGGCGGCATCTACGTGCAGCTCTCCGAGGGCATCGAGGCGCTCATTCCGTCGCACGAGTTCAACGCCGAACTCGCCGAGGGCAAGAAGGTTCGCCGCGGCGACGCGCTGCGCGCCGAGGTGCTCTCGCTCGACGTGAACGACAAGCGCATCACGCTCACGACCCGCGCCGGTGTGGCCCGCGCGGACTCCACGGACGCCCCCGCCCGCTCGGGTGGTGAGTCGGCCCCCGCCCGCGAGCCCGCGGCGCGTCGCGGCTCGACCCTCGGCGACCTCATCAAGGAAAAGCTCGGCGACCAGCTCGGCGACCTCCCGTCGAAGAACTGATCCGCTGATCTCGACCTGATACGAACGGCTTCGCGGCGCGGTGGCGATGAGCTCCCGCGCCGCGTCGTCATTTGGGGGATCGACGCGGCGTGGGTGCGGTGTGTTGCGCGGGGGTGCGCTCAGCGGCGCGCGGCCGTGCGGACCGCGGCGGGATCGGGGGTGACAGGCTCGTCGACGAGGGCGCCGTCGGTCACGCGAAGCCCGCGGGCGCGGTGCTCGCGATCGAGACGAACCGTGCGCTCCACGAGGCGCGTGCGAAGGCCCTGCGGAACGAGGAGCTGCACGCGCACGTCGACCGCGCGGCGGTGTTCGAGGCCCGCCGTGGCGCGCACCACGAGGTGCTGACCGACGAGCGCGGTGTCGGGTGTCCACACGCGCGCGCCGAGCGATGCGGGCGCGTCGCCGACGACGGTGGGCGCGGTGTCGGCGTCGGTGCGTGCGAGGAGCTCCAGCGCGAGATCGGGGTGCGTCCATCGCACGATCACGCGGCCCTCACGGGCGTTGCGAAGGCGCGCGGCCACGCGGAGCCACGCGCGCACGGCGGGATCGTCGGGGCGCAGGGCCACCACGCGGGCCACCTCGGCGTCGAGGATCGCCTGCGCCACGGGGCCCATCGCGTCGCTCCCCGACGCCTCCGATGCGCGACGGAGCAGACGGAGGCCTTCGTCTTCGCGTCCCGCGGCCAGCGCGCAGAGTGCCACGCGCACGAGCGGGAGCGCGTCGCCGGGGCTCAACATCGCGAGCGTCTGCGCGTGGTGGTAGGCCTCCGCGGGCCATCCCCAGGTGAGCAGAAGGTCGGAGAGCCGCGCGCGGGCGAAGGGATCGTAGGGCGCGAACTCGGCGACCTCGGTGAACGCGCGCAACGCCTCGTCGCGGTCGTTGGCGCGCAGGAGGAGCTCGGCCACGCGGCTCCGCACGCGCGCGTCGGCGACGGGGTCGTGGCGCAGTCGCTCGCCCACCGCGCGTGCCTCGGGGAGCGAGCCTGCGTCTTCGAGGGCGTCCATGAGACGGAGGCGGAGGTCGACGTCGTCGGGCACCGCGACGAGCCACGCGCGCAACAGGGCGATGCGCTGCGCAGGCGTGAGCGTCGGCGCGGCGAGGCGCGTGAGGAGCGCATCCCAGTCGAGCGACACAGGCCGTGCGCCGCGCGCGCGCCACACCCACGTGGGACCGAAGCGTCGCGCGATGGCGCCGTCGAGCCACATCACCGACGCGCGGTCGGAGAGGCCGTTGCGAAGCGCCACCACGTCGTCGGGATTCGTGAGTGCCACGAGGAGCACGTCGAGCAGCGCGCGACGGTCGTCCCACGTGCGCAGCTCGCAGCGTGCGACCGCGGTGTTCCACACGTCGAGGGCGGTCGAGGCCGATGGGCCGCGCACACGCAGACGCTCGCGCCACAGCGTACGGAGCACGTCGCGTGAGAGGCCCGCGGTGGGCGCGCACACGCGCGTCGCGGGTCCCGTCGCGATGGGGAGCGACCACGTGAACGCGCGCACGTAGCGTCCCGGCGAGGCGCCGAAGAGCGCGGGCTCGGGCACGCGCACGCCCGACACCGCGCGGCGCACACACTCGGCGGCCTCGACGTCGTTGAGGGTCGAGTACGCGAGCGTCGCCGCCGTGACCTGGCCCGTCGCGTCGATGTCGGCCGCGATGCCCACGGTGCCCGCGATCGCAGGGCGAAGTGCGCGACGTCGCGTGATGCACACCTCGGCTGCGGGACCTGCCACGGAGAGCGCCTCGACGAGCGCCGCCGCGCCGCCCACGCCGCGCCCCTCGCCCTCGCCGTGCACCTGCCAGCCGCGTCCGTCGTCGAAGGCCACGGGAACCTCGCGGGCGTCGCGCTCGGTGCGAAGCACACCGCGCGGAGCGAGGTCCGACGACACACCGAGCGACGGGAGACGCGCGCCGTCGTCCTCGGCGGGCCAGAGGCTCGCGCGCACGGTGAGTCCCTGCGCCGCGACCGTCGGATCGACGGCGGCCACCACGAGGCCCGACACCGGCGTGATCACACCGAAGCGCGCGCCGAGGTCTGCGATGGAGCCGCGTCCGGCGCCCCCTCGCGTGAGCGCGTCGATGCGCGCGGAGGCCCAGCGCCGTGCGAGGTCGCCGTGGTCGACCACGTCGCGGAGTTCGAGCGGGAGCGTCCACGCGCGCGCGGTGAGCCCGTCACGGGCGCGCACGGTGAGCTGCGTGGGGGCGCGTCCGGGGAGCTCGGCGAGGAGGTGCAGCGCATCGCCCGCGACCCACACCGTGCGGCGCGTGGGCATCGGGTGCGTGAGCAGCGGGCCCGCATCGACGCGAAGGTCGCGAAGACACGGACGGAGCGCGTGGGCCACGATGCGTTCCGCGGCGTGCACGGCGTCGTCGGCGTCGTCGACACGCAGTGCGAGGCCGCCGTCTTCGGTGAGCGGCGCGAGCACCTCGGGGTGCGCCGCGGCGCCGAGCGTGACGGTGTAGAGCCGCAGGTCGGGCGCCTGCCGCGTGGCCTCGTCGACGAGACGCGCAGGGTCGAGTGCGCCCACGGTGGGCGTGCCATCGCCGAGGTACACCACCGCGCCGTTGCGCGACGGATCGAGGGCCGCGTGCGCGTCGACGAGCATGCGCGCGAGGTCGGTCGCGCCCCCCGAGCGGGCACGGGCCACGGCGTCGAGCATCGACTCGCGACGGGCGTCGTCGACGGCGGCGAGCGTGCCCAGCGAAGGCCCTGCGGGGCGCGCGCCGAGGTCGCCGACAAAGAGGGCCGCGCGGTCGTCGGGACCGAGCTGCCGGAGCATCGCGTCGATGGACGCGCGGGCCAGTTCGAGCGATGCGGGGTCGGTCGCAGCCGAGGTGTCGAGCACGAGCGCGAGGTCGGTTCCACGTGCGATGGGCGTTGGAAGCGCGACGTCGACGAGGAGGTGGCGCGTGCCATCGGGCTGCGCGGCGACGCTGCGCCACGCGCGGGCCGCGGGGATCGTGCGAGGCCTCGCGTCGTCGAGGGTGACCACGAGCGCGCCGCGCGGGCGCCAGTCGCTGCGGCGCATGCGAACGTGCTGGTCGGCGTCGAGGCGCGCTCCCTCGGGAGACTCCACGCGTGCGGCGTCGGCCTTCGAGAGGTCGACGTCGAGGGAGAACTCGCCCACCGCCTGCGGCGCCACCGCATCGCCGAGGGGATACACCCAGCTCCGTCGGTTGTGCGTGTGCGGGAGCCACTGAACCCACGAGAGTTCCGTGCGGCGTGTGGCGCCGGGCGCGAGCGTGCCGAGGCTCGCGTACACCTCACCGTCGCCCGCGGAGAGCAGCGCCGCGAGCCCCGCGTGGGCCACCCGTCGCGCGACCACGCCGGGCACCGCGTCGTTCCACCCGTCGCCCTCGCCCTCGCCCACACGGAACGACGACACGAGCGCGCCGTCGGGCACTCGCACGCGGTACTCCACCGGCGCGACGCGCTCGCCGCCGTTGAAGAACCGCTGCGTCACCGTGGTGATCGCGAGGTCGCCGGTCACACGCACGACCACCCGCTGCTCGTTGAGCGCGAGCGCGCCGGGCGCCTCGCCGTCGTCGCCGTGCGACACCATGCGTCCCGTCGACGCGTGCGCGGTCTGCGGGGTGGCGGCGCCGCCGGTCCAGTCGTCCCACACGCCCGCGGGGTGGAGTTCGAGCGCGCCCGTTCCTTCGAGCGACTCGCCCTGCGCGACCTGCCCCTGTCGCGCGCCCTGCTGGTACGAGGCCTCGCCGCGCACGACCACGACGCGCGTGCCCGCAACGCCTGCCACGCCGCGCTCTACGGAGAACGCCGCGTCGGCGAAGCGCAGCACCGCATCGTCGCCCACAGAGAGCGCGCGCTCGCCCTCGCCCCACGCCGATGCGGACACACGACCGCGCACCACCCGCGCGCGTCCGTCGAGGAACGTGAGCTCGGTGTCGCCCGCGAGGCGCAGCTCGATGCCGTCGTCGGTGCGCACGATGGCGCGTCCTTCGGCGGCGGTGCGCACGCTTCCGCTGCGTTCGGCGCGCGCGATGCCTTGCGGATCGACGACCGAGCCTGCGCCGAGCACGCGCACGCCCGGGTGCAGCACCTCGATGGAAGCGCAGGTCGAAGCCCCCGCGCGGAGCCCCTTAGCGCGGCACGACATTTCGCCGAGGAGCGCGACGAGTGCGACGGTGACGGCGAGCTTCACGGCGCCCTCCGGGTGGCGATGCGAACGTGGGTGTCGGGCTCGGGCGGCGGTGTGAGCGCGCCGTCGACGACGTCGAAGCGCGCACGAGATTGCGACGCCTCGAAGCGCACGCGCTGACGCACGACACGTTCGCGCGGCGTGCCTTCGTTCCAGAGCACCACGAGCTCGACGTCACCACGCGGACGACCGCCGCCCGCGCGGCGCACTTCGAGGGAGAGCCCCGCGGGAACGTCGGACCACACCGCGCCTTCGAGGGGCACCTGCGCGCCCACGAGTTCGGCGCGTCGAAGGGGCACGTCGCGGGTCGCGACCCAGAGCTCGGCCGACTCGTCGGGGTGCAACGCGCGAAGCACCACACGCACCGCGCCGGCACCACGCGCCGCGGGGCTCCGACGCCATCGTGCGCGCAGGGCGGCCACGTCGCGCGCGGCGGCGTGCGGGTCGGACGCGGCGAGTGCGAGCTCGGTGGCGATCCACGCGGCGGCGGCTTCGACAGTGCCATCGGTCGCACCCGGTCCGCCCGCGGTGCTCACGCGCTCCGCGAGACGGATCGACTCGTCGAAGCGACCGGCCGCGCGCGCGGCCCACGCGAGTCGCAGCAGGATCTCGGGCGCGTCGCGCCGCAGGGTCGCGAGGGTCTGAAACTGCCGATACGCCTCCTGCGCCCAGCCGTGAGCGAGCGCGATGTCACCGAGACGCTGACGCGCCGCGGGATCGTCGGGGGCGAACTCCACGATCTCGGAGAACGCGCGCCGCGCCTCGGCCTCGTCGCCGATCGCGAAGAGCGCCTCACCCACCACGGTGCGGGCGCGTGCGTCGGTGCGCGGGTCTTCGCGGAGCTTCGCCGCCGTGGCGCGCACCACCTCGCGATCGTCTGCGAGCACCGCGGCGTCGAGCACGAGCAGCGCCAGTTCGAAGTCGTCACCGTGCACGCGCGACAGGGCCAGCAGCACCGAGAGCCGCTCGCGGGGCGTCACCGCGTGGGCGAGCGCCGCGGAGAGCGTGGCCGCATCGAGGCGTCCGAGGCCGAGCTCGTCGGCGCGCGCGAGCTCTCCGCGCCGGGCGAGCGTGCGGAGCAGCACGTCGCGCATCCACGCGCGTGCACCGGCGTCGCGCGCGAGCCCGCGGTAGAGCGCGATCTGTCCGTCGACGGATCCCACCGTCTGCGCGAGCACGCGCAGCATCGCCACGCGGTCGGGCCATGCGGGCAGCTCGCACGCGCGCTTCGCGTCGCTCCACACGCGGAGCGCGGTGGCCGCGTCGGCCTGCGCGAGCCGTTCGCGCCAGAGCGACACGCGCTCGGCGAGGGTCACCGCCGCGGCGTCGCTGCACCGTGCGAGCGCAGTGGTCTCTGCGGGTGCGGGCGCCGACTGGGCGGCGCGCTGCGCCTGGTCTGCGGCGGGCTCGCGGTGGTCACGGGCGTTGCGCTCGTCGCCGTCGAATCCCGCGACGGACGAGCCCTCGATGCCCCATCGCGACGTCGTCGCACGTCGACCGCCCGCGGGGCGTAGTCCGTCGGCAGCGCGCTCCGTCGCGGGCATCACGGGTGCCGCGGTCGGAGGTGGCGGCGGCGCGGCGACCGTCGGCTCGGCCTCCGCAGCGTTGCGATTCATCGGCGCGAGCGGCTGCTCCTGTTGCGCGGCCTCACGGGCCACACCGGGTGACGACGGTGCTTCGGGCTGCGCGGGGATGTTTGTGGTGCGATCGATGTCCTGCGGAGCCGCGGTGGGTGTGGTGGTCGACGCGCTCGGCGCGGGTGCAGCAACCGGTGCCTGCGCGACGGTCGCGGCGGGGACCTCTTCGCGCGCCTCGTGGTCGAGGCGTGCGCATCCCACGAGCGGAATCAGATCGACGAGGGACCACCGCAGGTCGCTCTCGCGACGCGCATCGCGGGGCACGAGCGGCTCGTCTTCCGAGGGCACGTAGAACGACGTGAACGGCGTCACGAGCCCGAAGCGCGTGCCGAGTTCGACGACCACCGCGCGGGGCTCACCCGTCGCGAGCAGGTGATCGAGGCGGGCCGACGCCCAGCGCGCGCGCAGGTCGTCGCGGTCCGCGAGGGTGCGCACCGCGGGGTCGACGGTGCGCACACGTTCCTGACCATTCCAGCGCGCGCGCACGGTGACACGCGGGGTGCGATCGCCGGTGGCGCGTCCGACGACCACGAGGGGTTCGCCCGCAGGCACGTCGACGGGCCCCACCGGGTACACACGTTCGACGTCGGGCCCCAGGTCGACCTGAAACCCTCGCACCAGCGGACGCGTCGCGTGTTCGATCACCTCGATGGCCGTGCGCGCGACCTCGGCGCGTCGTGCCACGCGCGCGGCGAATCCCGTGGGGGCCGCGATGCCCGCGAGCACGTCGAGCTTCGGCGCGTCGCCCACCGCGATCGCGTAGAGCCTCGGGTGCGGATCCATGCGCGCGAGCCGCGCCCGCAGCGCCGTCACATCGGCCTCGCCCACCGTCGCATCGCCGTCACCGACGTACACGATCACGCCGTTGCGTCGCGGGTCGAGGGCCGCGTGGGCCGCGTCGAACATGGCGCCGAGATCGGTTGCGCCACCGCGGCGGTCGTTGGCCAGCGCGTCGAGCAGCCGCTGACGGGCCTCGTCGGTCACCGCCGCGAGCCGTGCTTCGGGCGCGCCCACGGACCGCGTGGACACATCCCCCGCGAGCACGAGGAGCCGATCGCGCGGCGAGAGCGAGCGCACGAGGGCCTCCGCGAAGGCCTGCCCGAGGAGCGCCGAGGCGGGGTCGGTGGCCGCCGAGTGGTCGACCACCACCACGAGGTCGACGCCCTCGTCGCGCGCGGTGAGCGCCTCGGAGAACGGCGGCTGCACCGCGACGCGCACGAAGCCGAAGCGGTCACCGACGGCGCCCGACGACGGCACGCGCACGACGCTGGCCGCCAGGGGCGGAGGGCCTTCGAGGTCGAGCACGAAGTCCGCGGCGGGGAGCGTGTCGCTGCGAGAGAATGTGAGGTGGTCTCCATCGCGCACGGCGCCGTCGCTCGCGCGGAGCCCCGTCGACTGCGCGCGGCTCACGTCGACGTCGACGCGGAGCTCTCCCACGCGCGTGCCGAGCGAGGCGAGCGGGAGCCGCCATGCGCGGCGGCCGTCGACGCCCGCGGAGAGCCACTGGGTGTACGTGATGCGCACGCGCCGCGTGGTGCCCGCGGCGATGGGATAGAGGCGCGCGTGGTAGCGCCCTGGAGCGTCCCATTCGAGCAGCGCGGGGTCGTGGGTGGAGCCGCGGTAGACCTGCGCCTGGTAGTCGGCGGCGGCGACGTTGCGCTCGCGCACGAAGCCGTCGACGAGCGCGCCCCGTCGGTCGACGGCGAAGCGTTGGAGCACCGCGCCGCGCGGCACCACGAGGGTGTAGAGGCCCTCGACGGTGTCGGCGGTGGGGTTGAAGAAGGTCTCGTCGAGCTCGGTGATCGCGAGGTCACCCACCACGGCGACGTGCGCGTCGAGGCGCTGCAGCGCGAGGGGCCAGCGCGGCGCGCCCTGCTCGTCGGGGCGTCGCGCAGCCACCGCGCCGATGCCCATGGCGCTCGCCGTCTCGACGCCCGCGGGGAGCTCATCGGCGAGCCCGCCGGTCCAGTCGTCGAAGAGCGTTCGCGCGTTCACGGTGGCGCCCGAGACATCGATGCGCGCCGACTCGCCTGCGCGCACGAGTCCCTGACGTTCGCCCGCGCGCCATGCGACCTCGCCCGCGAGCACGTCGACGAGCGCTGCACCGCCCACGCGCGCCACGCTCGCACGCACCCCGCGCAGCGCGAGCGACACCGCGCCGACCGAGAGCGCCGCAGGGTCGTCGTCAGGCGCGTCGCGACGTCCGCCGATCCACACGCGCCCCGCGTCGAGCGTGAGCGCCGATGCGTTGTCGATGCGCACGCGCGCGTCGCGATCGAGGAGCACGCGGTCGCCGTGGTCGAGCGCAACGATGGCCCGCCCGGCGCTGTCGGTGCTGAGCACCGCACCCGCGACGAGGCGACGGAGGTCGGTCACGTCGACCGTGGAGTTCCCCTCGCGCAGCGACACGCCGGCGCGCACGCGCTCGACGTGGGCGACGGTGACGACGAGCGGCGACGCGCGCTCGCACGCGGCGGACGACACGAACGTGGCAAGAACAACGGCCGCGGCGAACGAGAAGCGCATGGCGATGGCCGATCCTTCGGGCGTGGAGGGGTGACGCGAGGCCCGCTTCGATCCGTACGGGCGCGCTGCACGTCGACGTGACGTGGAGCGCGTCGGACCGACGAGGCGCGCGGTGCCTTGGCAAGTTCGCGCAGCACGTGGCCGAGATGCCCGCCGAAGTGTTGCCCGTGATCGACCCGCGTCGCGACACTTCCCGACGACCGGATGCGGGAGATCACGGCGTGCTCAAGGCGCGCGGTCATCCCGCCGAGAGGAGCCTCTCGGAAGCGCCGGTTGCGGCGCACTTCGGGAGATCCATGCGAACGAACGCGGTCGAGCACGTGGTGGCGATGGTGTCGGCGGTGGCCCTCGTGGCGGTGGCCGCCGTGGTGGTGCTGCGAGCGCCGTTGGCGCAGGGCGCGGCCCGTCACGCAGGGCGCCCGCACACGCCCGGCGTGGTGGAGCGGGCGCAGACGACCGCGTGTTCGGCGCGGTGCGCGGCGGGCCTCGAAGCGTGCCTCGCGCGGTGCGCGCTCCGTTGAACAGGTGAAACTGTCGCGTCGCGCGGAGATCGGTCGAAGGTTTCTCCGGTTCGCGGTCATACACCGTGCAGGACGTTGCGCGGCCCGCGCAGCGCAGCCCCCACGACGAACGAGACGCCATGGAACACACCGACACCTCTTCGCTCGATCACGGCCTCCCCTCCCCAGCGGCGTCTGCGCGTCTGCTCGTCGACGAGGGCGGGCGCGCGCCGCGTACGGTCCTCGTGGCGCCGGGCTCGGTGCTGCGCGTCGGCCGGGCGCCCGACCTGGAGCTCTCGCTCGACGATCCCCGCGCATCGCGCACGCACTGTCTCCTCCGCTACGACGGCCAGTCGGTCACCCTGCAGGATCTCGAAAGCTCGAACGGCACGTGGATCGGCGCGAACCGCGTCCACGGGACCGTGCCCCTCGCGAACGGCGCGCTCTTTCGCGTGGGGAGCACCTCGGTGGTGCTGCTCCTGCCCGAGCGTGAGGCGTCGGCGCGCACGCTCCCCGCGACGGCCCCTGCGCCCGTGATGGTCGACCCTGCGACGGTGTCGCTCTTCGACCTCGCGCGACGCCTCGGACCGACGGACCTCGCGGTGCTGGTGCAGGGCGAGACGGGCTCGGGCAAGGAGGTGGTCGCGCGGGCGATCCATCAATCGAGCCCGCGGGCGACGGGACCCGTCGTGGTGGTGAACTGCGCGGTGCTCTCCGACGCGGTGAACGAGCCCGACAACGCGCAGCGCATCGCGGAGTACTTCGACACCGCGGAGGGGGGCACGCTCCTCCTCGACGAGGTGGGCGAGCTGTCGGCCGTGAGCCAGGCGCGCCTGCTCCGCGCCCTGCAGGAGCGCACGGTGGGGGCGTCGACCACGTCGGGCGTGCGGGTCGTCGCGACGACGCACCTCGACCTCGCGCGCGAGGTGTCGGCGGGACGCTTCCGCGAAGACCTCTACTTTCGCCTCAACGGCGTGACCGTCGACGTGCCCCCGCTGCGCGCACGCGCGAAGGACATTCCCGCGCTCGTGCAGCGCATGCTCGAAGAGCACGGCGGCACCCTCACGCTGGGCACCGGCGTCGCGGCGGTGCTCGCGGCGCATCGCTGGCCCGGCAACGTGCGGGAGCTCCGCAACGCCCTCTCGTCGGCGGTGGCCCTCGCGCAGGGCGGGGTGATCAAGGTCGAGCACCTTCCGCCCGCGGTGCGCGGTGACAGCGCGGCCTCGTCGGCCCCGGTATCGCCGCTGCGCGAGCGCGTCGATGAGACCGAGCGCAAGGTCATCATCACGGCCCTCGAGAGCACCGGGTGGAACCAGTCGCGCGCCGCGCGGGTGCTGGGCATCTCGCGCCGCGCGCTGATCTACAAGATGGAGCGCTACGGTCTGAAGCCCCTGCCCAACGGCCAGCGTCACGCCTGACCGACGACGCCCCATCGACGGGGCGGCCACCGCACGTTGACGTGCACGTTTCCAGCAGAGACGGGGTATGCTCCGCAGGTGGCGCGCGGCCCCCGATCGCGCCGCGCGGAGTCGACCCGACCACGATGCTTCCGGCCAGCACCTCGCTCCAGCCCAACGCCACCCTCGCGGGACGCTACCGCGTCATCCGCCTGCTCGGTGAAGGCGGCATGGGCGCGGTGTACGAGGCCGAGCACATGATGATCGGGCGCCGCGTCGCGCTGAAGATGCTGCACCCGAAGTACTGCGTGCAGCACGAGGCCGTCGTTCGCTTCACCCGCGAGGCGCGCGCGGCCGCGGCCATCGGGCACGAGAACATCGTCGACGTGACCGACTTCGGCACCCACGAGGGCCAGCCCTTCCTCGTGATGGAGCTCCTGCGCGGCACGACGCTCGACGAGCTCATGGTGAACCACGATGTGTTCGAGCTCCCGCGGGCGGCGAACATCGTCGGACACGTGCTCTCGGCCCTCGCCGCGGCGCACGCGGTGGGCATCGTGCATCGCGACCTCAAGCCCGAGAACCTCTACCTCGTCGAGCAGAACGGACGCTCCGTGGTGAAGGTGCTCGACTTCGGCATCTCGAAGTTCCAGGCGCAGTCCGACAACCTGCACACGACCGAGGAGGGCGCGATGCTCGGCACGCCGAGCTACATGTCGCCCGAACAGTGGCTCAGCGTCCGCGACATCGACCACCGCGCGGACCTCTTCGCCGTCGGCGTTCTGCTCTACGAGATGCTCACGGGCTGCCTGCCCTACGAGGGCGTGAGCCGCGGCGAGCTGATGCTCCAGGTGGTGACCGGCACCGAGCCGCCCGAGCCCGCCTCGTCGATCAACGACGCCCTCCCGACGGAGCTCGACGCCGTGCTCGCGAAGGCCGTCGCGCGGGCCCGCGAAGACCGCTACCAGACCGCGCAGGAGTTTCTCGACGCGCTCCGTCCCTTCGGCGCGCACGACATCTCGGTCACCGACGCGGCCCCCTCGTCGCTCGCGGCGGCGAACACGTCGGAGAGCCTCCCCGATGCGGTGCGGCTGCTCACCGAGGCAGAGGGCGCGCGCCCCGATGCGCGCAACGTCCCGACGCTCACCGACGAACGCGACGTCACCCCGCCGCCCACGCTCATCCCGCCGCCGATCTGGAAGAGCCCCACCGCGCTCCTCGCCGCAGCGGGCCTCATCGCGGCCGTGACGGGCATGATCCTCCTCCTGCGCGGCCCCTCGCGACCGACGGAGCTCGTGCCCCCGCCGCGCCCCGTGGTGCGCCCCGCGGCCCTCGTCGACGCGGCCGTCGCCGCCGCGCCGCAACGGCCCGCGCAGGTGCGCATCACGCTCCAAGGCGCGCCGCCCGATGCGTCGGTGACCTTCGACGACCGCGCGGTGCCGGGCTCTGAAATCGTGATCGACCGCGACACGCGCGAACACACGTTGGTGATCGCGGCCGCGGGGGCCGAGCGGCGACTCGCCGTGCGCGGTGACACCGATCAGGTGCTGTTGATCGAGATGCCGCCTCCTCCGCGGGTCGTTCGGGCGCCCGGGACGACGCAAGGCTCGCGCAACGGCGCGCCCCCGCACCGGGGACGACGACACGGTCTCGACATCAACCGCCGGTTCTGACACGTAGTGGGCACCGCGGCGTCGGGGGGACCCGACACGCGCATGGCGCCACACGATGCTTCACCGTTCCAGCCGTCTCCGCGTTGCCCTCCTCGCGTCGTGCACGTGTGTGCTGTGGGGTGGTGCGACGAACGCGCAGCCCGCGCCGCAGACGACGCCCACCGCCGCCCAGGTCGCCGAAGGTCGAGAGCATTTCGACCGCGGAATCAGGCTCTTCGACGAGTCGAACTTCGATGGCGCGCTCGTGGAGTTCCAGCGCGCGTGGGACCTCTCGCAGCGCTCCTCGGTGCTCACGAACATCGCCGCGGCCTGTCAGGCCCTGCACCGTTACGCCGACGCCATCGCGGCCCTCGAGCGCTACCTCACCGTGTCGACCGACGCGCGCCAGCGACGACAGGTGCAGCGCGCGATCGAGGAGCTCCGGGAGCTCATCGCCTACGTGCGTGTGACGGTGGTGCCCGCCGACGCGCAGGTGCGCCTCGACGCGCGCTCCATCGATGCCTCGCAGGAGGTGCTCGTCGGCCCCGGCACGCACCACATCGAGGCGACGCACGCGGGCCGCGTGGCCGCCTCGGCAGATTTCACCATCGCCTCGGGCGAGCACCGCGAGGTGCGCCTCACCCTCGCGGAGACCGCAGGCGGCACCACCGGACCGACGGTGCTCATCGTCGACCCCGCGAACCCGCCGCCCCCGCCGCCTCCGCCGCCCCCGCCTCCACCGTCCACGATCGCGGTCGACGGCGTTCCCTCGAACGCCACGCTGCGCCTCGACGGCGTGCCCATGGTGCTCGACGGACGCCCGCTCACCGTGGCCCCCGGCGCCCATCGCGTCGAGATCTCGGCCCCCGGCATGCGCCCGTGGAGTGGGCCCATCACAGCCCGCGCGCAGGCGTCGCACCGCCTCCACGTGTCGCTCTCGCCCGCGACCACGGGAATGCGCCCGATCTACTTCATCGCCGCGGCTTCGGCGACGGGCGTGTTCCTCATCGCGACGGTGGCGACGGGGCTCTCGGCCATCAGCACGCACTCGGAGTACATGTCGCTCGCGCCCGGCGATCCGCGCATCGCGACGCTCGGCTCCGAGGGGCGCGCGCTCTCCATCGCGTCCGACCTCCTGGGTCTCGGCACCCTCGGACTCGGCGCGCTCTCCGTGGTGCTCTTCACCCGCACGTCGTTTCACAACGAGCCCTCGTCGGCGCGCTTCGTTCTCGCGCCGACCGCGGGCGGCGCCACCGCGGGCGCGACCTTCACGTTCTGACCATGCGCCGACGCGCGTGGTGCGAGACGCTCCCGCTGGCCGACCTGGCCGCTGCGAGACCCATGTCGCTCGCCGCGCGCTACGGGCTCGGGCTCCTCGTCGCGGTGCGTCCCGAGTCGCTCGACGCGCTGCCTGCGCTCCTCGCCGCGAGCGCGCATCACGGCGTGCGAATCACCGTGTGGCCCATGCTCGACGACGCGCACGGACGCTGGCTCGGCGTACGCACCGTCGACACCTTCGGCGCCTTTCTCGATGAAGTGCTCGCGCGTTGCCCCGCGGGCTCCATCGACGCGGTGGCCTTCGACCTCGAACCGCCCATCGGGCTCGTGTCGCGCGTGCTCTCGTCGACACGCGCCGCCTCCCTCACGCCCCGCGACGCGCGCAGCCCTGGATTCACCGTCGGCCGCGACGCGATCGCATCCCTCGTGGCCCGCGTGCACGACCGCGGACTCGACGCGGTGGCCGCCGCCGTGCCCATGACGCTCTTCGATGGCCCCGCCGCGCGGTGGCAGCGCGCCCTCGGCACGCCCGTCGACGGCCTCGCGTGGGACCACGTCACCGCCATGGCCTACTCCACGATGTTCGAAGGGTGGTCGCTGCGCACGCTCGACCGCCGCGACGCGCTCGCCGTCGTGGCCGCCTGCGCACGCGCCGCGCGTGAACGCCACGGTGCCCGCGCGGACCTCTCACTCGGCGCCATCGACACCGGCGCCCTCGGCGATGAGCCCGTCTACCGCTCGCCCGCGGAGCTTGCCGACGATGTGGCCGTCGCCCACGCGTGCGGCGTCGACGACCTGACGCTCTTCGACTACGCGGGCGCGCTCCGACGGGGGCGACCGGAGGCGTGGCTCGACGCGTTCACGGCGCCGCCGCGCGCGATCGAGGTGCCGACGACGTGGCGCGCCTCGGCGGTGGTGCGGAGCTTCGAAGCGTTCGGCGGCGCCTGGCCCGCGCGCCGCTGATCACGCGCCCTGGAACATCATCGCCAGCTCCGACGCGAGGATGCGCGAGGTCTCGCTGGCGCTGCATCCCGCGCAGCCCGCGATGGCCCGCTGCGAGTCTTCGAACATCACCCGCGCGCGCGCCATGTCGCCCTCGCACGCCGTCGCGAGCACGGCGAGCGTGCGCGCCTCGCCGCAGCCCGGTCCGAGCGTTTCGAGGCGGTCGGAGCACGCGCGCACGAGGTCGGTGCGCCCCGCGCGCAACGCGAGGATGGCGACACGCGCCACCGCGGTCTTGTCGCGGAGCCCCTCGACGGACCCGTCCGCGAGCAGGTCGTCGAGGGAGGCCGAGAGCGCCGCCGGATCGTCGTCGGAGAAGTCGTCCCACAGCGCGGCGACTCGGTCGTCGGTGGGCAGACGGAGCGCGCGCTGCTTCGCCTCGAAGCGCGTGTTCACCCGATGGATCCAGAGCGAGAGCGCGACCACGCCCACCACGATCGCAATCAGCGTCGGCATGGCGTATCGGAGACCACAGCCGCGGCGCTTCGCGCAAGGGCGCCGGGGCCTCGCAGGAGTCGCTCCATGGCCCCGAACCCCGACAGCTACGAAGCCCGTTACATGAACGCCGACGCGGCGGTGATCCAGTCGCGCAAGCCGATGCCCTGGTGGTTCTTCGCGATCCTCGGGGTGGCGGCGCTCGTCTCCGTGGGCTCGGGCCTCGCGTCGGGCTCCTTCGCGGCGCTGCTCTCGCTGCCGGTGATCGCGGTGGTGGCGCTCGTGCTCTCGGTGCTGCGCGTGGTCGTGACGCGCGAGTTCGTGCACGTGCAGCTCGGGCTCTGGGGACCGAAGATCGCCCTCGCCGACATCCTCTCCATCGAGGCCATGGACTACCCCGCGATGCGCTACGGCGGCTGGGGCATTCGCCGCGGCCTCGACGGGAGCTGGGCGTACAGCACCCCCGGCGGCAACGGTCGCTGCGTGCGCATCGAGTACCGCGACGGCGATCGCACGAAGGCCGTGTGCGTGTCGACCAACGACGCCGACGAGGTGGTCAGCGCCGTGCGCTCGCTCAAGGCTGGAGGAACGGGCGTACGCGTCGAGACGGAGTCCCTCGCGGCCCCCGAGGAGGCCGAGGTTCCACGCGCTTCGGAGGACGCGGCGAAGGCCCGGAGGTGACGGCCTCGCGCGCGTCGGTGATAGCGTGCGCGCCGTGGTTGAAGACCGTCTTTCGAGGCTCCGCGCGCTCCCGGCCGCCCACGCGCTGCTCGCACACGAAGCCCTCCGCACGCTCGCGCAGACCCGCGGCGACGACACGGTGAAGCGCCTCGTGCGCGCGTCCCTCGAACGCGCCCGACGCGCGCTCCTCGACGGATCGCTCGACGGGGACCGCGCGGCGCTCACCGCAGCTCTTGTGGCCGACGTGCTGACGGTCTCGGCGCGCGAGCAGGAGCCCGGACTGCGCGCCGTGGTCAACGCGACCGGCGTGGTGCTCCACACGAACCTCGGACGCGCGCCCCTCGGCGACCGCGTGCTCGACGAGGTGCGCGAGGCCTGTCGGAGCTACGCCACGCTCGAATACGACCTCGACGAAGGACGGCGCGGGCACCGCGACCTCGCCCTCGCCACACGCCTCGCGCGGCTCACCGGCGCCGACGACGCCACGGTGGTGAACAACGGTGCGGCGGCGGTTCTTCTCGCATCGACCGCCCTCGCCGCGGGGCGCGAGGTGGTGGTCTCGCGCGGTGAGCTCGTCGAGATCGGCGGCGGGTTTCGCATCCCCGACGTGCTCACGTCGTGCGGCGCGACGCTCGTCGAAGTGGGCACCACGAACCGCACGCGCGTCGACGACTACGCCCGCGCGATCACCGGGCGCACGGGCGCGGTGATGAAGGTCCACCCGAGCAACTTTGCGATCACGGGCTTCACCGCGTCGGCCGATGTGCGCGCACTTGCAGACGTGTGCAGGTCGCGAGGCGTTCCCCTCGTCGAAGACCTCGGGAGCGGCGCGATGGTCGACACCGCGCACTTCGGCGTTCCCCGCGAGCGCACGGCCCGCGACGCGCTCGCCGAGGGCGTCGACCTCGTGATCGTGTCGGGCGACAAGCTCCTCGGCGGTCCGCAGGCGGGCATCCTCGCCGGCCGCGCCGAGCTCGTCGCGCGCATGCGCCGTCATCCGCTCATGCGCGCGCTGCGTCCCGGTCGACTCGTGGTCGCCGCGCTCGACGCCACGCTGCGCGCCTACGAAGAGCAGCGCGCCCATCGCGACGTCGCCGCCGTGGCCCTGCTCGCACAACCGCTCGCCGTGCTCGAAGCGAGGGCCCGACGCATGGCCGCAGGGCTCCCAGAGGCCCGTGTAGCGCCCGTCGAAGGGCGCGTGGGCGGCGGCACCCTTCCGACGGCGGCGCTGCCCTCCTGGGGCGTTCGCGTGGTGGGAATCCATGCGGCCGCGGTCGAGCGACGGTTGCGTGCGGCGCGTCCCGCGGTGGTGGCGCGCATCGAGAGCGGAGAGGTCGTGCTCGACGCGCGGACGGTGCGAGACGACGAGGTCGACGCGGTGCGCGCGGCGCTCACCCTCGCGGTCGCTGCGGGCGGAGACGTCGTCTCGACGGACGCGCGCGCAGACGACGGCGACGACGGCAGCCCGTGATCGATGGGGCTCAGTGCGCGTGGGGCTCGCTGCGATCGCCGGGCTCGGCGGGCGCCATCGCGGCGAACCACGCGCGAGGCCCGAGTCGCACGAGGCTTCGCACGAGCACGGCCGCGAGAAACGCCGCGCAGGCGAGCTCCCACCACGCGTGCGTGTGGGCCACGAGGTGGTGCATCTCGGGCACCGCACTTCGGGGCACGAGCGCGTTCACGGCCACCCCCAGCAGCACCGACGCCGTGAGGCTCGCGAACGCATAGGCGAGCGCCGCGCGGTTGCCGAGCGCGCGACGGATCGCGGCGATCACCGGGAGGTTCGTTCCTGGCGCCACGAGCACGAACGCGAGCGCAGCGCCCACGGAGGCGCCCTTGTGCACGAGCATCGCCGCGAAGGGCGTCGCCCCCTGCGCGCACATGTACAGCGGAACGCCCGCGAGCGCGGCGACCACCACGTCGAGCGGCGCGCCGAGCGAGGCGATGCGCGCGGGGTCGATCGCGGCTTCGAAGGCCGCGGCGAGACAGAGACCCACCACGTACCAGGCCGCCACGTGGTCGAGGGTCGGGCCCACCGCGCGGCGCAGCGCGTAGCGCACGCGACCGGCGTGGTCCGCGGGCGGAAGCTCATCGGCGGGCGTGTCGCGCCATCGCAGCACGGGGCGCATGAGGGCCTTCGCGGGCGCCGCGCGGAGTGACACGCGCATGGTCACGTTGCGCGCGCTCCACGCGACGACGAGGGCCACGACGACGGCCACCGCGAGGCCCGACGCGATGCGCGCCACCGCGAGCGGAGCGCCCAGCAGTCGGAACGAGAACACGGCGCCGCCCACGTCGACGGCGGGCGTTCCTGCGGCGAAGGCGGCGACGGCGGCGACGGGCACACCCGCCGCGAGGAGGCTGCGCACGAGCGGGAGCACGCCGCACGAACACTGCGGCAGCGGCACACCGAAGACCACACCGCGGAGGGCCTGCGAGAGCGACGCGCCGCCGCTCAGCCATCCCGCCACACGCCGCGGAACCCACGTCTGCACCGCGCTCGCCGCGAGGAGCCCCACGAGCATCGACGGCGCGGTCTCGACGAAGAGCGGCCCCAGCGACTCGACGAACGACAGCTCGTGCGGCCGCGCGTGGCGCAGCACGCTGTCGGGGTCGGGGATCCACGTCGCGAGGCCCACTCCCCCGAGAAAGGCCGCGGCCGAGAGGGCCTTCGTGCCCGCCGTGGGTGACACCCTTCCGTGGCGATGCGTGGCGAGTCGCAACATCGCGCCGATGCCGAAGGCCGCCACCGCGTCGAACACCGCGTCGGGAATGCGCGCGAGCAACGCGCTGCCGAGGAGCGCGCCCACCACCGTCGCCGACGCCACGAGCGCGAGCCGCGGAATCGCGCGACGCCACCCCATCGCGGGCACGAGCGCCGTCGCGAGAAAGAGCCCCTCGGGCAGTCGATGAAGCACCAGCGCGACGCCGAGGCCCGCGCTCACCGACCCGTGGTGCTCGCCCGCGGCCGTGGCCATCGCGAGCCCCGCCCCATCACCGAGCGCGTGCACCACGAGGGCCGGGAGCACCACCGCCGCGCCGAGGCGGTCGTCGTCGTGGTGCGCGCGACGGTCGGCGAACCACAGCACGCCGTAGCCCAGCGCGACGAGCGCGAGCCCCGCGGCGCCCACCTCGTCGACCACGTGGGGCACGAGGTGGAGCAGCAGGAGGGCGGGCACCACGCCCAGCGTGAAGCCGTCGATGAACGACGACGGCGCGCGGCGGCCGCGTCCCCACGCGACGAGGAGCGGTCCCACCGCGAACCCCATCAGCGACAGGAGGAGCACCGGCCCGAGCACGGCGGCGGTTCTGCCCTCGCGTGCGCGAATTCGCAACAGAGATACGTCTACGAAATCGCCCGACGCGCGCGGCGGTGGCGCTCAGGCGCAGCGGTCGCAGCGGCCCTTGAGCTGGATCTCGACCTCGCGGCCCTTCAGCGAACGCGGCGCGCCGCGCGTCGAGTGGAGCTCGACGATCTCGTCGGGGAGGCACTGCACGTCGCCGCACTCGTCGCAGACGAAGTGGGGATGGCGCTTCTCTTCGTGCGAGCGCACGTCGTCGGCGCGGAGTTCGAAGCGCCACACGTGATCGCCCACGTCGGTGCGCCGCAGGAGCCCGGCCTCCGTGAGGTCGGTGAGGTTGCGGTAGATCGTCGCGCGATCCCACTGGGGCGCGAGCGCTTCGGCGAGCTCGCCGTGCGTCACCGGCGACGTGGCCGCCGAGAGGCGCTGGAGCACCGCCACGCGCGGCGACGTCACGCGGAGGCCCGACGCGCGGATCTTCTCGCGGAGCTCATCGAGCGAAGGCGTCGTTCGCGGTCGCACCATCGGCCGACGGTTCTAGTACCAACCCGCACCGCGGCGCAATGGCGGCGCCCGCGCGCTCAGCGACGCGCGCGTCGACGACGGAGCGCCGCGAGCGCCAACGCCACGAGCGCGACGAGCGGCGAGCGCGTCGGGAGACCCGGCGTGCGGCATCCGCAGGTGGTGTCGGGAGGCGCAGGCGTGGCTGCATCGGGCGCTGCGTCGAAGGCCGCGTCGCGTGCGGCATCGCGCGGAACGTCGGCGGTGGCGTCGCGCGCGCCGCTGTCGAACACGGGCGCCGAGGCGTCGGGCTCCGGCGCTTCGAGCATGCGCTGCAAGAGGGGCCAGCGCTCGACGCAGATGTCCGCGCCCTCGGAGCGCTGCGTGCACGTGGGCGGGCCCACGAAGGCGTCGAAGTTCGAGAAGTTCACGACGGTCGAGAAGCTGCGTCCGCCGTCGGACGAACGGCCGAGCGCGAAGGGCTGGTTGATCCAGTCGGAGCACGCCCACAGCGTGCCCGCGTGCTGACGCAGACACAGCACGGGCAGCGGGTTCACCTGTCGGAAGGTCTCGCCGCCGTCGTCGCTGCGCTGGAGCCCCTCGGCGATGCTCCCGTACCAGACCGTGCGGCCGTCGTCGGAGATCGCGAAGCCCAGCATCGGGTCGCGCGCCATCGCCACGCGTTCGAAGCGCATGCCGCCGTCGCGTGAGCGCAGGAGCTCCGTGCCCAGACCCGCGGCCGCGCGCACGAACACCACGTCGGGGTTCGTCGGATCGACGCCGCTCACCCAGAGCGAGTCGTAGGTTCCGCCGTCGCCCGTGAGCGCGCGCATCGTGGCGCCGCCGTCGTCGCTGCGAAAGAACACGGGCGCGAAGCCCTCCTCGCGGCGCCCCGTGAGGTAGAGCCGCATCGGGTCCGAGGGCGCGACCTCGATCGTGTCGAAGGCCACGCCCGCGACCCCATCGCCCACACGGCGAAACGCGCCCGTCATCGTGTCGCCGCGAAACACCGCGTTCACGCCCGACTGCGCGCCCTCGATGGCGTAGGCCACCGTGCCCGCAGGCGTGGTCGTGAGGTCGGCGAAGAAGCGCCCGCGCACGCTCTCGACCTCGTCGTGCTTGCACGCGTCGAAGGTCGTGCGGAGGCCCTCTTCGTACGCGTAGAGCACGGTGCCGCCCGCGGTCACCTCGATGGGCGCGTCGTAGTTGAACGCGGGCACGAGCGGGTAGTAGAGCCCCTCCTCGCACATCCACGCGAAGGTGCGGCCGCCGTTGCGGCTCAGGAGCAGACCGAAGGTCGTGCGGAGGGCGATCACGTCGCTCGACGGGCCGGGGCCCACGACGACGTGCTGCGCGGTGGGAAAGCGTCCGTTGGCCTGCGAGGCAGACGACGCCGCGGCGAGCGAGAGGGCGGCGGCGAGGGCGACGATGCGGGCGGTGCGCATGAGGCGCGGGACTATGGGTGACGGCCCCGCGCGATTGCAACCCGCCACGGCGCGCGCGGCGAAACACCCGCTGCCCGCGCGCGACGCCCTGCGGTAGAGGTGCGGCCCATGGCCGACCCGACCGTGCACACCGTGGTGTTCCTGCACTCGTTTCCGATGGACCGCGCGATGTGGGACGCGCAGCGCGCCGCGGTGGAATCCGACGGACACCGCGCGCTCGCCCTCGACCTCGCGGGCTTCGGCGACGCACCGCTCCCGCCCGACGCCGCGCCCACGATCGAGACCTACGCCGCGCAGGTGCTCTCCACGCTCGATGCACACGGCGTGGCGCGCGCGGTCTTCGTGGGCCTCTCGCTCGGCGGCTACGTCGCGCTCTGCATCGCCTCCATGGCCCCTGCGCGCGTCGCGGCCCTCGTGCTCGCCGACACGCGCAGCGCCGCCGACGACCCGCCCACGCGCGCGGGACGCATCATCAACCTCTCGCTCGTGCGCGACCGCGGCGTCGAAGCCCTCTTCGACAAGATGCGCCCGATGCTCCTCGCGCCGGACCACGACCCCGCGGTGGCGACGCAGCTCCGCGCGATGGCGCTCCGTCAACGCCCGGAGTCCGTGGCCTTCGCGCTCGTCGCGATGCGCGACCGGCCCGACCGTGGCGCCGTGCTCGATGCGTTCGCCGCACCGACGCTCGTGCTCGTGGGAGACCGTGACGTCATCACACCGCCCGCGGAGATGACCGCCATGGCCGCGCGGATGCGCGACGCGCGCGTCGAGGTGCTCGAAGGCGCGGGACACCTCTCGAACCTCGAACGGCCCGAGGGCTTCAACCGCGCGCTGCGGGCGTTCCTGCGCGGGCTGCCGGGCGCGTAGCGCGCTCGCGTTCGAGCTTCGCGATCCGGGCGTCGACGCGGTCGAGGTGCGAGGTCGAGAAGTGCCGGTCGACGAAGCGTCCGACGCCGAAGAGGGCCGCGAGGGCGCAGAACACCTCGGTGCGTTCGGGCGCGCCGAGCCAGGCCTTCAGCGCCCAGCCCACGCCGTACCCGAGCCCGAAGCACACGATCGCGATGGGAAAGAGCGCGGCGTAGCGGTTGGTCTCCCACCAGGTGATGCGGTCGAGGAGCCGCTGGCGCTCGGCGCGCGCGAGGGTCAGGGGGTCGTTCACGTCGTCGGCCATCGCAGGGCGCGCGACTCTACACGCCGCGGCCCGCAGCGCCCACACCCCGACCGCGCAGGGCACCGCAGCGCGTCACCGTCGACGGGAGGCGACATGCGCGGAACACCGTCCACACAAGGGATTTTCGCGCAAATGCGTCGTGACCGTCGCGCGAGGTGCGTTACCGTCGCGGCCATGCGAACCGCGATGCGACTCGTCTCTCTGGTCACCCTCGCCTCGTGCGCTGCGATGTCGTGCAGCGACGGCGGCACGTCTCCGACGCCGACGCCTTCGCAAGACGGCGGCGTGTGCACGCCCGACCGCGCGCAGTGGAACAGCACCGTGCGCGGCCTCGTCGCGCAGCAGTGCGGCGGGTGCCACGGCGACACGCCCTCGTACGGCGCGCCCTACTCGCTGCTCGACTACGACGCGCTCCTTCGCGCGCGCACCGGCGGACGCCCCGTCGATCGCATCGCGGCGCGCATGATGGCCGGCACCATGCCCCCGTCGGGCACGCCCGCGCCCACCGACGACGTGGCCCGCGCGATCGTGCAGTGGGCCACCTGCGGCGCGCAGACGCCGTCCGCGGGTCACGGCCTCCGCGCGACGCGCCCGGTGTTCCGCTCGCCCCCCACCGCGCCCTCGGGCATGGAGACCTGGGACCTCACCGCGCCGCAGTGGAGCGTCGGCCCCGACGTGCTCGACCGCTACCAGTGTTTCACCTTCGAGTTCCCCGGCACGACCGACCGCTTCGTGCGGCGCTTCGAACTCGTCGCCGACCAGCGCGCGGTGCTGCACCACGTGGTGCTCCTCCGCGACAACAACCGCGTGGCCCCGACGACGCCGTTCGAGTGCGGGAGCATGCCCGAGGGCAGCGACTACCTCTACGCCTGGGCGCCCGGTCAGGACGCGCTCCAGTTCCCCGAGGGCGGGCTTCGCATCACGCCGGGGCAGCGCCTCGTGATGCAGATCCATTACAACAACGGACAGCACCTCCCGAACCTCCGCGACAGCTCGGGCCTGCGCCTCTACCACACGGCGCCGAGCGGCACGGAGTACGGCATGGTCGCGCTCGGTCCGCTCGCCTTCCAGATCCCCGCGCGCTCCACGGGTCAGACGGCGAGCGCGTGCACCGTCACCCGCGAGTCGCGGATGCTCGCGGGCATGCCGCACATGCACCAGTTCGGCTCGACCTTCACCGAAGAGATCGTGCGCGCCGACAACTCGCGCGAGTCGCTCATCGGCATCCAGGGATGGCAGTTCGCGTCGCAGCTCTTCTACGACTTCAGCACCCCGCTCCACCCCGGCGACCGCATCGAGACGCAGTGCGTGTTCGACAACACCACCACGTCGACGGTGCGCAGCGGCGGACGCACGAGCGACGAGATGTGCTTCAACTTCGCGTACATCACGCCGCCCCCGTCGGAGCGCTACTGCGACCAGCCCGTGGGCTCGCCCGAGACGGTGCCGTACACCCCGGGCATGTGCGCGATCCCCGCGGCGCCCACGGACATCGCCACGGTGTCGGGCCGCGCGATGGTCGCTGCCGCGCCCGCCCTCGCCGGCGGCACGCTGCGCGACGGACGCTGGGAGCTCCAGGGCGTCACCTGGTATCTGAACTCGGGCATGGTGGGCACGAGCACCACGATCAACCTCGACGAGACCTCGCTCCACGCGCGCGGCCAGGTGTGGATCAACGGCACGCAGATCAACGCCGACCTCGTGACCCGTCTCAACCTCACGCTCGTCGGCGGCGCGCGCCTCTCGCGCGACCTGCCCACCACCTTCGCGGGCGCCCTCGCGAGCGGCACCACCTCGCCGCTGCGCCTCACGGCCTCGTGCCCGAGCTCTGGCGCGCCGCAGACCCTCGACTACGCCGTCGACGGCGACACGCTCACCGTGGGACCGCCCGCGCAGAACTACTCGGGGCTCATGGTCACGCCGCGCTACCAGTTCCGCTTCGTGCGCTGAGCGCCGCCCCACGCCGCGCTCGCGCATCGAACGCCTGCGCATGAAGAAGCTCGTCTCGCTCTGCACCCTCAACAGCCTCCCCGACCGACGCGCGCAGCTCGTGAAGGGCCCCGACGGACGCCGCTACGCGTGCGTGCGCCGCGGGTCGCGCGTCGACCTCCTCGACGATCGCTGCCCGCATGAGGGCCATCCGCTCTCGATGGGGCTCGTGCGCGACGGCGTGCTCACCTGTCAGTGGCACAACTGGAAGTTCTCCCTCGACGACGGCGCGTGCCTCCGCGGCGGCGAGCACGTGGCCCGCTACGACGCGGAGGTGCACGACGGCGAGGTGTTCTTCGATCCGCGCCTCGACGACGACGACCGACGGGCGCGCATCCGTCACGACCTCGAACGCGCCCTCGAACGTGCGCAGGCCGACGGCGCCACGCGCGAGGCGCTCCGTCTGCTGCCCTTTGAGGGCGGGCTCGACGAGGCCGTCGACGCGATGGTGCGCCACGCGATGGACCGCGACGGATGCGCCATCGCAGGCCACGCGCGCGCCGCGCTCTCGCTCCGCGACGCGGGTGTGCTCGACGACGCGGACGCCCTCGCCGTGCTCGCATCTGCGGCCGTGCGCGAAGGCGGATTGCGCGCGGTAGCGCCCTCCCCTGTGGCGCCCTCCCCCGCGACGCGCGCTGCGACCCTCGACGACGGCGAGGCCGTGCTCCTGGCGCTCCTCGATGAGCGCGTCGACGAGGCCGAGTCGTACGCGCGCGGAGTGCCGCCTTCCCACGCGATGCGCGCCCTCGACGCGTGGCTCATGCCCTGGGCCGCCCTCAAGCTCTGGAACGGCGGCGCCACCCTCGCCGCACTCGCCGACACGCGCGCCGTCGCGGCGCACCTCACCGACGGCACGCGCACGGCCTCGCTCGCGGCGCTCACCCGCGGCCTCGGCGTGGCGGTGGCCGAGAGCGACCTCCCGCCGTGGCGACACACGCGCAAGGCGCTGCTCGAAGCGCGCGTGATCCAACCGGGAACCGCGGCCCTCGACGACGCCGAGGCCCTCGCGCGCGACGCGCTCACCTCCGAGGGGCAGGGGCTCCATGCGACGCTCATCGCGCTCGACGCGGGCGCGTCTCCCGCCGCGGTGCTCACCGTGCTCGCGCGCACCGCCGCCGAACGCGCCGCCACCTGGAACGTCGCCCACTCGCGCGACGATCACCGCGACGTGCGCGCCCTCGACGCGACGCGCGCGCTGCGCTTCTGCCGCGCGGCGCAGACCCTCGCGGGAGCGGTTCCCGGTACGCACTCCGTCGCCCACGCGGTGCTCGCCGCGGGCCTCGTGGGCAAGCTCCGACGGCACACCCACGTCGCCGAAACACCCGCCCGCGCGCACGGCGCCGACACCCTCGCCGACGCCCTCGCACGCCGCGACGGTGCGGCCCTCCGCGCGCTCGTGAACGACGGCGCGTCGCTCGCCGCGCTGACCCGCGCCGCAGCCCTCGACGGCGACGGATCGCACGCCCCCTTCGCCGCCGACTGCCACGCGATGGTGCGCGACGGAACGCTCACGGTCTCCGCGGCCCGCGACGCGATGGTGCGCGCGGTGTTCGAAGAGCCCCCGGCCTCGCTCGCACGCCTCGCGGCGAGGGCGAAGCGCGCGGTCGAACGCACGCGTTGACGACGGTCAGTCGGCGCGCTCCGCGGGCTTCGGATCGCGCGCCGCGAGCAGCGCCGCAGCCGCGAGGAGCGGCGCGAGCACGGCGTCGTAGAGCGCTTCGAACGAAGGCAGCGGACGCACCGTGGCGCGCTGCGAGGCGACGTTCATCGCGAGCGTGGCGAGGGCCGCGAGCGACCACCACCGCACGGCCTTCGGCGTCGCCTTCACGAGCAGCGCAACGGCACTGAGCGCCACCGCGCCGTCGAGCGCCGAGGCGAGGTTCGCGTAGGCGCCAGGGAGCCATCCAGCGCCCGCTGCGGAGAGCCGCGCGAGGCCCGCGAATCGCAGCACCGCGAGGCCGAGGGCGAACGCGGGAGACGACGCCACGAGCGCGCGCCGCAACGGGGATGGCGCCTGCGTCGCGAGCACCATCGCCGCGAGGGCCGCCGCGCCGTGCCACTCGCGGAGCATCCGCGCGTGGGCGAGCCACGTCGCGCCGCCGAGCCACCCGAGGAGCGCGAGCATCCACACGCCCGCGGCGACACGTTCGCGCGCGGCCTTCGCGGCGAGCAGGGGCGCGAGGCCCGCGAGCAGCGCGGCGGTGGCCGACGTGCCCAGTACGATCGCAAAGAACAGCCTGGCGCTCTCGGACACGGTGACGGTCTCTCTCGTAGCGCCGCGCGCACGGTGCCGCGGCGGGTGCGGGCGTATAGCGTGATGTTCCCCCTCCACGCGAGGGGCGCGTTGTGGGTAGTGTCGCGGCCATGAAGGCGTCAACCCTCACGCTCGACCGCGGCGGCGAGCGGATCTTCGTGTACGCGTGGCTCCCCGACGGCGACGCCCCGGTGCGCGGCGTGGTGCAGGTGAGCCACGGCATGGCCGAACACGCGGCGCGCTACGAGCCCCTCGCGGAGTCGCTCGTCGCGCAGGGCTTCGCGGTGTACGCCCACGACCACCGCGGCCACGGACGCACCGCGGGAGACCCTTCGCGCCGCGGACATTTCGCCGACCGTGACGGATGGCGCGCCGTCGTCGACGACCTCTACGCCGTGGGCGACCACGCGCGCGCGCAGCACCCCGGCGCACCGCACGTTCTCTTCGCCCACAGCATGGGCGCGTTCATGGGGCAGCAGGCCCTCTACGAGCGCGGCGGTGACTACGCCGCCGTGGTGCTCTCGGGCTCGACGAGTCCGGTGAGCAATCCGCTCGCGCCCATCGGACGCGTCGTCGCGCGGGCCGAGCGCTGGCGCCTCGGACCGAAGTCGGCGAGCGCGCTGCTCACGAAGCTCTCGTTCGGCGAGTTCAACCGCGCGTTCAAGCCCGCGCGCACCGAGTACGACTGGCTGAGCCGCGACGCCGCCCAGGTCGATCGCTACATCGCCGACCCGTGGTGCGGCTTCGACATGACGACGCAGTCGTGGGTCGACCTGCTCGACGCGCTGCCCGTGATCGCGGCGCCCGAGAACGTCGCGCGCATCCCGAAGGATGTGCCCGTGTACATCCTCGCGGGCTCGATGGACCCGGTGTCGGGCGCCGTGAAGGGCCTGCGCCAGCTCGTCGACGCGTGGAGCGCCGCGGGCCTGCGCGACCTCACGTGGAAGGTCTACGAGCAGGGCCGCCACGAGATGCTCAACGAAATCAACCGCGCCGAGGTGCTCGACGACCTCCGACGCTGGCTCGAACGAACCGTCCCCGCGAAGAAGGGAGATCCGTCATGAAGCAGGCGACCCTCACCATCACCGGCATGCACTGCGGCGGCTGCGTGGCCTCCGTCGACCGCGTGCTCGCGAAGCTGCCCGGCGTGGGCGAGCGCAAGATCACCGTCGGGTCCGCGACGCTCACCGTCGACGAGACGCAGGTGGGCGAGGCGCAGCTCCGCGACGCCATCGACGGCGCGGGCTTCGACGTGACCGACGTCGCGTGGTCGTGAGCACCGCCCCCGCCGAGGCGCGCAAGGCCCTGCAGACCAGCGTCGTGCGGATGCGCGTGCACTACGCCGAGGTCGACCGCATGGGCTTCCTCCACCACAGCAACCACCTGCGCTGGTTCGAACGCGGCCGCGAGGAGTTCTGCCGCCGCCGCGCCGCGGCCTATCGCGAGATGGAAGACGCGGGCGTGCTCGTCGTCGTGGTCGACCTCGACGTGCAGTACAAGTCTCCGCTGCGCTACGAAGACGTCGTCGACCTCCACGTGCGCCTCACCGACGTGCGCCACGCCTCGCTCACCTGGGAGTACGAGATGCGCCGCGTGGGCGACGACGCGCTCGCCGCGACGGGCCGCACGCGCCACGCGTTCGTGACCCGCGAGGGGCGCATCACCCGCGTCGACGCGCGCGTCGCGGGGCTCCTCACCGGCGACGAGACCGAGACCCGCCTCGGCGAGATCTGATCCGCGCGCTCAGCGCCCCTCGCACACGCCGCCGTCGACCGCGCTCCATCGCACCGCGGGATGGCGTCGCACGATCGTCGCCTGCTGCCGCGAGAGCCCCCGCGCCATGGCCTCCGTGGGCCGCGCGTTCATGAGGTTCGAGGCGTCGGTGTCGTCGAGGACGTCCGCGCGTCCGTCGGCTTCGACCGAATGGTAGAGCCCGAGGTAGTGCCCGAGCTCGTGGGCCATCACGCGCACCGCGTGGGGCGGCGCTTCGGTGCCCGGCGGAATCGCAAAGCACCCGTCGCTCAACACCACCCCGTCGGCCACCGACGACGTCGCCCCTCCCCCGGGAACGTGCGTCGTGAAGCCCTCCGGCGACGTGGTCTCGCCGAGCGTCGCGTTGCGCACCGTGAGGCATCGCACGCCCCACACGGTGATCCGCGGCGCCGACGCTTCGAAGCCCCTGCACGCGCTGGCCGCACGGGCCGTGAGGTCTGCGAGCGTGGCCCCCTCGCCCGCCTGCACGGTCACCTCGTCGGCCACCGACGGAGGAAGCACACACCGCGCGACTACACGCACGCGCAACGCGGCGTCGGCGAGCTCGGCGGACACGTCGCGTTCGAAGCGCCGCAACGACGCGTCATCGGCCCGCGCGAGCCAGCTCGATGGCGTGGCGATCACCGCGAGGTCGAGCGCGCCCGTCGCACCGGGGGTCGCATCGTCGAGGGCCACCCGCGCGACCGTCGCGCGCACCCCCGAAGGGAGCGGCCGCAACGACGCGCCCGTCGCACAGTCACGAAGCGCGAGCGTCACGCGCGAAGGCCCGAGCCGCGACGCATCGGAGGGGATCGCGAACCACCCCGCGCCCTGCATCACGCTCACGCGCTGGAAGCACCGGACGCACGTGGGCCCGAAGTCTCCGGGCGTGACGAGCGCGGTGCCGTCGTCGAGGGTGAGCGCGTCGACCTGCACGCAGCGCGAAGGGTCCGAGAGCGTGACCGCGAGGAGGTGGGCGCCGGCGGGGAGTGCGAAGGGTCCCGCGCGTCCGTCGTCGCCGAACACCGACGCGCCGACGGGCACCAGGGGCGTCATCGCGCGGCACGTCACGACATCGGGAATCGCCGTGTACGAAGGCGTTTCACACGACGCGAGGGCGACGAGCGCGAGCGCGAGCGGGCACCGGGCCATGGCGCGCGTTGTCGCCCATCTCGCGCCGCGTGCGAAGGGTCAGCGCGGGTCGACGAGAAACGACACCGTGGCCTCGACCGCCGCGCCGTCGATGGCGTGCCCCAGCGTCGGATGCACGCGCGCGTTCACCGTCGCGCCGCGCGCACGCAACGAGTCTGCGAAGCCCCGCGACTCGTCGGGCGAGACGTTCATGTCGGCGCCCCCGGTCACGAGCAGAAAGGGTGTGGTGATCGCGCCCTCGGGCAGCTCGGCCCCGCGACCGCAGAGCGACACCACCGCGCCCAGCGGACGGCGCGCGCCGACCCACGCCGCGAGCGAGGCGCCCTGCGAGAAGCCCACGAGCGAGAGCTGCGACCACGAGAGCCCGCGCGCGGCGCACTGGGCGGCGAGCCACACGTCCATCGTGTCACCGGCGGCGCGCATGCGGGCGGCGCGGTTCGAAGCGTTCATGCCGCGCACGTCCCACCACGCGCGGCCGAAGCCCATGGGCGCCGCGCGGAATCCGTCGGGGAGCAGCAGCTCGGCGTCGGGGAGCGCGCGCGACACCGCGCGGGCCACGGGCACCAGGTCGTCGGCGGTGGCGCCGTAGCCGTGAAGAAACACCACCAGCCGTCGCGGGGTCTCGTGCGCCGCGATCTGCAACACGCGCGGATCGTCCGCGCCAGCGTCCTCGAACATTGCGTGAGCTCCTGATGGGGCGTCGCCCTGCACGCGCAGCGCGAGAGCGCCACGGCCAGCGCACGCGCGCGGCCGTCTTCACCCGTAGTGCACGCAACCACGCGAAGTTCCCACCGACGGCTCCCTCGGAGGTCGCGCCTCCCCCCCATCCATATTTGCATGACCGTTCGCGCGCTCCCCGGCCGACGCACGGGTGACCGCCAACCCGTACCCGCGCGCCGGATCTCCCTTGCGCTCGTGGCGTTGTCTTCGCCACCGGGCAGGACTGTCGCGAGGGCGCCCCCAGCCCCCGAGGCCCGCCGCACCCACGCGGTTCAACCATCACGTTGCATCGCGCGACCGGCCTACGATCGCGCCATGAAGTTCCCCCCCTCTGCACGTTGCGCTGTGGGCCTGTTGCTCCTCCTCGGTTGCGAGGATCCCGCATCCCCCCCGACCGACGTTCCCCTCGACAGCGCCCCCGACGCGCCCACGGACCGCACCGCCCCACCCGACGCCGCTCTGATCGACGCAGCGTCCGACACGGCACCGGACACTCCAGCAGCCGACACCGACCTGCGCGACGCAGCCCCAGCCGACAGCGCCGCCGACGCCGCAACCGATGCCGCCACGGACAGCGCGACCGACGCCGCAACCGACAGCGCCTCCGATCGACCGGCCGCGATCGAGCGTTGCAACGGTCTCGACGACGATGGCAACGGCACGGTCGATGACCTCGCCCCCTCGCCGTGCGCGACGGGCCCCTGCATGGTGGGGCGCAGCGTGTGTCGTGCGGCGATCGCTGCCGGCGTCGAAGAGGCACCGCGGTGCGAGCGAACGAGCTACGTCGCATCGACCGTCGTGTGCCGTGCATCCACCGGCGCGTGCGACACCGCGGAGTACTGCACCGGGTCGTCGCCGATGTGCCCCGACGATGCGCGCATGCCCCCAGGCGCGGTGTGCGGTGCGAACGGGCTCACCTGCGCGGCGTCGGGTGTGTGCGGCGTGTGTGCGAGCGGCGAGGCGCCGTGCAATGGGCGCTGCGCGGGCGTCGGGCGCGCGTGCTCCGTCGGGGTCGGCGCGTGCGCGCGCACCGGATCGCTCGCGTGCGGCGAGAGCCCCCTCGTCGCCGTGGTGCCCGCGGAGTGGAGCAGCTGCGCGATCCTCGGCGAAGGGACGGTCAACTGCTGGGGCTCGAACCTCTACGGCGCGCTCGGCGTCGGGCTGCCCAGCAGCGCGGTACTCCCCGCGGGAACGTCGGCGCCCGTCGTGGGCCTCACCGGGGTGATCGAGCTCGTCGCGGGCTACGACTTTCACTGCGCGTTGCAGCGTGACGGCGCGGTGTTCTGCTGGGGATCCAATCGCCAGGGCGTGCTCGGTGCCGGTCTCACCGATCCCTACGTGACGGCGCCGGTGCGCGTCGGAGGCCTCGACGACGCGATCCAGATCGCGGCGGGGCGCTTCTCGGTGTGCGCCGTGCGTCGCAACGGAACGGTGTCGTGCTGGGGCGGCAACGCGAACGGACAGCTCGGCGACGGCACGCGCGTCGACCGTCGAAGCCCCGTTCCCGTGGCAGGCCTCACGGGCGCCACGCAGGTCGCGGTGGGCGTCACGCAGAGCTGCGCGCGCCGCACCGACGGAAGCCTCTGGTGCTGGGGTCCCGGCGTGGCGGCACGAAGCGGCACCTTCGGCGACGCGGTCGAGGTCTCGCTCTCCGAGTCGCACGCCTGCGCGCGCTTCTCGAACGGCACCGTCGGATGTGTGGGCCACAACGACCATGGGCAGCTCGGCGTCGCGCCTGGCCCCGATGCGACCTCGTTGGTGATGGTGCCGGGCATCACGTCGGCCACCGCGCTCGCATCGGGCTCTGCGCACACGTGCGCGCTCCTCGCCGACGGCACCGTGCGGTGCTGGGGCTTCAACGGCTACGGCGACCTCGGCCTGGGCACCACGGGGACGGTGCCCACGATGCAGGTCACCGTGCTCGGCGTGTCCGATGCGGTGCGCATCGCGTCGCGCGCCGACGTCACCTGCGCGGTGCTCCGTGACGGGTCTGCGCGGTGCTGGGGCGAGTTCGCCGAGGGCGTACGCGGCGCGGGCGACGAGGCCGTCGCCTACACGGCCACGTCGCGCGTGCGTGTCGTGAGCGCCGCCGTGTGCAGCGCCGTCGCGGGTGTGCCGGGCGTCGAGACCTGCAACCGCGTCGACGACGACTGCGACGGGATGGTCGACGAGGGCTGCCCCTGACCCGAGGCCTCCGCGGAAGACTCACGCCCCCGAGAACGGAGCGGTCATCCATTTCTGGATGCCGGGCTCTCCGCGCTCGGGGCGCGTCTCCACGGAGGCCGCGACGGCGGGCGCTTCGAAGCGCAGCGTGTCGCCGTCGTCGGGCACGCGCACACGCGCGGAGAGGCCCTCGCGGGCGAGGCGCTCGCGGAGGGACGCGCGGGTTGTGGGGCAGTGGTCGAGCGCTTCGAGGTGGTTGAGCACGAGCGTCGCCGACGTGCGTCGCGCGAGGGTCACCAGCTCGTCGACGGAGAAGAGAATGTCGCCGCCGAGTCCGAAGTTCGCCGCGCCCGCGGGGGCCACGATCACGTCGGGGCGCAGGCGGTCGACGGCGTCGAGCACCGCGTCGGTGAGGATCGCGTCGCCCGTGAGGTACACGCTCGGCTCGCCGGGGTGCGCGAGGTAGTAGCCGCACACGGGGCCCATGAGCCATCCCACGGCGCCGCGTCCGTGTTGGGCGCGCACGACCTCGACGCGCCACGGCGACGGGAGCTCGGAGACGAGACGCGCGTCGAAGCCCTTCGCGAGCAGGTGCGGACGGTCGAGGCGGTGCGTGTACACCGGGAGCCCGCGGCGCTTCACCCAGGCGCGTCCCGCGGCGTCGAAGTGGTCGGGGTGCTCGTGGGTGAGGAGCACACCGTCGACGGTGTCGAGGCGCGCGTCGGTGCCCGGCGGAAGGTCGACGAGGGGGTTGCGACGGCGTCCGGGGCCGAAGACCTTGAAGCCCGGCATCGTACCGCGGGCTGCGAGCATCGGGTCGACGACCCAGCGGTGGGAGGCGAGTTCGAGCACGACCGTCGCGTTGCGAATCGGGTGGAGGATCATGGCGCCCACGACCTTGCGTCCGCGGCCCCGGGGCTGACAATGTGGCGCACGGAAAGGCGGCCATCCATTTCTGCATGGGCACCGACGCGCACTGGGACCAGCTCCGCACCTTCGAGTCCGTCGCCCGCCTCGGGAGCCTCACGGCCGCCGCGAAGGCCCTGGGCATCAGCCAGTCGACGGCGAGCCGCCACCTCGCGCAGCTCGAATCCGTCGCGGGCACGCCGCTCGTGCTGCGGGAGCTTCCGATGCGGCTCACGCAGAAGGGCGAGGCCGTGCTCGCGGCGATGGCCCCCATGGTCGACGCGGCCCTCGCGGCGCACACCGCCCTCGAAGCGCACCACGAGCCCCGCGGCGAGGTCACCCTCTCGACGGTGGGCGAGGTCGCGCGTCAGGTGCTCGCGCCACAGTTCGCGTCGTTGCTCCGCGCGCATCCGCACCTGCGCCTCCGCGTGCTCGCCGACAACCGCGTCGCGAGCCTCGCCGCGGGCGACGCCGACCTCGCCGTGCGCTTCACGCGTCCGACGCACGGCGACCTCGTGGTGCGACGGCTCTCGACCGTGCGCTACGCGTACTTCGCGCACCGCGCGCTGCCACGGACTGCGACGACGCCGTGGCTCGGGCTCTGCGGCTCCCTCGCGGGCATCGCCGAACAGCGCCACGCCGAGGCGGCCTTCGCGCCCCGCGCCGCACGCATGCTCGTCGAAGACGTGGAGTCGCTCGCCATCGCGGCGCATGCGGGCCTCGGCGTGGCGGTGCTTCCGCGCAGGCTCGCGTCGCGCTTCGAAGCGCTCGTCGAGGTCGACCCCGCGGAGGTGGGCGCGGCGACGGCGGGTCCAGTGCCCGACCGCGACGTGTGGCTCGTGGTGCACCGTTCGAAGCAGCGCGTGGCGAAGGTGCGCGCGGTGATCGCGTGGGTCGAGCGGGCCTTCGCGGCGCGGGCGCCGTGAGCGTTCAGCGCGCGGGCGCGGTGGCCCTCGTGGCGTCTGCGCGGCGGAGCAGAAACACCGTGCGCACCACGCCCCAGAGCGTCGCCATCGCGATCTGCGTCGCGAGCATCGTGTGCTGCGCGGCGTGCGACCAGTGCGCGAGGCTCGCCGCCACGAGGGCCACGTCGCCCACGCCGAGGCACACCTGGAACGCGCGGAACGTCGGCCCGTGCACCCGGGACTGCGCGAGCATCCACGCGTAGAACCCGAAGACCAGCGAGGCCACCGTGCCCGCGTAGAGCCGCAGCAGAAGCACCTCGGCGGCGCCCGGTTGCGCGATGCCCACGGTGTCGCGGAGGTACGTCTCCGGCGCCGCGAGCCACAGCGCGAGCGTGATCGCCACGAGCGGAAGCTCCAGCGAGAACACCGCGCGCCACCGTCGCGGGAGCGGCGCCATCGCGTCGTCGGGGTTCAACGTCATGCAGATCCTTCTCGTCGCGGCGCCGAGGGAAGACACCGCGCGCACCGCTTCTACACGCACGCGGGTCGCCGCCCCGATATCACGGTGATTTCACCCGTCGGGGCGCGCACGGTGGCGTGCGTTCGCCGACGCGCTTCGCGGTACGCTCCGCGGCCGATGGAGCCCCGCAACGTCGCACCGCACTACTGGCTCGAAGGCCCCGAGGGGCGTGTGCTGATCCGCCGCGCGAGCCTCCTCGTGGGACGCAGCCCCGATTGCGACGTGGTGCTCCCCGAGGCGCAGGTGAGCCGTCATCACGCGCTCTTTCGCCTCGATGAGCAGGGCGTCGAGGTGGTGCAGCTCGGACGTGTGCCGCTCACCGTGAACGACGGCGCGGCGAGTCCGGTGACGCGCCTCCGCGACGGTGACGTGGTGGCCATCTGCGGACGGCGCTTTCGCCTCGTGGTGACCGCGGCGCCCCCGAACCCGGAGCGCGAGCTCGCGTGGGTCATCACCCGCAGCGGCGCGATGCAACACCCGGTGAGCCGCGACACGTTCACCGTCGGCGGCGGCGAGGGCGACGACCTCTTCGTCGAGTCGTGGCCCGCAAACGCGCTCACCTTCACGCGCCTCGCGCGAGCGCTGGTGCTCCAGGCGAACGTGCCCGATGTGGTGTGCGACGAGGCCCTCGACGTGGGCGCGCTCGTGGGGCTCAAGCCCGGCGCGCGCATCACCCTCGGGAGCGTCTCGCTGCGCGTGCTCGCCCTCGCCCGCGACGCGACGCCCGCCACGGCGCCCATGCTCGCCGCAGAGCTTCCGGTGCGCGCGCGGCTGGAGTTTCTCCCCCGTGGAGGCCGCCTCACGCTCTCGTTCGGCGCGCGCGAGCACAGCGCGTGGCTCGCCGATCGACGCTGCGACCTCGTGGCGACGCTGCTCAAGCCCCCGACGCCGTGGCGCGCGGGAGAGGCCATCGCCGACGAGGTGATCCATCCGCGCGTGTGGCCCGGCGGCGAGAGCGGGCGCACCGAGCTCAACACCCTTGTTTTTCGGGCGCGCAAAGACCTCGTGAAGGCCGACCTCGACGGCACCGCGCTGATCGAACGGAGCCCCGGCGCGGTGCGCTTCCGCCTCGCCGAGGGAGCCTCCGTCGAGGTGGGCGACGCGTAGCTACTCGATCGCGACGAAGGGCACCGCGGGCACATCGCCCGTCGCCGCGCGGGGCCTGCGAACGAGCGTCGGAGCGTTGCGCGGCGCGCGCTTCGTGGGCGCCACGGGCGCGGGCGCAGGAGGCTCCGTGGGGGCGGGAATCACCGCGGGCGCGACGGGCGCGGAGGGCGGAGACACCGGCGCGGAGACGAGCGTCGGCGACGCGGTCGTGACCGGCGGGGTCGCGCGCGCGGACTGCGACGAAGGACGCGCGCGCCACGCCGCGGCGAGTCCCACGGCGGTCACCATGGCCGCGGCCAGCAGCAGCGCGTGACGCGTGCGCGCGGGAGCCGGACGCGGCGTGTGCGAGGGCGCAGACACGACGGGAACGGGCGCGTCGGCGAGGGTCTCGGCGGCGCCTCGCGCGGGGTCGTGCGGTGCGGGTTTCGGCGAGGCGAGCCACGCGGTGGTGGCGGCGTCGACGGTCGCGTCGAGCGCGCGAAACAAGGCCGCCGCGTCGGAGGGACGCTCGGCAGGACGGATCGCCAGCGCGCGTTCGAGCACGGCCTCCCAGGGGCCCACGTCGACGCCGCGGAGGCCCGGCGTGGGGCGCGTGGGGCTCACGATCTGTTGGAGCAGCGAGGCGCCGTCGTCGGCCCGAAACGCGCGCGATCCGGTGACGAGCTCGGTGAGCACGAGGGCGAGCGCGTGCACGTCGGTCCAGGGGCCGGTGCGCGTGCGGGCCATCTGTTCGGGGGCGGCGTAGTGCGGTGAAAACGCGGCCACCTCGGAGCGCGTCGCGGTGCTGCCCGAGGTGACGCCCTCGTCGTCGGGCGCGACCTTCGCGATGCCAAAATCGATGACACGCAACGGCGCATCGCCGCGGCGCGCGCGCACGAGCATGAGGTTCGCGGGCTTCACGTCGCGGTGCGAGACGCCGGCCTCGTGGGCGCATGCGAGCGCATCGAAGGCAGGGCGCAGCAGGTCGAGGGCCTCGCGCGGAGACCGGGGCGCACCGTGGCGCGCGGCGAGGTCGGCTTCGAGGGTCTGGCCGTCGAGCCAGTCGAGGGCCATCCACGGAACGTCGCCGGACTCGCGGCGCAGCGTGCCGAAGTCGAGAACGCGCGCGAGCGCCGGGTGGTTCAGCGCCGCCAGCGTGCGCGCCTCCTGACGGAAGCGATCGAGGAACTCCTCGCGCGCCGAGCCCGTGAAGCGATCGACGCCGTCGAGCACCTTGATCGCCACGGGCAGGTCGAGCACGAGGTGTCGCGCGCGGTACACCACGCCGAAGCCGCCGCGCGCCGCGACCGCGCCGACCGCGTACTTCTCGCCGAGGGTGCATCCCTCCAGGCCGAAGAGGTCGACGGGCGCATCGCTCATGGGGGGCGTGAGCCTATCGCAAGGGGCTCCACGCGCGCAGCAGCGGACGCTACAGCGCGCCCCCGACCGAGAGCACGGCGCCGCCGTTCAGCAGCGACACCGACGGGAGCAGCCGGGGCACCTCGCGCGTGCCGAGGCTCCACCACGCGAGGCCCGCGCCCAGCGTCACAAGGCCTGCGCCGAAGGCGATCGCCGACACGGCCGTCCACGTGCCGCGCATCGAGACCGCCTCCACCTGCGCGGGCGTGTCGCAGATCCACACGCGCTCCGACGGGCTCGCCGGGTCCGCCCCCACGGAGCACCCGTCGGCCGCAGCCACGCGCAATCCGAAGAACACCGCCGACGTCGCGAGCGAGGCGCCGCCGATCACCATCAACGCCCCGGCTCCCACCGGCGCAACGGATTGCACCACGCGCGGAACCACGGGCGCGGGCGCCGGCGGCGGCGTCTCCACGGGCGGTGCGGGCGGCGCCTCCACGGGCGGAACCACCGGCTCGACGACGGGCGGCGGCAGCGCATCGCCCGCGAGCGCGGTGTGCTCGGCGCCATCGCCAGCGCGCGCTTCGAAGGTCGTGGTGCGCGGATGGCGTCCCGGTGCGGTGACGGTGAGCGTGTGCGTGCCGGGATCGAGCGGCTGGGGCACGTCGAGCATCTCGGGCGCGAGCGCGTGTCCGTCGAGCTCGATGCGCGCATCGGCCACGCCCGTCGGCGCATGGATCGCCACGAGCGCCACGAGGGCGCGGGCCCGCTGGCCGATGTCACGGCAGCGCGTGAGCACGTTCTCGCGGTACGGGAGCGACGGGTCGCGCGTGGCCTCGCGCACGCACAGCAGCGCCGAGCCCATGGCCGACGCGGGGGCCCCGGTGGCGAGCTGCTCCTGCGCGATGAGCATGCGGAGCGACGGGGTCATCTCGATGCGTCCGGCGCGCTCGGCGAGGGTGAGCGCGGCGCGGTGATCGCCCGCGGTGGCCGCACGCTCGGCCTGCTCGATGAGCAGCGCGCGCGCGGCGACGGCGGCGGCGGGCTGCGTCTGCGCGCGCACGGGCGACGACGCGGCGAGCGCCGAGAGGAGCCACGCGCACGCGACGAGCGCGCGTCGGTCAGCGGAGCACGCGGAGGTACACATCGGGGAGGTCGTTGGTGTCTTCGGCCACGAGGGCGGCGTTGGTGCGAAAGGCCACCGCGCTCCCGTCGGCGGTGAGGGTCGGGTCGAACGCGAGGGCCTCGGCGTCGACGGGTTCACCGCGCGCGTCGGCGTCGAGGAGCCGCGCGTTGCGAAGGGGGTTCGCGCGGTCGGAGAGGTCGAGGAGGTACAGGTGCGACGAGGGGCGCAGCGACGAGCCCGTGGGCATGTCGAGGCGGCGGCGGCTGGGCACCACGGCGAGGCGTCCGTCGTCGGAGAGGGCGAGTCCGTCGTTGAGCTGCCCCGCGGGGTCGATGAAGGGCGCCACGCCGAGGCGCGTGAAGCGCTGCTCCTGCGGCGCATCGAGGTCGCGGAGGAACACGTCGAAGCCCCCCGGCGCGAGCGTGTCGTCGAGGCGCTCGCTGTCGGAGAAGAACAGCGCGAGGCGCCCGTCGTAGGAGAGCGCCGCGCCCGCGCCCGAGTAGGTGCACGTGGGCCGCGGGGCGGCCGCGGTGCGTCGCGCGGGGAGGAGCTCCGTGGTGCGCGTGACGAGGTCGCGCACGTACGCGTCGAAGACCTGGTCGTCGTCGGCGGCGACGTAGCGTCGCATGCTGCTGAACACCACGCGGTCACCGTCGCCGGAGAAGTCGCCCCCGCGCACGTTGCCACCGCACGCGCCGCCCCACGGGGGAAAGACGCCGAGCGAGGTGACGCTCGCGGGCGCGACCGGCGTCGCGTCGCCTTCGGTGTACACGTACACATCGAACTGACGGTCGTCGCCGCGCGCGAGGGCCGCGCGGGTCACGAGCGCGAAGCGTCGCCCGTCGCGGCTCATGTGCAGCCCGCTGATCTCGCCGTCGTACGGAGACGCCGCCCCCTGTTCGAAGCGCACGCGACGGGGCGCGCCCACGGTGAGGTCCGACGCGATGGGGCGCACGTACACGCAGGCCATGAAGCCCGGCGCGGTCGACGGAGACGGACACGGGTCGCGCGGCGTGATCGCGTCGCTGTGGAGAAAGGCCACGAGGCGGCCGTCGACGGAGACCTGCGGCGCGGCGCATCCGAGCACCGAGCCCGTGAGCGCGCCGTCGGCGTCGGCGGAGATGAGCACCGTGCGAGCGGTCACCACGTCGCGGAGGTAGCAGCGCTGCGGCGCGGGGTTCATCGCCGACACGGGGATGTTGTCCGAGAGGTCGGCCCCGGTGCTCACGAAGGCCACGTAGCGCCCGCCCGCCGCCACGCGGGGACCGTCGGCGGCCCCCACCGCGCGCCCGTTGCGACCCGCGCTCACGAGCAGGGTGCCCTCGCACGACCGCTGATCGGACTGCACGCGAAGGCCCGGCGCGCACACGCACCGGCGCCGTCCGACGCCCGCGGAGACGCACTCGGCGAAGGCGCTGCACCCGCCGCGGTCGCGCGCGCAGTCGCCGTCGCCCTCGGCCCCGACCCGCGCCGAGGACGCATCGCCGGCTGCGTCCGCGACCCCGCCGTCGGGTCGCACGATGGCGCGCGTGGGCTCCTCGCATGCACCGCAGAGCGTAGCGGCCGCGAGGGCTCCCGACACGCTCCGCCGCCACGCCGCACGCACACCCGAAGCCCTACACATCTGCGCGGAACCCTACCGCAGACCGTCCGCGATCCGAAGCGTGTCGCGCGCGGGGGCACCCGGCGAAATCGGGTTGAAATCGGGTTGAAATCGGCGCCGAGCACCGCGGGCGCTACCTGTCGTCGCGGGGGTGCCGCGCGGCATCGCGTGCGAACCCCGTTGCCCGAAAGGACGAGCGCCCGCCATGAACCCCCTGCCTCTCTCGCACACGCGCACTCCGTGGCGCTTCGCGCGCCTCGCCGCCGTGGGCCTCTGCGCCCTCACCCTCGCGGCCGACGCGGCGCCCAATGTGGGCGGCACGCTCCCCGAGTTCACGGTGAACGACCTCACGGGTCAGGGCCATTCGAACCGCGAGCTCGTGGGGCGTCCGTCGCTGGTGCTCGTGATGACCGACTCCGACGCCGACGGCGCGATGCGCGCGTGGGGTACGGCGGCCTCGCAGCGGCTCCGTCCGGGCGTGCGCAAGGTTCAGATCGTGTCGCTGAGCCTGGCCTTCATGGTGCCCACGGCGCTGGCCCGCTCCATGGCGCGCGACCGTTCGCCGGCGTCGGTGTGGCGCGACACGTGGCTCGAACGCGACGGCGACCTCGCCGAGACGCTGGGGCTGCCCGAGAGCGAGACCCCGTGGGCCATGGCCCTCGACGAGCGCGGACGCATCACGGCCATCGCGCACTGCGAGGTCACGTCGCCCTGCGCCGATCGGGTGTGGGAGGCCCTCGCGCGGTGACGGCGCACACGTCTTCGCAGTACAACGGTGTGGAGGGAGGCGATGCGATGGCAGACCCGACGACGCCGTGGATCACCCGCGCCGCACGCGCGCTGCTGATCGTGCCCGCGGCGCACTACCGCGTGCTCGATGCGAGCTTTCAGGCCGAGATGTACGAGCTCTTCCACACGCGCACGGGGAGCCGCGTGGGCCACATGCTCTGCACGCCGGTGGTGATGTTCGGGCTGATGCTCGCGCTCGGCCACGCACCAGGAGACGGGTGGCGCTGGGCGTTGCCCGTGGCGCTCTCGGCGGTGGTGACGGCGTGGGGCTTCCGCGTGGATCGCCTGGCGGGCGCGGTGATGGTGCCCCTGCTCGCGGCGGTGATGCTCGCGGCGCGCGCCGTGGGTGCGTCGGTCCCCTCGCCTGCGGCGATGGGCGCGGCGATCGCGGTGGGTGGAGCGCTGCTCCAGACGATGAGCCACGGGTTCGAAGACGTGCCGCCGCCGATCTCGGGCCTCGCGGGGTGGATGCCCATGCGCGCGTGGCTCGCGAAGGTGCCCGTGTGGTTCGTGGCGGCCTGGGGCGCGCTCACGGTGGGGTTGTTCACGTGGCTTGAGCTCTGGGCCTCGCCGCGCGTGTGGCCGCTCCAGGTGTTGCACCTGCTGATGCGCGCGGGGTATCGCCCCGAGCTTCGCGCGGCGCTCACGGCGCGCGTCGACGACATCTTCGCCCACCCGGAGCGCGCGTGGCGCGAGCCGCAGACGGCGGACGCGCTCGCCCGGTGACGGCGCTTCCGTCGGTGTCGGGCTCGCGGTAGCAGTGGTGCGCCGTGAACGAACTCGACGACCTCCTCGCCCGGTACAAGCTCCACAAGGAATCTTCTGCCTCGCTCACCGACGCGGAGCTCGTTGCGCGCGGTGTGACCGACGCGAACGATCGCGCAAGGATTCTTGTGCTCCTCGCGGCGCCCGCCGAGACCCGCAGCGCGTGGTCGGGCCGGTGGAAGAGCGCCGACCGCTCGGGCGACATGCGCTGCACGCTGACCTTCGTGCACGCGACGGGGCGGCTCCTCGGGTCGGGCGCCGATCGTCACGGCGCGTTCCGCATCGACGGCACGTTCACCGCCGACCGGGTGAGCTTTCTGAAGCGCTACGGGGCGCAGCACCAGGTGGCCTACGAGGGCGCCTACGATCCCGCGGCGGGCACCATGCGCGGCACGTGGTTCTACGGGGTTCCGAAGCCCGTCGACGAGGGCACGTTCACGCTCCAGCGGGCGGGCGCGAAGGGCTGACGGCCCCCGGCGTTCAGAAGCGCTGGTGCAGGCAGCGCACGGCGGCGCGCGGCGCGTTGGGCCCTGGCTCCTCGCACCAGATCACCAGCGTGTTGGGCGTGGTCGTGTAGCTCACCACGAAGAGCGAATACGCACGCCCCGATGCCACGGGCCACGGGAGTCGTCCGATCAGCGCGCCCTCGCAGGTCGTCACGCTGTCACGGCGAAGCAGCGCGCCGTCGGCCGTGTCGACGGGCAGATCGACCTGCTGCGGACGGATGCGTTCGAGCCCGCTGAACAGCGGCGAACGGCCCGAGGTGCAGAGCTCGGTGACCGACGAGCGCGGGTTGATCGACGCGCTCCACGCGCGGAGGCGGATGAAGCCCTCGGCGGGCACACCAGGGTCGCCGACGACGCGCGGCGGATCCTGGTTGCCCTGCCCGAAGGCCGTGTAGGCCACCCCGGGCTCGGCGACGAAGGTGCGAGCGTAGGCGGGATGCGCAGGGCACCGCGCCGGTCCGCTGTCGGTGTCGATCGCGACGGCGTGCATGCCCGGCGTGAGCACGAAGAAATCCGTCGCGGGGTGCTCGGTGCTCGTGGGCGAAGCGAGCAGGTCGGTGGAGATCGCGACGCCGTCGAGGCACAGCCGCGCGTGCGTGTCGGGCGCCGTGAGCACGCCGCGCAGCAGCGGCGCGTCTGCGGGGATCACCACGTCGCGCGGCGGCGTGACGTCGGCGGGCGTCGCGGCATCCGCGGCGGGCGAGCTGTCTGTCGTCGGCGACGTGTCGGTCGTCGCGGTGTCGGTCGCGGCCGACGCATCGGACGTCCCGTCGGCGGAGACGTCGTCGGGCGCGGCGTCGACGGCGCCCTGCGAGCCTGCGCCCGTGCTGCCTCCACACGCGCCGAGCAGGAGCGCGAGGGCTGCGCACGCGGCGGCGCGCGGACGAAGCGTGAACGATTGGCGACATGGAGCGGGCGGTGCGGTGGCGTGCATCGGACGGCCTACCGCAATGCGTGTGCCGCTTGTTTTCAAGGGGATCCGTGCGATCGCCCGTGAAGGCACGGTCGCACCGGGAGGGCGTTCCCCAGGAGCGCTGTTCACGCGACCGTCGTTCAGGGCGCGCGGCGAAAGTCTTCGTCGAGACGCGCCGTGAGCTCCGCGACGTGCTGCGCGCGGTCGTGTCGCACCTGCCCGTCGGCGAGCGTCGCGAGGAGCCCGCGCACGCGGGCCACCGCCTCGAGCCGCGGGCGCAGCGGACCTCCCTCGCGACGGTGCCGATCGAAGAGCACGCACACGAAGCTCCGACACGCCGTGGGACGGCCTTCGTAGTGGGCGCACACACGCTCGTCGCCCGCGACGGTGAGCGCGGCGCACGGCTGTTCGAAGAAGCGTCCGTGGCGTACCAGCGGGAGCCTGCGTCGGCGTGCGTGCGCGGCCTCGTCGGGCGCGAGCGGAACGAGACCGAAGAGCGTCCCGTCGCAGCAGAGTCCGCACGCGCGGCAGAGGGATTCGAGCTCGTGCGCGCGTCCGTCGTGCACCCGCCGAAGAGAAGCAGACGAAGGCCCCTTCCGTCTCGCGCGATCCGCGCGCGGCGCATCGCCGTTGACACCGCCCCCGGGCAGCGCGGCATCTCACCGACCATGCGCGCCACGAACCGCCTCGCGACCGAGCGATCGCCGTACCTCCGTCAGCATCAGCACAACCCCGTCGACTGGATGCCCTGGGGCGACGAGGCCTTCGAACGTGCGCGCCGTGAAGACCGCCCGGTGTTCCTCTCCGTGGGCTACAGCGCGTGCCACTGGTGCCACGTGATGGCCCACGAGAGCTTCGACGACGAGGCCACCGCGGCGCTGCTCAACGCGCATTTTGTGAGCATCAAGCTCGATCGCGAGGAGCGCCCCGACATCGACCAGGTGTTCCAGCTCGCCCACCAGGTGCTCACGCAGCGCGGCGGGGGATGGCCGCTGTCGATGTTCCTCACGCCCGACCGCAAGCCCTTCTTCGGCGGCACCTATTTTCCCCGCGAGCCGCGCTACGGAATGCCCTCGTTTCAAGACGTTCTCCGCGCGCTCCACGACGCGTGGACCACGCGCCGCGACGAGGTGCTGGAGCAGGCGAACGAGCTCACCCTCGCCGTCGCCGAGGCCGTCGCCACCCCGCGCGCGAAGTCTCCCGTCGAGCCCCGCGGCGTGCTCTTCGAAGCGGTGAAGCGCGCGCTCCCGCGGGTCGATCTCGAACGCGGCGGGCTCTCGGGCGCGCCGAAGTTTCCGAACACGATGACCTTCGACCTCTTCGTCGCCGCGGCCTCCCTCGACCGCGGAGACACGGGCCTCGCCGCGCGTCGCGCGGTGGCTGTGACCCTCGACCACATCGCCCGCGGTGGCATCGCAGACCACCTCGGCGGCGGCTTCGCGCGCTACAGCACCGACGCCGCGTGGCACGTGCCGCACTTCGAGAAGATGCTCTACGACAACGCCCAGCTCGCGCGGCTCTACGTCGACGGCGCGCGGCTCTTCGACGACGGCGACGCCATCACGCCCACACGGTGCCGCGCGGTGGTCGAGCGCACCTTCGCGTGGGCCCTGCGCGAGATGACCGCCGACGACGGGACCTTCTACAGCGCCCAGGACGCTGACAGCGAGGGCGTCGAGGGTCGCTTCTTCGTGTGGACCTGGGACGCGCTCGGCGCGCTGCTCGGTGACGACGCCGACGCGGTGCGCGCATGGTTCGGCGTCACCCGCGAGGGCAACTGGGAGCACGGGCAGAACGTGCTCTGGACGCCCGACGACGAGGCCTCTGTCGCCGCGCGTGTGGGGGTCTCTGTCGAGGCGCTCCGCGGGGCCGTGGCGCGGGCTGTTCCCTTGCTCTTCGCCGCGCGCGAGACGCGAGAGAAGCCGGGCCTCGACGACAAGCGCCTCGCGAGCTGGAACGCCCTGCTCATCGGCGCCCTCGCCGACGCGGGCGCGACCTTCGGCGTGCGCGCGTGGGTCGACGCCGCGGCCCGCGCGCTCCACCGCTGGCGCACACACGCGTGGAACGGCACCGCCCTCGCCCACGCGATGCACGGCGCCGAGGCCTACGGCGCGGGCTTTCTCGACGACCACGCGGGCATGGCCCACGCCGCCCTCGACCTCTTCGAAGCCACCGGCGACCGCGAGGCCTTCACCTTCGCCGTGTCCCTCGGCCGCGCCCTCGTCACGCGCTTCGAAGACCGCGAGCGCGGCGGCTTCTACTACACGGCCGACGACGGAGAGGTCGTGCTCCACCGCGCGCGCGACCCCTTCGATCACGCATACCCCGGCGGCGCGGGGCTCGCCGTCGACGCCCTCGCGCGCCTCGCCACGCTCACGGGCGATGCGCACTTCCGCACCTCGGTGGAGCGCGCGGTGAACGCCTGGTCGTCGGAGGCCGCGGCCAACCCCCTGGGCATGGCCTCGCTCGTGCGCGCCATCGACCGCGCCGTGCGAGGCGGTGTGGAGGTGATCGTGATGGGCGATCCCTCGCGCGACGACACCCGCGCGATGCTCGCGTGCGCCCGCTCGGTGTCGCTCCCGCACCGCACGATCGTGGCGCTGCGCGATGCCGACGAGGGACTCGCGCTCGGCCTCGACCCGCACCTCGTGGAGTACCGCGTCGCGGGCGACGACGGCGCGCCCGTCGCGTACGTGTGCCGCGGCACCGCGTGCGAGATGCCCGCGCGCTCGGTGGAGTCTCTCGGCGCGACCCTCCGCCGCGTCGCAAATTCCTGAGCGTCTCGCGCGTCGTACGGGCGATGATCGCGGCCCGCGCTCCGATGCGCCGCGCACCTCGAACCCAGGATCACGCCCGATGACCAACCCGCTCTTTCCGTGTCCCTCGTGCTCGCGCCACGTGCGCCTCGGCACCGCCGCCTGCCCCTTCTGCGCCCACGCGCTGCCCGCCTCGCCCGAGCACCTCGTGCCCGGCGCGTCGGCCTCGGGCATGACCCGCGCGGCCCTCTTCGCCTTCGCCACCACCGTCGCGGCGTGTTCGAGCCCGCAGCCCGCGCAGCCCACCACGCCCGCGGCCGTCGAGACCCCGGCGCCCGCGCCCGCACCGAGCGAAGACGCCTCCACGCCGCCCGGCGGCAACGTGGTGACCTCGCCCCCCGCGGTGAACACCAACGAGCCCCCGATGATGGTCGCGATGTACGGCGCGCCGCCGATGCCCGTGCAGCCCGTCACGCCCCTCGATGCGGCCTCGCCCGCCGACGCCGCCGCCGATGCGCCCGCCGACGCGCCCGCCCGTGACGCCGCCCGCGATGCAGGCCGTCCGCGCCGTGACGCCGCCGCGGCGATGCCCGACCCCGGCACCATCATGGTGCGCTACGGCGCGCCCCCCGCCGACTTCGCCTGATCGCAGACCCGACCGCGTCGCCGTGCGGGTGATTCCGTCGCCCGCATGGGAAACGTCGCGGGTTGTGGACACCCCACGCGCGCTTCGCGGTATGTACGCGGCCCTCTCGACGAGGGAGTGTCGCGATGGTCGAGGCAACCGAAGACTCTGTTCCGCCGCAGCCGGGAGCCGAGGAGGCGCCCGCGCAGGCCATTCGCAACTGGCTCGCGAAGCGCACCAGCGCCACGGCCCTCATGCGCACGCTCGTGGCCTACAACCACTGGGAGCTGCCCATCACCGAGCGCTCGTCGCAGGCGATGCGCACGAGCAACGCGCCGCCGGAGCCCTGGCTCTACCGCGACGCGCAGAAGCGCCCGCGGCTCTTTCTCTTCTCGAACCGCGACGCGTGGCGCCGCTACGTCGCCGCCGCGAAGCTCGCGCACGACCAGCCCTTCGCCACGGCCTCGGGTGTTTCTCTCTTCACGCGCGACCTCTCGGCGCTCCACGCGGTGCACATCGATCCGCTCACCGACGACGCGCTCACGCTGGAGAGCGACCTCTTCGCGCGGCTCAACGTCGTCGCCGACGCCGTGCGGGTGGAGCGCGCGCTGCTTCAGCTCCGTCGCGGCACGGCCCGTGTGGGCGCGCAGCTCGCGGCCGTGCGCAGCTTCGCGGCCTGGCACGTCGCGCTCCATGACAGCCCCGACGGCGCGCGCTTCGCCCACGCGCCCGATCCGCGGAGGCGCTCGCTCGCCGCGGTCTTCACGCTCAACGACGCGTTCGAGTGCTTCGCGCAGACGCTCGACGCCGCCGCGCAGTCGACGCTGCGCCGCACGATCATGAACGGCGAGACGCTGTTCACCGAGCTCCTCGACGCGGGCCTCGACGGCATCGTGTTCAACTGCCAGGGCCCCACGGAACCCGTCGCCTTCGCGCCCGCCTTCGCGCGCCTCGTGCTCGAAACCCGCTAAGAGGGCGTTGACGTGGAATTCCCCTTCTAACGCGCGCCCGCGTCGCCCGCCGCCGCAAAGCCAGGAACGGCCTCGCCCGGCACCGTCGGCACGCGCAGAAACCCGTGGCCCGACACCGCGTGGCAGCCGTTGCATCCAGCCGCCGTGGCGCTCCACGCCGCGCGAAACGCGCCGAGGTCGTCGCCCTCGCCCGCGCGCTTCAATGCGGCGAAGGGCCCTGCGAGAAAGCCCTGCGCGTGGGGCGCGAGGTCGACGGTCGTCTCGTCGGGCGCGCGCGCCGTGGGCAGCGCGTCGAGCTCCTCGTCGAGCTCGTGGAGCGCGTAGCGCGCGGCGTCTCGGTTGTCGGCGGCGAGGGCGCGGCCGAGCATCTCGAAGCGTGATCCGACGGTGTGCATGAGCGCGCCGTAGCGCACGGGCGGAGCGCCATCGTCGACGCACGCCACCGGGCGCGCGAGCACGGTGATGCTCGCGGGTTCGACTCCCATCGCGATGAGGGCGCGCACGGCGGCGCGGAGGCTCGCGGTGTCGGTGCAGTACGAGCGGCTCTCGGGGTCGAGCACCACGGCGCGCACGGTCGATCCGTCGTGGTCGACGCGCAGGCCGCCCGCGGTGCGCACGGGCGCGCCGTCGGCGAGCACCGGGTGGACGTACTCGTTGTGCGGCGCGCTCGCGGGCAGCGGCGCGAGGGCGAAGTGTCGGTCGAGTCCGAGCACGAACTTGAAGCGCTCGTTCGCGCGCAGGGCGAGCAGGTCGCGCGCACGCAACGGGCGGACGATGCGCGCGGGGTCTCCGCCCGACGCACGGAGCGCGGCTGCGAGGGGCGCGAGCGCGACGTGTGAGGCGTAGCGGAGGTCGTCGTCGACGGGCGCAGGGCCGCGGGAATGACAGGCCGTCGAGAGCACCAACGCGAAGGCGAGGAGCGCGCGCATTGCCGACGGTTGTATCGCAACGCGCGTCGCAGATGCAGCGCCGACGGTGGCACAGCGCGGCGCAGCGGTTCGCGCGGAGTGCCTTGTTTCAAGGGCGGCGCCGTGATTGCAGTTGCAAGGGTCGGGCGACGTCTGCCGAGGGAGATCGGTCACGCACGACGCCGGAGGAGTCGACGATGCGAGCGATGCGAACGGGTCTGCTGGCGGTGGTGCTCGCGACGGCGGGCGTGGCGATGGGCGCGCGGGAGGCGCAGGCGTGCGGCGGGTGTTTTGCGCCGCCGGGGGCCGCGCAGGTGGTGACCGACCACCGCATGGTGCTCGCGCTCTCGTCGACGCAGACGACGCTGTGGGACCAGTTTCAGTACTCGGGCAACCCCGAGGAGTTCTCGTGGATCCTGCCGATCCGGTACACCGACACGACGCGCGTCGAGCTCGCGAGCGACGACTTTCTCACGCTCGTTTCGAACGTCGGCGTCGCCGCGCTGCTGCAGCCCACGCCGCCGCCGTACCCCGCGGACTGCATGTTCCCGTACCCCACGGGCGGCGCGGCGGACGCGGCAGTCGACGCGAGCGCGGCCTTCGACAGCGGCGTCACGGTGCTGCGCCAGGAGGTCGTGGGACCCTACGCGGTGTCGATCCTGCGGGGCTCGTCGTCGACGGGGCTGCGCACGTGGCTGACGATGAACGGCTACACGATCCCGACGGCGCTCGACCCGGTGATCGACCACTACCTCGGGCTCTCGATGGACTTCGTCGCGCTGCGCCTCCGCGCGGGCAAGGGGCTCAACCGCATGTCGCCGGTGCGCGTGACCGTCGACGGGTACCAGCCGCGGCTGCCGCTGCGCATGATCGCGGCGGGCGTCGCCGACCACGTGGGGCTCTCGCTCACGGTGTTCGCGAACGCGCGCATCGAGGCGATGAACTTCCCCAACCTGGAGTTCACCGACGACGACTTCACCTACGACTGGAACAGCCCGCCGGACTTCACGCGCCTCTTCGTCTCGACCTTCGACACGCGCAACCGCGCGATGGGCGGCCGCCTCTGGCTCACCGAGTCGTCGATGGATCAGAACGCGACGAGCCTCATGTTCCTCGCGCAGCGCCTCCCGCGTCGCACGCCCTTCGAAGCAGACGGCGGCATGGCCACGGCCACGCCCGAGAGCGACGTCGCGCTGGCCTTCATGGGCCTCGGTGCGAACGCGCGCATGACCCGCCTCCGCGCCGACCTCCCCGCGAGCGCGCTCGACCGCGACCTCGACCTCGCCGCCAGCGACCGCGGCACGCGCGACCGCTTCTACCGCTTCGGCCGCGAGCTCAACCGCCCCGCCGTGTCGATGTGTCCGTGGCGCTCCGACGGCGGCACCGTCGACGTGGCCGTGAGCAGCGACCTCGGCGCGCCCACGAGCGACGCGGCGATCCGCGATGGCGGCGCGAGCGATGCCTCGACGGCCCCGACGCCCGCGGAGTCGAGCGGCGGCGCGTCGTGCAGCGCGCAGGTCGGCCACGCAGGCAACGACCGCGGCGCCCTGTGGGTCGCGGGCCTCGCGCTCGCATCGCTCGTTCGCGTCGCACGTCGACGTCGCGCGCGCTGACCCCGCCGCGGCGGCCGCAGAAGATTGACAGCGCCGCCCGTTCGGCGCCCAGTGGAGGCGCGCGGCGCAACCCGCCACGCGCACCCTCATGCCCGTCGAACACGTACCGATCACGCTCGTGAAGGCAGGCGGCAGCGCGATGTTCTCGGCGTCGTGCGTCGCCGCGCTCGCGAAATGCGGCTACAGCCCCGATGACTTCGGCACCTACGACGGCGTGCGCGCGCGCATCGAGGACGCCCAGAGGAAGGTGAGCGAGATGCAGGCCGCGGGGCAGCCCGTGCCGCCCGAGCTCCAACGTCTCGCGGAGTGTCAGTCGGGGCACATCGGAATGAACACCTGCCGCCAGCGGCAGCGCGGCAACCCCTGCTCCAACGTGGTCGACGGCTACTACGCGAACGGCGCCGCGTGCATGCCGCACCAGGGCGGCGCCTTCGATTCGAAGGGCAACTTCGACCTCCAGACCGAGCACGGGCGATACACCGCGGCGGAGTACAACGCGCCCGCGCAGCGCGGCCTCGACGGCGGCGCGTCACGTCCGCGCGATCCCGTCACCCATCGCATCGAGCCCGGCGGGTCGGGCGCGGGCGGCGCGGGCGAGACGGCGCGACCGCCCGAGCACTACCCCGCCGCGCAGATGCGCGAAGACGAGAAGGCCCGCGTGCGAGAGCTCCTCGCGCGTCGCGAGCAGGAGCAGGCCCAGCGGACGCAGGCGTCGGCGCAGGGTGCGGGCCAGTCGGGCGCCACGGGCCCCGCGGCGGGCACGGGCCCCGCGAGCGGCACGGCGGCGGCGTCGAGCGCGTCGGACAAGGCGCCCGCCTCGATGACCAGCGCTGCCGACGAGGCCGCGGAGTGCGTCATGGCCTTTCGCGAGGCCATGGAGCAACAGATGCGGAAGAAGTGCCTCGACGACGAGGCGAGCAACCGCGCGGTGGCCAACGGCGGTCCCAACCGCACGCCCGCCGAGGGTGCGCAGCATCGGCAGCAGCTCCGCGATCGCGTGAAGGCCGCGGAGGCCGAGGTCGACACCGCGCGCGACGCGATGCAATCGCAGCGCAGCACCCTCTCGGGGGCCACACGGCGGGTCAACCGCGAGAGCGAGGCGTGGCGTCAGGCCGAGGCCGCGCACACGGCGAACCCGACGCCGGAGTCCGACGCGGCGCGCAGGGCGGCTGCCGAACGGGTGATGGCCGCGCAGGCGGCGCAGCGCACGGAGCGGCGATCGCTCGACTATCACCTCGCCGAGCTCGACGCGGCGGAGCGCAGGGCGGGCCAGGCGCGTCGCACGTCGAGCCGCGCGGAGAACGCGAACTGCCTCGCGGACCAGGCCGGCGCGATTCGCGCGAGCGGCGGCGAGGTGTCGGGCGGACGCCGCGACGGACGCGCCCCGAGCACACGTCAGGGCGACGACACGGGCGCCGAGGGCGAGAACGAGCAGGCCGCGTTCTGATCGCGGCGCACACGCAGGAGCGAGACACGGTGACGAGCGGAGCGCACTACGCAACGACGATGAAGTTCAACCAGGCGAGCGGCCCCCACGCGCTCGACTTCGCGGCCACCGTGGCCCGTTGGCGTGCGGGCGAGGCGCCCACGCAGGAGAACGGCGAGGTGTGCGTCGTCGCCGTACGCGGGCCGAAGCTCCATCTGCTCTACCGCGAGGGCGGGCTCATGCATGGGCTCTGGCGCAGCGACGCGGGACGCATCCACGTCACCACGCTCGGCCGCGCGCACACGTTCACCCCCGACGGTGACGGCTGGCGCCGCGCGACGAGTCCGCTGCCGGGCATCTACACCGCGTTGTGGGGCGCAGACGAAGACTGCGTGTTCGGCGTCGGGCTCCACGACACCGCGCGCTGGGACGGCACCGCGTGGCGTACGGAGCCCTCGCCCGGCCCGATGCTCGCGATCCACGGCGCGTCGCGTGACCTGGTGCTCGGCGTCGGCCTCCGCGGGCTTGTGGCGCGCTGGGACGGCGCCGCGTGGCGTGCCCTCGAACCGCCCTGCGACGACGACCTCGTCGCCGTGCACGTCGCGGGTGACGACGACGTGTGGGCCCTCGACGCGAAGGGAACGATCTACAGCGGCGGTCTCCTGGGGCTCCGGCCCGTGCTCGCGACGGGCAAGAAGCTCCGCGCGGTCGCGCGCTTCCAGGGCGCGGTCTGGGTCGCGGTCGATGGCGAGGGCCTCTTTCGCATCGAGCTCGGCGCGCTGAAGCTCGCGAAGGACACCTTCAAGCCCGTGCGCCTCGAAGCCCGCGGCGAGCTCCTCTGCGCCTCGCCCGAGGCCATCGTCGGCACCCGCGACGGCGCGGCCTTCAAGGGCACCGTGCTCAAGGCCGCGGTCGCCGTGATCGAGCCCACCGCGCCCCTCGGCGCGTGACCGGAGACGCGCGACCCATGGGACGTTTTCTGTGCATGGCGAGGCGCGGCGAGGCCGTGGCGACGCGCGGCTTTCACGACAGCGACCTCGACGACGACCCGCGCGTGGTGGTCGACGGCTACGAGGCGCCCGCGGGTCTCCTCGCCGACGAGCGCTTCGAGAGTGACCTGATGCTCGACGGCCTTCGCAGTCTCGACGTGGTGACCGTCGAGGGCGACCGCGTGGGCCCCGGGTGGTTCCCCGCGTCGAGCCGCGTGCTGGAGCCTGCGGAGGTCGAGCGCATCGCCGCGGGGCCCTGGCTCGCACGACTCGCGTCCGTGGGCGACGAGCACGAGCGTCGACGCGCCACCGAGATCCTCGAATCGGTGAACGGGCTGCCGCCCGCGTGATCGAACGCGTCGCCGATCGCCCGCGGTGACTACGCCTTCGGGTCGACCGGCACCCGGGCCACGCGCCCGCTCGCGCAGCCCACGTAGAGCGCGCGCTCCGCGGGGTCGAGGCACAGCGCGCTCACGGTCTCGCCCGCAGGGAGCGTGAGCGCGCGGGTGAGTCCGTCACGCGCGTGGAGCCCCACGGCCACGCCGCGGTCGCGCGCGAAGGTGCACGCGAAGACCGCATCGCCCGTGACCGCGCGGGCCATGGACTCCACCGGCGCCGTGAGCCACGTCGCGGCGTCGGCGCGCGCGAGCTCCCAGCGCAGGAGCACGCGGCCGTCACACACCACGAGCCACCGCTCGCTGAACACGCAGCGCTCGCGATGCAGCGGAATCGCCACGGGCCCCGACTGCTTGAGAAAGCGCAGCGCGCGGATGTCGTGGCAACGCCCATCGGAGACCGCGTAGCGGTAGAGCGCGCTGCGGGCCCTGCCCGTGCGGCCCTCGCGCACGCCGCCGAGCAGCAGCACCTCGCGACCGTCAGCGGTGAAGCGTCCGAGCGCGTGCACCTCGCCCGCGCCGGGCGCCGTGAGCGGGAGCGTGGTGCCCGTCGAGAGCTCCACGAGCTGCACGGCGCCGTGCTCGTCGCCGCACGCGGGGAGCCACCAGCGCGCGTCGGGCGACAGGGAAGAACGCTCGACGCGAGCGCCGCGGAGGGGGCGGCGTGAGGGCGTCCACGCGCAGTCGAGGGCGTCGCCGCGCGCGAGGTCGAAGGGCCACAGTTCGAAGCCCTCGCCCACCGCGTAGAGGAGCCGTCCGTCGGGCGCGAAGAGCACGTGCCGCGCGTCGCATTCGAACTGCCAGCGGAGCGATCCGTCGGCGAGGTCCCACACGCGCACGGCCCGGTCGGCGCCCGCGCTCGCGACGAGCGATCCGTCGGGAGACACCGCGAGCGAGAGCACCGCGCCCTCGTGCCACGGCGCGCGCACGCGGGCGCTCTCGGGGTGGTCGAGCCAGGCCTGCTCCGGTGCGAGGGGGTCGATGCGATCCACCGCGGGCGACGGTCACATACGCGGCGTCGCGGAGCCAGCGGTCGCTGCGCGCACGAACGAGAACACCCGCGCGGGCACGGGGTTTCGCGCGTCGTCGTCGTCGCCCGTGAGCGGGTCGAGATGCGTCATGCGGGCCATGTGCACGGCCTGAAATGCGCGCGCGTCGCTGCGCGTCGCCCCCGCCGCCGGAAGGTCGCTGCCGATGGTCGGCGCCACGCGCATCCGCACGCGCTCGTACGCCTCGGCGCTGCCCACGAGCGCCGCGGAGATGCCCAGAACGGGCACGTCGATCTCGCCGCCGTGCATCACCCGCAGGCCCTCGCGCACCTGCCACGATGAGGCTCCGTAGCGCAGCGTTCCCACCGCCGACGCGTCGAGCGAGAGCCGCGAGGGAAAGTACCACTCGCCGAAGTTCGTCGGCGTCAGCGCCCACGCGTTGGCGGCCCCGATGCGCGAGGTGAACTCCGCGGGCGTGACCGCCGTCGCGTCGCGCCAGGTGAAGGTGTCGGTGCCGTTCGCGGGCGTGGTGAGCATCTCGCGCGGATCGAACACGTTGGCCCCCATGCGCAGCGCGCCGCCCGCGGGTGCGCCCATCGACATGCGCGCGAAGCCCAGCGGACACGAGGCCTCGTCGAAGGCGAAGCCCAGCGCCGCCGCGTTGCTCATGCGCGGCACCTCGGAGAGACCGAGCAGCACACGAAAGAGTCCGTCGCGCGCGTTGTCGTCGACGATCGCGTCGGGCGCGAGGCGGGCCCTGCGCGCGGTGATCTCCGACACGACGAGCGCCTGCACGCCGAGGATCGGAAGCGCCGTAAAATAAGGGCCGCGCGCACGGAGCGTCGCGAGGTTGGTGCTGCCAAATCCGCCCGGCGCGGTGACGCCCGCGGTGAGGTACTGGGCCTCGGTGATCTCCGTTCCGCCCGCCACGCCGTCGACCATCGCGAGGCCCGCGAGGGTGCGGTAGCCGGGCGTTCCGTCGAAGTCCCACGCGGCGTAGGCCTCGACGATCGTGGCCCCGAGCGAGTGCCCGAGGAGCACCACGCGATGGCGCGCGTCGGTCACGCGGTCGATCACCGCGCGGAGGTCGCGCACGAGCGTGGCCATGCCCCACTCGGCCATGTACGAGAGCGCAGGATCGGTGGCCGTGAGGTAGCCCGCGAAGGCGCGTCCGCCGACGGTCACGTCGTTCGAGAGGTAGTAGCGCGCGGCGACCTCGGGGTTGTTGAGGGCGTCGGCCGCGTCCATGCCGCGCAGGTCTTCGAGGAGGTTGCTGCGGCGGTCGATCACCCACACCTCGACGGGCTCGGACGCGGCGGTTCCGCGCTTCACGAGGGCGCGTGCGAGGGCGTCGAAGCTCCCTGCGCCGCCGAGGAATCCGGGCATCGCGACCACCACCGCGCGGGGCTCTCCCGCGGCGCCGTCGGGCCGATAGCGGATCACCTGCACGCGGTTGAGCGTCTCGGGCGTCGACGCGCGCGTGCTCGGATTGGCAGGGGCCGCGGGCACGGTCACGAGCTCCACGTCGCGGCGCACGCCGGGCTCGGCCAGCACGCTGCGCGGGGGCTCGGTGTAGGGGTAGTCGGGCGTCGCGGGCGCATCGACGACCGCGTCACGCGCGGCGTCGACGGCGGCGTCGGAGGGCGCGGGCGAAGGGTCCGACGAGCAGGCGGCGACGAGGCAGAGCGGGAGCAGCGGGCGCAGGCGCATGACCCCGTTGGAGTACCGGAATCACCCTGCGGATGCAGCGTTTCCGACGAGGGGAGGTGCGCCGAAGAGGCCGATGAGCACCACGCCCACCGCGGCCACGCAGAGCGCGGCGAACACCGGCGCCACGTCGCTCCCGAGCGTGAAGCACATCGTCGCGAGCAGCGTGGGGAACTGCACCACCGACGCGGCCACGTAGAGCGCCACGGTGTCGGTCGACGCGCGGGCGTTGCGGTCTTCGCGCTTCTCCGCGAGCCGTTCGACCATGCGCCGATGGATCACCCGATGCGCGGGCACGCCCACCATCGCAGCCACGCACGTCACCGCGAGGAGCGCCCACGCGACCGGCGTGAGAAAGGGGTTCAGGAGCACGCGCATCTCGCGCATGTCGGCGGTGAAGGTCAGCCGACGGATGGCGGTCTCCGCCGCGAGCGAGGCGGGCGACGAGACGGCGAGCACGGCCACGAGCACGCTGCGACGCGGGGGCGACACGGCGCCGACGGTACACCGCGCGGGGCCTGTTTTTCAGGGCGTTGGCGTGTGACGTACCCTGTCACCCCTGAACTGGCGTGCGGGTGCGGGCTTGCGTACGGTCGCCGCTCCTCGCAACGGGCGCCCTCGCAGCGCGCCCGTCGGGGCCAACGGACCAACGGAGCAACGGACGACACCCATGAGCACCCTCGAAGAACGCCTCGACCGCATCGAACGCAAGCTCGACACCCTCCTCGCCGCGATGAAGAACGGCGCCCCCGCCGCCGCGCGCGGCGCCTCCTCCGGTGGCAACACCGCGCCCATGGACGGCGACGTCGACATCGACGGCCCCCGCGGCGATCCCGAGGTGCGCTTCATGCCGAAGCGCTGGACGGGCCAGGACTTCCGCGGTCAGAAGTTCTCGGCCTGCGAGCCCGAGTTTCTCGACATGCTCGCCGACGCGTTCGAGTGGTTCGCGCAGCGCGACGACGAGTCGGGCGCCACCGACAAGAACGGCGGACCCAAGAGCAAGTGGGGACGCCTCGACGCCGCCCGCGCCCGCGCCTGGGCCGCGCGCCTCCGCGGTGATGAAGGTGGTTCCGCGCCCGCGCCCCGCGCCCGCAGCAACGGCGGCGGCGGTGGCTTTGGCGGTGGTGGTGGCGGCGGCGGATCGACCCGTCGCAACGCCCCTCCCCCGGCGCCCGCACGCAGCAACGGCGGCGGCATGAGCGACAGCTTCGGCAGCGACGACGACATCCCGTTCTGAGCCCACCCGAACGTCGGGAAGCACCGCTTCGAAACCACGACGCCCGCGCACCGAAGGGCCCCGCAACCTCCATCGAGGGAGCGGGGCGCGACGGTGCCGCGGGCGTCGGCGTGTTCAGCGCGCGACGGTCACCTCGGGCGCGCGACGGTCACGTCGTGGGCGACGCCGCGGAGGTCACCGCATGCTGGAGCAGCGTGGTGAGGCGGCGCGCGAAGCGCTGCGGGTCGTCGATGGGCGTGCCTTCGGTGAGCAGCGCCTGGTCGTAGAGCACCTCGATCCACTCGGAGACCTGCGGCGACGCGGGGTCGCGCTCGGAGACCGTGCGGAGGCCCTCCACGAGGGGATGCGTGGGGTTCAGTTCGAGGATGCGCTGCGCCGCGGGCACCTCGCGTCCGAGGGCGCGCATGACGCGCTCCTGCGCGGGGGTGATGCTGCCGGGGGCGAGCACGAGGCACGCGGGCGAGTCGGTGAGGCGGTCACTCGCGCGAACGTCCTTCACGCGCGAGCCGAGCACCGCGCGGGTGCGGTCGAAGAGCGAGCGGAGCAGGCCGGCCTTCTCTTCGCGCTCCTTCTTCTCGTCGTCGGAGCCGTCGACCTTGAGGTTCGCGTCGGCCACGGAGACGAGCTTCTTGCCCTGGAACTCCCGCAGCCCCTCGACGGCCCAGGTGTCCACCGCGTCGGTGAGAAAGAGCACCTCGTAGCCCTTCTTCTTCACGCCTTCGAGGTGCGGCGAGTCCGAGATGGTCCGCACGCTGTCGCCGATGAGGTAGTAGATCGCCTCCTGGCCCTCGGGCATGCGCGCGACGTACTCGGCCAGCGAGACGATGCCCTCACCCTTCGAGCTCTCGAAGCGCAGCAGCTTGGCGAGGCGGTCTTTGAAGTCGCGGTCGTCGGCGCGGCCCGCGCGGTAGTCGTCGACGAGGCCCTCTTTGAGAATGCGCCCGTAGTGACCCCAGACGGTCTTGTAGTCGTCGGCGCGGTCGCGGGCGATCTCGTCGAGGAGGTCGAGGGTCTTGCGCGCCACCTGCTTGCGGATCGCGCGCACCACCGAGGAGTCCTGCAGCGTCTCGCGCGACACGTTGAGCGGGAGGTCGTCGGAGTCGAGCACGCCGCGCACGAAGCGGAGCCACGAGGGGACGATGGCCTCGCAGTTGTCCATGATGAACACGCGCTTGACGTAGAGCTGCACGCCGCGGCGCGACTCGCCGGGCTGCGCGTCGAGGTCGTACGGCGGCGCCGACGGGATGAACAGCAGGCCGACGAACTCCTGGTTGCCCTCGACGCGGAAGTGCGTCCACGCCGTGGGGTCGTCGTAGGCGCGCGCCGCGTGGCGGTAGAACTCCTCGTACTGCTCTTTCGTGATCTCGCTCTTGGGGCGACGCCAGAGGGCCGAGGCCTTGTTCGCGGTCTCGAACTCGCCGCCGTCGGTCTTCACGAGAATGGGGTGGCCCACGAAGTCGGCGTAGCGGGTCACGAGCTCACGAAGGCGCCAGAGCTCCAGGAACTCTTCCTGGTCGTCGCGCACGTGGAGGGTGATGGTCGTGCCGCGGCGGTCGCGCGTGGCGGGTTCGAGGGTGAAGCCGTCGCGGGCATCGGAAGCCCACGTCCACGCATCGTCGTGGCCCGCGGCGCGGGTGGTGACCGTCACGCGGTCGGCGACGAGCCACGCGGAGTAGAAGCCCACGCCGAACTGGCCGATGAGGTTCACGTCGCCCGACGCGCCCTTCGCCTTCGCGGCTTCGAGGAACTTGCGCGACCCCGAGTGCGCGATGGTGCCGAGGTTCTCGACGAGCTCGTCGTGGGTCATGCCCACGCCCGTGTCTTCGATGGTGATGGTCTTCGCGTCCTTGTCGGTCGCGATGCGGATCTCGAAGGTGTTGTCGTCGCGCGTGAGGTCGGGGTCGGTGAGCGCGCGGAACTTCAGCTTGTCGAGCGCATCGGACGCGTTCGACACGAGCTCGCGGAGGAACACCTCCTTGTGGCTGTAGAGCGAGTTGATGACCAGGTGGAGCACCTGGCTCACTTCGGCCTGAAAGCGGTGGGTCTCGACGCGGTTCTCGGCGGTCATGAAGCTCCCTCGTGCGTGGTGAAATCCCCGCGCGAAACAGCGGCGGGGTGATGCGCGCGCGCATCGGTAACCACGGGCCCCCGAACGGTAAAGGGGGATCTGCGAGGGGGTGCGAAACGGTCAGGCGCGGGCGCGGTGCGCGAAGGCGTCGCGCTGGGCCCAGAGCAGGTCGGAGACGTCGTCGGGGAGCACGTCGCAGAGGATCGAGATGGCCTCTTCGACGTCGGTGACCTCGGGGCCGCGACGGCCCGCGCGCCACGCGGCGACCTTCGAGAGCTCGATCACCGAGGCCGACATCACCTCGCCCATCATGCGCGAGAGGAGCTGGAGCTGCGTCGCCGAGGTGGGCGCCGATTCGAGCTCCTGCACGCGGCGGTGGAGCGTCGCGGCGCGCTGCGCGTAGCGGTCGCGGGCGGCGGCGGCCTCGTCGGCGGCGCGCTCCGCGGCGAGGATGCGCTCGGCGCTCTCGGCGGCGTAGTTGCCCAGCGCCTCGCGGGCCGATTCGAGCTCGCGCTCCAGGTCGAGGTGCCGGGCCTCGTCGTCGGTGAGGCTGTCGCGGAGCAGTCCCATCTCGGCCTCGTGCGACTCGCGCTGCGCGTCGAGGGCCGCGGTGAAGTACTCGCGGGCCTCGTCGAGGGCGCGGGCGTAGCGGGCCTCGGCGTCGCGGAGCTCCTCGCCGTGCAGCTCCTTGAGGTCGCGCACCGTGGCGGCGGTGCGGGCGTCGCGGTCGGCCATGCCCTCGACCACGTCGGCGCGGGCCTCGTCGAGCGCGGCGCGCACCTCGGCGAGCTCCGCTTCGAGCTTCGCCACGCGGCCGCGGTGGGCCTCGCACTCGGCGGCGAGCGTGCGGGCGCGCCCCTCGGCCTCGGCGAACTTGTCACCGAGCGAACGGAGCTCGCGGGCCGCGTCGACGCTCTGCGCCGTGCGCAGCGATTCGATCTCCGCTTCGAAGTCCTTCACGAGCCGCGCGGTCTCGTCGTCGTGGCGCTTCTGGAGCGCGTCGAGTTCGGCGGAGAGCGACTCGACCTCGCGGGCGTGGCTCGACTCCACCTCGCGCAGCGTGGCCTCGGCGGCCTCGGCGCGGGCGCGCATCGCAGCGGCCTCGGCGTCGGCCCAGTCGCGCACGCCTTCCACCTCACGCAGACGGATCTTGAGACCTTCGCGCTCGGACTCGATGGGCGCGCAGGCCTCGCGCACCACGAGGGCGATCTTCTCGCGCTCGTCGTCGAGGGCGGCGGCGTGGTCTTCGCGGAGCGCGTCGAGCTCGTGGGCGTGGGCCGCGCGGCGCGCGTCGATCTCCTGCGCGTGCGACTCGTGGAGGGCCGCGATGGCGACGGCGTGCGCTTCTCCGAGGCGCGCGACCTCGGCGTCGTGGGCGGCGCGCACCTCGGCGAGCTGGGCGGCGTGGGCTTCGCGGAGCTCGGCGACGGTGGCCGCGTGATCATCTTCGGCCGCGCGGAGGGCGATGGCGTGGGCCTCGCGGGCGGCGTCGTAGCGCGCCTGCGCGTCGGTCATCGCGTCGTCGAGCACGGCCTGGAACTTCTGCGCCGCGGCCCGCTCGTTCGCGAGGAGCTCGAGGGCCTGCACGCGCTCGACCGCGAAGCGATCGCGCTCGACGTGGAGGGCCTCCCAGCTCTGTCGCAGAAGCTCGTAGCTCTGGCGCGCGTCGGCGAGCTCGCGCTGCGACTGCTCCCACGCGACGCGCCACTCGCCGACCACCGAGTCGGCCTGCTGCATCACGCGGGCGGCCTCGTCTTCGCCGCGGCGCACGCCGTCGAGGGCGCGCGTGAGGTTCTGACGTTCGGCCTCGATCGCGTGGAACGCGCCCTCGTGCGAGCGGAGGCGCTCTTCGAGGTCTGCGCGCTCGCGGCGCAGGCGGTCGGCGGTCTCCTTCGCCTGCTGGAGCTGGCGCGCGTGGCCCTGCTGAAAGGTCTTGAGGTTGAGGATCTCCTGATCCTTGCGGACGAGGGCTTCGCGCAGCAGCCGCAGGCGCTTCGAGACGTTGTCACCGCCCCCGGCCGTGGCCTCTTCGAGCTCGCGTCGGGCGCGCGCCGAGGACTCCACCTCGCGGCGCAGCCTCGCGTTCTCGCTGACGAGCTCGTCGCGCTGGCGCGCGGCGCTCTGCGCGGCGGCGAGCGCCGAGCGCAGGTCCTTCTCGGGTACGAACGACGTCGGGTCGTTCTGCGTGGCGAGGGCGCTGGGTTGCACGGGTGGTGTGTCTCCTCCGGGCACCGTCGGTAGCGGGTGCGAGCGAGGTCGGTCCACTTTCGTGCAAGCGAAGGGCGCTCCGGGTGCGCCGCGACTACGCGCGCTTCGACGTACGCAACACCACGAGCGGGTGCGCGCTCCCGGGCTTCTGCGCGCCGGCGATCACCCACGGATCGGGCGCGTCCACATCGCCCGCGAAGGCCAGCGAGCGCGCGCGGCACCCGTGCGTTCCCGCCGACGGACGACGGAGCGCGCGCATCGTCTCGTGCGTGCGCCACAGCGTCGCGAAGGGCGTCTCGCGCACGTTGCCCACCACGAAGCCCGCGCCGAGAAAGCTGCACGGGTTCACGTCGCCCGACACCGACACCGAGCACACCGTCGTGCCCGCGCCGCACGCGTGGTCGGTGCGAACACCGCTCTCGTCGCGCGTGTCGGGGCTGAACGCATCGAGCGCGCGGAGGTCATGGTCGCCGAGCTCCGCGGCCCCCATCGCCGCGAGGCGCGCGAGGGCGTCGCTGTACTGCGCGAAGCTGGGCATGAGGTCCGCGCGTCCGTCGGCCATGCCCACGGGGTACAGCGGTCGAAACACCGCCGTGTGCGCGCCCACCTCCGCCGCGAGGCGCGCGCAGGCCTCGACCTCGTGGGCGTTGTGCTCCATCACCGTGAACGCGAGCGTGAAGCGCGCGTGGCGCCCGAGCACGGCGAGCCGCTCACGCACGGCTTCGAACACCCCGTCACCGCGCACGCGGTCGTTGCTCGCCGCCGTGGCCCCATCGAGGCTCACGTTGAGCCACACGAGGTCGCGACGACCGAACTCGCGCGCCACGCGCTCGTCGATGCGCAGCGCGTTGGTGGTCACGCAGGGATGGAGCCCGTGGTGCGTCGCGAGGTCGAGGATCTCGAAGAGCTCACGACGCAGCAGGGGCTCGCCGCCCGTGAGTCCGACGCGGTAGCTCCCCATGGACGCGAGCTCGGCGAAGAGCGCGTCGAGCTCGGCGAGCGTGAGGTGGCGCTCATGGCGCGGGAGCTCGCCCGCGAAGCAGTGCGAGCACGTGAGGTTGCACGCGGCCGACACCTCCACGTGCACCGCGAGGGGACCCACGAGGTGATCGGCAGGCACGTCGTCGACGGCGAGCTCGACGCCCGCGAAGTGTCCGTCGAGGTCGAAGAAGCCCATCGATTCGAAGTGGGCGTAGAAGCGCTGCGCGGCCTCGCCACGGTCTCCGTCGGCGAGCGTGTCGAGGTGCGTCCAGAACGGCGCCTCCCGCGACGCGCGGAGGAGCGCGGTGCCCGCGTGGTCGAAGGGGAGATAGCGCGACGTGCGTCGGTCGAAGACCGTGCTCCCGAAGTGCTGCGGCACGAGCACGAGCGGCGGACGCGCGCTCACGGACGCTCGACCCCGTGCGCGCGGGTGTCATGGCGCACGAGACGAAAGCCCACGTTGGGCGTCTGGTGCTCACCCCAGGTCTGCGTGCGCCACGAGGTCGGCGCGCGCCCCATGCGGAACGACACCGTGCACACGCCGTCGACGTCGGCCCACGAGCCGCCGCGCAACACCTTCTGCGTGCCCGTGGGAGGCCCCTCGGGGTTGCGCACGGTGGCGTGCTCGTAGGCCCGCGCGTCGTACCAGTCGTGGGTCCACTCCCAGACGCCGCCGACCATGCCGTGGAGTCCGTAGCCGTTGGGCGTGAGCGCGCGGGGCACGAGCATCGAGGCCTCGCCGAAGCGTCGGTTGTCGCAGCGGTCGCTCGTCGGGAGCGCATCGCCCCACGGATAGAGCGCGCCGCGAAGACCGCCGCGCGCGGCCTTCTCCCACTCGGCCTCGGAGGGGAGCCACACGTGCACGTCGGGGGTCGAGAGACGCTCGCCGAGGGCCTCGCCGTCGTCCCAGCAGACGGCCACCATGGGCTTCTCGTTCCAGTTGTTTTCGCCGGCCTCGGGGTCGCGTTCGGGCTCGCTGAAGAGGCCCGGCATCGTGCCCGCGTGCGCGTGCCAGTCGCTCGCCGCGAGCGTGCCCGTCTCGCAGTACTGCATGCGGATCTTGTGGCCCTCGTAGAGCGAGAACTGCGCGTCGCGGCTCAGCGTCTTGAGCTCCTCCTCGGGGGGCGTGGCATCGGGTGCGTCGGACCACCCGAGGAGCCGACAGTACGAGGCCCATGTGATCGGAATGTCGGTGATCCAGAAGCCGTCGAGCACCACGCGATGCGCGGGACGCTCGTCGTCGTCGCCCTCGTCGTTGCCCATGGTGAAGGGCCCCGCGGGCACGTAGCAGAAGCGCAGCCCGTGTTCGACCACCGCGAGCCGTTGGAGCACGCGATGACGACACTCGATCACGCGCCGCTCGTCGGGCGCGGCGCCGTACGCGAGGTCATACGCGCTCGCGGCGAGGCGCAGGTCGCCGGTGGCTTCGAGCGTGATGCCCGCCTCCATCAGCACACGCCACGGGAGGTCGAGGGCCTCGGGTTCGAGGAGCCAGTCCCAGTCGCTCATCGCGCACCTCCGTCGAAGGCCGGAACCTCGAAGCGACGACGCACCCACAGGCGCCCCGCGTGCCCCGGAAGACCGAGCTCCACCGCGCCCTGACGGCGCACGTCGTCGATGCGCCAGCGGTCGCTGCTGCGCCCCTCGGGCTCGGTCATCGGAAGCGCCACGAGCGGCTCCCAATCGCCGTCGTCGAAGGGCTCGCTGCGCCATCCCTCGGGGGGCTCCACACGCGACGCGCGCCACGTTCCGTCGTCGGCGGTGCGCAGCGCGAAGCCACCGTCGGGCGACTTCGAACCGCGCCGCGTCTCGGTCACCTCGTACATCGCGAACGAGAGCACGCCGCCCGCGTTGTCGGCGTCGACCGCGAGCGCCATCGCGAGCACGTGCGCCCCCCGCGCGACGAGCGGACGCACGCTCTCGGGCACCGCGCCATCGAGGGTCACCCACCGCGCGCCCACGGGCCTCCGCGCGAACACATGGATGCGCACGGGCACCTGCGCGGCGGGCTCGATCCAGCGCAGCACCACGCCGCCGCATCCCGCGGGAACCTCGCAGTGCGAGTGCTCTTCGAGCACGTAGCGCGACGAGCGCTTCGTGAACCGATCGGGTCCGTTGAGGTCGTCGCTCACGCGTCACCACCCTTCGCGCGCACCGCCGCCTGCGCCGCCGCGAGCCGCGCGATGGGCACACGAAACGGCGAGCAGCTCACGTAGTCCATGCCCACGTCGTGGCAGAAGCCCACGGACTCGGGATCGCCGCCGTGCTCGCCGCAGATGCCCACCTTGAGCGCGGGCTTCACGGCGCGTCCCTTCTCGACGGCCATGCGCACGAGCGCGCCCACGCCGTCGCGGTCGAGCGTGACGAAGGGATCCTTCGCGTAGATGCCCTGCGCCACGTAGTCGCCGAGAAAGCGTCCCGCGTCGTCGCGCGAGAGGCCCAGCGCCGTCTGCGTGAGGTCGTTGGTGCCGAAGGAGAAGAAGTCTGCGTTCGCCGCGATCGCATCGGCGGTCACACACGCGCGCGGCAGCTCGATCATCGTGCCCACCGTGTAGTCGAGCGAGGCGCCCTCGTCGCGCAGCACCGCGTCGGCCACCGCGAGGCAGCGCGCGCGCAGCAGCGAGAGCTCCGCCGCCGTGCCCACGAGGGGGATCATGATCTCGGGCACGACGCGCACCCCGTCGCGCTGGCAGCGCACCGCGGCCTCGACGATCGCGCGCACCTGCGTGTCGTAGATCTCGGGGTGCGTGATGCCCAGGCGGCACCCGCGGTGGCCGAGCATCGGGTTGGCCTCGTGGAGCGCCGTCACGCGCGCCGCGACGGCCTCGGGCGTGACGCCGAGCGCGCGCGCCACGTCGGCGATCTGCGCGGGCTCCGCGGGCAGAAACTCGTGGAGCGGCGGGTCGAGGAGGCGGATCGTGACCGGGAGGCCCTCCATCGCGGTGAAGATCCCGACGAAGTCTTCGCGCTGCATCGGGAGGATCTTCGCGAGGGCCACGCGGCGTGCGTCGGCGTCGTGGGCGAGGATCATCTCGCGCACCGCGAGGATGCGCTGCTCGTCGAAGAACATGTGCTCCGTGCGGCAGAGCCCGATGCCCTCGGCGCCGTAGCTCCGCGCCACGCGCGCGTCGTGGGGCGTGTCGGCGTTGGTGCGCACACGAAGGCGCCGCGCCTCGTCGACCCAGGCCATGAGCGTCGTCCAGTACGCATCGAGCGCCGGGGCCGTGCGCGGGAGCGCGCCGAGGATCACCTCGCCCTTCGAACCGTCGAGGGTGATGACGTCGCCGCGCTTGAGCACCACCGGGCCCTGCGCCGTGCGCGCCGTGAGCTCGCCGCGCGCGTACGACACGTCGAGGTCGGCGCATCCCGCGACGCAGCACTTGCCCATGCCCCGCGCGACGACGGCCGCGTGCGAGGTCATGCCCCCGCGCGCCGTGAGAATGCCCTGCGCCGCGTGCATGCCGTGAATGTCTTCGGGCGACGTTTCGAGCCGCACGAGGATCACCGCTTCGCCCTTCGCCGCGAGGGCCTCGGCGTCGTCGGCGTGAAAGACCACGCGCCCGGTGGCGGCGCCCGGCGATGCGGGGAGTCCGCGGGCCAGCACCGTGCGCGGGGCCTTCGGGTCGAGCGTCGGGTGCAGGAGGTCGTCGAGGCGCGCGGCGTCGACGCGGAGCATCGCCTCGTCGCGGGTGATGAGCCCCTCGTTCGCCATCTCGACGGCGGCGCGCACCATGGCCTTCGCGGTGCGCTTGCCCGCGCGGGTCTGGAGCATCCAGAGGCGTCCGCGCTGGATGGTGAACTCGATGTCCTGCATGTCGCGAAAGTGCGCTTCGAGCTCGCCCGCGACGCGCTGAAGATCGCGCCACGCGTCGGGCATGAGGTCGCCGAGCGAGGGCGGCGCGCCGGGGTATCCGCCGCCGACGATGGGCTGCGGCGTGCGCGTGCCGGCCACCACGTCTTCGCCCTGCGCGTTCACGAGAAACTCGCCGTAGAAGCGCCGCTCGCCCGTCGACGGATCGCGCGTGAAGGCCACGCCCGTCGCGCAGTCGTCGCCGAGGTTGCCGAAGACCATGGCCTGCACGGTGACGGCCGTTCCGCCCTGCGACGAGAGGTGGTTGAGCCGTCGGTAGGTGACCGCGCGAGGGTTCGCCCAGCTCCGAAAGACGGCCTTCACGGCGCCCCAGAGCTGCGTCCACGGGTCGTCGGGAAAGGCCTCGCCGCAGCGTTCGAGAATGAGCTTCTTGAAGTCACCCACGAGGGCGCGCAGGTCGTCGACGGAGAGCGCCGTGTCGTCGCGTACGCCGCGCTCGCGCTTGCGCGCGTCGAGGATCTCTTCGAAGGGGTCGTGGTCGTGCTTCGACGCGGGCTTCATGCCGAGCACCACGTCGCCGTACATCTGCACGAAGCGCCGGTAGCTGTCCCACGCGAAGCGGGCGTCGCCCGAGGCGCGCGCGAGGCCTTCGACGGTGGCGTCGTTGAGCCCGAGGTTGAGCACCGTGTCCATCATGCCGGGCATCGACACGCGCGCCCCCGAGCGCACCGACACGAGCAGCGGGTTCGACGTGTCGCCGAAGCCCATCGCGAGCAGCGCTTCGAGCCCCCGCATCGCCGCGCGCACCTCGCCGTCGAGCGCGTCGGGCAGCGCGCCGTGGTGCTCGTCGTGAAACGCGCACGCCTCCGTGGTGATCGTGAAGCCCGGCGGAACGGGGATGCCCATGCGCGCCATCGCGCGGAGCCCTGCGCCCTTGCCGCCGAGGAGGGCGGGCGCGTCGGGGAGTTCGTCGTGGGCGTCGTCGGGCGCGCCGAAGGGGTACACGTAGCGGGTCATCGCGGTGCTCCTTGAAGGGAGCGCGATTGTGCCCGCGCCGACGTTGGGAGCGGGCGCGCAAACGCATTCCTTCGCGCGGGTCACCCGCGGCGAGGGGAGAAGAAATCTTGTGGGGCAGCGAGCGAGGGGTACGACGCAGTGGGAAGAGCGTCGGGCGGCGCGGAGAGCGCGCCGATCAGTCGACGGGACGACCCACGACGGGGATCGGGATCTGCGGCGTGGGGCCGGCGAGCTGCGTGTCGTGGTGCGGCACCGCGGGCTCGGGGGTGGGAATGCCGCCGTGGGGATCGAGGTCACCGAGCGAGCGGGTCACGTCGCGGGGCGCCGCCGCGAGGCCGCGGGGGTTCGGATCCTGGGGAACGGGACCGGCCGCGTAGCCGCCGGTGGTGCGCGCGGCGAGCAGCGTGCCGTGCGTCGAGGTGGAGGTCGAAGCGCAGCCGACGAGGCCGAGGCCCATCGCCAGCACCAGGGAGATTCCCGCGAGCTTCCTCATGGGTCTGAAGGTTCACCGGCTTCGCCGCCCTTGGCAAGTCCGTACTCCCGAACGAGCTGCGAGAGGCGCGGGCGCTTCATGCCGAGGAGCGCGGCGGCGCGCGTGATGTTCCCGCGGGCCTCGTCGAGGGCGCGCGCGATGCACCCCTTCTCGACCTCGCGGCGCATGTCGAAGAGCGAGATTCCCCCGTGGCGAATGCGGTCGTACACCACATCGACCTCGTTCGCGTCACCGCCCGCGGGCCGCACGGTGGTCGCGCTCCCCGCGGTGCCGAGCCGGGTCATCACCGGGAGCTCCGGCAACCCCTGGAGGTCTTCGGGCAGGATCTCGTCGTGGTCGGCGAAGAGGGCCGACGCGCGCAGCACGTTCTCGAGCTCTCGCACGTTGCCGGGCCACGGATGCTCCGCGAGGCGACGGAGCGCCGACCCCGAGAGCCGTCGCAACGGCGCCCCCGACGCGCGCGCATCGCGTTCGAGAAAGTGCGTCGCGAGCATGGGCAGGTCTTCGAGGCGCTCGCGCAGCGGCGGAAGCTGGATCGTGAGCGACGAGAGGCGGAAGTAGAGGTCCTCGCGAAACGCCCGGTCGCGCACCATCTGGGCGAGGTCGCGGTTGGTGGCCGCGATGATGCGCACGTCGACCTTCAGGGTCTCGTTGCCGCCCACGCGTTCGAAGGTTCGCTCCTGAAGCACCCGCAGGAGCGCGGCCTGCGTGGCGGGCGTCACGTCGCCGATCTCGTCGAGAAAGATGGTGCCCCCGTCGGCCATCTCGAAGCGCCCGCGACGGCGACGGTCGGCCCCCGTGAACGCCCCGCGCTCGTGGCCGAAGAGTTCGGAGAGCAGCACGCCCTCGGCGAGCGCCGCGCAGTTGACCTTCACGAGCGGACCCGCGCGACGGTTCGATCCCTGGTGCAGCGCCTCGGCGACGCGCTCCTTGCCCGTTCCCGACTCGCCGCGCAGGAGCACGGTCACATCCTGCGGCGCCACACGGGCCACACGCCGACGGAGCTCACGCATCGCCGCGCTCTCGCCCACGAGGCCCATCGCGTCGCCCGCGGGGGCGGTCTGCGCGCGGGCCCGTGCGGTTCCATCGCCCGACACGAGCACTTCGAGACGCGCCCCGAGCTGACCGATGCCCGAGCGTCCGAGCTGCGCGCCGTACGACACGCGGAGCCCCTCGGAGACGCGCGACAAGAGGTCGGTGCGGAGCTGCTCGGCGAGCTCGGCGTGGCGGCGCGCGGCGTGGGCGTCGTCGCGCTCCGCGAGGGCCAGCGCCATGGCCACGTGGGCGTAGAAGCGGAGCTCCACGTCGCGGAGATTTTCAGCACCTTCGAGGGCGCGGCGCGCGGGTGCGAAGGCGTCGACGCCGCGGCTCCGTGCGAGTTCGGCCTCGGCGAGCGAGCGCTCCACGCGGAGGCGCAGCGAGTGGTTCTCGTCGTCGCGCACGTGGGCGAGCTCGGCCTCGGCGCGCGGGAGGTCTCCGTCGAGGAGCGCGGCGCGCGCGAGGAGCAGCCGCACGTTCGCCTGACGTTCGCTGTCGCCCGCGGTGACGTAGAGCGCGAGGGCCTGCGCGAGCGCGGCGCGGGCGGCCTCGGTGCGCGCGTCGGCGAGCTCGACCTGCGCGCGGAGCATGAGCCCCTCGGCGGCGATCTGGCCCGAGAGCCCGCGGGCCACCTGCGCGGCGTACTCGCAGAGCCGTCGCGCGCGCGCCACCTCGCCGACCTGCACGTAGAGCTCGCCGAGGTTGTTCGCGACGCGCGCGAGAAAGCGTCGGTTGCCAACGCGCGTGAGAATGCCGAGCGCCTCCTGGTAGCACTGGAGCGCGTCGCCGAAGCGTCCCTGGAGGTGCGCCACGACGGCCTCGTTCTCGCGCAGCACGCCGCGGAGCATCATCGAGCCGCCGTGTTCGGCCACGGCGCGCGCGGCCCCGAGCTGACGCACGGCCTCGTCGAGGTCGCCGCGCCAGATGGCCACCACGCCGAGGTTGATGAGCCCGCGGAGGATCTCGGTGTTCGCCCCCGCGGCGCGCGCCCGTTCGAGGCTCTCGCGCGACCACTCCCATCCGCGGTCGAGGTCGCGGCGCGCGAGAAACACCTTCGTGAGCGTGTTGCGCGCCTGCGTCACCACGGGGCTGTCATCGAGGGCCAGCTCGATCGCGAGGCGCGCGTGGCGCTCGGTGTCGTCGAGCAGTCCGCGCTGGTAGTTGAACTCGGCGCGCGTGGCGGCGTTCGCGGCGCGCTGCGTGGCGTCGCCCGAGGCGGTGAGCGCGTCGGCGCGGTCGAGGCACGCGGCGGTCTCGGTCCAGTCGCCGAGGGCGAGGCAGAGCGTGGCGTCGAGGCGCGCGAGCTCCGCGTCGTCGGGCAGCGCGGTGCGGGCGAGCGAGACCACCTCGCGGGCCTCGGCGTGGGCCCCGATGCTCTTCGATCCCGACGCGGCGATGTGGGCGAGCTCGCGCAGCGACGCGCGGTCTGCGAAGGGCGCCGACTCGCGGGCGAGCGCGAGGGCCGACGCGGGCGCGTGGCGACGCAGCAGCGCGCGGGCGACCTTCACGGCCTCGGCGGCCACGTCGGCGCCGGGATGCCCCTGCAGGCGATGGCGCAACACCTCTTCGGGCGAGGCCCTTCCCCACGCGTCGAGCGCGGATCCGACGGCGTGGTGCAGGGCGCGGCGGTCATCGGCCGAGAGCCGCGCGAGGGCCGCGGCGCCGAGGTCGTGGCGCGAGAGACCGATCACCACCTCGCCCACGGTCGCGTCGAGGGAGCGCCACGCGACGCCCGATCCCGTGAGCGTGGGCACCGCGCGCGTGACCGACTGCGCTTCCACGTCGAGGGCCGCGGCGAGCACGGGCACGGGCAGCGGACGGTCCACCACGGAGAGCACCGCGACCATGCCGCGCGCGAGCTCCCCGAGTTCATCAAGGCGTTCGGCGATGTCGACCTCGCGGGGCGGCGGCATGCGTCCGAGCGTGGCGAGCAGGGCCTCGGGGTTGCCACCCGTCGCGGCGTGGAGGCGCGTCACCACCGACTCGTTCGCGAGGATCTTCTTCACCCCGTCGACGGAGAGCCCTTCGAGGTCGAGCTTGTCGGTGCGCGGATGCTCGCCGAGGTCGCCGAGATCGCTCGTGCGAAGGCCCGTCACGAAGAGCGCCGCGGGGGCGCCGGGCGTGGGCTCTCCCTGCGGTCCTGCGGCGTCGAGGAGCGAGCGCACGAGGGCGCGCGTGGCGTCGTCGGCGCGCCACCATCCGCGCAGCAACACGAGCACCGGACGCGTGCGCGCCACGGCCGCGAGCATGCGCGCCACGGCCTCGATGAACCCGATGGCGGCCTCGTCGTCGTCGCCCGCGGGGAGCGCGCTGTCATGGCCGCGAAGGGCACGTCCGCTCACGAGGGGCGCGAGGGCTTCGAGGTCCGCGGGCGAGAGCTGATCCTGCGCGGTGCGCGCGCGGAGCCACGCGAGGGCCTGCGCCGCGATCGAGACGAAGGGCGCATACGCCGCGTTGCGCACGCACCAGCCTTCGAGCACCGCGAAGCCCGCCGTGCGGCACTGCTCGCGCACCGCATCGAGGAGGCACGATTTGCCGATGCCCGTGGCGCCCGTCACCACGACCATGCCCGTGCCGCTGGCCCCGGTGGCTTCGAGCCGCGCGGTGATCCATGCCAGCTCGCGTTCGCGTCCGACGCAGGCCGTGAGGGGCACCGGTCAGCCTCGCGTGGCGCGGCGCTTCAGGTCGCGCGTGCTGTCGTCGAGCACCTGCGCGTCGAAGGCGTAGGGCAGAAGCTCGGCGACGGTGACCACCCTGCGGACGCGTCCCTTCACGACGAGTCCCACGGGCATCGACTGCGTGAACTCCGCGAGGATCTGCCGACACGCGCCGCAGGGGCTCCCGGGCTCGGGGCCTTCGGTGGCGATGGCGAGGGCCTTCCATCGCGCGGGCGCGGCGCCTTCGGAGATCGCGCGGGCGACGGTCGCCGCCTCGGCGCAGATGCACAGCGGGTACGAGGCGTTCTCGACGTTGCAGCCCGTGATGATGCCCTTCGCGGTGAGGAGCGCGGCGCCGACGTGGTAGTGCGAATACGGCGCGTGCGAGCGCTTGCGGGCCTTCTCGGCCTCGCGGGCCAGCGCGCGCCAGGTGCTCTCGGGAATGGGCTTCGTCATCGCAGGGACCGCGGAGTATCCACGGCGTCGCGCGGGCTGAGAAGCTCGTTCAGAGCCCCGCGGCCCCGAGCACGAGCACGCGCCGCGACTGCGGCGGAAGGCTCCACCGGCGCACGGAGTCTTCGTTGTCGTCGGTGACCATCACGAGCGCGCGCCGTCCGTCGGGCAGGCACGGGCCCAGGGCCATGCCCTCGTAGTTGCCGAGCAGCGGATGGCGCTGCCCCGCCGACGTGGGAATCGCCGTGTCGCGCGGCAGCGTCGAGAGGTCGAGCACGAGGCGCTTGGGCACCGCGCGCACCGAGGCGTCGACGCGCTCGCGGGGATTGATTCCGTCGCCCTGCGAGAGGTCGCCGAGAAAGAGCCGGATGCAGTTGCCGCCCTCCCGGCGAAAGGTGCGTTCGAGCACGAGCACGTGGTCGTTGGAGAGCGCCACCATCTCGGCCACGCCGGGATCGCTGCGCTGTCCGTCGCACCAGCAGTCGGGACCGAGTCGCCACACGCGCGAGCGCACCTCGCGGAGGTTCGCGTCGAGCTGCACCACGCGCACGACCCCCGCGGGATCACCGGGATGCGCGCGCTCCATCGCCACGGTGAGCGTCGATCCGTCGGGCGATGCGGCGATGGCCTCGACGCCGCTGTTGTCACACATCGCGCCGAGCGTCGCGGGGAGCGGCAGCGCGCGCGTCCCCTGCCCCGGCGATGCGCCGGCCATGAAGAGTCCGGCGCCGAAGCGGTCGTCTTCGTGCGAGACCACGAGCCCGCCCTGCCACACGGCGAGGCCTTCGAGCGAACTGAAGGGCGCCACGGCCCACGGCGTCGTCGAGAACGTGAAGTGCGTGAAGCCCTCGTCGGGCGTGAGCGCCACCACCGCCGGATCGTTGTCGCGCACGGCGAGAAAGCGTCGGCTGGGCCCGTCCCACGTGAGGCCCGAGAGCATGTGCGCGAGCTCGCCCGCGGGCTCCGTCGCCGACACCACGGAGAACTCCAGCGAGCCGTGGTGCGGTTGTGCCGGGCAGCATCGCGCGGGGTCGTCGCAGCGCCACGGAACGTCGTCGTCGCGCACGGCGCAGAGCCCGCGGGGATCGGGCGACACACACGCGGCCACGGCGGGTTGCGGTGCCACGGGCGGCGACGGCGGCGGCGCGGGCGCATGGATGCACGCCGCGAGGGAGAGCGTCACGGCGAGGCGTAGGACCGGTCTCATCGACGGGCACGGTACCGCAGCGCGCGTCTGCGTCGGAGATTCGCGGAGGGCGCGCGGGCCCATGTACCGTGCGCGCCGCCGTGTCCCACGAAGCCCTGCCGTCTGTGCTGCACTCACCCCTGCTCCGCGATCGCGGGGTTCGCCACGCGTTCTCGACCCGTCACGGCGGCGTGAGCGACGGACCGTTCACGTCGTTGAACCTCGGAGGCTCCGTCGGCGACGACCCTGCGCGTGTGGCGGAGAACACCGCGCGCTTCGCGACGGCGCTCGGGTGCGATGCCGCGCGGCTCTACCAGACCTCGCAGGTGCACGGCGCGACCGTGTGGACCCCATCGCCCCACGACACCCCCGCGACCGCGCGCGCCGTCGACGCCGATGCGCTCGTGGCGCGGCGACCGGGAGACGCCGTGGCCGTGCGCGTGGCGGACTGTGTGCCCGTTCTGCTCGCGTCGCCCGAGACCGGCGTGGTGGCCGCGGTGCATGCGGGCTGGCGCGGCGTCGCGGCGCGCATCGTGGCGCGGGCGCTCGACGCGATGAACGTTCCCGCGGAGTCGGTGATCGCCGCGGTGGGGCCCTCGATCGGGCCGTGCTGCTTCGAGGTGGGACCCGAGGTGGCCGCGCAGATCGGCGACGTGGGCGGTCCCGGGGTGGTGCTCGAACAGCCCGACGGGCGCAATCCCCACGCGGACCTGTGGCGCGCGGTGGCCTGGCAGCTCGCGGAGTCTGGGGTGCGCGAGGTCGACGTGCTCCGTCGGTGCACGCGCTGCGAGCCCGCGTGGTTCTTCTCGTTCCGCCGTGACGGGGCGCGGAGCGGACGCATGGTCGGCGCGATCGTCGCGGGCCGGTGACGCGAAGCGACGGGACGTACGTCTAGGGTCTCCGTCGTGCCCTCGCGCGGCGCGCGCAGCGGAGCACGCATCGAACGCTTGTGGCGCCGGTGTGACCGATGGTACCTGCTCTGATTCACGAGCCCGCGATGCGAACCTGCCCCCTCTGCGCAGCGCGCTACGAAGCCCCCGCGCAGTACTGCCAGGTCGATGGGGCCTCGCTGGTGGTCGACGCGCCGCCGACGGACCCGTACCTCGGCAAGAAGATCCTCAACCAGTTTCGCCTCGACCGCATCGTGGGCAGCGGCGGCATGGGCGTCGTGTATGAGGGCCTCGACGAGGGGCTCAACCGACGCGTGGCGGTGAAGATCCTCCACCGCGACCTGGTGACGAACAAAGACATCGTGCAGCGCTTCCACCGCGAGGCGCAGATCGCACACCAGCTCGATCACCCGGGCATCGTGCGCGTGGTGCTCTTCGGCCAGCTCCCCGACGGCAACCTCTACCTGGTGCTGGAGTTCCTCGAAGGCCCGACGCTCCTCGAAGCGCTGGAGCGCGACGGACATTTCGCAGCGCCGCGGGCCGTGAAGATCATGGCCGACATCGCCGACGCCGTGGGCTACACGCACGCCCGCGGCATCGTTCACCGCGATGTGAAGCCCGAGAACATCATCCTCACGCGCCGCGGTGACGACCCCGAGTACCCGAAGCTGCTCGACTTCGGCATCGCCAAATCGCTCATGGGCGCGGGGTCGTTCGTCACGCAGTCGGGGCTGATCTTCGGCACCGCGCGGTACATCTCCCCCGAGGGCGCGTCGGGCGAGCCCGTCGACAAGCGCAGCGACGTGTACTCGCTCGGCGTCATGGCCTACCAGCTCTTCACGGGCCACACGCCCTTCGAGAGCGAGGAGCCCATGCAGCTCCTGCTGAAGCACATTCACGAGGCCGCGCCGCCGATGCGCCACCACCGCCCCGACCTGGTGATCGCGCCGGAGCTCGAAGCCGTGGTGATGCGCACGCTCGCGAAGAACCCCGACGCGCGCTTCGACGACGGACACGCCTTCGCGAAGGCCCTCCGTGATGCCGCGTCGGCCTCGGGCGTCGACGTGCGCGCGCTCTCGGCGGCCTCGGCCTCGGCGACCTTCACGGGAACGCCCGTCGCCGTGTCGGCGGTGAGCTCGGTGCTCTCGACGCTCGATGACGGCGCGATGCGCGCGGCGCCCACCTCGTCGACGCCGCCGCAGCCCGTGGCACCTGCGCTCGAGAGCTCGAAGCCCGCCGTGCCCGTCTCCGCGGTGGAGTCGTCGGGCGTCGCCCGCGTGCGCACGGTGACGCGCCCCGCGGATCGCAACGACGCGCGCGCTTCGACGCCGCCGGTGCAGCCCGCGGGTGTGGTGGGCGGGGTCGCGGTGGTGACGCACGGAACGCTGCCGCCGCCGAACCTTCCGCCGCGCATGGAGCTCCCCGCGGTGGCCCCTCCCGCGGAGCCCACGCGCCGCGAGGTGTCGGTGGCGAGCACGGTGGCGATGACGCGCTCCGAGGTCGACGACGCGATCGACCTCGACGAGTTCCCGGTGGTGCCGCGGCGGGGAAACACGAAGCGCACGCTCGGCGTGATCGCGGCCTCGGTGATCGTGACGGTGGCGCTGGCCTTCGGGGCGGCGTGGTTCTTCCGCATGCTGCCCGCGCAGCGCCGCGACGACGAGATCGCCTCGCTGCTCCGCCGCTCGCAGGACGCCTTCGAACTCGGCAACTACGTGCACGCGGGCAACGGCAACGACGTCGAAGACCTCACCGACGCGGTGCTCGCGCTCGACCCGCGCAACCCGCGTGCGCCGCAGCTCCGACGCGCCGCCGCGACGCGCCTCAAGGCGGGCTCCGACGCCGAGCGCATGGCCGGACACCCGGAGCGCGCGGTGACCCTTCTGCAAGACGCGCTGCGCCTCGTCGACGACCCCACGCTCCGCGACGAGCTCGCCGCCACGCAGCGCGAGGTCGAGGCCCAGCGCGCGGCCGCGGAACGTCCGACGGTGCCCAACCGCCCGACGCCGCGTCCGACACCGCGCCCGACGCCGCACGACCCGACGCTCGACCATCCCGCGCAGCCCGTGGTGCCGCTGAACCCGCCGATCGCGCCCGCGCCCGACACGCAGCCCACACAACCGACGCAGCCCGCGCAGCAGCCCACGCAGCCCGCGACGGGACACAGCACGCGCCGCCCGCCCAACGGCGGCACCGTGGTGCAGACGCCCGTCGACGACAACCGCATCGTGATTCCGCCGGAGCAGCCTCCGCGACGTGTTCCGGTGTTCGGCGATCCGAACAACAACGGCGGCGACGGCGACGACTCGCAGGGCGGCACCGCGGCGTTCTGAACGCGCGCGCCCCGCGGTGCCGAAGTGCCCGCTACGTCCCGCGTCCGTCGTCGTGCGGAAGCATCGACGCGCCGAGCACCACGGCCCCGAGCAGCAGCGCCAGCGTGAGCACCGCCGTCGCAGGAACGCTCGCCATCGCGGCCACCGGAAGCACCACGAGCGACGCGGCGCCGACGATGCGTCCGTAGCGTGTGCGCGGCGCCACCGAGCCCAGCAGCGCCGCGAGCGGGAGCACCTGCGACGCGGCCGTTCCCCACGAAGACACGTACGCGCCGACGAGCGCGAGGCACACCGCGAGCCCCACCGCGATGCCGCCGAGGGCCGCCACCACGCGCTCCGCACGACGGCGCGGCGACCACGCCACCACCGTGAGCGCGAGCGCGGTCAGCGCCACGGAGAGCAGCGCACTGCCACGCGGCGACGGCGGGGATGGCAGCCGTGAGAGCACGGGGCCCGGCGCGCGCTCGTGGCTCACACACGGGACCTCGTCGTCGGGCTCGTCGGGGCAGGTCCATCCGACGGGCGTGGCGTCGAGCCAGGCGCGCGGAACGGTCACCACGCGACGCGCGGGCGCCGACAGCGGAACCACCGCAGGCCACGCCGTGTGGAACATCGTCGGCAACGGGATCGCTCGCGACACGCGCGCCACGAGCCGCACGCGCTCGGCACTCCCCGCGGGGAGCGCGCACTGCCATCCCCGCGGGCTCCACGTCACCGCGAGCGCGTGGGCATCACCGAGCGCGTACACCACGGGCCGCGACGCGCGCGTGAGCGTCGCCGGGAGGAGCGCCGTGTCGCCGTCGCGACGGCTGTACACCGCGCGCACGGTGACCACCTCGGTGAGCGGCTGCGTCTGCGCGAGGCTGTACTCCTCGAACACCTCGACGGGCGCCGCGAGCACGAGCGGAAGGAGCGCCGTGGAGAACACCCGTCACACCCCTTCGAGGTGCCATCCCTCGGCGAGGCTGTGCGGGCCGCGCACCTCGCGGAAGGCCCTGCGCGACCGCGCGCGGAAGAGGTCTTCGTACATCCGAAGAAAGACGTACGCGCCGAGTTCGAGCCCCTGCGCGACCTGGTACGCGTGGCGCGGATGCGCCGCCGACGGAGCCTCGACCACGCGGTAGAAGCCCTCGGCGTGCGACACGTCGAGCACCTCGTGGGTGCTGTAGTGCACGAGGTCGTCGCGGGTGAGCCATCGCCGCGCCACGATCGCGCGGCCGATGCGCGACGAGATGCCCGCGAAGAGGTCCTCGATCATGCCCAGCGCGGCGAGTCCCGTGTAGCAGTCGTCGTTCATGCACAGGCCGCCGAGCACGGTGTTGAACGCGCGCACCTCGGGCCAGAGCGCGCGGCGGTCGATCTCTGCGGGCGTCACGCCAAAGCGCGCGAGCAGCGCCAGGAAGGTGCGCTCGTGCGAGAGCGAGAGGTTCCCGTCGCCGTGCTCGTCGCCCACGTTTTCGAGGAGCGAGAGCCGCTGCTCGGGACGCGGCATGCGCCCCGCCAGCACCGCCATCGGACGCGAGAAGAACACCACCGCGAAGAGAAACTGGATCTGCGTCTCGACGAAGTCGTCGCGGGTCATCGTTCCGTCTTCGAGGGCCGTGAAGTACGGGTTCACCTCGACGCCGCAGCGCGCCTTGATCGCAGCGATCGTGTCTCTCATGGGCCGCAACGTGTACACCGCGGCGGCACGTCGGCGCGATGGGTGTGTGCGGTCAGATTTCCGACGTGGCGAGGTGCACCCACGGAGGGTTCCACGGACGCGCCAGACGCAACGCATACACCGTGCACACGGCGCCCTCGTCGATGCCCTGCGCGCGGAGCCACGCGAGTTGCGGCGCGAGGCGCGTGTCGAGGGCGAAGCACGTGGTGACGTCTCCATCGCCCGCGTCGGTGAGCGCGCGGCCGCAGTCACGGAGGTAGCGGCCCAGCGAAGGTCCCCACGACGAGGGTCCCCGCGCGAGGTGCACGAGGGGCCACGGAGCGCCCGTCGAGACGAGGCGGAGGTCCTTGCGTCCCGCCGTGTCGGTGATGCCGGGACCGCGGCACGTGCGCGCCACATCGGGGCTCAGGTCGAGGCCCACACCGGGCCCCACCGCGGGGCACGGCGCGGGGTCGAGCGCGGCGAGCGCGTGGGCCTTCACGAACGCGAGCGAGAGCGTCGCCGTGGGGGTCAGGAGCCGTCCCGCGTGGGCGCCGCGCATGGAGCGGGTGACGTCACCGCGCGCGTCGCGCATCGCCGCGGCCCACGCGATGCGCCAGCGCCAGAGCGATCGGTCCGTGGCCGCGCGACGGAGCGCTTCGAGGGCCATGCGACGCGCGAGTCCGGTGCCGCGGTGCGAGGGGGCCACCTTGAGGTCGCAGAGGTACGCGGTGGGCCTCCGTCGGTCGCCGTCGAGCGCGTCGCGAAACACGCCGCACATCGCGCCCACCACACGATCGCCGTCGAGCGCGAGAAGGAAGCGCGGATCGCCGAGGCCCGAGAAGAACGGGTGGTAGCGCGCGCCGTGGTCGATGAAGAAGCGGTCGGCGCCGTCGCCGATGGGGTACGTCACCGCGGCTTCGAGCGCCGCGAGCTGCGCGGCCCACGGGGCGAGTCCGTCGGCGTCGACGAGGCGCAGCGTGATGCGCTCAGACACGGAAGCCCACCTCGATGCGGTTGTAGAAGAGGCTCCGATCGCGCGCGGCGAGGTCGCGGCCGAGGGCGTCGTCGAAGCGCACCGCGTCGCCGAAGAAGCGCCGCACGTCGCGGGTGTTGTTGAGCTGACGGATCAGCACGCAGCTCCCCGGACGCATCGCGCGCAACAGCCTCGACGACCAGTCGGCCACGAGCATGTCGTCGCCCCAGTCGAACACGTTGGAGAGCGAGTACACGTCGAAGCGGTCGAGGTCGCGCACGGCGTCGAGCGATCCCTCGACGAGCGCGAGGCGGTCACCGGGGTCGTGGTGCACGTACGCAGGCGCCGCGCGGTAGCGCCCGAGGAGCACGTGCTGGAGAAAGGGGTTCTCGCGCGCGTCGTCGCGACGGAGGCCGCGCTCGAACACGTCACGAAAATAGCCGGGGTACGAGCCCGGCGCAGCGTGCTGCGTGGCCGCGGGGCCGAACATCGTGTGCAGCAGCGCGTCGGAGAAGGGCAGCGCGAAGGCCGCGTCCCAGTACCGTGACGCGCGCATCGTCGCGACGAGCGCGTCGCCGCTCCCCTCGCCCGCGAAGAAGGCTTCGAGCGTCTCGCGCGGGCAGACGAACTCCTCGATCAGCGCGCGCAGCGTGCGAAAGAGCCCTTCGAACTCGCCGCACTGGTTGAGCCCCGCGCGCGCGTCGGTGCCCACGTTGAGCGCCGCGAGGTCACCGCACGCAGCGGCCGTGGCCTTGGCCTCGACGTGCGCGAGCTGCGTGGGATTGAAGTCGAAGGCCGTCACGCGGAGCGACGGATCGTGCGCGAGGAGCGTGAGCGCGGTGCACCCGCCCGAGGCCACGGTGAGCACCTCACGGGCGAGCGTGCGCACGGTGAGAACGCGCTCCAGCGAAGGGTCTTCGCGCACGACGGCGAACTTCAGCGGCGGGGTCATCGGCGCGGAGGATACCGACGCGGATCACACCCGCGCATCGACGATCGTGCGTCCCTCGGCGAGCTCGATGGCGAACGCGCGGCCCTGCGAGTCGGCCACCGCGAGGTGCGACGCGTCGAGGCGCAACGCGACCCGCGCGGCGCCGCCGAGGTGCCATGCGCGACGGAGCGTTCCATCGGGGAGCGAGTGGAGCTGCACGAGCGTTCCGGCGGTGTCGGCGATGGCCACGGCGGCGTGGTGCGAGGTCACGGCGGCGGTCACACGCGGCGGCGACACGCGCGACGCGCCGAGGTCGCCCACCAGCACCGCGGTGCTCCGCGTGTTCATCGACGCGACGACCGACCAGCGCCCCGCGGCCTCGACGACGAGCACACGGTTGCCGAGCGAATCCACCGCGCCGAAGCGCTCGCCCTTCGCGTCGCCCGCGGGCCCGTTGCGATCGACGCGCACCCACGACACCGCGTTGTAGGCCCAGAACTCCGACGACGCGCCCACGGTGACCACGCCCACCACCGCGCCCTCCGCGGCGATCGCGCGCACCACCGCGGGCTCTTCGAAGCGCACCGCGGGACGCAGCACCGTTGGCACCGCCGCGAGCGTGTCGAGCACGGTGAGCTCGCGGCCCTCGGCGACGATCCATCGCGCGCCGTCGTAGCTGCGCGCGAAGGCCGTGACGGGAGGGTCTCCCCAGCGCTGCACCTCGCCCGTGAGCAGGTCGACGCGGTGCACGGTGCGGTGACGTCCGCGGTCGGCGACGGCGAGCGCGCGGTCGTGGGTGGTCGAGAGCACAAGCGCGTCGCAGGGCGCATCGCATCGGTGGAGCACCGCACCGCGGCTGTCGAGGATCCACACGCCGGCCTCGCCGAGCGCGACGACGAGACGGTCGCCCGCGAGCGCGACGTCGAGCACCGGGAGCGTTCCCGCGTCGTGGGCCGAGACAGAGAGCGGACGCCCGGCGGACTGATCGGAGAGCTTCGTGCGCTGCACCGCGACCCAGTGCGGAAGGTCTGCGCGAAAGGTCGCCGCGAGCGAGGCCGTGGCCACCGCGCGCACGTCGACGCGACGGAGCGCGGTGCGTGCGAGGGCCGCGTCGCGCACGAGCGCAGGGAGGTTGGCGCGACCAAGGCGCGCACGCTCCGGCGAGGGAACCTCGCTGCGCAACGCCTGGGCGAGGTGAAGCCGCGCCGCCACCGCGAGGAGGCCCTCGTCGCGAGCCAGGGCCAACGCCCAACGCTCGGCCTCGTCGACGGACGCAGGCGCCACGGAGACGAGACGCAGCACGGCCTGCGCGCCGGGCACACCGCCGAGGGCCATCACCCGATCGACCCATCGGAGGGCCTCGGGACGCAGCACCTCGTCGGGCCAGAGCACGTCCATCGCGCGGGCGTATTGGCCGCTGTCGGCGAGCTCGCGGGCCCACGCGCGACGAAAGCCCTGGAGCACCTCGACGTCGGCGCCGTTGCAGAGCGCGAGGGCCTCGGCGTGGCATCCGTGACGCCGCGCGTACGCGAGCGCGCCCTCGAAATCACGGGCGAGCGCGCGCTGACGCACCACCCTCGCAGGCGGAAGGCGCGCGGCTTCGGCGACCTCGGCGGCGCGGGCCCAGCGACCGTGACGTTCGTAGAGCGCGATGGCCGCGTCGGCGTCACCGAGAAGCTCCGCGAGCACGAAGGCCGCTTCGTCGAGACGCCCTTCGGCTTCGAGCTGCTGCGCGACGGAGAGGTAGAGCCCCTTGAGCCGGTCGAACAGCGACGTGGGCATCGCGCTGCCCGCGGGTGCCTTGGCGCCGCCCACGACGAGCGCCGTGCGAGGCGCCGGCGGAGCCCACCACGGCGTCGACGAGGATCCGTCGGATTTCTCCGACGAGAGCGGGATCGCACGACGGAGCGCCTCCCACACGTCGCCCATTTCGAGGGAGCGCACGAGGGCGTCGAGGTACGCGGCGTATTTCGCGTCGATCCACGCGGCCACCTGCGGCGGCGGCGTCGGAACCTTCGCGCGGAGCCACGCGGCGGCGCGTTCGAGGGCGCGCTCGAACCACGAGGGTCCGGTGATCACCACGCGCGGCGGCGACGGCGTCGTGGCGATGTGCACCGGGAGTCGCTCGACGCGAGGTCCGTCGGAGGGCGGCGTGCGTCGCGCGGCGCGCCATCGCTGGAGCGCGATCATCGAGTCGGCGAGCCGCGCCCAGAAGCGTTGCGCGAAGGGGCGCTCCTCGACGGGCTCGGGCTCGGACGGCTTCGAAGCGCGCGCGTGCTCGATGGCCACCCGCATCGCGCGCCCCATGGCCGACGCGCCCTCGTGCGCGATGGTGCCCGCGAAGACCGCGCCGGGACGCGCCACCGACGACACGCTCGCGGCCTGCACGCGGGCCACGCCGAGCGACGTGACGGAATCGACTTCGATGGGTCCGAGGTCGATCCACGCGGCGAGGTCGGTCACCGCGTCGGGCTTCGCAGGGAGCACCACGGCAGCGCCCGCGCGCACGAGCACCGCGGCGCCGTCGCGGGCTCCGCGGGCGGCGAGGGCATCGCGTTCGCGCGCATCGAGGGGCGCGGCGGAGAGCCAGGTCGCGTCGCGGTGTGTACACGCGACGAGGGGCGTTCCCGGTGCGAGCGACGCGGTCACGCGACGCGGTGTGCGCCATCGCACGAGGGCCACGGAGCCATGGAGCTCGATGCGCGCGCCGGGCTCCCACGCGGCGAGCACGCGGCGGCGGCCTTCGAGGGTGTGGATCGCGTCGAAGGCCATCGCGTGGGCCTCGACGGCGCCACGGTGCACGAGCGTCACGGGACGAATCACAGCGCTCACTCGTCGACCTCCGCGCGAGTGTGGTCGAGGAGCGGTTCGTCGAGGGAGGGGTCGTACACGCGCAGTCGTCCCTCGACGGTCACACACACGATGCGCCACGTGCCGCACGACACGGCGAGCAGGGCGTCGGAGAGGTCGTAGCGGCGCTCGATGCCCGTGGCGGTCACGACGACGAGGGCGTCGCGCGCAGGCGTCTCGCACACGAGGGCGATCTCGGTGCGCGAAGGGATGCGCAGCGCGGCGAGGGCGCGGTGTCCGTCGGGCACGGTCACCGGTGCAGGCGCGGGGCCGACGTAGGGGCCGCGGAGCGTCCAGGTGTCGGGCGTGAGCTCATCGACCACCTGGTGCAGATCGGCGACGTGGAGCGAGCGCACGACGCGTCCGTCGACGAGGAGCTCGGAGCGGTGGAGCTCGGGCAGCGCGGTGCGTTCGGCGAGGGTGAGGCCCCGCCCATCGAAGCGGAGCTGCGCGCGCATGGCGACGGCGTCGGCGCCGGACACGTGGCCCGACGCGCTCACATCGAGGCGCAGCGGAACGAGCCGCTCGCGCGCGTTGCGCACGGCGTCGACCCACGCGCGCACCGCGGCGTCGTCGGCCCTGCACCGCGGAATGTGTCGGAAGCGATCGCGTCCGTTCTCGTCGTAGAGCCCGATGCCCTCGGCGTTCTCCCCGAGCACGGCGAGTCGTCGCGCCGAGAGCCATCCCGCGGCGAGCACGACCTCTCCGCGACGGAGGTTCGCGCGATGCGGCGGATCGACTGCGAGGCCCGGACGCGGCGGCACGGTGAACACCGCGAGGTGCTGGTCGCGCGTGCGCACCACGAGGCGCGAGCCGCCGGGGTTGAGGACGGGGTTCGAACACGCCTCGAAGCGATCGGGCTGCCGCGCGGTGCGCTCGGCGCCGGGCTCCAACGCGCGCAACGGACCGCGCAGCAGGCGCACCATGTCGAAGGTGTCGGGCAGCGGGAGGCTCACGCTCCGTCGTCCCGCGCGCGTCACGATCTCGACGTCGAGGGCGCCGCGCGTTCCCGGCGCTTCGGTGATGTGCACCTCGCCGCCGGTGCTGCGCACGCGCATCCCCACCCGTCGACGCCACGCCTCGGCGACGGCGGGCAGCGCGACGATCCACACGTCGTCCCACGGCACGACGCCGCTCGACAGCGCGCTCCACGCGTCGAGGTCGTCGGGGCTCACATCGAAGGCGTGACGCGCGCGCAGCAGACGGTCGACGTTGTCACGCGCGAGCCCGTGCACGAGGCCTCCGTTCGCGGTGTCGGGCGGCGACTGAAACGATCCCCAGAGAAAGCGCGCACCGGCATCGTGGGCGCGCTGCGCGAGGGCGATGAGCAGCGCAAGGTGCGCGACGCGAGGCGCGCCGAGCTGCGTGGGTCCTGCGTCGAACAGCACCACCGAGGTGCGCGGCGCCGACGGTGTGCGAAGGCCGATGCGGTGAAAGCCCAGCTCGCGTTCCGCCGCGCGACGCACGAACTCGTCGGGCATCTCGTCGGCGAGGAGCCACTCGGAGAGCAGCAGGCGATCCCACGTTCCGCGTCGTGCGAGGCCGTCGTAGCCGTCGGGCTCACCGTCGCCGGTCTGCGCGTGCGAACGCAGAGGACCGAGCGAGGGCGCGAGGCGCGCCACGAGGGGCGTCACCATCGTCGCGAAGGGCTCGTCGAGCACCGAGAGCGCGGCCCTCCACCGCTGGAGCGCATCGGGCGTGTCGATCACGGCGCACGCTCCGCGAGCCACGCGCGCAGTCGGTCACGGTCGAGGGGCAGCGCCTCGCCGAGCGGAACCACACGGAGGCCGCTCCCCGAAGGCACTACCGCGGCACGGGCCACCCCCTCGCAGCGCGCGAGCACGGCCTGCTGAAAGAGCGCAGGCGGCACCGCGGGACGCACGCTCGTGGGCAGCCGCAACGCGGGCGCTTCCACGTCGCGCCCGAGCCAGTGCACGCCGTCGACCCACGGAATGCGCGCGCCCTCGCCTTCGATCACGACCACGTCGCGCGAGGCCACGCCGACGAGCGACGCGAGCGCGCGGTCGTCGAGGCGAAGCAGTCGTGCCACGAAGTGAGCGGCGCACTCGCCGAACGCCACCGCGGCGCACACCGACAGCGGCGGCTCGCGGGGCACCCACAGCACGGGCACGCCGACGGCGCGCGGCGGTGCGGCAGGCGGCGCGCGGTAGGGCGTGGTCACGTCACGGGCTCCGTCCGTCCGACGGCCGCGGCGAGGCGCGCGCGAAGGGGCGCGAGGTCAGCGGGAAGCACGCCCGGTGCGAAGCCCGCGTCGATCTCGCGGAGCACACCTTCGAGGCGAAGGGTCCAGGCCTCGTGCGGGTCCGGTCCGTCGGGTGCGGTGCGGGTCGGGGCGCCCGCTGCGAGGAGCGTCTCTCCCTCGGCGGCGAGGCGTCGCGCGCGGGCGAGCGGACCCGACGAGGCGCTCTCGGCCGCAGCATGGAGCGCGGCGTTGTCGGTCTGCGCGAGGAGGTCACGGAGGCACGCGCGCGCAGCGGCCTGCTCGTCGCGCGTGGGCACGGCGGCGACGAGGGGCCAGAGGTCCGCGGCGGTGGCGACGGAGCGTCCGCCCATGACGGCCGCGGCGGCGACGAGGCGCTGCACGCGCGCGGTGCGACGGTCGGAGAGCTGCACGCCATGCTTGCGAAGCAGGCGCACCGCGTGGGCGAGGTGCGGACGCACGGCGTCGAGGTCGACACGACGCGCAGCGGCCGAGAGCGTATCGAGGTCGGCGAGCGAGGCCGTGTGCGAGGGCGCGTCGGAGAGGTTCCACGCGCCGGCGAGGAGGTCTTCGAGGCGCGCGTCGGCGACGGGATCGAGAAAGGCGCGCACGAGAAAGCGATCGGCGAAGGCCGCGAGTGCACCGTCGTCGGGCAGCGCATTCGAAGCGCCCACGCACACGCGCAGCGGGCATCGCATCACGGTGTGTCCGCGGCGGAAGGTGCGCTCGTTGAGCACCCCGAGGAGCGTGTTGAGAATGGCCGTCGACCCGAGGAACACCTCGTCGAGAAAGGCCACGTCGGCCTCGGGGAGCATGCCCGTGGTCTCGACCTCGACGACGCCCTCGCGGAGCTTTCGCAGGTCGACCGGGCCGAAGATCTCACCGGGCTCGGTGAAGCGTCCGAGGAGGTACTCGAAATAGCGCCCGCCCACGGCCCTCGCGGCGCGCCGCGCCACCTCGCTCTTCGCCGTGCCCGGCGGACCGATGAGCAGCACGTGCTCGCCCGCCACCGCTGCGAGGGCGATGAGCTCCACGAGCGACTCGCGCTCGACCAGCCCCCTGCCCGCCTCTGCGAGCGCCCCGCGGAGCGCGCGCGCCGATTGATCGATCCCTTCCATGGCCCCGAGGGAGTACCACCGCACGGGGCTCCGCGTCGCGCGCCCTCACGCGCTCAACGCACCACGCACACGCCCACACCATGGGCCCGCGAAGCCCCCTCGCCCGCGTAGCTACACACGGCAGCCGCCCCACAACGGCGCGCGGCGAGCACGCGGCCGCCCACGCGCTTCGCGCCATGACACGGCGCCTCGGCGCACACGCCCGCGTCGCACGCGTAGCCCCACGCGCACTCCTCCGACGACGCGCAGCTCCCCGACGTGCGCCCCGCGCGCATCCCGTCGGCGACCTCCGCGCGACGGGGGTGCCGCGACGGACGCTCCGTGGCCCCGGCCCCCTGCACCCACGAGAGAAACACCAGCAGAAGCAAGGCGATGACGTTCTCCATGCGCGGCGCCGTGAGCAGCCCGCGTACCAGCCGCGATGCGCGCATCGTGCTGCAATCACGGTGTTTCGCGATGTGGCTGCCGCGCCACGCACCTCACGGATCGAAGAACACGGCGCGCCCGTCGGCCAGCGCGAGGCATCGCAGCGCGTCGGCGAGGGCGTCGAGGTCGCCGTCTCCGTGACCGCGCGCGCACCACCGCGCCACCGCGTCGGCGCAGGTCTGGTGCACAAGGAGCCACGGGACGCCGAGGGTGCTCCAGGTGACGGGCACGTCGTCGTCACGGAGCCACGCGAGCGTGTCGGCGAGGGCGACGATCTCGGCGCAGGTGGGCACTTCACGCGCGCGGGCGAGCGCGTCGAGGTTCGCGTCGAAGGTCGCGCGGGCCTCGTCGGCCGGGGCCATGCGCGCGCGCAGACACACGGAAGCGGCGCTCCCGTCGAGCGAGGGAAACGCCCGTGCGAGGCGCGC
>CAMFHP010000009.1 GCA_945952225.1 uncultured Myxococcaceae bacterium
GCCGCGAAGGCGACGCAGGATCGCGAGTCCCGAAGGGACTTTCCCCTTGCTGCCGGTGAATTCATTCACCGGGAGCACGACCGCTCCCGATGCTCCGCACACAGACCCATTCGCACGACCGCTCCCGATGCTCTGCACACGGGGCCCACTTGCACGATCGACCGCTCCCGATGCTCAGCACACAGGCCCATTCGCACGACCGCTCCCGATGCTGAGCACACAGGCCCACTTGCACGATCGATCGCTCCACCTGTCTCCGCACGCACGCTCGTGAACACGATCGGAAAAACACCCGAGCCACGCGCCGCGAAGGCGACGCTGGATCGCGAGTCCCGAAGGGACTTTCCCCTTGCTGCCGGTGAATTCATTCACCGGGAGCACGCCTGCTCCGCACGCGCGCCCGTACGCACGACCGCAGACACACCCATTGCGGGTGCACGCACGTGATGGTGTGACAACACGATGCGCACGCGGGTGCGCTCGGGTGACGTTGCGTGACTACGCGATGCGCGCGCGGGCGGCGCGCAGGCGAAGGAGCTTCTCGTCGAGCGCGGCCATGTCGCGGCGGCCCTGCTCGACCACCTCGACGGGCGCGCGGGCCACGAAGTCGGCGCGGGCGAAGCGCTTCTGCAGTCCGTCGAGGTCCTTCTCGGCGCGGGCGATCTCACGCGCGAGGCGCTCGACCTCCTTCACCGGATCGATGAGCCCTTCGAGGTGCACCACCACCTCGACGTCGCCCGTCGCGTGCGCGCCCGAGAGCTTCGGCGCCACGTAGCCCTCGCGCATCACCAGGTTCAGCGCGTCGATCACCGCGTAGCGCAGCAGCATCGGACGCACCGACTCCAGCGTGGCCCGCGACGACTCCGCGGCGCACACCACGTCGACGGACACGCCCTTGCGCGGCGAGAGCCCCGACTCCTGGCGGACGTTGCGCACCATCGAGGCCACGTCGCTCAGCAGCGCGATCTGCCGCTCGGCCCCCTCGTCGACGAGCGACGCATCGGGCGTGGGCCACGGAGACACCGCGCAGAAGTCCGTCGAGGGCCAGCGCTCCGCGCGACCGGGCAGCAGCTGCCAGATCTCTTCGGTGAGGAACGGGCACAGCGGGTGGAGCAGTCGCATCGACGTGTCGAGCACGGTCACCAGCGTGGCGCGCGTGGCCTCGCGGGCGCGCACATCGTCGCCTTCGAGCACGGCCTTCGCGAGCTCGACGTACACGTCGCAGAACTCGGTCCAGAAGAAGCGGTAGATGGCGTTGGCCATCGCGTCGAAGCGGTACTCGTCGATGGCCGCGCTCACCTCGCCCGCCACGCGCTGGAGCTGCGAGAGAATCGCGCGGTCGGCCACGCCGAGGTCCGCGCGCACGGCGTCGAGGGGCTGCACCGGACCGCCGCCGCCCTTGAGGAGCACGAAGCGCGTGGCGTTCCAGATCTTGTTGAGAAAGGCCCGGTAGCCCGCGGCGCGCGGGATCGAGAGCTTCACGTCGCGACCCCACGACGACAGCGCCGCGAGGGTGAAGCGCAGCCCGTCGGCGCCCGACGCGGGAATGCCCTCGGGGTACTCCTTCTCGAGCCCCTTGAGCACGTTGGGGAGCTTCTTCTCGGGCACGGGGTAGGTCTTCGTCTTCGCCACGAGGTCGGCGAGCGTGATGCCCCCCATCACGTCGAGCGGATCGATCGCGTTGCCCTCGCTCTTCGACATCTTGCGCCCGTCGGCATCGCGCACGATCGAGTGCAGGAACACATCGCGGAACGGCGACCGCCCCATGAGGTGCTTGCCGAACCACACCATGCGCGCGACCCAGAAGAACAGAATGTCGCTGCCCGTTTCGAGCACCGCGCCGGGATAGAACAGCGTGAGGTCCTCGGTCTGCTCGGGCCATCCGAGCGTCGAGAAGGGCCAGAGCCCGGAGCTGAACCAGGTGTCGAGCACGTCCTCTTCCTGGGCCCAGCGCGTGGGGTCCTGCGCTTCGAGGTTCTCGCGGCTGGCCTTCGCGAGCGAGGCCATCACCAGGTCGTCGTCGACGGTACGCAGCACCACCGCGAGGAGCGCCCGCGCATCGAGCCCCTGGGCCTTCGCGCGCTGCGCCTCGGTCTCGTGTCCGCGCCGCGACGCATCCGCGGCGATCACCGCGTCGAGCTGCGTGAGGTCGTAGTAGACGGGGATGCGATGGCCCCACCAGAGCTGCCGCGACACGCACCAGTCGCGGTTGTTCAGCATGAAGTGGTCCCAGGTCTTCTTCCAGTGATCGGGCAGGATGCGCAGCGTCGGATCGTCGCCGCCCGCGAGCGCGAGGGCCTCCTCGGCGAAGCCCTTCGTGCGCACGAAGAACTGCCGCGAGAGCATCGGCTCGATGGCCACGCCCGACCGCTGGCTCACGGTCACCTTGTGGCGAATCTGCTGCCCGCCGCGCTCCAGGCCCATCTCTTCGAGGGCCTTCTTCACGGCCTTGCGCGCCTCGTAGCGCTCCATGCCCTTGAAGCGTCCGCCCGCGTCGTTCACCCGCGCGTCGAGGGTGAAGATGTTGACCATCGGGAGGTTGTGCCGCGCGCCCATCTCGAAGTCGTTGGGGTCGTGCGCGGGCGTGATCTTCACCGCGCCCGTGCCGAACTCGCGGTCGACGTACGTGTCGGCGATCACCACCACGCGACGGTCGGCGAAGAACGGGTGCACGAGCTCGCGCCCCACGAGCGACTGGTAGCGCTCGTCGTCGGGATGCACCGCCACGGCCACGTCGCCGAGCATCGTCTCGGGACGCGTCGTGGCCACCACGATCTCGGCGCTCTCATCACCCTTGACCTTGTAGGCGAAGCGCCAGAGCTCGCCGTCCTTCTCCTCGTGCTCGACCTCTTCGTCCGAGAGCGACGTGAGGAGCTGCGGATCCCAGTTGATGAGCCGCTCGCCGCGGTACACGAGCCCCTGCTCCCAGAAGCGCACGAAGGCCTCGACCACCGCGCGGTTGCAGGTCTCGTCCATCGTGAAGCGCTCGCGGCTCCAGTCGGCCGACGCGCCGAGGGCCTTGAGCTGCGTGACGATGCGGTCGCCGTTCTTCTCCTTCCACGCCCAGACGCGCGCGAGAAAATCTTCGCGCCCGAGATCGTGGCGGGTCTTGTTCTCGTGGCGCTTGAGCTCGCGCTCGACGACGGCCTGCGTGGCGATGCCCGCGTGGTCGACGCCAGGGAGCCACAGCGTGGGCTCACCGCGCATACGATGGGTGCGCGCGAGCACGTCTTGAAGCGTGACGAAGAGCGCGTGGCCCATGTGCAGCGAGCCCGTCACGTTGGGCGGCGGCATCATGATCACGTAGGGGGCGACGCCTCCGCGGGCGCGCGCCACGTCGGGCTGAAAGACCCCCGCGTCGACCCAGCGGGGATACCACCGCGCCTCCGCGGCCTGGGGGTCATACCGATCGGGAAACTCGCTCGCGTTCGTCGTCGTCATGGCGCGGTGGAACTAACACGCGCCCTCGCACAAACGCTACCGGGGAGAGGTGTTGACGCCGCGTGCGCACTCGACGTTGTATCTCCGTCATGCGCGCTTTTCGCCGACCGTCTGCGTGGCTCTCGATCGCACTCCTGCTCGGTTGTTCGTCGGAGCCCGTGCGGCCCTTCGCGAACCCCGACGCGTCGACGCCCGACGCCACACAGCCCACCGATGCCGCGAGCGACGCGCTCCCGCCGCAAGACGTTCCGCCCGCGTGCATGGACATGGACCGCGACGGTCTCTCCGACGCCATCGAGGGTCGCGCCGAGAACCGCGACACCGACATGGACGGCACGCCCGACTACCTCGACACCGACTCCGATGACGACGGCTACTTCGACCAGAACGAAGCGCGCCGCACGTACCCCGGCTTCGCGAACATGCAGGCCGAACCGGGCTGCCGCGGCTCGGGCGACAACTGCGACTTCGACATGGGCGACACGACGCCCAACTTCCGCGACGTCGACAGCGACAACGACGGACTCACCGACCACGAAGAACTCCTCGCGCGCACCAACCCCTGCGCGAGCGACACCGACATGGACGGCGTCACCGACCTCATCGAAGCCGCCGCGGGCAGCGACGGCCGCGACCCCGTCTCGCGCCCCGCCGCGAACAGCCTCTACGTCGTGCTGCCGTATCACCCCGCCGACATGCCGGGGCCCCACGAGAACCGCGAGTTCACGTTCTCCACGCGCATCCGTCAGGCCGACGTGTTCTTCCTCGTCGACAACTCCGCGTCGATGTCGGGCACGATCACCAACATCCGCACCAACTTCGGCACGATGATCGTTCCGATGGTGCAGACCGCGATCCCCGACGTGCGCTTCGGCGTGGGGTCCTTCGACAGCCTCCCCATCTCGCCCGACGGCAGCCCCGGACGCCCCGGTGACTACAACCTCTGGGTGCGCCAGCGCCTCACGACGAGCCTCACCGACGTGCAGGCCGCGCTCACCGCGATGCGCACCGTCGACCAGGACAACCCGGGCTTCTTCGGCGGCGACGGCCCCGAGAACTCCACCGAGGCCTCGTTCGAGATCATCGCGGGCGCGGGCAACCGCGGCTACGAGAACGACCCCGCGGCGCTGCGCTCGACCCTCAACGCCCGCGACCCCATGGGCAACGGATTCACGCCGCGCATGATCCCCGAGCGCGACTGCGGCGCCGACCCCGACAACCCCGTCGGCATCTTCGGCTGGGGATGCTTCCGCGAAGGCCGCGTGCCCATCGTGGTGCTCACCTCCGACGCGGGCTGGTACGACGGCTGCGCCGCGGGATCGCCCACGACGCCGGGCACGCCGAACCCCTCGCACAACTGCACCGAGCTCGTGGAGGCGTTCAACAACCGCGGCGCGTTCTTCATCGGCCTCGACGTGGGCGGCTCGGAGACGGCCAACAACGCGCGCATCGTCGCGATGCGCACCATGACCCTCAACGGCATGGGGCAGCCCATCGTGTTCACGGGCGCTGCGAGCAGCACGGTGTCGACCAACATCGTGAACGCCATCGCCGAGATCGCGGGCCGCGCGCGGCAGAACATCACCACGCGCATCGTCGCCGACTCGATGGCCGAGGGCGTCGCGATGGGCCACACCACGGCGGACTTTCTCAAGTCGATCACGGCCCTGCGCGGCGAGCCCGACGCGCCCACGGGCTACGACCGCCACGACGAGTCGACCTTCTACAACGTCGACCCGGCGACGCGCGTGACCTTCGGCGTCGACTTCTACAACGACTTCCAGCCCGGCGCGGCGACGGCGAAGCTGTTCCGCGCGACCATTCAGGTGCTCGGTCGCGGCAACTCGGTGGTCGACGAGCGGCCCGTGTACATCGTGGTGCCGTCGGCCAACAGCCAGCTCATTCCGCAGTGAGCGTGTGACGCGCGGGGCCCTTCGCGGGCCCCCCGTCTGCGCGTCCGTCCGCGCGGTTCTGTCTCGCTCAGAGCGCTCCGCCGAAGGTGCGGAACGACTCGACGAGAAAGTCTCGAAACACCGTGACCTTCTTCGGAATGTGCCGCGCGCCTGGATACACCAGGTAGAGCGATCCCGTGTGCCACGACCAGCCCGGAAGCACGGGCACGAGGCGCTGCTCGGCCACCTCGGGCGCACCGAAGAAGCCCGGCAACGGACCGACCCCCGCCCCCGACCGCAGGATCGACCGCACGAAGGAGAACTCGTTGCTCCCGACGCGTCCGCTCACGGGCACGGTGCGCACGTCGCCATCCTTCGCGAGGGGCCACTCGGCGCGCCCATCGACGGGACGGAACAGCACGCACTCGTGCTTCGAGAGCTCCTCGGGCGTGCGGGGCATGCCGCGCTTCGCCACGTACGCGGGCGACGCGTAGAGCATCATCGTCGTCTCCGCGAGCTTGCGCGCCACGAGCGACGAGTCCTTGAGCTTCGACGACGCGCGCACGGCCACGTCGAAGCCCTCCTCGACGAGGTTCACCACGCGGGTCGAGAGGTCCACGTCGAGGCGCATCTGCGGGTACCTGGCAGCGAAGCGCGTGAACACATCGGCCAGCACGGCCTCGCCCAGATCCACCGGCGCCGTGACCCGCAGCGTGCCCCGCGGAGCCTCGTCGCGCTCGCCCGCCACCACGGCCGCATCGCGCAGCCCCGCCACGTGCGGCGCCACGCGCTCGAAGAACGCCCTGCCCGCGTCGGTGAGCGCCACCTTGCGCGCCGTGCGCTGGAGCAGCGGTGTCCGCAGCGCGTCTTCGAGCCGGGCCACCCCACGGCTCAGGGTCGACTTGGGCACCGCGCGCTTGCGGGCAGCAGCGGTGAACGATCCGGCCTCGACGACCTGAACGAACACCGCGATCTCATCGAGCATCATCGTTGCGTCCATGCAACCACCAGTCACGGGAGTTTCGTTGTCCGCCCACTTCGATGCAACGGCATCGTGAAGACCGTGCGCGGTGGAGGGCACAACGAGCGACCGGGCGGATTTTCTCCCGCCGGGCGCCCGGTTGTGCGGTGGGAGGCTCTTCAGGCGAACACGGGCTCGCGCTTCTCGAACGCGGCCTGCACGGCTTCCATCTGCTCGGCGCTGCCGAGGAGGGCGCGCTGAAGGTCGCTCTCCAGCGCCAGGGCCTCGGGGGTGCGGAGCTGCGGCGCGGCGTTGAGCAGTCGCTTGATCGCACGCACGGCCGAGGGGGCCTTCGCGGCGATGCTCCGGGCGGTCTCGAAGGCCTCGGCGAGGGGGTCTTCGCACGCGCGCGTCGCGAGGCCCACGCGCACGGCCTCGTCGCCCTGGATCACCCTCCCCGTGAAGGCCAGCTCGCGCGCCACGTCGTCGCGCACGAGGCGCGGTAGCAGCGTGCTGAGACCCATGTCGGGCACGAGCCCATAGCGCACCTCCATCACCGAGAGCTGCGCGTGGGGATGCACGTACCGCACGTCCGCGCCGAGCGCGATCTGGAGCCCGCCGCCGAGGGTGGCGCCGTGCACGGCGGCGATCACGGGCACCGGGAGCTCCACCCACTGACGGCACACGCGCTGCGCGAGGTTGGCGCCGTGGGCGTCGCGGTGGTCGAGGAGGGTGGCGGCGGCGTCCATGGGAGAGGCCATGAAGGCCGACCAGTCGAGGCCTGCGCAGAAGGCCCTGCCCTCCCCCGAGAGCACCACGGCGCGCACCGTGGCGTCGTCGCGGAGGCGGTCGCCCACGGCGGCGATGGCTTCGAACATCGCGAGGTCGAGGCCGTTGCGCTTGTCAGGACGGTTGAGACGCACATGCGCGACGTGGCCGTCGACGCTCACCAGAACGCGGTCGCTCATGGCGCGCGACGCTACCACCGCCCGCGGGGTGCGGGCGGCGGATCACGAGGGCGGGAAGAGAGGGGAGAGGAGAGGCGGAGCGCGCGACGCGCGGGGCGTCAGGGCGTCGAGAACGTGGCGTTGCAGTAGCCGATGGACTCGTCGCCCGAGCGGAACTGCGACCCGCCCTCGTGGTGCCAGTACCAGCGACCCGTGGAGCGCGAGACCACGAACGAGCACATGTCGCTGAGGTTCGTGAACGTGGCGAGCGAGGTCGAGGTGCCCGTCGGCACGGTCACGCGGCTGATCGTGGTGCTGTTGGTCACCACGTCGAAGTAGTGCACGCCGCCGAAGAACTCGAGGGTGCCCCAGTACGCCCAGCTCTCGCAGGTCGTGTGGGGAATGGCAGGCATGGCGCCGAGGTCGAGCACGGTGCCCGCGGGCAGGAGCACCACCCACGCGCGGTTGGAACCGCCGTCGTGGAAGCCCACACGGCCCGAGCCCGCGAAGAAGCCCGACTGCGAGCCGAGCGTGAACGAGCGGCTGAGCGTGATCGCCGACGACCCGAGCGCGCCCGTGGTGCCATCGATGGGAATGAGGTGCGTGACCGTTCCGCCGCCGTTGGGGAGCGGGGTCGTGGCGCTGGTGCCGAGCGTGTACACCGTGCCCGTCGAGATCTCGCTCACGAGCGCGTCGTAGAGGCGACCCACCGAGACCTGCGACGACACGTCGAGCGCGAAGGCGCCCGTCGCGCTGTCACCCGAGTAGAAGGCCCGCGTGGTCGAGACCGCGATGCCGCCGCGGTCGTCACCCGTGGTCGATGCGTGCTCCACGCTGTTGCACGCCGTGGCCGTGAGCGAGTCGACGCGGAAGGTGCCCGTGCCGAAGTTCAGGCACGTGCCGCCGAGGCAGGTCTCGCCCGTGGCGCAGGTGCGCCCGCAGGCGCCGCAGTTCGTACGGTCCGCCGCGGTGTCGGTGCAGACGCCGCCGCAGACCGTGCCCGACGGGCAGGTGCAGATGCCGGCCGTGCAGCTCTGGCCCGACGCGCAGGCGCGACCGCAGGCGCCGCAGTTGTTGCGATCGGCGAAGGGATCGACGCACGTCGAGCCGCAGAGCAGTCCCGTCGCCACGCCGCCGATGGTGCAGCGGCACACGCCGCGGGTGCAGGTCGAGCCCGTGGGGCAGGCCGTGCCGCAGGTGCCGCAGTTCGTGTTGCTGCTCAGCACGTCGACGCAGGTCGAGCCGCACTGCACGCCGCCCGTGGCGCTGCCGCCGAGGGCGCAACGGCACACGCCGTCGGTGCAGGTCGAGCCCGTGGGGCAGCGGTTGCCGCAGGCGCCGCAGTTGTTGTTGTCGGTCTGGATCGACACGCAGGTGCCCGCGCAGCGCGTCTGCACGCCGGGGCACGGCGCGGCGCACACGCCGTCGTTGCAGGTCTGGCCCGTGGCGCAGACCGTTCCGCAGGCGCCGCAGTTCGTGGGCGACACGCGCGAGTCGATCTCGCAGCCGTCGGCCGCGTTGCGGTTGCAGTCGAGGAAGCGGTCCGAGCACACGATCGAGCACGCGCCCGAGGTGCAGCGCGCCGTCGCCTGCGGACCCGCCACACACGCGTTGCGGCACGCGCCGCAGTTCAGCACGCTGGTGTTGAGGTCGGTCTCGCACGCGTTGGTGGCGTCGCCGTCGCAGTCACCGCGACCGCCCGCGCAGGTGGCCGTGCAGACGCCGCGGGTGCAGGTGCCCGCGCCACACGAGTTGCCGCAGCGGCCGCAGTTCGTGTTGGTCGTGTCGGTGTTGACCTCGCAGCCGTTGGCGGGGTTGCCGTCGCAGTCGGCGAAGCCCGGCGAGCACGCCACGATCGAGCACGCGCCCGCGGTGCAGCCGTGCACGGCCACGTTCGTGAGGTTGCAGACGTTGCCGCAGCGGCCGCAGTGGAGGGGATTGCTCTGCGTCGAGGTCTCGCAGCCCGTGCTCACGTCGCCGTCGCAGTCGCCGAAGCCCGTGTTGCACATGCCGATGGTGCACGCGCTCGTGGCGCACGCCGACGTGGCGTTGCGGAGCGCGCAGGTGCGGCCGCAGAGGCCGCAGTTGGCGTTGTCGGCGCGGGTGTCGGTCTCGCAGCCGTTGGCCGCGTTGCCGTCGCAGTCGGCGAAGCCGTCGGCGCAGCCCACCTGGCAGCGGCCCATCACGCACACGCCCATCGAGCTCGTGCCCGAGGGACACACGTTGCCGCAGGCGCCGCAGTTCATCGGGTCGGTCTGGAGGTTGACCTCGCAGCCGTTGGCCCCGTTCATGTCGCAGTTCTCGTACGGAGCGGTGCAGGTGCCCACGCCGCAGGCGCCCATCGAGCAGGCCGGGCGACCGTTGGGCGTACGGCAGGTGGTGCCGCAGGCGCCGCAGGCGGTCACGTTGCTCTGCGTGTCGACGCAGGCGCCGTCGCAGCACGCTTCGCCGGTGCCACAGCGCGAGCCGCTGGTGCACCCGCGGACGCACACCGACCCGCGGCAGAGGTTGCCGGGGGGACAGTGGTCGTTCGTCACGCACTGCACGCAGGCGTGGGTGATGGTGTCGCAGCGCGCGTTGCTCACGCCGCCGTCGGCGACGCCCGCGTCCGAGGCCTGCGCGGCGCAGGCTTCGTCGGTCGCACAGCCCGCTTCGCACGCGCCCGTGGCGGTGTTGCAGTACTGGGCCGCGGTGCACGCCGAGGCCATCGTGGCGCAGCTCACGCACTGACCCGTCGCGGTGTTGCAGATCGGACGACCGGGAGACGAGGCGCAGGCCGCGTTCGAGGTACAGCCCGTGGGCACGTCGGCGACGTCCATGGCGTCGATGCCCGTGTCCGTGGTCACCGCCGCGTCGGTCGTCGACGACGGCGTGTTGGAACACCCGACCGCGGCGCCGAACAGCACGACGGCCCACGCGGCGCGACGCGCCCGTGAAGACTTCCGTTGATCAAGCACGTGATTGCCTCCTCGTCTCACGAATGCACAACCCGCCGCATACGATCGCGGCGGAATCTTCGGCGAGACTACACCTGTGCGGAGCGCGGAAGCGATGCCTCAGCGACGAACGGTCGCTGATTTGCCATCGCATCGCCACGGCCGGTCCGAGGGTCGTTCGACCTGCGGGCAGACACCGTGGCGGAAGGTGCGGGTCGGGGAGGAGCCGCGGCGGCGAAACGTTGCCGTCACCGCGGCGGTGGGGCGGTCAGTGGCGGCGGTGACGGCGGCGCGGCGCGGCGGGCTCGGGCACCGGCGGCGGGGTCATCGGCTGCACGTCGCGGGGCTGCGGGGGATCGATGATCACGAACTCCACGCGGCGGTTGCGCGCGCGGCCCGCGTTGTTCTCGTTCGAGGCGATCGGGCGCGAGGCGCCGTAGCCGTGCGATTCGAGGCGGCCCGCTTCGACGCCGTGCTCCGTGAGCCAGCGCATGACGGCCGCGGCGCGGCGCTGCGACAGGTCGAGGTTGTGCTCGTCGCTGGCGCGGTTGTCGGTGTGTCCGTCGACGGAGATGCGACGCAGGTGCGGCGCGGCGCGGAGCACGTCGGCCACCGCCTGGAGGATGCGGAAGCTGCGGCGCTTGATGGTGTCGCGGTCCGTGTCGAAGAACACCTGCTCCAGAATGAGGATCTGGCCGTTGGTGACCTGCACGTCCGTGCTCGGGCAGCCGTTGCGGGCGGGATCGGGCGACGGAACGCCGGGCTGGCCGGGGCACGCATCCGGGGGCTCGGGCACCTGGTCGTGGTCGGCGTCGGGGAGCGGGCAGCCGTTGCGGTTCGGATCCGGGAAGGGCATCCGCGACTCGTCGGGGCACTGGTCGTCGGGATCGAGCACGCCGTCGCTGTCACGGTCGCCGGCGGGGCAACCGCGGCGCGCGGGGTCGGGGTGGTCGCCCTGCGGAACGTCGACGCACTGGTCGTCGCCGTCGAGCACGCCGTCGCCGTCGCGGTCGTGGAGGGGACAGCCGCGGCGCGCGGGGTCGGGATGGTCGCCCTGGGGCTCGCTCACGCACTGGTCTTCGTGGTCGAAGACGCCGTCGCCGTCGGTGTCGACCGCGGGACAGCCGCGGCGCGCGGGGTCGGGGTGGTCGCCCTGCGGCGTGGTCGGGCACACGTCGTCGGGGTCGAAGACGCCGTCGCCGTCGGTGTCGACGGGCGCCGCGGCAGCCCGGGTGATCGGCGCGTACGAGAGGTTGAAGAGCGCGCGCACGTCGGGGATGCCCGGGCCCGTTCCGATGCCCGGACCCGCCGCGAGGCCCACGCGGAACGCGTCGGCGATGAGGTAGCTCGCGCCGAGGTACACCTCGCCGCCCCACTGGTTCTTGGCGAAGAGCGCGCTGCCGCCGCCGTTGGGCAGGTCGCGGATCGGGGTGACCACGTAGGCCTCCGGGCCGATCATGAAGCGCTCGTCGGCGAAGACGAACCCGAGACCCGCGGTGAGGCGGAGCTCGTTGCCGAAGACCAGGTTCGCGAACTGGTTCTCCGAGCGGACCACGAACGATCCCGACAGCGACCAGCGGGCGATGCCGCCGCGGCCCGCGAGGGTCAGCCGGGGCTCGATGCGAACGGCCTCGTCGCCCGTGTTGTTGGCCCGCGTGCCGATGGGCACCCACACGTTCGCCCCGAGGTGCAGCGAGATCGGGTCGCGGTCGGCGTGGTTGAAGAGGCGCACGCGCAGACCTGCGCGGAGGTCGCCGATGGCCGGTCCGTCCGCGGGCTGGATCGTCGGAACCGCCACGCCCGCATTCGCCGTGGAGCTCCCGTTCTGCATCAGCGACACGGGCAGCGACACGTGGATGCCCACGCGGTCGAGGAACGACACCTGCGCGCCCACGTGGAGCACGAACATCCCGGTGATGTCGTCGCGCGTCTCGCTCGGCGTGGTGGTGTCGGTGCCGTTGTAGATGTTCAGCCGCAGGGGGTTGTTGGCGTAGTCGCCGTACAGCCCGATCGAGAACGTGCGCGTCGACGAGTACCAGGGGTGTTCCGCCGTGAAGAACACGTCACCCATGGGCGACGGTTCGTACCGGTTGAGTGCCCAGCCCTGCGCCGAGGTGGTTTGCGCCTGCGCCTGCGACGTCACGGTCGCAGCGCCCAGAAGGGCCATGCAGACCGCGATGCGTCGAACCTTGTGCTTAAGCCTCACGAGAGCCTCCACGCGTGAGGTTCGCGCGGTGTCCTTCCGCACGAATCCTCTTGAATTGCAGGGTATTGAACTCCCCGTTCGGGCATCAAGCGCAAAGACACGGCGGGTGGTGAATTCATACGCCGTGGCTGCACTGCCGGACGGGTCTCGGAGCGGGCATACGCCCCGGCACCTGCGCGCTGCGCGCACACCCGCTCACCCGTAAGCGATTGAAAGTGCCGGGCCCGGCGCCCCATCACGGGGTCCGGTCGGTCACGGTGCGAGGTCGAGGCGGGGGGAGCGCGGGCGCCCGCGCCATGCGGGGCGCCCGACGAGGCGGAATGATCAGGCGGAGCGACGACGGCGGCGGGCGCCGAGGATCGCGAGGGCGGCCACCGCGAGCCCGAGGGCCGAGCGGTTCGAGGTCGTACCCGGCGCGCTGCAGCCGCAGCCGGCGCCCTGGTAGCCCACGTTCACGATGCCGACGTCCATCGGGTTCGAGGCGTCGACGGGGCCCGCGTCGGGCTGCGCGCGGCAGGTGCCCTGCACGCCGTCGCACACGCACACCTGGCCCGCGTCGGCGATCTGGGTGTTCGCCGGGAGGGGGGTGCAGGTGCCCGCACGGCCCGGGAGCACGCAGCTCTGGCACGCGCCCTCGCAGGCGACGTTGCAGCACACGCCGCCGGAGCACACGCCCATGCCGCACTGGTCGTTGCGGGTGCAGGGCGAGCCCAGCGTGCCCGCAGGCACGCAGCGGCCCATCTCACAACGGAAGCCGCTGGAGCACTCCATGTTGCTCGCGCAGGCCGAGCGGCACTCGGCGCCGTTGCAGGTGTACGGCGCGCAGTTGGTCACCGTGGCCATGCCGCAGTTGCCCATGCCGTCGCAGGTGCCACGGTTGGTGGCCTGGCCCTCGGCGCACGAGGCCGCGCGGCACTCGGTCGACGATCCGGGGTAGCCGCAGTTCGCCCGCGACGTGCCGTCGCAGGTGCCCGCGCAGGCGCCCATGCCCGCGCAGGCCGGACGCGACCCGTGCGGCGCGCCCATCGTCGGCGAGCAGGTGCCCACCGAGCCCGAGTTGTCACACGCCTCGCACTGTCCATCGCAGGCCGTGTTGCAGCACACGCCGTCGACGCAGTTGCCCGAAGCGCACTGCGAGGTCGTGGTGCACGCGCCGCCGTTGGGCTGGCGCACGACGCACATGCCCTCGCGGCAGTAGCTGCCCGCGGCGCACTCCACGTCGGTGTCGCAGCTCGTACGGCATGCCGAGGGGCCGCACGCGTAGCGACCGCAGTCGCGCATCGAGGGCGGGAGGCACGTTCCGCGGCCGTCACACGTCGCCACCGAGGTCTGCACGCCGGCCGTGCACGACGGCATGCCGCACATCGTCTGGTCGTTGGGGAAGGTGCAGGTCGCGCGCGTCGAGCCGTCGCAGGTGCCCGCGCACACGCCCGAGCCGCCGCAGGCGCGGCGCACGCCATGGGGCGCGCCCGTCACCGCGGTGCAGGTGCCGAGCGAGCCCGGCACGTCGCACGCTTCGCACTGGCCGTTGCAGGCCGTGTTGCAGCACACGCCGTCGACGCAGCTTCCCGAGGCGCACTGGGCGCCCGTGGTGCAGCCCATGCCCGCGGGGATGCGCGTCACGCACACGCCGTCGGCGCAGCGGAGGCCCGTGGCGCAGTCGGTGTCGGCGGTGCAGCGCGTGAGGCACGCCGTGGGGCCGCAGACGTAGGGGTTGCAGTCGGTGCGACGGGGCGTTCCGCAGGCGCCGCGGCCGTCACAGAAGGCCGCCGAGGTGGCGACGCCGCCCGTGCAGGTGGCCGCCACGCACTGGGTCGTGGTCGCGGGGTACGTACACTCGGTGCGGTTCGAGCCGTTGCAGGCGCCGCCGCAGGTGGTGCCCGCGTTCACGCAGGCAGGGCGGGTTCCGACCGGCGCGCCGGTGGTGGCGGTGCAGAGGCCCACGTTGCCGGCGTTGCGGCACGACTCGCACTGGCCCGAGCAGGTGGCGTTGCAGCACACGCCCTCGGTGCAGATGCCCGAGGTGCACTCGGTTCCCGTGGTGCAGGCCGCGCCGTTGCCGCGGGTGGTACGGCACGTCGGGTCGCCGCCTGCGGGGTCACGGTTGCAGAACTGACCGGGGAGGCAGTCGGCGTCGATCACGCAGCCGCCGCGGTCGTTCACGATCACCACGCCGCGCCCCGGGCCCAGCGAGCCGATGGAGTACACGCGCTGGAACGACGGCGGGTGCTGGTTGAAGTGCGAGTGCGTGAAGCAGCCCCAGGCGAGGTCGCCGGGCATCACGATGGTGCTCGTGGGCGGCGAGATGCCGATGTGCACGGGGTGGGTCGCGCCCGTCGGTTCGAGGAGCTGGCCGTCGGTGCAGCCGTCGCCCGTCACGCGGAAGTCGCCGATGCCCTGGAGCCACGGCACCGGCGTGTTCGCGGCGGCGCCGGCGTAGAGGCACGAGGTGCTCATGAAGAGACCGGTGCCCGCGCCCGAGGTCACGTAGTGGTAGCTGTTGGTGTTGAACTTCCGCGACGGGCCGATGTGGAGGTCGGAGTCCGAGCCGATGATCTCGAAGTGGCCCGTGATGGCCGCCGACCACGTGAGGCGCGTGTCGTTGGCGGCGTTCATGATCGAGGTGTCGCTGGTACAGCTTCCGCCGTCGATCCAGATGGCGTTGTAGGCCGCGAACTGCGACGTGGTCATCGAGCGCCACATCGCGTCGGTGGCGAAGGTGAACTCACCGCGCGTGGGCCCGCTGTTCACCGACGCCACGTTGGTCACGAGGTCGTCGATCGCCCGGCGCCCGCCGGGACCGTACACGAGCACACGGCGCTGCGCCTCGGCATCGCCAGGCGATGCGAGCACCGCAGCGACGAGCGCGCTCGCCGCAAGAATCAGTTTCTTCATTCGGGATTCCTCCAGGGCCCTTCGAAAGGTCGTACAGGGAGGTTCTCTCAAGTTCAGTCCCGTTCGCAACGGAGAGGACGGACCGGAACGACAATTCCTGCGACGGCGCGTCGCAGCGGTCGGACGGTCGCGTGCGAAGGGCTCCGCGCACTGCGTCGGTGCCCCCTCCCCCGCCGGCACATTCCCCGGCAACGGCCCGATCCCCGGCTGTCGGGGGAGAAACCTCCCCGCCCACTCGACCGACAGGATGCTTCCGACGGCGAAACTCCCCCTTCAATCCGTTGGAGAGGCACTTCCGACGGCGAAACTCCCCCTTCAACCCGTTGGAGAGGCACTTCCGACGGCGAAACCTCCCTGTCAACCCGTTGGAGAGGCACTTCCGACGGCGAAACCTCCCCTTCAACCCGTTGGAGAGGCACTTCCGACGGCGAAACCTCCCCTTCAACCCGTTGGAGGGGCACTTCCGACGGCCAAACTCCCCCTTCAACCCGTTGGAGGGGCACTTCCGACGGCGAACGCCCCGTGCCGGGCTCCGTCGGGCGCCACGTCGCGCTTCGAAAATCGCCCGTCGGTCGCGCGCCCCGGGAACTTCGCGCGCCCACCGGCTGCCAGTGCGCCTGCGCAACGGGCGTTGCACCCGCCGCACACGCCGTGCGGCCCTCTGGTGACCACGCCGTCGCGCTTCAGGAGTCGCCCATGAAGACCCTCTCGACAGCCCGTTCCCTCGCCTACTTCCTCGACGAACTCTGGTTCACCGAAGCCGCGCTCCACGCCGACCCCGACGCCGCCGACCTCGCCCCCGACTTCGACGCCGCCATCGACCGCTGGGAGTCCGTCGCCCAGCGTGAGCGCGCCGCCCGCCGGGGCATCGTGCGCGCCGAAGCCGTGGTGTCGGTGCGCGACGCCCAGCTCGACGGAACCACCACGCGCTTCGCGGGCGTCGTGCTGGTGGAGGCCGCCAACGACCGCCGGTCGAGCTTCTACCGTCGGTTCTTCTCCGAGGCGCCGTCGACCTTCGTGACGCGCAACCTCCGCGATCAGAGCGAGCAGACCCGCGACCGCATCGTGCCCGAGATCCTCAAGCTCTCGGAGAACTCGCTGCTGCGGCGCTTCGCCGACCCCCTCGCCGCGCAGGCGAAGGCCGCGCTCCAGGCCCTCACCAGCCGCACGAAGGCCCGCGGCGAGAACGCGACCGTCGTCTCCGACGTCACCGACTGGAAGGAGTCGGTCAACCGCCTCCGCACCACCACGTACGCAGAGCTCCTGAAGCGCAGCGCCGAGCGCAACCTCGGTCGCGAGTGGCCCGAGACCTTCTTCCGCCGCGACGAGAGCAGCGCCGCCGTCGACGACGAGCCCGCGCCCGCCCCGACGCCCGAGCCGCAGCCCGCCTGATCCCCGTCTCCCCTCGTCCCGTCCCATCCCGTTCGCCCGCCGCACCGACGTTCGCACCACGGCGAGCGTCGGTGGGCGGCGCCCCCGTGGCTCAGCGCGGGATCTTCTTCGAATCCTCGACGAACTTCGCGAGGCCCGCGTCGGTGAGCGGGTGCTTCACGAGCTGCTCGATCACCTTGAAGGGGATCGTGCACACGTCGGCGCCGAGCAGCGCGCTCTGGAGCACGTGCACGGGGTGGCGCACCGAGGCCACGAGCACCTGCGTGTCGAAGTCATAGTTCCGGTACACGGCCACGATCTTCGCGATGAGGTCCATGCCCTCTTCGGAGACGTCATCGAGGCGCCCCACGAAGGGCGAGATGTACGTGGCGCCGGCCTTCGCCGCGAGGAGCGCCTGGTTCGCCGAGAAGCACAGGGTCACGTTCGTCGCGATGCCCTTGTTCGCGCACTGACGCGTCACCTTGAGCCCGTCGAGCGTGAGCGGGAGCTTCACCACCACGTTGGCGTGAACCTCGTGCCACGCGAGGGCCTCGCGGAGCATTCCGTCGTAGTCCGTGGCGAGCACCTCGGCGGAGATGGGGCCGTCGACGAGCTCGCAGATCTCGCGCACGACGTCGAGGTACTTGCGTCCCGTCTTCGCGACGAGCGACGGGTTCGTCGTCACGCCGTCGATGAGGCCCAGCGCGGTGGCCTCGCGGATCTCGTTCACGTCGGCGGTATCGATGAAGAACTTCATGGGCGGATGCTCCGGGGCGGTGTGCCTTGGCCCCACGGGCGGGGCTTTGCGGGCGCGGACCATATCCCAGCGCCCCACCGCGCGACTACACTCGCGCGCCGTGAAGCCCTCCCGCCGCGTCGCCGTCGCGTCTCTCGTCGCCGTCTCGATGTTCACCGAGGCCTGCCTCACATCGCACTACCGGCTTTCGTCCGACGAGCTCGCGCGCCTCGCCCGCACGGCCCCCGACCAGCGCTGGCAGGCCGTGCGCGCCACGCAGTCGATGCTCGGCAGCGACGTTCCGCCCGACGCCGCGCAGCCCGCGACGGGCGTGGTCTTCGACCCCGTCTTCGTGCCCCAGCTCTACCTCTACAACGGTCGCAGCTATCGCACGCCGACCACATGGCAGCGCGGCGCCGTGCAGACCGCCGTCGCGACGGGCGCCGCACCCGCGGCTCCACAATCGGGCGCCTCGGGCTCGTCGGGGAGCTCGTCGCGCAGCGGATCGGGCTCGTCGGGGAGCTCGTCGTCGAGCAGCTCCAGCGGCCCCAACGCGGGTGTGGTCGTGGTGATGGTGGTGGCCGCGGCGGTGATCGTGTTCGTGCTCGCGGGCTCCGAGGGCGCGCGCTACGACGGCTGGCTGGGGCTTCCGCCCGATGAGCCCCTCTACCTCGACGGCGCCGACGGATCGGTCACGGCCGTTCCCCTCGCGGCGTTGACCCCCGAGCTCGCCGCGCGCGCCACCGGGGCCACGGTGTACGAGGGCGACACGCAGCGGTACCTCCAGCTCGGTCGCGCGCCCCTCGACCGCGCGGGCTTCTCGATCCAGAGCGGCGCGGCCTTCGCGCTCGTGCCGCAGCACCTCGGGAGCGGCGCTTCGAGCAGCGCAGCCTTCGGCGGAAGGGCCTTTCTGGGAGGCTTTCCCGTGCACCAGGTGGGCGTCGGCGCGACGGCCGACGTGGTGGCGTCGACGAACGGCGCGGTGGTCGCGAACGTGGGCGCCGAGGTGCAGGTGATGCCCGTCACGCCGGTGGGTGTGTACGCAGGCGTCGGGTGGACGGGCTTCACCGCCGGCGACGGCTCCGCGGGATCAGGGGGTTGGTATCTGCGCGGCGGCGTGCAGGGAGAGCTTCCCTTCACGACGCGGCTCACGGGCTCGCTGCGCGCGGGCGTGATGCGCGCAGACTACGGCGAGCGCATCGACGCCGTGGTGATGCCCGAAGTGTCGGTGGGTCTGTCGGTGTACTGACCGCGAGGCGGATCGCGCGGACTACTTCGACGGCGCGATGAGAATGGGCGCCGTGGTGTGGAAGGTCACCTTCGGGAAGTCGCGCTCGGCGATGCCCAGCGACCAGTCGGACTTGAACAGCACGACGAGCTTGCCGTCCTGGTCGTAGAGCGCCGCGCCGTAGCCGCGCCCCTCGAAGGCGTCGGCGGTGGCCTCTTCGCCCTCGACCCAGCGCGCGTGCGAGTAGGGCAGGAGTTCGAGGTACACCTCGACGCCGTACTCGCTCTTGAGACGGTGTTCGAGCACCTCGAACTGGAGCTGTCCCACCACGCCGAGCACGGGCTGCTGCTCCTGGCCGGGCACGGTGAAGATCTGCGCGGTGCCCTCTTCGACGAGCTGCGAGAGGCCCTGCACGAACTGCTTGCGACGCGAGGGATCCTTCGCGCGCAGCCGTGCGAAGTGCTCGGGCGAGAAGCGCGGCACGGCGTCGAAGGTGAAGCTCTCGCCCGTCACGATGGTGTCGCCGATGCGGAACATCCCCGGGTCGAACACGCCGAGCACGTCGCCGGGGTAGGCCTCGTCGACGAGCGTGCGCTCCTGCGCGAAGAACTGCTGCGGACGCGAGAGGCGCACCTCCTTGCCGAGGCGCACGTGCTTGACCCACATGCCGCTCTGAAAGGCGCCGGAACACACGCGCATGAAGGCCACGCGGTCGCGGTGGGCCTTGTCCATGTTCGCCTGCACCTTGAAGATGAAGGCCGAGAAGTCGCGGTCGGAGGCCTGCACGAGTCCGCGCGACGACGCGCGCGGCGCCGGGGGCGGCGCGAAGTCTTTGAAGCGCGCGAGAAAGGGCTCGATGCCGAAGTTGGTCATCGCGCTGCCGAAGAACACGGGGGTGATCTTGCCCTCGCGGAAGGCCTGCACGTCGACGTCTTCGCCCGCGGTGTCGAGGAGCTCGATCTCGTCGCGGGTCATCTGCCACTGCGTCTCGCCCACGATCTCGGGGAGGCGCGGGTCGTCGACGGAGAGTTCCTCCATGTTGACGACGCTCTGCCCGTGGTCGCCCGCGCGGGTGAACACCAGCACCTTGTGGCTCAGGCGGTCGTACACGCCGCGAAAGCCCGTGCCGCTGCCGATGGGCCAGTTCACGGGCACGCAGTGGATCGAGAGGAGCTGCTCGATCTCGGTCATCAGCTCGAAGGGGTCGCGGCCCGGTCGATCGAGCTTGTTGATGAAGGTCGCGATGGGGGTGTTCCGCAGGCGGCAGACCTGAAAGAGCTTGCGGGTCTGGGCCTCGACGCCCTTCGCGGCGTCGATGAGCATCACCGCGCAGTCGGCGGCGGTGAGCGTGCGGTAGGTGTCCTCGCTGAAGTCCTGGTGGCCGGGCGTGTCGAGGAGGTTGAAGCGCGTGCCCGCATAGGGGAACTGCAGCACGCTCGACGTGATCGAGATGCCGCGCTGCTTCTCAAGCTCCATCCAGTCGGAGGTGGCGTGACGGCGGGCGCGGGCCGCGCGCACCGAGCCCGCGAGGTGGATCGCGCCTCCGTACAGCAGCAGCTTCTCGGTGAGGGTGGTCTTGCCCGCGTCGGGGTGCGAGATGATCGCAAACGTTCTGCGCGGCGTGTGCGCGTCGGTGCTCATGGGAGGGGTGAGCGCGCATACCGCACCGCACCGCGCAGGGTCAACCGAGGGAGCGCGCGGAGGGAACCGTCGGAGACGTCAGGTCCAGAGGGCGAGGACGCCGACCATGGCGAGGAAGAGTCCCACGGTCGCGAGTCCATCGAGCATGAGGCGCAGCGCAGGGTGTTTCAGTCGTCGAATCATCGGGAGCCTCACATCACCAATCGTGGCCTGACCGGTAGAGATGCAGGGTCAGCCGGGCGCATTCATGGATCAAACGGCCGGGATGCGAAAGATGGATTCGCAACGATCTCTTGAGGATTCATCGCCGCAGGCCAGAACGCGAACGCTGCGACCGTTGCGTCGCGTGCGGGTCTTCCCGGATGCTCATGCCATGTTCGAAGAGGCCATCGAAATGCAGGCGCGTGCGGTGCTCGATCTGTGTCGCGCGAAGGGGCTCCACCTCGCGACCGCGGAGTCGCTCACGGGCGGTCTCATCGCGGGCGCGTTGACGGCCATCGCGGGGTCGAGCGACGTGGTCGACCGCGCGTTCGTGACCTACTCGTACGAAGCGAAATCGCAGCTCCTGGGCGTGCCGTACGCGCTGGTCGCGGCGTGTGGCGCGGTGAGCGAAGAGGTGGCGCGGCGCATGGCCGAAGGCGCCCTCGCCCACGCCCGCGATCGGGTGCAGCTCACGGTGGCGGTGACCGGCGTGGCGGGTCCGGGTGCGAGCGGTCCCCATGGGGTGAACCCGGCGGGTCTCGTGCACCTCGCGTCGGCGCGCGAGGGCTTCACCACGCTCCATCGGGAGTGTCGCTTCGGGGACGTGGGTCGCGGTGCGGTGCGTCTGGCGACGGTGCGCGAGGCCCTCGCGCTGCTGCTCGAACAGGCCGCGCGCTGAGAACGTTCAGCGCTGCTCGGCGCCGGGCGGGAGCGGGATGTTGTACTGCTGCATCATCGTGCGCATCTCGCCCTTCTGCACCGCGCGGAACCACGCCTCGCGCGTGTCGATGCGGCCCGTCTTCACGAGGTCGCAGAGCGCGTCGTTGAGGGTCTGCATGCCGTACTGACGGCCGGTCTGCATCACGCCGTAGAGCTGAAAGGTCTTGCCCTCGCGGATGAGGTTCGACACCGCGGGCGTGACCACCAGCACCTCCTGCGCGGCGACGCGGCCGCCGCCGATCTTCTTGCAGAGCGTCTGCGCGATGACCCCGCGCAGCGAGTCGGCGAGCATCATGCGGATCTGCTCCTGACGCTCGGCGGGAAACTGATCGATGATGCGGTCGACGGTGCTCGGCGCCGTGCGCGTGTGGAGCGTGCCGAACACCAGGTGGCCCGTCTCCGCGGTCTCGATCGCCATGGCCACGGTCTCGAGGTCGCGCATCTCTCCCACGAGCACCACGTCGGGGTCTTCGCGGAGCGCCGCGCGGAGGGCGTCTTTGAAGCTGTCGGTGTGCACCCGCACCTCACGCTGGTTCACGAGGCACTTCTTGTTGCGATGCACGAACTCGATGGGGTCTTCGACCGTGATGATGTGATCGCGGCGGCTGTTGTTGACCCGGTCGATCATCGCCGCGAGCGTGGTGCTCTTGCCCGACCCCGTGGGGCCCGTCACGAGCACGAGGCCCTTGGGCAGGTCGCAGAGGTCGAGCATCGCCTTCGAGAGCCCGAGGGTCTCGGCGGAGATGATCTCCGACGGGATGCGACGGAGCACGCCGCCCGGTCCCCGTCGGTCGACGAAGGCGTTGACGCGAAAGCGCGCGACGCCCGCGATCTCGTAGGCGAAGTCGGTGTCGTTCGTGTCGGCGTACTGCTGGCGACAGTGCGACGGCATGATCGAGAAGAGCATCGCGCGCATGGCCTCGGCGGTGAGCACCGGGAGCTCGGGCGCCAGGGGCTTCACCTCACCGTGAAGGCGCATCATCGGCACACGCGCCGTCGAGAGGTGCAGGTCGCTCGCGCCCTTCGCGTTCATGAAGCGCAGGAGCTTGTCGATGGCCGTGGTGTCGCCGCGGGCTTCGGGCGCGCTCACGACGGGCGCGCTCACGACGGGCGCAGGCGCGGGCGCGACCGCCGCGGGCACGCTCGCGCGAGCCACGGGCTCGTCGGGCGGAATGGTCGGCGCGTACGCGGGAGACTGCGAGGGATGGGGCACCGACGAGGCGCGTCCCGTGAAGTCGGTGCTGCGCTCGCCGGGCACCGACGAGGCGCGCACGGGCGGGAGGTCCGAAGGGCGCGGAGGCTCCCAGGGCGTGAGGGTGACGCGCCAGAGGCCCGGCGTGGGCACCACCTCGATGAACACCGTGGGCGCTTCAACAGGGAACGCGAAGCGCGTGGGGCGCGACGCGCGGATGTCGTTGAGGTTCGGCGCGGGCGCGGCCTCCTGCACGGCCGCCACGAGGAGCGCGTGCTCGACGGTCTGCGTGGAGGACTTCTCCTGTCCCGAGGAGAGCCGCGCGATCACCGGGCCGTTGGAGGTCACCACGAGCGAGCGCGCGTCGATGCGCAGCATGTGCTGGATGTATCGGTCGATCTGCGCCATCGGTCAGACCTCGGGCAGGGCGATGCCCGCGCCCGCGAGCAGGTTGCGGATCTCGGTCTTGTTGACGGCCTTCATGTACGCCTCGCGGGGCTCGACGAGGTTGCGCAGCACGAGGCTCAGCAGCGACTCGCCGAGGGTGATCATTCCCTCGCGTCCGCTGGTCTGCATGGTGCCCCAGAGCTGAAAGGTCTTGCCCTCGCGGATGAGGTTCGCCACCGCGGGCGTGCCGATGAGCACCTCGTAGGCCGCCACACGTCCGCCGCCGATCTTCTTGCAGAGCGTCTGCGCGATGACCCCGCGCAGGGACTCCGAGAGCATCGTGCGGATCTGCGACTGACGGTCCGACGGAAACTGATCGATGATGCGGTCGACGGTGCTCGGCGCGGTGTTCGTGTGGAGCGTGCCGAACACCAGGTGCCCCGTCTCCGCGGTCTCGATGGCGATCTCGATGGTCTCGAGGTCGCGCATCTCTCCCACGAGCACCACGTCGGGGTCTTCGCGCAGCGCCGCGCGGAGGGCCGGACGAAAGCCCTTCGTGTGCACGTGCACCTCGCGCTGGTTGATGAGGCAGCGCTTGTCGCTGTGCACGAACTCGATGGGGTCTTCGATCGTGATGATGTGGTCGTCGCGGGTGGAGTTCACGCGGTCGACCATCGCCGCGAGCGTCGTGCTCTTGCCCGATCCCGTGGGGCCCGTGACGAGCACGAGGCCCTTCGAGAGGTTGCAGAGTTCCATCACCTCGGGGGAGAGCCCGAGCTTCTCCGCGGCGATGATCTCGTAGGGGATGCGACGCATCACGGACCCGACGCCGTTGCGGTCGACGAAGAGGTTCACGCGAAAGCGCGAGAGCCCCACGATCTCGTAGGCGAAGTCGGAGTCGTTGCGGCGCGCGAACTCGTCGCGGTTCCGCTGCGGCGCGATGGGCAGAAGCATGGCCCGCAGCGCCGCGTCGGTGAGCACCGGCAGCGACGGATCGAGGGGCTGGATCTCTCCGTGGAGCCGCATCATCGGCGGCGCACCGGTCGAGAGGTGCAGGTCGCTCGCGCCCTTCGCGGCCATGGCCCGCAGGAGCTTGTCGATGGGCGCCATCTCCCCACCGCCCGACACGCTCACGGCCTGCGCGGGCTGCGCGGGTTGCGCGGGTTGCGCGGGCTGTGCGGACTGCGCGGGCACGGCCGACACGCGCGCGCCCACGTCGTCACGGCCCACGGAGAGCGGCGCCGCGACGCGCGCGTTGCCCGACGACGAGAGCCCGCGGCCGATGCGCACGCCCGACATCTGCGCGCCGGGGGCGAGCGCGAGGCGCCATGCGGTCGCCGACGTGGGCACCACCTCGACGGTCACGGGCCCCTGCGGGCTGTCGTAGACGAAGCGTGTGGCGTTGCCCGCGCGGAGTTCCGCGGCGCTGCGGGCCGGGGCCACCTCGTTCACCATCGTGAGCACGGTGGCGTGGTCGAGGGACTGGTTCGACGTGCGCTCTGCGCCGGCCACGCGCACCGCCACGGGGGCGTTGGACACGGCCACCAGGCTCTCGGCCTGGAAGCGCATGAGGTGTCCCACGAGCTTGTCGATCTGCTTCATGCCGCCTCTGATTCGCGTGCGCGCCCCGCACGGGCCCATCCGATGGGAGCTCCCGGTATACCGAAACTCCGGGGCGCCTCGCGAGAACGATCGTCGCTGCGCAGAGGCGTGCGCTGCGCCGGGTGTGCAGCCGTTGGCAGCGGTTGAACCGCCGCGCGATTCGGGGTACTCGCCCCGTCCCATGACCGCGACCCTGCATGCCACGGAACTCAACGGCCACACGCGCTCTGCCCGCGTCGTCCCCCCGGTGCGCGACGACGCCGCGTGGCGCGAGACCTTCGACCGCGCGGCCCGTGAGAACCCGCGCTTCTCGGGCGGTGTGCGCCACCTGCGCGCCGACGTGGCCTCGACGCTCCGTCGGGTGATCCCCTACGACGCGCGGGTGCTGGAGGTCGGCTGCGGCCGCGGTGACACCCTCGCGCAGCTCTCGAACCCCGTGCGCCACGGCCTCGATGTGTCGCCGGTCGCGGTGGAGCGCGCGCGCGCCGACCATCCCTCGCTCACGATCACCGAGGGCGACGCGCTGACCTTCCGCTCCGACGAGCGCTACGACGCGATCGTGTGCGACCGCATGGTGCACTCGACCGCGGACATCCAGATGCTTCTGGAGAACCTCGACGCGCACCTCACGCCCACGGGCCGCATCTACCTCACCTGTTACAACTACCTCTGGGAGCCCGCGGTGCGCCTCTCGGAGACGCTGGGGCTCAAGCACCCGACGCCCGAGAACAACTGGCTCTCGGAGTCGGACCTCGCGAACCTCTTCGAACTCGCCGACCTCGAGGTGGTGAAGTTCGAAGACCGCATGCTCATGCCCGCGCCGGTGCCCGTGCTCGCGGGGCTGGTGAACCGCTTTCTCGCGCCGCTCCCGGTGCTGCGCAACCTCACGGTGTACCGGCTCTATGTGCTGCGCCGCCGCGCGCGTCCGCAGCCGCGCACGACGAAGGCCCCGAAGGTCAGCGTCGTGGTGCCCGCGCGCAACGAGGAGGGCAACGTGCCGAACATCATCGCGCGCACGCCGGTGATGGGCAGCGAGACCGAGCTCATCTTCGTGGAGGGCGGCAGCAAAGACGGCACGCGCGCGGCCATCGAGCGCGAGATGGCGGCCTACAAGGGACCGCTCAAGATTTCGTTCTACACCCAGCAGGGCAAGGGCAAGGGCGACGCGGTGCGCGTGGGCTTCGCGCACGCCACGGGCGACCTGCTGATGATCCTCGACGCGGACCTCACGGTGCCCCCCGAGGAGCTGCCGAAGTTCTACGACGTGATGGCGCAGGGGAAGACCGACTACGTGCACGGCACGCGGCTCGTGTACCCGATGGAGCGCGAGGCGATGCGCTTCCTCAACAAGCTCGGGAACATCGGGTTCTCGAAGCTCTTCACCTTCCTGCTGAACCAGCCGCTGAAGGACACGCTCTGCGGCACCAAGGTGGTGTGGGCCCGCGACTGGGTGCGCATCTCCGACAACCGCCACTACTTCGGCGACTTCGATCCCTTCGGCGACTTCGACATGATCTTCGGCGCCGCGAAGCTCAACCTGAAGATCCTCGAAATCCCCATCCGCTACCGCGACCGCACCTACGGCGAGACCAACATCTCGCGCTTCCGCCACGGATGGATGCTGCTCCAGATGTCCGCCGTCGCCGCGACGAAGCTCAAGTTCGTCTGATCGCCTCGCGCAGCACCGTCTCCGCCCCCCGCACGCGCGCCGCGAGCACCGCCTTCATGCGGTCGACCGCGAGCGCGCAGTTGCGCGGACGCAGTGTGGTTTGATCGGCGCTCCGCGCACCGGGAAGCGCCGCGGGATCACCGCCGTGCAGCGCCACGAGCAACGCCCCGAACGTGTGCCGGCTGAGCGTCTCGTCGCCCGCCACATGGAGCACGCCGCGGTACGTGTGCGCGACCAGCTCGCCGAGCGCGACGGCCACCTCGTCGACCCGCGCGGGACAGCGCAATTCGTCGGTGAAGAGGGCGCCGCGGGCGACGCCGCGCGCGAGGTCAAGGGCGAGCCTCGCCTGCCGGTCGTCGGGCGCGAGGGAGTAGAGCAGCGAGGTGCGCACGGCCACCGCGTCGGGATGCTCCGCGAGCACGAAGGCCTCGGCGTCGGCCTTCGCGCGACCGTAGTCGGTGATGGGGGAGCGCGGGTCGTCTTCGGTGTAGGGGCCGACGCGCAGGCCGTCGAAGAGCACGTCGGTGGAGAGGTGCACGAGGCGGGCGCCCGCGCGCTTCGCGGCGAGGGTGACGTGGCGCGTTCCGTCGAGGGTCACGGGCACGAGCGCGTCGCCGCCCATGCGGTAGGCCGTGTGGATCACCGCGTCGGGTCGCACGGCTGCGAAGAGCGCGTCGACGGCGGACGGATCGCGCACGTCGAGGCGATGCCACTGCGCGTGCGGTGTGCTCGCAGGCGGTTGCGAGAGGTGCGTCGCGTGGAGCGTCCAGCGACGGTCGGGGGCGTGGTCGAGGAGCGCGCGGCCGAGGAGTCCCGTGCCGCCGGTGAGAAGCACCTTCACGATGGCGCGCGACGGTAGCAGCGCGCGGGGCTCAGTACACCGACCCGTTGCGCGGCGCGCGGACCGTTCCGTTCACCACGTCGAGTCGCGTGCGCACGCCGTCACCGCGCCAGCGCGTGAGGTCGAAGCTGCGGCCCGCATCGAGGCGCTCGACGGAGACGTTGCGCAGCGTGAGGGGCGCACCGCAACGGAGCGCGCGCGGCGGTGACGATAGCGTGAGGGCGCGCACGGCGCCGTGGCCCACGACACGGGCGCTGCCGTCGCGCTCGATGAGCAGGGCGGTCTCTTCGTCGACGGCGAGGGCGCGCGGGGCGGTGCCCGTGGTGGTCGCGAGGCGCGCGGTGAAGGCGAGGAGGCGTCCCATGCGGTCGCGCGCGGCGAAGTGCGTGTCGGTGAGCACGTTCGCGAGGTGGGGCACGCGCACGAAATCGCGTTCGAAGAGCACGCGCGGATCACACGGATCGCGCAGGGCCTCGGGCGAGGTGATGGTGTCGCGCGCCGCGGAGAAGCTGTGCTCGCCGAGGACGGCCATGCCCGCGCTCGTTCCGCCGAGGACAGCGCCGCGGTCGATGGCCTGCTGGAGCGCGGCGCGGAGGGGTGTGGCCTTCCAACGATGGAGGTAGTCCCACTGGTCGCCGCCTGCGAGGAACACGGCCTCGGCGCCCGCGATGCGCGACACCACGAAGGGGTCGGACGCACCGCGCTCCGTGTCGACCACGAGGGTCTCCACCGAGTCGACGCGCGCGAGGTCGTACATCCAGTCGTTGTATCCGTCGGCCCCCGACGCGCGGAGCACCAGCACATCGCCCCCGTGCGCCCGCTGGAGGAACCACGCGAAGGCCTCGTTGGAGTCCTCTCCGCCGCCCACGAGCATCGTGCCGCCCTCGGGGTTCGCGCGCACGTCACGGGGGTTGCCGCGCGCGTACCAGACCCATCCGTCGCCGCGTCGCTGCGTGGCCCGCATGGGGTCGCCCGCGGGGTTCGCGTGGGCCGCCGTGGCGACGAGCGAGAGGGAGAGCGCGAGCGCGAAGGGTCTCGCGAGGGCGGTACTCAACCGGGAATGGTCTGACATCCGAACTGCACCTGCACCGCGGCGCCGCCCGTGCGAACGGCCTCCTGCGCGCGCTCGCACGACACGGGGCAGAGCACCACGCGCGTCGGGCGGTCGTTGTTGTCGTAGTGCCATCCGCCCGAGGGCCCGCAGGCCGCCGCGTCGCGCACGTTGCCGAGGGCCGTGGAGCTCGCCGCCGTCGCGATGGCCACGTTGATGCGCTGCGGGTCGAAGACCTGTCCGTCGGGCGGCGGCGGCACCGTGAGGTCACACTGGATGCGCGACGCGCGCTCGACCGCCGTGGCGACGCGTTCGAAGAAGGGCGACCACAGCGCGGCGCCGTCGCACACGCGCGCCCGCACGCCGCCGGTGCGCGTGACGAGGGTGCTGTACGCGGGGCCCGCGCTCGGGGGCTGCGATCCGTCGGCGTAGGTGCAGCGCGCGCCGGGGTCGGCCTCGGAGCCGTAGCCGTAGATCGCGCTGAAGGTGTAGCCCGTGAAGAGACCTCCCCACGAGGCGTCGAGGAGGCCCGGCGGGAGCGTGAGGCCGCTGTTGTTGGGGTTGGTGCCGCCGCGGAAGCGTTCGAAGTCGTCGGGCGAGAGCCGCGATTGATCGTCGGTGAGCAGCACGATGGTCTTCGTCGCCTCGGCGCGCAGAAACGACCGCCACGCCTCGCCGCCGCGCTGCTCGCCCGCGGTGTATCCGCGCGTCTGCCCGAGGGTGCCGAGGAGCTGTTCGAGGGGCTGCGTGCTCTTCACGTCGACGCTGGAGTGGAAGAAGCGCTCGCCGTTGCCGCAGCGGTCGTCGCCCGCGAGGGGCCGCGGGATGCACACGGTGTAGCGGGCCGAGCCTCCCACGGTCACACGGCGCGTGACGTTGCGCAGCGAGAGCATCACCACGCGGTAGTCGAGGCCGCGCGTGCCCACGAGGTTGGCGAAGTTGTTGAGTCCGGCGATCACCTGCTCGATGGCGGGGGCCATGCTCGACGAGTTGTCGACCATCCAGATGATGTCGACGGGGAGGCGTTCGAGCGTGGCCTCGACGCTCGCGGCCCTGCACGCGGCGTCGGGCGCGAGGGCCGTGTCGACGGGCGCGTCGCGGGTGACGGGGGCCACGTCGGGATAGGTCACGGCGCGCTCGTCGGCGGCATCGGCGCGCACATCGAGGGCGGCGTCGGCGAGGGAGGCGTCGACGGGAAGCGCATCGGGGTCGACGGCGGCGTCGTCGGCGAAGGTGAAGCGCGTGGGCGTACCCGACGAGCAGGCCGCGAGCGAGAGGAGCAGCGGCAGCGTCGCGAGCGACACGGGGTGGCGCATGGCGACTGCACTACCACGGACTCCGCGCGGCGAACCATCGCGGGGGCGGCGCTGTTTCGTGGGTGTCATGGGGGCCGTCGAGGCGCGCGCTTGTCGCCGCAGGTGCGGGTGTGCGACACACGGCGCGGCCCATGGCACCTCAGGGATCGGATCTTGTGCGCTTCGGCGTGGCGATGGATGCGGAGCTGCTCGCGCGCTTCGACGAGCGGCTCGAAGCGCGCGGCTACGCGAACCGCTCGGAGGCGCTGCGCGACCTCGTGCGGGGATGGCTCTCCGACGACCACGTGCACGGCGGCGGGCTGGTGATGGCCACGCTCACGCTCGTGTACGACCACCACGTGCGCGAGCTCTCGGAGCGGCTCACGGAGATGCAGCACGCCCTCGGCGAGCGCGTGGTGTCGACCCTCCACGTGCACCTCGACCACGACCACTGCATGGAGGTCATCGTGCTCAAGGGACGCGCGGGAGACATCCAGCGCGCGGCGGATCAGATCCTCGCCACGAAGGGTGTGGAGCACGGCAAGCTCGTGGCGACGGCGCTCCCCTCGGCGGCGCCGCACGGGCACCATCACCGCGCCGAGCCCCCGACGCCTGCGCACGACCATGACCATGACCACGCCCACGACCATGGGCACGACCACGGGCACGAGGGACGCTGACGGGGGCTTGTGCTCGCCCCCGCGATGGTGGTACGAGACCGCCCCCCGTAGAGGAGCGATCAGGTTCATGAGCAAGCTCGCAGAAGTTTCGAAGTCGGCGCAGTCGAAGTTCGCCGGTTACCTCCAGGAGAACAAGATCGACCCGGTGCGCGTGGTGTACGCCTCGGAGCAGATCGAGAAGTTCACCGTCGCCGACCGTGCGATCAAGCTCGCGAAGCGCCAGGCCCGCGGCAAGGAAGACGACGCCGCCAAGGCCGCGCGCGCGAAGAAGCCCCGCTCGGGCCGTCCCGTGACCGTTCAGCTCGTGACCCGCGCGGTCAAGGGCGAGGCGCTGACGGGCGCGCAGAAGACCCGCATCCTCCGCGCGGTGGCGCGCATCGCCGAGCAGAAGAAGCTCGGTGACGTCGCCCTCACCAACCTGTTCTGATCCGAACAGGTTCCCTGCGGATCGCACTCGACGCCCCGACGGAGCCGCGATGCTCCCGGGGCGTCGTTGCGTTTCGAAGACCCGCGCGTGTGCGCTCAGGGCGCGTCGGGGTCGATGCCCAGGGCGCGCAGCTTCGCGGCCATGCGCTCGGCCCGCACCGTGGCCTCGTCGGCCCGCACCGTGGCCTCGTCGGCCCGCGCCTTCGCCTCGTCGGCCCGCGCCTTCGCCTCGTCGGCCCGCGCTTCCATCGCAGCCGCGCGCTCGGCCCCGGTGGGGATCACCGCGCCCGTCGCGTCGCACCAACGCAGCCAGTGGTACGTGGCGTTTTCGAAGCGCCCCTCCCACACGGTGAGCCCGAGGCCCAGGTCGGCGAAGCGCGCTTCGGAGACACGCTGGTAGCGCACCCCGCGCAGTTCGAAGACCTGGAGCCGCTCGGTCGAGAGGATCTCCTCGGGATCCCACACCACGTACGAGGGCACGCGCATGCGGGCGTAGCGGCTCTTCTTCGCGCCGAGCTCGCCGCCCTCGCGGTTCGAGACCACCTCGATCACCACGTCGGGCACCTTGCCGAACTCCCACACGAAGTACGTGCGGTGCTCCTTGCGGTGAAAGTCCTCGTGGAGCGTGACCTCGACGCTCAGGAACACGTCGGGCACCACCGCGGGCTCCGAGGCCGTGGTGAACACGCCCACGTTCGCAAAGGCCACGAACGGTAACGGTGCGCCGTCGTCGCCGGGAGGGCCGGGCCAGCTTGTGTAGAGGGGTTCGGTGAGCAGACGCATCTGCTTCTCGGAGATGATGTTGTCCACGGGGGCGTCGTCCTCGGTCTGGATGGCCGAAATGTCGGGCCCGATGCCCGCGAGCACGCCGGGTCGAGCGGAGGGGGGGTTCATGCCTCCAGCCATGCACCCGCGCGTCGCGCGCTGTCAACGCGACGGCCCGCGCGGTCGGTGATCGCGATTCCCTTTCGCGAGGCGCTTCGGGATACTCCGCGCGCTATGGCGGCGCTCACGCTTCGCGGGATTCGCAAGACCCTCGGACAGAACACCATCCTGCGCGGCATCGACCTCGCCATCGGCGACGGCGAGCTCGCGGTGCTGGTGGGCCCCTCGGGCTGCGGAAAGAGCACCCTGCTCCGCACCGTGGCGGGCCTCGAAGAGCCCGACGAAGGAACGCTCCTCCTCGGCGACCGTGACGTGACCCGCGCGCCGCCGCGCGACCGCGACATCGCGATGGTGTTCCAGAGCTACGCGCTCTATCCGCACCTCACCGTGCGCGACAACATCGCCTTCGGTCTCCGCCTGCGGAACACCGACGAGGCCGAGATCCGTCGGCGCGTCGACGACGTGGCGAAGTCGCTGGGCATCGAGAAGCTCCTCGACCGCTATCCCCGTGACATGTCGGGCGGCCAGCGGCAGCGCGTGGCGATGGGGCGCGCGGTGGCGCGGCGTCCCCAGGTGTTCCTCTTCGACGAGCCGCTGAGCAACCTCGACGCGGCGCTGCGCGCGCAGGTGCGCATCGAGATCAAGCGCCTGCACCAGTCGATCGGCGCGACGATGCTCTACGTCACCCACGACCAGGTCGAGGCCATGACCCTCGCCGACCGCCTCGTGGTGCTCAACGGCGGACGTGTGGAGCAGCAGGGCCCGCCCCTCGACGTGTACCACCGCCCGGACACGCGCTTCGTCGCGGGCTTTCTGGGCTCTCCCTCGATGAACTTTCTCGCCGCCACCGCGCGCGGCGCTCGCCTCGAAGCGAAGGACCTCCGCGTGACCGCGGGCGACCGCGTGCAGCTCTCCGACGGCGCCCCGGTGACCGTGGGCGTGCGCCCCCACGACGTGACGCCCACCACGGCCGACGACGCGATGTTCACGCTGCGTGTCGAGGTGGTCGAGGCCATGGGCTTCGAGGCCTACGCGCACGGCGTCGTGGGCGACGTTCCCTTCATCGCGCGGCTCGACGGAGAGCGCGCGCTGCCGAAGCCCGGCGAGCGCCTTCCGCTCAGCGTGTCACGCGAGGCGCTGCACCTCTTCAACCCCGAGACCGGCGCCTCCCTCGCGCGATGAAACACCGCGTCGCCGCGCTCCTCGCGCTCGCCCTCGCGCTGCTCCCGCTCGCGGCGTGGGCCCAGTCGATCACGCTCTGGCACGCCTACCGCGACGACGAGCGCGCGGCCCTCGACCGCCTCGTCGACACGTACCGCGCGGCGCATCCCGGCGTGACCGTCGACGTGCTCGCGGTGCCCTTCGACGCGTACGCCTCGAAGCTCGAATCGGCCATTCCCCACGGGCACGGGCCCGACGTGTTCATCGACGCGCACGAGCGACTCGCGAGCTACGTGTCTCGCGGCCTCGTGGCCCCCGTGGCGACCGGTGATCTCGCGCCCCTCGCCGCGCGCTTCGCCGAGCGCTTCGACGGCGCCTCGGTGCGCGCCTTCACCGTGCGCGGCGTGCTCTACGGGCTTCCGCTGTCGATCAAGTGCGCGGCGCTCTATGTGAATCCCGCGCTCACGCACGGCGAGGTTCCCACCACGCTCGAAGCGATCGAGGCGCTGCGCGGGCAGCTCCCGACGGGCACGTTCCCGCTCGTGTACGAGTCGCAGAACGCGTACCTCCACGCGCCCCTCGCGCACGCCTACGGGAGCGCGCTCCTCGACGACCAGGGCCGCTACGCGTTCGTGGGCGAAGGCGCCGAGCGATCGGTGGAGCGCGTGCGTCGGATGCTCCGCGCGCAGGTGATTCCCGACGAGGCCTCGGGCGCGCTCGTGTCGCAGCTCTTTCTCGAAGGCCGCGCGGCGACCGCCATCTCGGGCCCATGGCTCGCGGCCGAACTCGGTGACCGCGTGCGCTACGTGGTCGCGCCGCTTCCCCGTGTGCTGGACGCGAACGGCCGCCCCATGGAGCCCTACGCGACCGTCGAGGGCGCGATGCTCTCGACGCGCGCGCACGACCGCGTCGCCACGATGGAGCTCGCGGTGTTTCTCACGAGCGCCGAGTCGGCCCGCGTGCGCGCCCGCGTCGGTCACCAGGTGGTCTCGACGGAGGCTGCGTGGGACGACCCCTCGCTCGCCAACGATCCGCTGCTGGGCACGTTCCGCGCGGCTGCGCGCACGGCGCGTCCGATGCCCACGCACCCGAACATGCGCGCCGCGTGGGAGCCCGCGCGTCAGGCGCTCGTGAAGGCCCTGCGCGGTGACCGCTCGCCGCACGACGCCCTGCTCGAAGGCGCGCGCCGCTTCGCCGACGTGACCCGTCCGCTGCCGCCGCCGCGTGACGCGACGCTCGCGCAGCTCGCCGTGGGACTCGTCGCGCTGGCCCTCGCGATGGCCGCGGTGCGCGAGGCGCGCGACCCCGATTTTCGCCGAGACCTCCGTCGCTCGCTGCCCGCGTATGCGTGGGTGACGCACGCGGCGGTGATCCTCGCGGCGCTCGTGGTGGCGCCGCTCGTGATCGGCGCGGCCACGTCGCTCTACGCCACGCGCGAGGGGCAGTCGTACTACGTAGGCCTCGCGAACTACGTCGACATCCTCACGGCGCGCGGAGGGCCGCTCTTCGCGACGGGGAGCTTCTACCGCGTGCTCGCGGTGACGGTGCTCTGGACGGTGGTGAACCTCGCGCTGCACGTGGGCCTCGGGCTCGCGCTGGCGCTGCTGCTCTCGCGTCCGCTGCTGAAGATGCGCGCGCTCTACCGGGTGCTGCTGATCCTGCCGTGGGCGGTGCCGTCGTATGTGACCGCGCTCGCGTGGAAGGGGATGTTCCATCGCCAGTTCGGCGCGGTGAACGCGATCATCACGTGGGCGGGCGGAGAGGCCGTGTCGTGGTTCGCGCGCTTCTCGACGGCCTTCGCGGCCAACGTGGCGACCAACGCGTGGCTGGGCTTTCCGTTCATGATGGTGGTCTCGATCGGCGCGCTCGCGGGCATTCCGAAGGACCTCTACGAAGCCGCCTCGGTCGACGGCGCGACGGCGTGGCAGCAGTTCACGAAGATCACGCTGCCGATGCTTCGCCCCTCGCTCGGCCCCTCGATCGCGATGGGCGCCGTGTGGACCTTCAACCAGTTCAACGTGGTGTTCCTCGTGTCGGGCGGGGAGCCCGATGGAGAGACCGACATTCTCGTGAGCGAGGCGTACCGCTGGGCCTTTACGCGGCAGGCGCAGTACGGCTACGCGGCGGCGTACGCGGTGCTGATCTTCGCGCTCCTCGCGATCGTGACCCGCCGCAAGGAGGGCGCGCGATGAAACCCCGTCTCTGGCAGGAGGCCCTGGTGCACATGGCCCTCGTGGCCGCCGTGTGCTTCGCGCTCTACCCCGTGCTCTGGGTGGTCTCGCTCGCGCTCTCGCCCTCGGGAACGCCCTCGCCGCACGCGCTCCCGCTGCCCGACGCGGTGTCGCTCGACAACTTCCGCGCGGTGGTGGGCAGCCGCGACCACGCGGGCCACTGGCTCTTCGCGCAACAGCTCCTCTCGTCGGTGGTGGTCTCGGTGGCGACGGCGGTGACGAGCGTGGCCATCGCGACGCCCGCAGCCTATGCGCTCGCGCGGTTCCGTTTTGTGGGCGAGCGCGCGGGGATGCGCGTGCTGCTGGCGACGCAGATGTTCCCCGGTGTGGCGACGGCGGTGCCGCTCTACGTGATCCTCGACACGCTGCGCCTGCTCGACACGCGCGCGGGCCTGGTGCTCGTGTACTCGACGACGGCGCTGCCCTTCGCGGTGTTCCAGCTCCGCGGCGCGTTCGAAGCCATTCCGAAGGACCTCGAAGAGGCCGCGATGGTCGACGGCGCCACGCGCTGGCAGGCCTTCACGAAGGTGGTGCTCCCCGCGGCGCGTCCGGCCATCGCGGTGACCTGCCTCTTCGCGTTCATGTCGTCGTGGAACGAGTTCATCCTCGCGGCGACCTTTCTCTCGCGCGAGACGGCCTTCACGCTCCCCGTGGCGCTCCAGCGCTACGTGGGCGAGTACAACGCCTCGTGGGGCAAGTTCGCGGCGGGCGCGGTGATCGTGTCGGCGCCGGTGATGGCGATCTTCTACGCGGTGCAGCGGCACCTCGTGGGGGGGCTCACCGCGGGCAGCGTGAAGGGCTGAATCCCTCGCTCAGGGCGCGAAGAGCGAGGCCCAGCGCGCGGCGTTGTCGGCGCACGCGATGGGCGCGCCGTGGCCCGTCTCGCCGGTGCACACGACGGCATCGTCGGCACGGTTCGCAGCGGGAAGGGCCATGGCATCCCACGCGGCGACGTGGGTGGTGCAGAGCGTGTCGCGCGACGAGCCGAAGCCGCGGAGGTTCGCCGACGGGGTCTGCCACGCGGAGGCGCTCCAGGTGAGCCACGCCGAGGGCTCGCCGAGCGCGGTGGCATCACACGGCGACGAGAACATCACCGCACGCTGCACGGGGTGGAGCCGCGCGAGGAGCGCCGCGTGTCCGCCGCCCTGCGAGAGCCCCGCGACCATGATCGACGACCAGCGCAGCGCACGCGCCACATCGCGGCCCGCGGAGGCGTCGTAGAACTGGTTCCAGCGGCCTTCGGGGTCGCGGACGTTGAGGGCCACGAGGGCCGCGCCCACGCGCGCGTAGACACCCTCGTGGAGCGCGATGGACTGCACCGCCGCCGCAGCGCCCGGCTGCGCCACACCCGTCACGATGGAGGTGCGCGTCGCGAGGAAGCACGTGTCTCTCGCGGCCCCCACCGAGGTCGCGCAGAGCTGCGCCACGGCGTCGTCGCTGCGGTACGACACCGCGAGCACATGGAGCCCCTGCGCGCGCGCCGTCGCGTACACGTTGGTGTCGGGCGAGATCACGGCGCCGCGGGGCGATCCACCGCTGCCGTTGAGGTAGATCAGCAGCGTGCCGCGCGCGTTGCTCGTGGGGCGCAGCGCGTACTGGTCGACGTCGGCGTTGGCGCCCGTCGCGTTGAGCCCGGACTCGATGGGCGTGAGGTTGAAGCACACGTCACCCGCGATGCCCCCGCGCCCCGTGGTCGCGCAGCGCCGCAGCGTCGGCGTGGACGCATCGCTTACAGATGCATCACTCGAAGACACATCGCTCGAAGACGCATCACTCGTGGACGCATCACTCGTGGACGCATCACTCGTGGACGCATCACTCGAAGACGCATCACTCGCAGATGCATCACTCGAAGACCCATCGGTGACGGGCGTGGTGTCGGTGCCCGCATCGGCGGCGGGGGCAGGATCGCTGGAGCACGCAGCAAGCGGGAACGCGCAGAGAAGCAGGGCGTGGCGGAGGTTCATCGGTTCTTCGTGGGGAGGCGGTGTTCGGAGAACGAGGTCGACGCGCATCGTCGACGGCGCGCGCATCTCAACAAGACGCGGGCCAGCGCGCGAGGCGCGTTTCGAGCCGCGATGCGAGGTCGCGCGGCGGTGACCGATGTTGCGTGCGGTCGACACGTCGTGGTCGGGGCGCAACGGGCGGCGCTTCGCAGAGTCCATGTGGAACGCGCGTTTCGACGCGCGGCGCGGCGCTTGAAGTGGCGAGCGCACTCCCAACCACGAACATGAGGTCTCTGCGATGAAGAAGCTGCTCTCGACGATGGTGCTGTGTGCGGTGGCGTCCCACGGGCTCGCCGCCTGCGGCGGCGGTGACGACGAGGCGCCTGCCGAAGCGGTCGACGCGATCGACAGCGCCGAGGGAGCGTCGTCGGAGTCGTCGCTCGCCGTGGTGGCGACGGCCTCGGTGACGGGCGCGACGGGCGTCGTGGCGGCCTCGCAGGCAGCCGCCGCGGTGGGCACATACCTTCAGCCGCCGGGATGCGCGACGGCGGTGGCGAACGGCGCGACGGTGACCTACACGCTGCGCAACTGCTCGGGGCCCGCGGGGCTCGCACAGGCCAGCGGAACGTTCACCGCCACGTTCAGTCCGGCCGCGGGCGGGGCCACGGCGGCGCTGCGGGGCACGCTCACGTTCCGTCGCGGAACGCTCGACCTCAACGCCACGGTGACGGGCACGGCCTCGGGCACGACGCGCACGCTCACGGTCGCCTCGAACTCCACGGGCACGGGCAACGGCGGGCGCAGCATCGCGCGTGCGGGCACGTTCACCGCGGTCTACGACGGGTCATGCGTGGCCCTCGACGGCGCGTACAGCACCACCGTGGGCGCCGTCACGTGGAACACCACGGTCACGGGCTATCGGCGCTGCGCGGCGGCGTGTCCGACGGGCTCGGCGAGCTTCGCCACGAACACCGGACGCGCGGTCACCGTGAGCTACACGGGCAGCGCGTCGGCGACGGTCACCACCGCGTCGGGCGCTCACGCCGTGACCCTCGCGTGCGGGGCGTGAGGGCGACGCTCAGCGCAACATCCAGAGCGCGGTGACCTCGGCGGGGAGCGAGGCGAGGTCGGGCGCGCAGGCCATGGCGCCGGCCTCGCGGAGCACGTCGGCGGGCTCGGTGGTGGTGATGCCCACGGCGCGCATTCCCGCGGCGCGTGCGGCCGTCACGCCGAGGTGCGCGTCTTCGAAGACCAGTGCCTCGGAGGGCGCCACGCCGAGGCGCTCGGCGGCCTTGAGAAACAGATCAGGCGCGGGCTTGCCGCGGGTCACTTCCTCGGCGCCCACCACGCAGCGGAAGCGCGCGCGGAGTCCGAGGCGGTCGAGCACGAAGTCACGGTTCTCCTTCGGGGCCGCGCTCGCGATGCCGAAGGTCACGCCCGCGGCGTCGAGGGCGTCGAGGAGCGCGAGCGTCCCTCGCACGGGGGCGACGTGCGGCGCGAAGAGGTCGCGGTAGCGCTGCTCCTTCTCGCGGGCGATGCGTGTGAGCTCGTCGGGCGCGAGGGCGCGGCCGAGCAGGGCAGGGAGGATCTCTTCGTTGCGACGTCCCGCGAAGTCGCGCATCACCGTGTCGGCGGTGATCGTGCGGCCGAGGGCGTGGGCCGTCTCGATCCACGCGGTGATGTGAAAGGCCATGTTGTCGACGAGGGTGCCGTCGAGGTCGAACAGCACGGCGCGGAGGGGAGAGACGCTCATGGAGCGCGCGACGCTACCGTCGTCGGAGCCGCGCGCGAAGGGCGCTCATTCGAGCTCGTTGACGATGTCGACCGACGAGCGCTGCACCTCGCCGTCGGGCGCCACCTCACCGCGGATCGTGTACGTCGATTCGAGGTCGTCGCCGTCGAGGTCTCCGATGCCGCGCGCATAGAAGTAGATCCCCGGCCCCGTGCCCAGCGTCGCGAAGGAGTTGTAGGCGTAGTAGTGGCCGTCTTCGAGGGAGAAGCCCAGGGCCGTCCACTGGGGATCGCTCGACCACAGCGCGATGTTCGCGGGGTACTTGTTCGCGCCGGGGTTGTTGTCGGGCGTGAAGTACGGCTGGTTCACGAAGCCGCCCGTGGGCGCGCGCTCGCTCGAGTGGTTGTAGTAGGCCACCTGCGCCATGTAGATCTTCGCGATGTTGCCGGTGACCTCCGCGGTCTTCGATCGACGCGTGTACCGGCTGTAGGCCGGCAGCGCGACCGCCGCGAGCACACCCAGAATCACCACCACGATCATCAGCTCGATGAGCGTGAACCCTGCGGACCCTCTCCCGCTCCACATGGACTCCGTTGGTCGCATGGGAGGCGGGGGAATGTCCAATCGGGGGCGCGGTATTCGTCGCCGCGGTGCGCTGAAAAATCGGATGTTCGTGGTGCGTCACGGCGACGCCACGGCGGTGTCACCGACGGGCGGGCGGCGGCGGAGGAGGCGGAGGAGGCGGCGGGTTGCAAGTCGACTCGATGCGGTGCCAGCGGCCGTTGGTGCAGACGTACTCGATGTGCGCGCAGTTCGAGGGCACCTGGCAGCGCATGTCGGGGAGCGGGCACGCGTCGCCCTCGCGGAGCTGTTCCGTCGGCGGGCACACGATGGCCGGGGGATTGGCCGTGGGCATCATGGGCGCGGGCACGGGCTCGGGCTGCGGCGCCGGCGGATTCGTCGACACGAGCGCGGGGTCGGGCATCGGCGGGTTCGTCGCGGGCTGCTGCGTGCTCGCGCACGCGACGGGCGCCAGGGCGGCGGCGGAGAGGGTGAGCACGAAGGGCGCGCGCGGGGTCTTCATCGCACGCGACGCTAACAACGACGCGCGGGCGCTTGCCAGCAGACAGCGCGCGGGCGATGCATCGTCGCGATGACGCCTCGACACGGAGCTCTCGCGGTCGCCCTCTCCCTCGCCCTCGGCGCCCCGACGGCGTGCGCGCAGCCCGCCCCCTCGCCCGCGCCCGACGTGGCCCCGTGGATGGCCTCGCTGCGCCCCGCAGTGCGCGCGGAGCTCTCGTCGCCGTCGTCGCCCGTGACGGTGGCGCGGCTGCCCGTGTACGACCTCGCGCTGCGCTACGAGCCCGCGACGCGCACGTACACCCTCCGCGAGACGTTGAGCTTCACCAACACCGAGCGCGCGCCCATGGCCGACGTGGTGCTGCGGCTCTACGGCAACGCGACGCCCGCGGCCACGGTGCAGGGTGCGACGCCGCCGATCCGCGTGGTGCGGAGCGCGTGCGAAGGCGACGGATGCACGGTGCGGGCGGCGGGCGCGTCGGTGCTCGTGGCCCGTCCGCGGACGCCCCTCGCGCCGGGCGCGCGGCTGCGCATCGACGTGGAGCTCTCGGGGACGCTCACGGAGATCGACAGCGCGCGCACGAACATCCTCGCGCAGGGCATGGAGTCGCTCTCGTCACTCGGGAGCGAGGGCGCGGGTGACTACGGGCTCCTCGCGACGGGCGAGGGCATCGCGAGCTTCGCCAACTTCTTCGCGGTGCTCGCGCGGCGTGAGGGCGGGCGCTGGGCGCGCGACGACCACGGCACCAACGGCGACCTCGGCTCCGACGACCTCGCGAACTGGCACGCGGTGATCGACGCGCCCGCGTCGTGGACGGTGGCCTCGTCGGGCGTGACGCTCGGGCGCACGACGGCGGGCGACCGCGCGCGCACCGAGGTGGGCGCGGTGGCCGTGCGCGACGTGGCCGTGGTGATGGGCGCGACGCTCCAGACCGAGACGCGGCGCGTGGGCGAGGTCGAGGTGCGCTCGGTGTTTCTTCCAGGCGATCGCGAGGCCGGACACCGTGTGCTCGACGCGGCGGCGGGCGCGCTGGAGGTCTTCGAACGGCGCTTCGGCCCGTACCCCTTCACCGAGCTCGACGTGGTGGAGGCGCCCCTCGTGGGCGGCGCGGGCGGCGTGGAGTTCTCGGGCCTCGTGACCGTCGCGAGCATGTTCTATCACCCGCCGCAGATGTCGGGTGTGATGGGCGGCGTCGCAAACCTGCTCGGCGTGGGCGACGCGATCACGCAGCAGATGGGCGCGATGCTGCCCGCGATGCTCGAGTTCGTGACGGCGCACGAGGTCGCGCACCAGTACTGGCACGGGCTCGTGGGGAGCGACTCGCGGGTGCATCCCTTCGTCGACGAGTCGCTCGCGCAGTGGTCGGCGGCGCTCTACCTCGAAGACCGCTACGGCGCCGAGCGCGCGCGCCGTGACGCCGACATGAACGTGCGCATGAACTACCAGCTCATGCGCCAGCTCGGTCACGACGACGGCCCCGTCGATCGCCCGGCGTCGTTCTACGGCCCCACGGTGCGCTACGCGGGCATCGTGTACGGCAAGGGCCCGTACTACTACAACGCGCTCCGCGAGGCGGCGGGCGACGCGGTGTTCTTCCGCGCGATGCGGCGCTACGTCAACGCGTGGAGGTTCCGCACGGCGCCGCCGTCGGGCTTCGTCGACGCGCTCGTCGCAGAGCACGGCGCGGGCGCTGCGCGATACCGCGGGCTCGCCCATCGGTGGCTTCAGGAGTCGCACGGCGACGACGACCTCGGACGCGCGGACATGGGCGCGATGCTCGGGTCGATGATGGGTGGCGATGCGCCCTCGTCGGAGGAGATGCAGCGCGCGATGGAGACCCTCGGCCCGCTGCTCCAGCAGTTGACGGGCGGCGACGGCAACGGCCTCTTCGACCCGCGCACGGGCGGTGACCCCGCGCGGCGTCGCAACGGCGCGAACGGCGGCGCGAACCGTCCGTCGCAGGGCACCGGCGACCCCGACATGGACCGTGTGATTCGCGAGATGCAGGGGCTCTGACCGCCCGACGCTGCGACGTCAGACGAGGGCGCGGAACTCGTCGACCATGCGGGTGACCACGGCGAGTCCGCGGCGCCAGAACGTGGGGTCGGCGATGTCGAGGCCCATGGCCGCGAGGAGCTTCTGCGGCGAGTCGCATCCGCCGCTCGCGAGGAGCTCGAGGTAGCGCGGCACGAAGGCGTCGCCGTCGCGCTCCCAGAGGTCGTAGAGGGCGAACACGAGGAGCTGCCCGAACGCGTACGAGTAGCAGTAGAAGCGGTAGTGAATGAGATGGGGGATGCCCGCCCAGCCCCAGGCGTCGTGGGCGCCGCGCTCCACCGCGTCGCCGTAGAAGCGACCGAGCTCGGTGGACCACAGCGCGCAGAGTTCCGAGGCGGGGATCATTCCGTCGGCGCGGCGCGCGTGGGCGTTCATCTCGTAGCGCGTGAAGCACACCTGGCGGTGGATCGTGCCGAGCGCGTCTTCGATGCGCGACGCGAGGAGCTGTCGGCGCACGGCGGGGTCGCCCTCGCGCGCGAGGAGCCTGCGGGCGAGCATCATCTCGCCGAACACGCTGGCGGTCTCGGCCATCGGGGTCGTGGGCCAGTAGTTGAGCAGCCGCTGACGCTCGCCCGCGAGGGCGAAGTGCACGCCGTGACCGAGCTCATGGGCCAGGGTCATCACGTCGTGGAGGCGCCCGAGAAAGTTCACCATCACCCGCGGCGCGAGGCCCGGCACCATGCCCGCGCAGAAGGCTCCGTCGCGCTTGCCGAGGCGCGGCTCGGCGTCGATGCGCTGCTCGGTGAAGAAGCGTCCCGCGAGGTCGCCGAGGCGCGGTGAGAGGGCGTCGAACGAGGCGAGCACCTCGTCGCGCGCGTCGCTCCATGCGACGGTGCGCTCGCCGTCGGGCCACGGGGCGAGCACGTCGTGGGTGGCGAGGCGGTCGAGGCCGAGCCCGCGGGCCTTGAGACGGAAGTACTCCTGCGCCACGGGGTAGTGGTCTTCGACCGCGGTGAGCAGCGCGTCGAGCGTGGCGCGCGGGAGCTCGTCATCGAGGAGCGTCGGCGCCTCGGGGGTGGCGTATCCGCGGAGGGCGTTCTCCGCGCGGTGGTCTTGATAGACCGTGTTCACGAGGTACGAGATCACCGTCGACTCGCGCTGAAAGCGGTCGAGCACGGCGGCGTGGGCGCGCGCGCGGAGGGCGCGGTCGGGCTCCATGCGCAGGCTGCGCATCTCGGCGAGCGTGCGGGGCTTCGTCTCGCCGCGCACCTCGAAGTCGAAGCTGAACGCCGAGGTGAGCTCGTCGTAGAGCTGCGTCCACGCGCGGCGTCCCGTGAGGTTCTTCGTGGCGAGGGCGCGCTCGACCTCGTCGGACTTCGTGTGCGGCGCGAAGATGCGCGCGCGGTCGAGGTAGTGGGCGAAGGGCGCGAGGGCGGCGGAGGACTTCCACCGTTGCACGGTCTCGTCGGGCGCGGTGGCGAGCTCGATGTCGACGAAGCGGAGCTCGTTCATCACCGCGGTGGCCGCCTCGGTGGCGCGCGTCGAGAGGGCGCGCGTGGCCTCGTCGAGCGAGTCGACCGACGACGCGAGGCTCGCGAACATCTGCGGTCGATACGCGAGCGCGAGCACCGCCTCGTACGCGCCGAGCGCCGCGGCGAGCGCCTCGCCGTCGAGGCCGTGCACGCGCCCACGGAACGCTTCGGCGAAGCGCGTTGCGCGGTCGAGGGCCTCGCGCTGATCACGCGCGATGGCCGGGTCGTCGATGGCCGCGTAGAGGTCGCCGAGGTTCCAGTGCGGGAGCGGCTGCGGGTCGTGCATGGGCGCGCATCGTACCCGCCTGCGCGCGGCGCGCGACGCCCATCGGCGGTCGCCACCGCGTTGACTCCAGAGCGTCAACGCCGTGACCGCGCACCGTGGCGAAAAACACCGCGTTCTGCGCGCGAAGAGAGCCCCGCGGTGCGGCACACGCGCTGCTACCTGGAGCCTCGCACGCAGGAGTCGCACGATGACCTCTCGACCGCCCTATCTCGATCCGCTCGCGGTGATCCGCCAGCACCTCTTCGACGCCACGCAGGAACTCTTCGAGGCCTACGGCCTCCCCATCGCCGTTCGCTCGTCGAGCGAGGAGCCCCTGCCCGAGGCCAACGTGCGCGAGCTCGTCGCGTCGAGCATCGGGTACACGGGCGAGAACATCCGCGGCTCGCTGCTGCTGCTCACCACCACGGCAGTGGTCTCGACGTGGTGCGCAGCCATCGGCGCCGACCCGACGGAAGACGGCCTCTGCGACACCGTGGGCGAGTTCAACAACATGCTCCTCGGTCGCATGAAGAACCGCATGCTGGCCCACGGCGTGGTGCTCTCGATCGCGACGCCCACGACGACTATCGGCACGAACATGCGCGTGCTCTCGACCTCGGGCGGCGCGTCGTTCTGGCAGGCCTTCACGGGCGACGGCGGGGTGTTGAACGTCCGCTTCGACCTCACGCTCGACAAGGACTTCGTCATGACCCTGGAGCCCGCCGCGCCCGCCGACGCCGCGACCGAGGGCGACCTGCTGCTCTTCTGATCGCGACGCGCCGCACACCGCATCCCCGAAGGACCCGACGCCATGAGCCACCCCGAGTGTCACGCCTCCGCCGCGCCCGCGCGCGTGCTGTCTCTCCGCGGCCCCCGCGCGCACCGCGAGCCGCCACCGGATCCGCCGCCCGCGCGCGCCGCCCGTGTGCCCGTCGCCATGCAGCGCACCGAGGCCCTCGCGACGGTGCACGCCCTCTCGGCGCGACGCCGTGCGGTGGGCGATCGCAGCGCCCCGTCGATCACGCCGATCGCGCCGCTCGCGCCCTGCGCGTAGGTCAGCGACGCGGGGGAAGAAGGTCGGTCGCGGTGGCAGGCGCCTCGGGCGTCTGCGGGAGCTGCGGCGGGGTGAGCATCATCGCGCGCGTGTCGCGCTTCGGCGCGGCCACGGGCGAGACCGACGTGGGCGTGACGGGCGACACCAAGGGCGCGCGCATCGGGAGCGGCGTGCGGACCTCGCGCACGGGCGGGATCGACGGCGCGCGCATGGGCATCGGCGTGCGGAGGTCGCGCGCGGGCGCCACGGCGCGCATCGCGGCGGTGGGCGTGGCCTCGCGGGTCGGAGGAATCGACGGCGCGCGCATCGGGAGCGGCGTGTGGGCGACGCGGGACGGCGGCGTCGAGGGCGCGGTGACCGTGAGCGTGCGCTGGGCGGCGTTGCGCGCGTTCCACGCGACCTCGAACTGCGACGAGACGCTCACGGGCGGGAGCGGAAAGCCCGGGCGGGCGAAGAGGAATCCCTGCGCGTAGTGGGCGCCCGTGTCGGCGATGGCGAGCCACTCGTCGACGGTCTCGATGCCCTCGACCACCACCTCGGCGCCCATGTCGACGCAGAGCTGCACCACGTTGGCGACGAGGCGCTGCTGACGCGATCCGCGGGTCACGTCGACGATCAGTCCGCGATCGAGCTTCACCACGCGGGGCTGCAGGTCGGCGATGCGCTTGAGGTTCGAGTAGCCCGCGCCGAGGTCGTCGACGACGAGGTGCACGTTGCCTCGCGAGCGGATCTCCTTGAGCACGTCGCGCACGAGTTCGAAGTGCGTGAAGGGCACCGACTCGGTGATCTCCACGTACACGTCGTGGTTGTGAAAGAACATCGGGTCGTCGGGGCGCACGAGCCAGCGCTCTTCGAGCTCCTTCGGGTGCACGTTGAGAAACACCGGCAGACCCGCCACGAGCGGCGTCGCGACCTCGCGCACCATGCGCCCGAGGCGTCCCACGCAGCCGTCTTTCACCGCGCGCTCGAAGAGCACCGAGGGGTTGGTGAGCCCAGGCACGCGGCACCGCACGAGGGCCTCGTACGCGAACACGCGGAGGCTCTCCATGTGCACGATGGGCTGAAACACCACGGAGAGATCCTCGGGGCGAAGCAGCCGCGCGATGCTCTCCACGGAGCTCCGCACGTCGAGGCGGGGATCGGTCTCGAAGGGGCTCCGCGAGAACGTGTTCGTGCGCCCTGTTCCCATGGCGTCGTGGCTCATGGCTCGGAGCGTTTCACCGTTGCCCGCGGGTCGCATCCGTCGCGTGGCGAGACGCGCCACTTCGGGCGATGAAATCACCGCCCACGATTCGATTCCCGAACACGACATACGCGCCGCATCGGGGAGAGTCCGTATCGCATTGACCACCCACCCGATGGGTCAGCGATGACGCAACCCCGGCGCGAGGGCGGCGATCTCTCGCGCGAGCGCATTGGCGGGCGTCACCGTGAGCCGATCGTCGGACACGTTCCACACGGCCTCGCGGGCGCTGCGACCGTCGCCGAGCGCGAGGGCCACGACACATCCCACGGAGGTTCCCGCGTCGCTGTCGGGGGGGCGCGCGGTCCATCCTCCCGGGGTCACCCTTCGGCCGCGGGCGCGGGCGCGATCGAGCCACACCTCAACGCCCTGGAGCGTCGTCTGGTGCAGCGCGCCGAGGTTGTTCTGCACGAGGGCCACATCGCTCACGCGACAGCCGCTCCCGATCGCGCCCATCTCGCTCGGTCGCACCGCGAGCATCGGCGCGGGACGGCCCGAGAGTCGGTCGGCGTTGAGCCGCGTGGTGTTCGGGAGCTCCGACGGGGTGTTGAACGGATTGTCGGGCATCCAGCGCATGATCACGGCCACGCCGGCCACGAGGGCGCCGAAGCCCATCACCGCGTACCAGGCCTGCGTGCGGGCCTTCTGCTCAGCGCGTTCGTACTTGTCGGGAGGCATCGTGGCGGGGTCTCGCGCGCACTCTACCCGATCGCTCTCGGACTTTTTTCGCCACTCCCGCGCGGCGCCCGCATATGCTCCGCGCGACAAGGTGGAACCGAGCGCGAAGGAACCCGAGGCCTTTCAAGATGCCCGCACGGCGGCGGAGGCCCGTGGACTCGCACCGACCCGCGTGCTCGGCCGCGGCGGTGTAGGTGTGGTGTTCGCCACGGAGCGTGACGACACGGCGCTGGCCATCAAGGTCGCGCAGCCGTGGCCCACGGCGAACGATGCGTGGGATGCGAGCACCACGAAGCAGCGCCTCCGCGCGCCGAAGATCGGTGAAGACGGACGCTCGCTGCGGGTGATTCCTCCGACGGACCTCGCGCTGTGCAACCGCATCGTGACGCGCGAACACCAGCGCCTCGGCGACGCGCGCGACGAGGGCGTGGTGAAGGCCCATGAGCTCTTCACCGAGCGCGGCCGCGTGGGCTACGTGATGGCCCGCGCCGAGGGTGAGGCCGTGGAGCTCAAGCCCGGCCCGGGGCTCGCGGCGCTCGCGAAGACGCTCCATCGGCTGCACGAGAAGTCGTGGCCCCACGGGGATCTCAAGCCCGAGAACGTGCGCGTCGACGAGGGCGCGCGGGTGACGCTCATCGATCCGCTCCCCATCGGGATGGAGCTCGTGACGCCCGAGTGGTCGCACCTGAACTTCCTCGTCTCGACGCCGCTCGTGAACTCGGCGGACCCACGCGACCGGCGCATGGAGTACCGCTACCGCGACCTCGTGGCGCTCGCCCTCATGGCCTCGCAGGCCTTCGCCGGAGAGCGCCCGTGGGGGCACCCCGAGGTGGCCCGCATGCTCGACCGCGGCGTGTCGATGGAGCGCAAGCGCGAGGAGCTCGTGAAGGCCCGCGATCGGTTGAAGAAGATCCTCCCGAAGGTGCCCTCGACGCTGCGTCCGTTCCTCGCGCTGGCGTTGGAGCCGGGGCTCTGGCCCGAAGAGGGTCCGACCTTCGCGGCGTACCTCCAGGCGCGTCCCTTCGAGACCCGCTGCGACGCGCTCGTGACCCTCGACATCACGACCCTCTTCGCCGACGCGTGCCGCTGAGGCACCGCGCCGTTGCAGCGGCGCGCGGCGGGTGATACTCCCGCGCGTCCCGTCGCGCAGTGCGGGGTCGTGTCCCACCGTCGTTCCGCTCCCCCGATGCCGCCGAAGGATCAACGCCCCAACATCGCGTGGCTCGCGCTCCTCGGGGCGATCATGGCGCTCTTCGGCGCCCACGCGGGGCGGGCGTGGGACTTCACCGTCGACGACGCGGGGATCTCCTTCGCGTACGCGCGCAACCTCGCGCTCGGTCACGGCCTGGTGCTCACGCCCGGCGCCGAGCGCGTGGAGGCCGCGACGAACCTCCTGTGGGTGCTGCTGCTCACGCCCGCCGAGTGGATCCACGTCTCGCACGAAGCCCTCTCGAAGGTGCTCGGCGTGGCCTTCGGCGCGGGCGCCCTCGCGGCCATCGCGCTCTTTCCCGCGGCGGCGTACGGGCGTCGTCCGCGGCTCTACGACCTCGTCGCACCGGCGATCGCATCGACCTTCGCGCACACGGCCCTCTGGGCGGTGTCGGGGCTCGAGAACGGGCTGTTCTCGTTCCTCGCGTCGCTGTCGGTGACGGCGCTCGCGTGGGAGGAGGCCGACGCCGCGCGCGTGCCCTGGTCGTCGCTCTCGCTCACGCTGCTGTTCGCCACGCGACCCGACGGCGGGCTCTACATCGCCGCCCTCTTCGCCGCGAAGGCCCTGCGTGCGCTCACCGGACGCTTCACCCGTCAAGACGTGCTGTGGGCGATGTTCCTGGGCTTCGGGCTCGGGTCCATCGAGCTGTTCCGACTGGCCTACTTCGCGTACCCGGTGCCCAACAGCTTCTACACGAAGAAGCGCACCTTCGAGTTCGGCAAGGACCTCACCAAGTTCGACTCGCCGGGCTGGCGCTACGTCATCGACTGGCTCGAAGCCTACAAGCTCGAACGCGTGTGGAAGCTCGCCCCCGCGGTGCTCCTCGCGTGGCGCGCGCCCGTGGCCCGCATCGCGCTGCTCCTCGCGGTGGCCGTGGCGTTCTTCTTCCCGGTGTACTCGCACGGCGACTGGATGGAGGAGTGGCGCTTCCTCACCTTCGGCACGCCGCTGCTCTGCCTCGCGCTCGCCGAGGCCCTCCGCGCCGTCGCGCGTCTGCCCCTCGCGGTGATGCACCCGATCGCGCGTCGGGTGATGGCGCCGCTCGTGCTCGCCGCGTGCGCCTTCGGCCTCGTGCGGGCCACCACGCGCGCGTACCCCGACCGCTTCCAGACGCTTCGCAACCACAACACCCTGGAGTTCGCCACGGTGCGCGGACGCGCGCGCTACTTCGCCGCCGCGGCGCGCGCCCTCGACGTGCAGGACGCCTCGCTCCTCGACCCCGACGTGGGCGGCCTGAGCTACGAGTCGGGCCTGCGCGTGGTCGACCTCTTCGGCCTCGGCGACACGGCCATCGCGCACACGCACGGCGTCGACGAGCCCGGACTCCGCGAGGCGATCTTCAACGAGCGACGGCCGACGTTCATCCACCTGCACGGGCTGTGGTTCACGGCGAACTACCTGCAGAACCTCGAAGAGATGCAGCGGCTCTACTTCGAGCTCCCGTCGGGCATCGAGGGCACGAGCGCCGAAGGCATCAACTACGCGCGCCGCGAGGCCTTCGCCGCGCCGTGGACCGAGAGCGCCGAGCACCCGCCGCGCCCTGCGTCCGAGCTCCCGTGGCCCGATGGGCTCACGCGCTCCGCCGACGGGGTCGACCCCGAAGCGCCGCTCCTCGTCGAGCTCGCCATCGCCGAAGCGCCGCGCGTGGGCGCCGCGGAGATCGCCGCCGTGCCCACGGGCCAGGGATCGCCCGTGACCGTGCAGCTCCGCCTCGCGGGTGAGCTCTTCGACCGCTCGATGTTCCTCGCGGGCGAGCGTCCCGTCGTGCGCGCGCGCCTCGCCCTCCACGCGGGCCGTTATGAACTCCGCTGGCGCTCGGGGGCCGCCGAGCTCGCCCTCGGACACGTCACCGTCGCCCCCGGCGCCGGCGCCCGCGACGTCGCGCAGATGGCCTCCGCGCTCGACGCCGCCCTCGCCCGCCACGACCTCCACGCGGCCCGCCTCGTGGCCCTGCGCCTGCTGCTCCGTCGCCGCGTCGACGACAGCGCCGCCGTGCGCGCGCCGCTCGTGCGCTACGCCCTCGCCCTCGGCGACCGCGCCGCCGAGCTCGCGCGCAACAACGCCTTCGGGGTGGCCGTCGACATGGCCCGCGAGGCCCGGCGCTTCGGGGCCGACGATCCCGCCGTGAACGCCGCCGTGTCGCGCGTGGCCGAGAACCTCGCCGACGCCTCGCGCTTCGCCGAGCGCCGCCACGATGCAGCCCGCGCGTTCACGTACGCCCGCGACGCCGTGCTCCTCGATCCGCGCCGGAGCTGGATGCGTCGCCGCGCCGAATCGCTGCGCCTCTACCGTCGCACTGAGTACGACGGCGGACGCGACCTCGCCGCCTACCAGACCGCCACGGCCGCGCAGGCGAGCGCTTCGAACGCCGCCTCGTACTTCGACCGCGCGCTCGTGATGCTCGGCGCCGTCTCGCGCTGGCGTGAGGCCGCCGCCCTCGTCGACCGCGCCCAGGGACGCGCCCCGCAAGACGCCCGCGCCCGCCTCGCCGCGGCCCGCGGATACCTCGCGCGCGGCGAGCTCCGCGAGGCCCACGCGCTCGTCGCGACCCTGCCCTGCGCCGAGGCCCGCGACGTGGATTTCTCCGCCGCGTACCGGGTGCTCACGGGCCACGCGTACCGCCCCGGCGACGCCGCGTGCGAGGGCCCCGCGGGCCGCAGCGGAGACCCGTTCTGGACGGGCACCGGCGCGTTCTTCAACAGCGCCGTGGGGTCGTTCGAGGCAGGCCGCTTCGGGCCGTGGCGCGCGACGGGCAGGGCCTTCGGTGACGGTCCCCTTCACGACAAGCCCGAGCACCAGACCTTCGTGAACGGCTGGCGCGGGCGCTACTACGCGAGCTCCTTCGCGCGCGACAGCGACGCCTCGACGGGCACGCTGCGCTCGCCGACGTTCACGATCGAGAGCGACGCGATCTCGTTCCTCGCGGGCGGCGGCGCGGCCCTCGACGTGGTGGGCGTGCGGCTCGTCGTCGACGGCACCACCGTGCTCCGCGCCTCGGGCAGCGACAGCGAGAACATGCACCGCGTGTGGTGGGACGTGCGCCCCTGGCGCGGCCGCTCCGCGGTCATCGAGCTCTACGACGAAGGCACCGAAGGCTGGCAGCACATCATGGCCGACGACTTCGTGGCCGAGCCCGTGGTCCCCTCGCTCACGGGCGATTGAGCGTCAGCGCGTGGCCGCGATGGCCGCCGCGACGGCGTGGGCCTCGTTCGTCGGCAGCGAGAGCCACCGCGCGATCTGCGACAGGTCGCGCGTCTCGGCGCGCATCGCGGTGAGCACGCGCTCGGCGATGTCGGCGCGCACGGCGCGTCCGGCCCAGAGGGGATACCCGAGGGCCAGCCACGCGTCGGGCTGCGCGTTGCGCGGCGGTCGCACGGTGACGGCCCCCGCGGGGATCGAGGGCGGCGGCGAGAGCCCGTGGTGCAGCGCCACGAAGACCGCGCGGCGCGCGACGTGGTCGGGCGTGAGCAGCGCGGGCGCGTAGAGCAGCGCGGCGCCCACGGTGACGCCGAGGGATTCGAGCGTGGCGCGCTCGTCGGCGGTGAGCGCGTCGAGGGCGAGCTGCGCGTCGCGGCGCCACGCGGTGCCGAGCCCCTGCTCGATGCGGTAGAGCACGCCGCGGAGGTTGGGCGAGCGCTCGCCGCCCGCACGCAACGGCGCGAGGAGGTCGTGCATCGCGTCGCGGGCCCACGCCACCATGCGACGCTGCACGCGCGCCTGACCGCCGCCGCCGGCGCCTTCGAGGGGAAAGAGTTCCACACCGGGGAGCGTGATCGAGGGGCCGCGCACGAGGCGGGCGAGGGCCTCGTCGCCGTCGACGATGCGGCCGTGCGCGTCGAGGGAGAAGCGGCCGTGCGGGGCCTCGACGAGCTCGTCGACGCGGCGTCGCAGCGTGCCGTCGCGGGGCTCGACGCGCGGGCTCATCGCGTCGCGCAGGGCGCGGAGCTGCGCGAAGGGATGTCCCCGTGACACCTCGCGCTCCTCGGGCTTCGGGGCCACGCGCGCTCTCGGTCGCGCGCCGCGGTCGCGGGCGGCGCCGGGCTGGTCGACGAAGCGACGCACGAGGGCGCTGTGGAGCGCGTCGCTCAATCGGTCTTCGAGGGCGCGCGTGCGCTCCTGCCAGTGGGCGGCGTGGGCGAGCCAGTCGTGCTGGTTGGCGACGTACGTCCACGTGCGCACGGCGGCGATGCGGGCCACGAGGGTGTCGACGTCGCCGTCGGTGTCGTCGAGGGGGTCGATGCGCTCGGCGAGCCATCGGTCGCGCAGGAGCCCGTGGTCGCAGCGCTCCACGAAGAGTTCTCGCAGCGCGTCGACGTGCGCTTCGAAGAGCAGCTTGCGGAAGTCGGGCACGCAGCACACCTCCCACAAGAGCTTCACACGTGAAGGATCGGTGACGCGCGCGCGCACCTCGGCGTGCGTCGAGAGCGTGAGCAGCGCGGCCTCGTCGTCGGCGCTCTTCGCGCGCATGAGGATGCGCATCGGCGGCGGCGCCGCGAGCGAGACGAGCAGCGCGTCGAGGGAGGCAAAATCGAGCGCGTGGTTGCGCCACCAGACCCGTCGCACGGAGGCGAAGCGGTGCTGCTCGATGCTCTCGATGAGGTCGCGCGGGAGCGAGAGCGGCGACACGGCGCTGAAGGTTCCGTCGTGGAGGTGGCGGCCCGCGCGTCCGGCGATCTGGGCGAGCTCGGTGGGGTCGAGGTCGCGCACGTCGGTGCCGTCGAACTTGCGCAGCGAGGCGAAGGCCACGTGGCGCACGTCGAGGTTGAGCCCCATGCCGATCGCGTCCGTCGCCACGAGATGGTCGACCTCGCCCGCCTGGAACATCGCCACCTGCGCGTTGCGCGTGCGCGGCGAGAGCGCGCCGAGCACCACCGCGGCGCCTCCGCGCGTGATGCGCAGCCGCTCGGCGATCTCGTAGACCTGCGGCAGCGAGAAGGCCACCACGGCGCTGCGCGAGGGCGTCCGCTGCAGGGGCACCGGGTCGACGTGCGAGAGCTTCGAGAAGCGCGGGTGCGCGCTCACCTTCGCCGCGGGCACGAGCTCACCCATCGCCGCGCGCATCGTGTCCGAGCCCAGGAACCACGTCTCGCGACGCCCGCGCGCGTGGAGCATGCGCGCCGTGAAGACGTGTCCGCGTTGCGGGTGCGCCGCGAGCTGCACCTCGTCGACGGCCACGAAATCGACCTCGCGCTCGACGGGCATCGCCTCGACGGTGCAGACCCAGTAGTCGGGTCGCTTCGGCACGCGCTTCTCTTCGCCCGTGATGAGCGCGACGCGCCCCTCGCCCACGCGCGCCGTCACGCGGTCGTAGACCTCGCGCGCGAGGAGGCGCAGGGGCAGGCCGAACATCCCGCTCTCGTGTTCGAGCATGCGCTCGATCGCGCGGTGGGTCTTGCCTGTGTTCGTAGGTCCGAGCAGGGCGGTGATGGCCGACGCGTCGATCACGGTGGGGTGCCTGCCGGTGGATGCTGCGAGCGGTCGCGCGGGGGCGCGTCGATCAGCGCGTGCAGGTCGAGGCGGGGATCGCGCGGCTCACGGGCGTGAGGCTGCGGAGGTACGCGAGCAGCGCGCAGAGGTTCTCGTCGTTGAGCTGCGCGGCCGCGAAGGGCGCCATCTCGCAGAGCCTCCGCGAGCCGTCGGCGGTGAGGCCGTAGCGGATCGAGCGGAGCACCTGCTCGTCGGTGCGCGCGCCGATGCCCGTGGCCATGTCGGGCGTGAGGTTCGCGCCGTACGACGTGGTGCGCGGACGCGGCGAGGTCTGGCCCGAGAACTCTCCCGCGCCGGGGGTCGCGTCTTGATGGCAGAAGGTGCAGAGCGCGAGGGCGGTGCTGCGTCCCTGCATGATGGTCGCGGGCGAGGCGCCTCCGTCGGCCGTCGCACACGTCGGGAGCGACATCACGTCGGCCGGCGCGTCGGTCACGTCGTCGGCGTCGCTCGCATCGGTCACGTCGCCCGCGTCGGTCACGTCGCCGACGTCGGTCACATCCCCCGCATCGGACACATCGGCGCCGCGGTCGAGGGGAACGTCGGCAGGCACAGGCCCCGGATCACTGCACGCGCCGAGGAGCGCAAGGAGGCTCGCCGCGCCGAGACGCGCGGTCACAGAAGCTCGAAGAGGCATCGTTCGGGAATCTCCGTCGCAGAAGAAGGTCGAAGCGTCACGCGAGGAGCGTGTGCATAGCACCGATGCGCGGAACGGGGAGTGCGGCGGCGCGGGCGGTCAGCGCACGCCTGGCGGACGCTCGGTGTCGGTGCCGGGGGCCGCGGGACGCGGGGCGCCGATCTGCACCTGCGGAGGCGGTGCGGCGGGCGCAGGGCCCTGCGGCGGAGGCACGGAGACCGTGGCGCCGTTGGGGAGCAGCAGCCGCGCGATCTCGGGCGACGAGAAGGGCGGGAACCCGAGGTAGACGAAGTGGAAGCCCGCGCCGCTGGTCTCCTGCGAGATCGTGGGCTCGACGTCGGCGCGGAGCTCGATCACCAGGTCGATGCCGCCGCGCGCGGGACGCATCGTGACGCGCGACACGGGCGTGGCGAAGGCCTCGGTGATGAGCGGCCTGCGGTTGTTCGACAGCCCGATGCGTGCCGAGGGGATGTGATAGACGCGCGTGCGTCCGTTGCGCGACGCCTCGGTGAGCGGCTGCGGGTTCGTGAGCGCCACGAACACGCGCGATCCGCCCGGCACCATCTGGAAGCCCGGCCACGTCGCGAAGGTCGCGCCGCCCGCACGTCGCAGCCGACGAAATCCCGGCGGCAGCGACGGGGCGCCCGGCGTGATGCCGCCGTACTCCTCGGGGCGATGCGCCGTCACCACGCCGCGGTCGTCGCCGTATCCACGGGCGCGCGACGGCGTGATCTGCTCCACGGGCCCGACGGGTGATCCGGGCGCGGTGGCCGTGGGCACGGGCGCCACGGGGCTCGCGGCGGCCGAGGGCGCGACCACGGCGGGCGCAGGCGCCGACGGGGGATTGTTGCTCATCACCGTGTAGCCCTGGGCCCACACGGCGCCCGACGCGCTCACGCCCGACGCAACCACCAACGAGAACAGCAGACGGTTCATGGCTTCGGGCGATCCAATCACGCGCGACGCGCCGTTGCCAACTTCTCGCGATCTCGTGGCGCGACGCTAACGGTGGCCGCGCAGCACCGCTTCGAGGGGGGCCGGCAGCACGCGCGTCGACGGAGGAAACACCCGCCGCCCCGCACCGGGACGGAAGCTCGCCATCGCCCGCTCCGCGAGCTCGCGCGCGATGGGGCGCAGCGGCGCGAGGTCGTCGGGCGCGAAGACGTCTCCGTCACGCGCGAAGAGCCCGAGACCGCCGCCCTCGCGCGGGCTGCGCGGAATGGCCACGAGGTCGGCGAAGCGCAGGCCCACGTCCCACCGCGGCGAGGCCACGAAGGCCAGCACGCGGTCGTGCATGCGCTCGCCGTGGGGGAGCGCGACGCCCTCGAACTCCGCGGGCGCCGTGGCGCCCAATCGCTCGACCGCCGTGGCCGCCGCGTCGAGCACGCCGACCACGCCCTCGACGCGCCCCGCGGGCATTCCAGGGCCGCGCGCGAGGAGCACGGTCTCCGACACCGACGTGAGGGTCATGGGCCCGTCGCCCACGGCGCGCGCCTCGCCGAGCGCCACGCCGCGGTCGCCCACCACGATCACCACCGTGTCGTCGTCGAGGTTGTGGTCGCGCATGCGCTCGAGGAGCTGCGCGATCCCACGATCGAGGGCGAGCAACGACGCGTCGTAGAGGAGCCCGAGGCGCGCGCGGTCGGGCTCCGTGAGGTCGACACCCTCGGTGTGACCGCGGCCCAACGCGCTCCACGACGAGGTGCGCGCGGGGGTCATGGTGCCGTCGTACTCGCTGGCGTCGAGGGTGAGCACGTCTTCGTTCGCGGGCTCCAGCGGCATCACCCCGGCGCGCGACACGATCATCGTGAAGGTCGGAGCGTCACGGTGCGCGACGAGCTCGTCGGCCGCGGCGGTGAACATCCACTCGGGCCTGCACGTGGCCGCGTCGTTGGCGCAGGTGTGACGCTCGCGCGCGCCGCGGTCGGCGCCGCTGCCCACCCACGCCACGTCGTCGGTGTACACCGAGGTCGAGACCCCGAGCGTGTTCAGCGCGCCGAGGAGCGTCGGGGCGTCTTCGTCGAGCGAGTCGGTGAGGTCGCTCACGTGGTGCAGGTCTGCGGCGAGTCCCGTGGTGGCGCTCACGAGGGCGGTGAACTCCCGCGGCGCGGGCGACTGCGCGACGGCCACGAGGCCCTCCGTCGCGAGCCGTGAGAAGCCCCCCGCGCGGAGGTTCGGCGAGAGCGTCGGGAGCACGCGGTCGCGACGGAGCCCTCGCGCGACGACCATCACCACATGGCGCACCGACGGTGCCGCCGCCGTGCCCGCGCGGGCGTTCGCGAGCGGAGGATGGAGCAGCGAGGGCGCCGCCACCGCGACGCGCACCTCGTCGGGTCCGCCCGCGGCGAGCGAGAGGCGCACGGGGCGTCCGCCGAACTGCGAGAGGTCGAGCGCGGCATCGTGCCAGCGGGCGTTGGGTTCGAGCTCGACGCGCTCCTCGATGGCGTCGGCGCCGTCGGCCTCGGCGCGGAGTGTGGCGGTGACGGGCTCGTCGTAGCGGGCGCCGTGGGGCCCTTCGGCCGCGAGCGACGCGCGCCACATCGCGTGTGCGGGGAGCACCATCACCGTCGACAGTTGTGTGGGCGCGTGAAAGGTCAGCGCGCGCCGCGGCGTGCGCTCGACGGCCACGTCGCTCACGAGGTCGGCGACGCGCGCGGGGGCTGCGGTGCCGTGGGCCACCTGCACCCAGTCGACCTGCGCGGCCACGGGCGAGAGCACGCCGGGCACCGCGCGGGGCGTGCCGAAGCGCAGCTCGATCTCGGCCACGCTGCGCGCGAAGCGGTCGCGGGGCACGGGCAGGGTGATCACCGCGGGCGCGCCGTCTTGCGGGAGCTGCGCCGCGCGCACGAGCACGCCGTCGACCATGAGCGCGACGCCCCGCGAGGCCGCGCGACGCACGCGCAGACGCACGCCGTCGGGCCCCTCGGGACCGCCCGGCTCACCGATGGGAACGCGCAGTCGCAATCGCGTGCCGACGCTCACCCACGAGTCGCCGTTGACGGTCTCGGTGGGGAGTTCCGCAGCGCCCACGAGGTAGGCCTGGGCCTGTCGCTCGCCGAGGTCGACGACGGGACCGCCCGACGAGATCGCCCCCTGACGGAACGACTCCGTGAGGTCGATCACCTCGTCGCGCGCCGTCGACGGTGCGGCCGTGACCGCCGCGTCGCCCGTCGAAGCGTCGGGGGAGTTGCGGGGCTTCGGACACGCGACGAGGGCGCACCCGAGGAGCGCGATGCGAGGCAGGCGCATCACCGCGGCGAAGGCTCCGGCGTGACGTGGAGCACGAGGGCCTGGCCTCCGCGCACCGTGGCGAGCTCGTAGCGCGTGCGGCCGCTCACGATGAGCCGTACGGCGTGCATTCCCTCGGGCAGCGTCGTGTGAAAGGGGCCCACCGTGGCCTCGCGACCGTCGATCTGCGCGCGCACATCGCCCGCGTTCTCTGCGGCGAGCACGAGCATTCCCGCGCGAGGAGGGAGCGTCGCGCCATCGAGCCACGCGCCCGTGTCGCGGTACTCGGTCACCACGCGGTCTTCACGCGGCGCCATCACGGCGTGGGTCGCCGCGGTGGCCGACGACGGCGATGGCGGAGGCGATGCGGGCGCAGGGTCGAGCGCGGCGCCATCGGACTCGTCGTGCGGCGCCGTCACGGCCGCGGGCGTCGACGCGGAGTCCGTGACCACCACGGTGTCGGGCGGCGAGGCGTGCGAGAGGTACCAGCGCACGCCGTAGTAGCTCCCCGCGAAGGCCGCACCGACGCCGAGCACCAGCAGCGCGGGTCGCAGCGGGAGCGCGCGGTCGTCGCGTCGCGGAACCGGTCCGACGCTGCGTGCGGCGGCGGGCGGCGTGTCGCTCGTGGGCGGATGTTCGCCCGTGGTGCGCGCCGGGGAACGGGTCGCGAGCGCTTGCGGCGGCGGCGTCGGCGGACGTCGCGCGCCATCGGGCGTGAGCTGCCGCTCGCGCGGTGCGGTCGAGGCCAGCGCCGCGGGCGACGACGAGCGCGTGGCGGGCGACGACGAGCGCGTGGCCGGAGGAGGCGGCGTGGCGGCGCGGGTCGCAGCGGGGGGCGTGGGCGGCGGCACGCTGCGCACCGCGGATGGAGGCGTCGCGGGCGGCGTGGGCGCACGCGGAGAGGCCTTCGCCGCAGGGGGAACGAGCGAGATCGGCGCCGCGGGCTCGTCGTCGTCACCGCCGCCGCGGAGCATGTCGAGCACGCCGTCGGGGAGTTCGCGCGTGTGCACCTCCGCGGCGTCGATGGCGTGCAGGTCGAGGAGCGGCGACGACTCGCGCGCGGCGGGCGGCGGAGGCACGTCGTCGATGCGGCGGGTCTCGGCCACCTGGAGGTCCGCGGCGGCGTCGGGTCGCGACGCGCGCAGGAGCTTCGCCGACGTGGGCGATGCGGGCGTGCGCGTGCCGAGGTCGTCGCCGAGCTCGGGCAGCGGCGGGAGCTCTTCGGCGGGCTTCGCCGCGGGCGGTTGCGAGGGTGCGCGCCCCGTGGCCGCGGGGTACGGCATCGGCGACTTGCGACGCAGAAAGGGCTCGTCGTGCACCGAGTCCCGGAGCTCGCGCCACACCGCATCGGCGAGCGAGTCGGCGCGCTCCGACGACGACGCGGTGGCCGCGGGCGGATGCTCGTCGCGCGGGGGCTGCGGCGTCGCCACGGGCACCGGGCGCGTCGGGCCCGCGAGGGAGATGGGCACCGGGCGCGTCTCGACGAGATCGGGCGGCGGCGCGGTGCTCTCGACCGACGAGAGGCGCAGCGCGGTGAGGTCGTCGCCGCGAACGTCGAGCACGCGATGCACGGCGCCACGGCGCGCGAGCTCGATGAGCAGGGGTTCGAGATCCGACGGCGCCATCGCGTCGCGGAGCACGAGGTCGCGCGGGGCCTCTCCGTCGGCGATGCGCTCGACGATCGCGCCCATGCGCGGCGGGAGCGTGCGGGCGTAGGTGAGCGCCGCGTCGCGGTCGACGTCGACGCGGGTCACGTCGAGCAGCGCCGCGCCCTTGAGCGACTCTTCGAGCGCGGTGATCTTGCGCGCGCAGCGCGTGAGCACGTCGAGCTGCGGGCCCGTGAGGTTCTCGCGCACCGTGCCCTTCGAGCGCGTCACGGTGAAGCGCGCCGCGGTGGCGCCGAGCACGGGCACCAGCGCCGCCTCGCCGCGCAGCAGCGACCCGTCGTGCGCCGTGCGGAGCGCCGACACCAGACGCCCCTCGCGAAGGTGGAGCTCCGCGACGCTCCACGGATCCGACACGGTGACCGTGGCGTCGCCGAGCGCGCGCGACGTCGCGTCGAGCAGCGCCACGAGCCCCACGCGCTCCAATCGTCCGCGCACCTCCGCGGTGCCCGTGAGCCCGGCCACGCGCGTGAGCAGCCGCACCCGCTGACGCAGGGCCTCCTTCGCGCGCCCCACAAGCGCGTCGCCGCCCACGTCGCGCGAGAGCGACGCGCCGCCCTCCTCGCGCACGCGGGCCAGCACCTCGTCGCGCCACGTCACCAGCAGCACGGGCGTGTGGCGCAGCAACGGGTCGCGCCGCAACGCCTGGCAGAGCCCCACCCCATCGAGCTCGGGCATCGCGAGGTCGGCCACCACGAGGTCGGGCCGCGCCTGTCGCGCCACGAGGAGCGCGCGCTGTCCGCTCGTCGTCGCCGTGACCTCAGCCCCGGCCTCGCGCAGCCTCGCCGCGACGCGCGTCGCCACCGTCGCGTCGTCGTCGACCACGAGCACGCGCCGCCCCGTGAGCGGATCATCGACGCCCTCCTCGGCGCCCGCTGCGGACTCGTCGCCGAGGGTCACCACGAGCGCGCCCGCCATGCCCCGCGGCGCCGAAGGAACCTCGAAGCGCACCGCGCCGTTCGAACGCCGCTCGACCACCTGACGGATGCGCGCGATGGCCTCCCACGCCGCGAGGAGCACCTCGTTGCCCGCGCCCAGCGCGATGCGCGCCCCGCGAGCCCGCGGCGTCGCAGCGCCCACGAGCCCGCGGCGGATCTCTTCCTGAAGCGTGCGCGAGAGCTCGTCGAGCGTGACGTCGCCGAGCTCCGGTCCGCCCGCAGACTCGCCGAGGGTCACGCCGAGGGCGCGCTCGATGGACTCCCACACCGCCGCGCCATCGGTCGCATCGGGGAGCACCTCGGCCGCGTCGGCGCATCGCTCGCGCAGCGCCTCGACGCCCTCGCCGAGCCCCGCGAGGAGCACCACGGGCACGAACTCGGTCACCGGGTCTGCGCGCAGGGCCGACACGAGCGCGGCGCCATCGAGCTGCGGGCTGCACTCGGCCACCACCACGTCGGGGGCCGTGTCTCGCGCGCGTCGCGCGGCGTCGGTCACCGTGCGCGTCACGAGCAGCTCGACCTCCGCGGGGAGCGCTTCATGGAGCGCGTTGGCCCGCGCCGAGGTGCCCACGAAGAGCACGTGCACGGCGGGTCCGTGGCCCGCGGCGGCGCCCACGCCCTTGCGCAGCGTGGTGCCCGGCGGGAGCGTGCGGTAGGGCACCGTCGACGCGCGCCCTTCGACCGATCCCACGGCCTCGGCCGCGGCGGCGCTGAGGTCCGGCGAGAGCGTCGCGCGGGTGCCCACGCGGGCCGCGGAGATGCGCACCGTCGCGGCGCGCGAGGCGTCTTCGCGCGTGCCCGTCGGCGGCGACGAGGGAGAGGCCGCGGGGTCGTGCGTGTCGGCCTCGACGCACTGGGTGAACGAGCCCACGTAGCCCGCGAGCGAGTCGATGTGCGGCCGCGTGAGCTGCGGCAGCGCGCGCGTCGCGTCGAGGATGTCGATGCACGCGCTCAGGGCCTCGGCGAGGCGCGGGAGCTGGTACGAGCGTGCCAGGGTGTAGAGCGCGTGCAGCTTGCGACGGAGCTCGTCGCGCATGCGGGTCGAGCGGGGGTCGGCGATGAGCGCGCCGAAGGTGGCCTTGATCTCGACGATCTTGCGCGGGAGGCTGCGGACGAATCCCGTCCTCGGATCGTCGGGCGTGTCGCGGGGAGAGTTCGGGTCCATGGCAGTGGCTGCGGTGCGGAGGCGCGCCCGACGCCAGCGGCCGTCGGAGCAGACGACGGTATCGCCCGGCGCGACGGGATTGCCAGTTTCCCGACAAAATCGGCCCGGGTTGGTGCTACACCGCGGCGCCCCCGCAGGAGCGAGAGTGTCCCCGTGAAGTTCATCGATGAAGTGGAGATCTTCGTGTCGGCCGGTGATGGCGGCCGCGGTGCCGTGTCGTTCCGTCGCGAGGCGCACGTGCCCTTCGGCGGCCCCGACGGCGGCGACGGCGGCCGCGGCGGCGACGTGGTGATCGTCGCCGACCCGGGGGTGAACACCCTGGTGGAGTACCGCTTCCGCCCGCGGTGGGAGGCCCAGCGCGGCGAGCACGGCATGGGCTCGGACTGCAACGGCAAGGGCGGCGAAGACCGCGAGCTCAAGGTGCCCGTGGGCACGGTGATCATCGCGTCGGAGACGGGCACGGTGCTCGCCGACCTGCACACCGCGGGCGCCCGCGTGGTGGCCGCGAAGGGCGGCCGCGGCGGCCTCGGCAACATGAACTTCGCCACGCCGTGGGACCGCGCCCCGCGCCACGCGCAGCCCGGCGAACCCGGCGACAAGATCAAGCTGCGCATGGAGCTGCGGCTCCTCGCCGACGTGGGCATCCTGGGCTTTCCCAACGTGGGCAAGAGCACGTTCATCGCCGCGGTGTCGCGCGCGAAGCCCAAGATCGCCGACTATCCCTTCACCACCCTGGTGCCCAACCTCGGCGTGGTGCGCATCGACGAACTCCGAAGCTTTCTCATGGCCGACATCCCGGGAATCATCTCGGGCGCGGCGCAGGGCGCGGGCCTCGGCATCCGCTTTCTGAAGCACGTCGAGCGCACGCGCGTGCTGCTCCACCTGCTCACCATGCAGCACGACGACATGGACCTCGAAGCGCGCTTCGACACCCTCATGCGCGAGGTCGAGCAGTTCGACCCCGAGCTCGCGAAGCGCCCGCAGGTGGTGGCCGTGTCGCAGATCGACCTGCCCGACACGCGCGCCGCGTGGGAGCTCGCCGCCCCGGCCTTCGCGGCCCGCGGCATCAAGCTCTACGGCGTCTCCGCGGTGACCGGCGAGGGCGTGCGCGAGGTGCTCTTCGCCCTCGACGCGCTCGTGCAGAAGACCCCTGCCCCGCCGCCCCTCGAACCCGGCTCGCGCATGGAGGGCTTCTCGCCCGACGAGCTCGAACCCGACGCCGACACGTCCGACGACGACCCCCGCGACGAGGCGTAGGCCCCTCGCATCACACCGGGAGCGCCGCCGCGCTCGCCACCACGACACCCTCAGACCGTATGACCCGGCGCCCTCCCGACCTCTGGCCCTCCGCGACCCTGGCGCGCACGCGCCCGGGCGCCCTCGCCAACCACCGCGACCAGCGCTTTCGCGGCGAGGCCCTCCACGCGTCGCTCGCGAGCTTCACCGACCCCGACGTGGTCGCCGTGCGCACGCTCTACGACTGGCTCGGCGCCCTCGAATCCGCGAGCCACGTCGTCGAGGGAGACCGCGCCTCGGCCTGCGCCGCCGTCGACGCGCTCCTCACCGCGTCGCCCGTGAGCCCGCACGTCCACGCGATGCAGGAGTTCGGTCGCAGCATCACGCGCGACCGCAACTCGCACCTCGCGAAGGTGATCCACGACGTGCGCGGCGGCGCCCTCACGAGCCTGCTCATGCACCTGCGCCAGTGCGAGGTGCGCGGGGTTGCGCCCGAAGACCTGCTCTCGCTCTTCGTGCGTGTGCGCGACCACCGCAAGATCCTCCGCGGCACGCTCACCGACCTCGACGCCGACCGGCGCGCGCGCGACACCGAGCTCCGCCAGCACGATGTGCGACTGCTCGTGGAGAAGTGGTCCGACGCGACGGTGCTCGTCGACCGCGGAGGCGTGACGCGCGCGGTGACCGTGCGCCTCGACGCCCACTTCGACGGCGGCGTGAGCGAGTCGTGCGTCGAGTTCTCGGCCCTCGACCGCGTGCTCTACAACGTGCTCAACAACGCCACGCGCCACGCGGCCGACGACGGCGTTCACGCGGTGCTCACCGCCACGCCCGACGACGCGCCCGCGCACCTCCACGTGGCCGTGGCGAACCGCGTCTCCGACGGCGACGTGCGGGCCCTGCGCGCGCGCTTCGGCGACGACCTCGGCGCCCTCTTCTTCGGCGGCTACAGCGCCACGGGCTCGGGCCTCGGGCTGCGCATCTGCGCCGACATGGTGGGCAACGCCTACGGACTCGACGACCCCGAAGAGGCCGTCGACGGCGGCTACCTCGGCGCGCTGTTGGAGGGCGACGTGTTCGGCGTCTGGTTCCACTGGCCGCTCGTCGCCGACTGATCGGCGCGGGCGTAGAGCGCGCAGCCCGGCGCGGCCACCACCGCGCGCCACGGCCCCCCGCGGGTCGTGGGCTGATCGTTCCATCCGGGCCACGTGAGGGCGTGCGTGGTGTTCGAGAGGTCGAGCGTGCGCAGCGCGGGCGGCGCGGCCTGCCACACGAGCGCCGTGAGCTGGTGCAACGGAAGCGGGTACTCGCGGTTGCGTCCGTCGATGAACACCCGCACCTGCGGCGCTTCGAACTCCAGCAGGTTGCCCCACATGCGGTTGGTGAACACACGCGCCCCCGGCGGGAGCGCGCGCACCGCGCCGAGGCATCCCAGCGGGAGCGCCGCGGGGTCGAAGTGCGCGCGGGTGTAGCCCGGTGACGAGAGCATCCGCGCGGCGAGCGCGGGCGACCACCCGATCTGCGCGCAGAAGGTCGCGAAGACCGCGCATCCCACGGCGAGCGCCGCCGACTCGACCCGCGCGCGCTGCCCGGGCCACGCGCGATGCGCCGCCACGGCGAGCTGCGCCAGCGGCAGGAGCGAGAGATACAGATTGCGCTCGAAGGCCACCACGCCCGCGCAGGCGAGCGCGCCGAGGGCGAGGCGTCGACGCACGGCCCACGAGGCTCCGTCGCGGCGCCACTGCGACACGGCCCACGCGCACCACACGAGCACCACGGCGGCGCCGAGGAGCTTCATCGACGAAGGGACCGACGCCGCCGGCGCCCACAGCGGCGTGAACTCTTCGTTGACGTGACGGTTCACCGCGGAGCCCGCGAGGAGGTACTCCAGCGGCGAGCTCGCGCGCGGCGTGAGCGACGGGGCCACGCACGCGAGGAGCAGCGCGGGCACGGCGCGCCGTCGGTTGAGCGACGGATCCTCGGCGAGCCACGTGAGCTGCGACACCAGCAGAAACGGCAGGAACACCAGCGACTCGGCGGTGAGGTTGCCCCACACCACGAGGAACAGCGCGAGCCCCACGAGGCGCGGCACGCGCTGGAGCGCGTCCGGGCCCATCCACGACCACGCGAGCGCGAACATCAGCATCGACGCGGTCTGCGGCGCGGGGAGCATCTTGGCCGACGCGAGGCCCACCGCCGCCGCGGCCGCCGCGACGCCCACGGGGCCCGAGGTGAGCCGCGCGACGCGCGCGCCGTAGACCGCCACCGCGGTGCCGAAGAGGGCCAGCACGAGGCCGCGCACCGCGAGCCATCCGCCCCGCGCGTGCACCGACGCGAGGAGCACTTCGAAGCCCCACTCGTGGTTGTTCCAGTCGGCGCCGGCGACCGTGTACGAGTACTGCTCCGTGTCGGGAATGTGCCCCGTGCGCAGGGTCTCGTAGCCCGCGCGCAGGAGCCATCCCGTGTCACCCGCGCCGAGCGGTCGCGTGCAGAAGTGCAACAGCGCGAAGGCGAGGAGCGCGAGCAGCAGCGCGGTCACGACGCGCACGGCGGGATGTGACGTGACAGAGGGCGGCACCGCGGCACTGGTAACACGGCCGCGATGTGTCCGTCGCGACCGTCGTCATGGCGCGCAGAACGTTGCCTCGCAGCCCCGCGCGCGACGATAACCGCGGCGATGCATCCCCGCCTTCGACCGCGCGCCCTCGCGCCCCTCGCGGCCCTCGCGCTCGCCGCGTGCAGCGCCACCCCCGACGCCCGCACGCCGCGCACCGTGCAGCTCCCGCAGGCGCCCGAGCGCCCGATGCTCCGCGGATTGCCCGTGTACCCCGCAGCCCTCGAAGCGCCCGCGCTCCGTGGGTTGTGGGCCGACGCCGAAGACCTCCGCCACGACGCGCCGCCCGACCTCCGCACGACCCCGCTCGCCTCGGCGCGCGCCGACCTCGGCCCCTGGGTGCAGCGACGTCTGACGGGACTCCGCGCGCTCGCCACCGCGGCCCGCAACGTCACCGCCCACGGCACGCCCGCCGACCGCGTGTTCGCCGCCGTGGTCTACGCCGACGCGGCCGACAACCTGCGCGCAGAGATCGAAGGGCTCACGCCGCCCGCGGCCCTCGACGCGACGCCCGATGGCATCACCACCTGGCGCGAGACGCTCCGCGAGGTGGCCGCGCCCATCACCCGCGAGGCCGAGTCCGCGTGGCGCGCGTGCGCCGTGGCCGCCCCGCAGGGCCCCGCCTCCACGCAACCGTGGACCGCCCGCTGCCGCGAGCTCGCCGACACCCGCGCGATGGAGCTCCGCCCCGTCGCCGCACCTTCGCCCGCTTCGAACGCCGCGCCCGCGAACGTGACCATTCCCCCGGAGTGCGAGGGCGGCGAGTACGTGCGACGCAGCCCCGAGCCCGAGGCCCCGCCCCCCGACGAGTCGCACCCGCGCGAGGTCGCCGTGGTGTGCGAAGACGCCCTCTTCGACGCCCACGACTGCGAGCGCCTCACCGACGCCGTGCACGGCTTCATGGCCTCGCGCGGCGGCGTCGCCCTCGTGCCCCGCGACGAGGTGCGCGCGGCCGTGGCCCTCCACGACGCGCGACGGATACGACCCGACGGGCCCGTGTGCGGACAGGCCCCGCCCCTCGCGGCGATCCTCGCGCAGCGCCACCCGAACCTCATCATCGCGTCCGTCGAGACGTGGTGCGGTCAGTTCGTCGACGGATCGCGCGCGGGCAGGGCCCCCGAGCAGCGCTCGCTCTGCACGCTTCAGGTGCACCAGCGGCGCGCGGGCACGGCGAACCGCGCGGGCCTCCCCGACGACGTGGGCGTGAACCTCGACGCGCCTCGCGGGAGCGTCAACACCTGGATCGACGCCGTGCCCCGCATGACCCCCAACGGCGCGATGGCGAGCGTGTTCGGCGCCCTCGTGGCGAGCACGCGCCGCGCGGAGTTTCGGGTGCTCGGCTACGCCGACGACGACCCGTGGCTGCGCATCGGCAGCACCCTCTACGGCAGGCCCCACGAAGAGGAAGCGCGCGAGGCCCTCCTCGCCTGCGCCACGCGCGCGGGCGGCGTCGGGAGCTACCGCCTCGCATGGACGGTCTCTCCCACCGGCGACACGACCGACGCCGCGGTGTCTCCCCTCACCGCGCCCCTCGACGGCAGCGGCGAGCGCGTGGCGGCGTGCGTGCGCGAGCGACTCGGCGGCGTCGCGTGGCCCTGCCCCCGGAGCGGTCAGCCCGTGCGCGTCGAGGCGCGTCTCTGCATCGGCTGGCGCTGACATCGGCCGTGGAGTTGCGCGCGCACTTCGAAGACACTCCGCGCGTGCACGGCATCCTTCTCGTCGACAAGCCCCGCGGCATCACCTCGCACGACGTCGTGTGGCGCGTGCGGCGCGCCGTGAGCGACCGCACCGTGGGCCACGCGGGCACGCTCGACCCCATGGCCACGGGGCTCCTCGTGGTGCTCATCGGCCACGCCACGCGGCTCTCGACCTGGCTCACCCTCGACCGCAAGCGCTACCTCACCACCGTGCGCTTCGGCGCCACCACGCACTCCCTCGACGCCGACGGAACGGTCACCGCGCAGATGCCCGACGGCACTGCCTCTCCCACGCGCGAGGCCGTGTGCGAGGCCGTCGCGCGCAGCGTCGGACCGATGCAGCAGGTTCCGCCCGCGGTGAGCGCGATCAAGGTCGACGGCGTGCCCATGCACGCCCGCGTGCGACGCGGCGAAGACGTGGCCCTCGACGCGCGCGCGGTCACCCTCGAAGCCGCCGCGGTGTGCGACGTACGCGAGGGCGAGTGCGACCTCGACCTCACGGTCTCCAAGGGCTTCTACGTGCGCTCCTACGCGCGCGACCTCGCCGACGCGCTGGGCACGCTCGGTCACCTCACGGCGCTCCGTCGTGTGGCCTCGGGGGCCTTCACCGTCGACGACGCCGTGGAGCCCGCGCTCCTCGAACGTGCGGCGCAGCGCGACCCCGAGGCGCAGTCCGCGGTGCGCGCGCGGGTGCTTCCGCTCACCGAAGCGTCGCGGGCGATGCGCACGGCCACCGTCGACGACGACACGGCGCGGGCGCTCTCGCAGGGCAAGAAGCTCCCCACCGAGCGCGACGAGGGTGTGCTCCTGGTGTTCGATCAGACCGCGCGTCCCGTCGCGGTGTGCGAGGTGCACGAGGGCGTCCTCCGCGTGCTCCGCGGCTTCGGAGGACCATGGCCGACGGAATGAGCCCCTCGCAGCGCGCGCTGCTTCGCCTCGGTCGATCGCTCGGCGATTCGACGGTGCGCACCGACCCTTCGAGCTGCGAGACCTTCGCGCGCGACGAGAGCGAGACCGAGCCCGTGACGCCCGCGGGCGTGGTGCACGCGTCCACCGCCGAGCACGTGCGCCAGACCCTCGCGGTGTGCCACGACGAGGGCGTGTGCGTGGTGCCCCGCGGCGGCGCGACGGGACGCACCGGCGGCGCCACCGTGATCCGCCCCGACACCGTGGTGCTCGACACGACCCCGCTCGCGGCGGTGAAGCACCTCGACCGCGCGAACCAGACCGTGGTGGTCGAGCCCGGCGTGCGCACCGCGTCGCTGCACGCGCTCGCCGAGTCCGAGGGATTGTTCTTTCCCCCCGATCCGCTCTCCGCCGAGTGGAGCTGCCTCGGAGGCAACGTGGCCGAGAACGCGGGCGGTCCGCGGGCCTTCAAATACGGGGTGACGCGCGAGTACACCCGCGTGATCGAGGCCGCGCTCATGGGCGGCGAGACCGTGCGCGCGGGCCATCGCACTTCGAAGGGCGTGGCGGGCTACGACGTGGCCTCGCTGCTCGTGGGCAGCGAAGGAACGCTCGCGGTCTTCACCGAGCTCACGCTGCGCCTCGTGGCGCTCCCGCCCGAGGTGCGCACGCTCGTGGCGGGCTTCGCCGACGCGCGCGACGCCGGACGCGCCGTGGCCTCGCTCGTGGCCCGCGGACTCACCCCCCGCTGCGTGGAGCTCGTCGACGAGGTGTGCTGCGACGTGATGCGCGCCCACGACGCGACGGTGCTCCCCGCGGGCGCGCGCGCCGTGCTGGTGATCGAGTGCGACGGACACCACCCCGCGGCCGTCGACGCCGAGCTCGACCGGGTGGCCGACGTGTGTGACGCCGTGGGCGCGCGACACCTCGAACGGGCGCGCACCCGCGACGAGCGCGAGGCCCTGTGGCGCGTGCGGCGGGTGATGAGCCGCTCGCTCCGCGCGACCGCGGCGCACAAGCTCTCGGAGGACGTGGTGGTGCCCCGCAGCGAGGTGCCCGCGCTGCTCGACGCGGTGCGGGTGATCGCGGCGCGCGAGTCGATCGTGATGCCCACCTACGGCCACGCGGGCGACGGCAACCTCCACGTCAACGTGCTCTGGAACACGCCCGACGAGCGCCCCCGCGTCGACCGCGCCATCGAGGCGCTCTTTCGCGCGACGCTCGACCTCGGCGGAACGCTCTCGGGCGAGCACGGCATCGGCGTGCTCAAGGCGCCGTATCTCCCGTGGGAACAGTCCCCCGCGCTCCTCGACCTTCAGCAGCGCATCAAGGCCGCCTTCGATCCGCGCGGACTGCTGAACCCCGGCAAGGTCTTCACGCCTGGCGGCGCCCCCTCGCACCGCGGGTGCTGACCGTTCAGCGTGCCGCGCGTGCGGGCGCGAAGGCCTCCCAGAGCCGTTCGAACTCCGCGGTGAACGCGCGCACGAGCGCGTCGTCGTCGGTCACGATCACGTTCTCTTCGTTGTAGTTCGCGGCGGAGCGCGTCCAGTTGTAGCTGCCGTTGAGCAGCCGCCGCCCGTCGAAGACCGCGAACTTGTGGTGCATGTGGGCCTCGGTCTCGTCGAGGCGCACCTCGATGCCCGCGCGCCGCAACGGCTCGATGTCCGAGCCCTCGTCGAGCGACTTGTCGTTGTCGCTGATCACGCGCACCACCACGCCGCGCCGACGCGCCGCCACGATGGCCTCGCGGATGCGGTCGTCGGTGATGGTGAACACGCACACGTCGGCGGTCTCGCGGGCCTCGTCGAAGCACGCGCGAATGGCCTTGAGGCACTCGTCGCCGGGGCTGAAATACGCCCGCGCCTCGACGCCGTGCGCGCCCTCCCGGGCGGGCTTCTTCGCGGGCGCCGCGGCGGGCTTCGGTGCGTCGGCGGCGAGGTCGGCGAGGCGCAGCACCCACGCGAAGGTGTCGCGCATGCGCGCGTCGTGGAGCGAGGCCCGCGCGAGCACGATGGCCTGCGCGCAGAACGCGGTGACGGTCTCGGCGTCGAGGGAGCCGCGCTGAAACACGCGCTCGATCTCGCGCCGCGTGCCCGGCTGGATGCGCGGGTCGTCGAGGGTCTTTCGCAGCAGCGCTTCGAGCTCGCGGGCCGACATGGGCGCGACGCTACACCGTCCGCTGCGGGGTCAGAGGGTGTTGACGTGGAAACTCCGCGGATTGCAAAGAGCCGCGAGTCGGACAAGGAAGGTCACCGCAGCGATACCCGGCGGTATCGCAAGGTGGCGTGACGACGGCCGACGACGTGGATCTGCCGCAAGCTGCGGGGAATTCCACGTCAACACCCTCTCAGCACTCGATGATGTTCACGGCGAGGCCGCCGCGGGCGGTCTCTTTGTATTTGGTCATCATGTCGGCGCCGGTCTGGCGCATCGTGGCGATGACCTTGTCGAGCGAGACCTTGTGCTTGCCGTCGCCCGAGAGCGCGAGGCGCGCGGCGTTGATGGCCTTCACCGAGCCCATCGCGTTGCGCTCGATGCAGGGCACCTGCACGAGGCCGCCGATGGGGTCGCAGGTGAGCCCGAGGTTGTGCTCCATGCCGATCTCCGCGGCGTTCTCGACCTGTTCGGCCGTGCCGCCGAGCACCTCGGCGAGGCCCGCGGCGGCCATGGAGCACGCCACGCCCACCTCGCCCTGGCACCCCACCTCGGCGCCCGAGATCGACGCGTTCATCTTGTAGAGCATCCCGATCGCGCCCGCCGCGAGGAGGAAGCGCATCACCCCCTCGTCGTCGGCGTTGGGCACGAAGCGCGCGTAGTAGTGGAGCACCGCGGGAATGATCCCCGCCGCCCCGTTCGTGGGCGCCGTCACCACGCGCCCGCCCGCGGCGTTCTCTTCGTTCACCGCGAGGGCCCAGAGGTTCACCCAGTCCATCGCGACGAGGGGATCGCTCGCCCGCGTGTCGTTGCGGAGCCGACGGTGCAGCGCCGCCGCGCGCCGTCGCACCTTGAGCCCACCGGGCAGGATCCCCTCGCGCTCGCACCCGCGCTTCACGCACGACTGCATCGTGGTCCAGATGCGCGCGATGCCCTCGCGAATGGCGGCCTCGCTGCGCCACGCGCGCTCGTTCTCGAACATCAGCGTGGCGATCGAGAGCCCGTGCTGGTTGGCCATGCCCAGCAGCTCCGCGGCCGTTCGAAACGGATGCGGCGCCGCCGGACGATCGGGCGCGATGGTGGCCCCCGTATCCCCGTCATTCACCACGAAGCCGCCGCCCACCGAGTAGTACACCCGCGCGAAGGGCTCGGAGAACGTCGCGCCCGTGGCCGTGAAGCGCATGCCGTTGGGGTGCTTCGGCAGCGTCTGCCGACGGTGCATCACGATCGACTCCGCCGGTCGAAAGGCCACCGTGCGCTCGCCGCCCAGCGAGAGCTCCCCGCGGTGCGCGATCGTCGCGACGCGCGCGGGCACCGTGTCGGTCTCCACCTCGTCGGGCCGCTCGCCTTCGAGGCCGAGCATCACCGCGACGTCGCTGCCGTGGCCGCGCCCCGTGGCGCCGAGCGAGCCGAACAGCTCCACACGCACGCCCTCCACGCGGTCGAAGATCCCCGCCTCACGGAGCGCGTGCAGAAAGCGACCCGCCGCGCGCATCGGGCCCACGGTGTGCGAGCTCGACGGACCGATGCCCACGGAGAACATGTCGAAGACGCTGATGGTCATGGCCGTGCGCGCACCGTACCGCCCGCAGGGGTGCGCGCTCCACGACGAAGCGCGTGATGCAGGGCGTCAGCGGCGCTGCGCGCGACGGGCCGCGGCGTCGCGGTCGGCCATCGCGCGCGAGAGGCGGTCGCGGAGCTCGAAGGGCGACGGGCTCACCGGCGCGCGCCCCAGCGTGGCGTAGCGATCGGCGAGGGCCACGGCGGCCTCGTACCGCTGCGCCCGCTCCACCGGGTCGCGGGTGGACTCGGCCTCTGCGGCCTTCGCGCGAACGGCGTCGGCCATGCGCGCCACCGCCGCGTCGAGCACCGGCGTGGTCTCCGAGGGGTCGGCGCCGTGCTGCACCGCCGCGTTCGTGTGCTCACGCGCGCAGACCGCGTCGGCGCGGGCCACGCACGCCCTCGCGCGGGCCATCGACGCGCGCCGCAACCCGAGCTCGCGCAGCGCGCCCGAGAAGGGCTGCGCCTGGTCGGCGAGCGACGAGAGCGCGTCGGCGTCGTCGGGGGTCGCGTCCATCGCGGCGGTGATCGCCTCGGCCACCCGTCGGTACGCGGTGCTTCGCGCGCCCTCGGTGAACCACGGACGCAGCGCCTCCGCGCGCATCGCCGCGAGGTCGCCCGACGCCGCGCGCACCCGTCGAAGGTGCAGGTCGTCGAGCACGGACTCGCCCGTGGCGCGGTCGCGTCCGAGGCGCAGGGCATCGGCTTCGAGGGCCGCGCGCGCGAGGTCTCCACGGCCCAGCGCAGCCTCGACGCCCGACGCGCGGGGTCGCGATTTCACGACCACGAGGGCCGTCGCGCCGACCGCGAGCATGAGCGCGCCCGCGGGCACGAGGAGCCGCAACGGCGTGCGGGCCTGCGGGCGCAGCGCGAGGCCCGCCAGCGTGCGCGCGAGGGCCACGGCCACCACCACCGCGAGCGCGCCCACCACCTGCGGATGCGGCGCGCGCTGGTACCACGTGTGCGACGAGAGATGCGCCCACGCGGCCACCGCCGACGCGGCGAGGCACACCGCGAGGCTGCCCCACACCACGAGGCGTCGGAGGTTCGCGGGACGCCAGTCGGCCGACGCGCCCACCGCGAGGGGCGCGCCGCTCACGGGCACCACCCCCGTCGTGGTGGCCGTGCCGTAGGTCACCAGGTGGGTCACGGTCTGAAAGCGCTGGAGCCGCGTCGACACCACGCGCTCGTGCGGCGCGAGCTTCGGCAGGAGCCCCTCGGCGACGTTCGTCGCGCCGCGCGGGCCGCTGTCGAACTGCAACGTGTCGGGCCAGCGCGAGGGCTCGGTCTCGAAGTCCGCCGCGTCGGAGACCCTCGGGTGCGCGCGCGCCGCGGCCCCCATCGGGTGCACCACCACGGTGCTGCGCGGCTCACGGAACACCTCGATCCACGCCTCGACCTCGCCCGACGCGTGGCACCCCTCGCAGGGGATCTGGTTGCCGTGGCACACCGCGCAGGGGAGCTTCTTCGCGCCCGCGCATTGACCGCACGGACCGTCGGCCTGCGGGTCCGTTCCGCGGCCCTCACAGCGGCTGCACTTCACCCGCCCCGCGCCGCGACAGGCCGTGCACTTCACCGCGCCGCTGCCGAGGCACGCGGGGCACCAGGCCATCACCCGCGAGGTCTGTTCGACGGTGGCGACGTCGATGGTCCACGGGTCGACGGCGTCGACGTCGGGGAGCTGCCCGAGGTTCGCCGAGCGCCCCGGACCGGGACGCATCTTGAGCTTCACGCGCCGCGCTTCGACGGCGTGCAGCGCGCGCTCCCACACCTCGACGTCGTCTCGCACCGCGACCACCGAGTCGCGAAACACGCCCTCGGCCATGCCGTGCGCGGGCGCGGCGCGCGCGGCCACGTCGACGGCCTCGTCGTGGCGTCGGCTGCGGGGCGCGGCGGGGTCGTCGGAGCGGCTTGCCATCGGCGGGGCTTCGCCTTCGAGGCGCACACCCAGGGGTTGGGTGCGTCCGTTCCCCGACGCGCGCGGCGAGTGTTGTCAAGAACGCGCGGGCGGCACAAGCCCGAAGCGACGCACGAAGCGCCGCGGTGCAGCGGTGTTACACCGCGCCGAGGGCCTTCGAGAGCAGTTCGAGGTCCGTGCGCTTCATGCGCTCCACGGCGAGCGACGGGAGGATGACCTTCTTGCCTGGCAGCTTCGCGAGGCGCTCGATCATGCGGCGCTGGAGGTCTTCGCGGTGCGCCCTCGCGACCCCCGCGCGGGCGATGGCGGCGAGCGCGTCCGACCGGCCGAGCGACGCCCCCGCGGCCTCGCTCTGCGCGAGCGGAACCTTCGAGAAGAGCGGCGTCAGCACGTTGTTGATCACCAGCCGCCCGAGGGGCATGCGCAGCTCGTTCTGGAGCGTGCCCACGAGCTCCTCGGTCTCCGACGTGGGCATCTCTTCGGCGAGGGTGACCACCACCGCGCCCGCGCGCGCCGGGTCGCGCAGGATCGACAGCCCCTCCTCGGCCTCGCGCCGCAGCAGCCCCGCGGGCGCCACGTCGGCGATCACCTGCGGCACGCGCAACATCTGGAGCCCGTGCCCCGTCGCCGGCGCATCGAGGATCACCAGGTCGTACGCGTTGGCGCCCGAGTCGTCCTTCTGCTTCACGTGGTAGAGCGCCTTGCCGAGCATCGCCCACGCGTCCATGCCGGGCACCGCGCGCAGAAAGCCCTTCACGGCGCGGTTGTCCATCACGGCCTTGTAGAGCGCGCGCACCTTCAGAACCATCACCCCGTACTCATCGAGGCAGGTCTCGGGGTCCATGTTCACGGCGTCGATGCGCGGGAGGATCGACGCCACGTCGGCGCCGATGACCTCGGTCTCCAGCATCGCGCTCATGCGCTCGCGGGCCTGGGTCATCGCCACGAGCACGCGCTTGCCACGCGACGCCGCGAGCAGCGCCAGCGACGCCGCCACCGTGGTCTTTCCCGTGCCTCCCTTGCCGATCACCGCGAGGAACCGTCGATCCAGAAGGTCTTGTGCCATGGGCTCGCCGCGCACTATCCCCGACTCGCCGACACGCGCAATGGGGAACCACCACGCGCAGCCCTCCGGCCCCATCGTTGCTCTCTCCCCGACGCACCCTCCGTCCCACCGGGAGAACGCGCCATGTTGAGCCATCCGATGTTCCGCGCCCTCGCACTCGCCGTCGCACTCGCGGCCTGCTCCTCGACCCCCGAGAGCGACGACCCCACGAAGGTCTACCGCGCCAGCACCGCGAGCTTCACCCTGCGCGTCTGGGGCGGCTTTCCCCCACCCGCCATGCCCGGCGGCTGCTCGCCCAACGACTACACCCTCACGTGGACGGCCTCCACCAGCGTGCTCCGCTGGCAGGGTTGCTACAGCCAGCGCCCCATCGACCGCGCGGTCACCCTCGACGCCGCGGGCCGCGCCGCGATCACCTCCGCGGCCGCCGCGCTCTCCGTCAGCACCGAGCGCGGATGCGGCGCCGACGCGCCCGACATCACCCTCGTCGTGCGCGACGCCGCGGGCGCATCGACCACGTACAACAGCACCTTCTACGCGGGCTGCACCGGGCGCACGACGGCCGCGCCGTACATCGCCTTCGACGCCCTCTCGCGCTTCGGCGCCGAGCTCACGTACCTCTTCTCGCGCTGCGCGGGCACCACCGACGCGGGCCTCACCTGCGCCGACGCCGGCACCTCGGGCTGACCCGCCGACGCGAAGGCTATGGCGCCATAGCCTTCGGCGATCTCTCGCAAAAACAGCAGTTTTCGCAAAAATCTTCCGGGGATTTTTTCTCGCTTGCGTCCCGGCTCAGGGGCGGACGTAGAGCACCCGGTGGTTGCCCGAGTCGGCCACCGCGAAGCCCTCACGGAACGCCGCCACGCCGCGCGGCACCGAGAGCCTCGTCGACGCGCCGGTGCCCACCGCGGCGCCGACGCGTCCGTTGCCCACGAGGGTGCTCACACGGCGCGAGGCCACGTCGACGGCGCGCACGCGGTGGTTGAGCGCGTCGCCGATGACCAGCCGTCCGCCCGCGAAGGCGAGGCCGTCGGCGGGGTTGAGCCGCGCGTCGGTGCCCACCGCGTCGTCGAAGGCGAAGTCGTTGCGTCCACCCGCCACGCGCGTCACCTCGCCGCCGCGCACGGCGACCAGCGTCGCGAGGCCCGTGATCGCGTACACGGTCCCGTCGTCGCCGACGGCCACGCCGGTCACGTTGTCGAGGTCGCGGGCCACGGTGGTGACCCCCTCGCGCGTGATGCGCCGGATCGCGTCGTTGCCCGCGTCGGCCACGTAGAGCGCGCCGTCGGAGTCCACCGCGAGCCCGCGGGGACGGGAGAACGTCGCCTGCGCGCGCTCGCCATCGCGACGACCGACGGAGCCGTCGCCCGCCCACGTGCTGACCTCGCCCGCGGCGGTGATCGCGCGGATGCGTTGGTTGTTCGTGTCGGCCACGTAGACCGTTCCGTCGCTGCCCACGGCGACGCCCGTGGGGAGGTTGAAGCACGCCTCGGCGCCGGTGCCATTGCGGTACGCGCCGCTGCTCTGCGCCCCGTTGGGACCGCATCCCGCGAGCGTCGACACGCGCCCGTCGGCGGCCACGACGCGCACGCGGTGGTTGCGCGCGTCGGTGACGTAGAGCCTCCCGTCGGGCCCCGCCGCGACGCTCGCGGGATTGTCGAAGCGCGCCATCGAGGCCTCGCCGTCGCGGTAGCCCGCGGTGCCATCGCCCGCGAGCACGGTGACCATCGACGCGGTGCCCGGGCTCGGCGCGGCAGGCTGCGGAGGCACGGTGGTGGGCGTCGCGACGGTCACCCCGGCGCGCGCGAGGATGTTCTCGGTCATGCGCTGCACGCGTCGGTCGACCATGTCGTCGCGACCGAGCGCGAGGGCCCAGCTCAGCGTGCCCGCGGCGAAGACGAGCGAGCTTCGCGTGGGGTAGTAGACCGTGGCGTGCGAGGCCTCGACGACGCCCTCGCGCGCGAGGCCCGGCGACTCGGCGATGGTCTCCAGGCCCATGGGGGTGAGCCCGTTGTCGTGGAGGCGGTCGTACTCCGAGCCCACGATGCTCGCGAGCGTGTCGCCCTCGGCGACGTTGGTGCCCGCGTAGATCCAGTGCGAGGCGTTGCGCACGACCATGGGAAAGCGCGCGCCGCCGGTCCACTGCGCGTACATCACGCCGAGGAGCGCGTTCTCGGGACGGTTGATCGCGGGCTCGCTGAAGCGCGTGGTCTGCCGCGCGGTTCCGCGCTCGGGGTCGCGCGCGGCGCCGTCGACCTTGTAACAGATCATCGTGCGACGCTCGGCGCCCGACGACGAGGGCGCGTAGCGCACGTGAAAGGTCGCCGTGTCGGCGGTGAAGAACCCGAGGCTGATGCCCCCGTCGCGCGCGGCCTCGACGTGGTCGCGCTCGGCCATCGTCCAGTACTCGTCGTGGCCCACGGAGAGGAACATCTTTCGCCCGCCGAGCAGCGACGGTGTGCGGTCGATGTCGACGTTGGTCACGTACGACACGTCGTAGCCGCGCTGTTCGAGCCAGCGGATCATGCGCATCTCCCAGAAGAGCGCCTGCCCGCTGCCGTTGTCCTCCGCGCTGTACGGTCGGTCGAAGCTCACGGCGTAGGCGTGGGGACCTTCGAACACGTCGCCCTCGACGTGGTTCGCGTAGAGCCCGGTGCCGCCCCAGTCGTTGTAGGCCTGCCAGGTGTTCACGCTGGCCTGAAAGAGCAGCGGCGCCACGCGGCGGTCGTCGCGCACGATCACCGTGGCGTACTGCTCGAAGCCGTCGTCGCGCACGAGCTTGAGCAGGTACTCGCCCGTGGTCCACGTCGCATCGGGGGTGATCGTGAAGGCCGCGTCCCACGCGCACTCGACGAGGCCCGTGTCGCGCGCGATGGGGCACGCGGTCTGCGGCATCACCCGACGCGAAGCGCCTTCGGCGACGAGGCGCGCGGTGTCTCCGCGGTACCAGCCCAGGCGGTAGGCCTCCCAGCGCACGTCGTGGGCGGCGCTCACGTTGACGTGGAGCGTGAACGATTCGCCCTGCGCCACCGAGGTCTTCGAAGCGTAGCCCTCGACCTCGTGGTCCTCGGCGGCGCGGGTGATGAGCCAGCGGTCGGTGCCGGGGAGCATGTTCTCGCGCACGATGGGGTTGGCCATCGCGACGCTGCCGTCGACCGCAGCATCGGCGCGCGCACCATCGACGGTCGCATCGCCGGCCGCCGCGGGAACGTCGTCGTCGCAGCCCGCGAGCGCGCCGAGGGTGAGGGCCAGCGTGAGTCGAACCGATGCCGTGCGCGCGCTCATGAGGGGCCGAACGGGAACCACGGTCGCGCCGTCACCGTCAAGGCGCGGCGCCGGAGTCTCCCTCCACCCGCCGCGCGCTCAGTAGGTCTCCACGTGGTAGCGGCCCTCGCGCTTCATCGCGTCGCGGAGCTCGCGCCACACGACGCCGCGGTCGGCGCAGAGGGATTCGAAGGCTTCGTCGACGCCCTGCTCCATGCGCTTGTGGCCGCAGAGGTACACGAAGCACTCGGGGTCGCGCACGAGGCGGAACACGTCGTCGGCGCGCGCGCGAAGTCGATCCTGCACGTACTCCTTCGGGCGGTCGGCGAGGCGCGAGAAGGCGAGCTCCACGTCGAGGAGCGAGCGCGGGAGCTTCATCAACGGGCCGTGGTAGGGCAGCTCGCTCGGGCCGCGCGCGCCGAAGAAGAGGAGGATCTCTCCGCCCTCGCCGAGCGACGCGCGACGGCGTCTGCGCTCGGTCATCGCGCGCATGGGCGCAGCGCCGGTGCCCGTGCAGATCATCAGCAGCTTCGAGCCCGGATGGTTGGGCATGAGGAAGCTCGTTCCCCACGGCCCCGTGACCTTCACCTGCGCGCCGAGGGGAAGGTCGCAGAGGTAGTTCGAAGCGAGGCCGTGCGCGGGCGCACCGTCACGGTCGCGGGTCACGCGCTTCACCGTGAGCGCGAGGTTGTTGTGCCGCGGGCGCTCTCCATCGCGCGGCGAGGCGACGGAGTAGAGCCGCACCGCGTGGGGCCTGCCCGCGCCGTCGGTGCCGGGCACGAGCACGCCGAGGGTCTGCCCTTCGAGCACGGGGAACGCGACGCTCCCGAAGTCGAGCACGAGGTGGCGAATGTCGCTGTCGCTCTCCTCGCTCGTGAGTCGAAAATTGCCGACCACCGTGGCCACCGCGGGGCGCTCCGCAGAGTAGAGCCCCACGTACGGATGCGCGGCGCTCCACGGCGGCGGAACGTGGCCCACCGTCGACGTGGCGCGCGCGGTGAGTCGCTCGACGTCGTCGGGCATGGCGGTCTGTGTGAGTTGCGGCGGCGGGCGCTGATCGGGCGGGAGCGCGGCCCACTCGAACTGCTCGGCGACGCTCCAGGGCACGGTCACCTGACGCCACGAATCGATGGCGCCGGTGGGGCATGGCGGGAGGCAGTCGCCGCAGTTGTTGCAGACGTCGAAGCGCACCGCGTAGTTGCTCCGATCGTGGGTGATCGCGTCGCGCGGGCACGCGGCCTCGCAGGTGTTGCAGCGGATGCAGACCTCGGGGTCGATGAGGTGCTGACGCGCGAGGGGCAGGGAGACGGTGTGTTCCACAGGGTCGCTCAGTGGAAGCGCACGTACTCGAAGTCGGCCGACTGACTGTTGATCCCGCGCGGCGGCGGGGCGATCCAGTGGGCGTACTGACCGGGCTTCGTGACGGCGCCCTGGAGGGCCTGCACGAAGGCGTGGTCGGCGTCGGAGGGGAGCCACTCCTCGGCGCGGTGGTTCCACTCGGTGTCGCTCACGATGCGCCCGTCGGGGGTCACGTGGTGGCCCGCGTACACGCCGATCTTCCGGTGGAAGGCCTTGTGCGCGAGCGTGAGGCGCTGCGTGCTTCCGCCCTTCTCGAGGATCTTGTTCCAGCGGTCGACGCCGGCCTGACAGTCGCGGATGTAGTCGTCGCGGAGGCGTTCGTTGAGGGCGAGCGCGGCGCCCACCTGGCGCTCGACGAAGCGCCCGTGGTCGATCTCGGTGACGGGGTACGACGCGCCCTTGAGCTGGTGGTCGTCGGTCAGCTTCGACTCCTCGAAGCGTCCCTTGAGGCCCATGTTGAAGAAGGTCGCCGCGTTCGACGACACCTCGCCGCCGTAGAGGTCGAGCGTCACGCTGAAGTGGAAGTTCAGGTAGCGCTGGAGCGTGGGCACATCGATCACGCCGAGCGCGCGGAGCTTCTCGGGGTCCTCGGTGTGGTGCTGCTTCATCACCTCGGCGGTGCGCTGGAGCACACGCCCGATGCCCGACTCGCCCACGAAGAGGTGGTGCGCCTCTTCGGTGAGCATGAAGCGCGTCGAGCGCGCGAGCGGATCGAAGCCCGACTCGGCGAGCGCCGCGAGCTGGTACTTGCCATCGCGGTCGGTGAGAAAGGTGAAGAGAAAGAACGACAGCCAGTCGGGCGTGCGCTCGTTGAACGCACCGAGGATGCGCGGACGATCGGCATCGCCCGAGCGCCGTTCGAGCAGCGCCTCGGCCTCCTCGCGCCCGTCGCGGCCGAAGTGCGCGTGGAGCAGGTACACCATGGCCCAGAGGTGTCGGCCCTCTTCGACGTTCACCTGGTAGAGGTTCCGAAGGTCGTAGAGCGACGGACACGTGGCCCCGAGAAAGCGCTGCTGCTCCACCGATGCGGGCTCGGTGTCGGCCTGCGTGACGATGATGCGACGGAGCGTGCTGCGGTACTCGCCGGGCACGTCGTCCCACGCGGCCTGGCCCTTGTGATCGCCGAAGCCGATCTCGCGCGAGCCCTCGCGCGGCGTGAGAAAGATGCCCCAGCGGTAGTCGGGCATCTTCACGTGTTCGAAGTGCGCCCAGCCCTTCGGGTCGACGCTCACCGCGGTGCGAAGATAGACGTCGTGGCCGTGCGATCCCTCGGGGCCCATCTCGCGCCACCAGTCGAGGTAGCGCGGCTGCCAGTGCTCCAGCGCGCGCTGGAGCTGCTTGTTCCGATCGAGGTCGACGTTGTTCGGAATCTTCGAGGCGTAGTCGATCGCCATGGTGGGCGGCGGCGATAGCAACGCCCGTGCAACGCGGGCGGCGCGAGAAACCGATGCGCGACGAAGCCCCCCACGCGGCAACGGTTGCGCCCATCGAGGCACCGGGTGCGGTCGCCTCGTGCGCGGCTGCACAAAACTGGCGGACGGGAGAGACGGCGTGCCATGGGCGCGGTGATGGCTCCGACCGCACGCACCCTGGTTCTCGCGCTCGCCCTCGCGCTCTCGGCCTGCGGCGCCTCGCAGCGGCAGAGCTTCGACGAGACGGCGGCGCTCTTTCACGACGACCTCCGTTGGGGGCGCATCCCCGCGGCGGAGACGTCGGTGTCGCCCGCGATTCGCACGGCCTTCAGCGAGCACCATCGGGCGTGGGGCGCGGTGGTGCACGTCATCGACATCGAGGTCGAGTCGATGCGCACGTCGTCGTCGTCGAGCAGCGCGCGGCTCCGCGTCGTGTGGACGCACGGCACCGACAGCACCGACGTGCGCGAGAGCCTGGTCGAAGAGGCGTGGGAGTCGTCGGGCGGCCGCTGGGTGCTGCGCAACGAGTCGGTGATCGCAGGCGATGCGGGCCTCTTCGGCGCGCCCGCGGGAGCGCCCGGTGCGACCCCGGCGGCGCCTGCGCGCGACGAGTCGGTGCCTACTCCGAACGCGTGAGCGAGGTGGGCGGGAGGCGCGCGGCGAAGTCGTCGGCGGCGGCGCGCACGGCGCCCTCGTCGCGTCCGTCGAAGGTCACGCGCACGGGGAACTCGCGGTCGCCCCAGCGCGGATAGCTCCCGATCATCACGGCGGGGTGCGCGGCCACGACGGCGTCGAGGGTGTCTTTGATCGCGCCCTCGTCGAGCGAGGTGTACACGCTGCGGAGCACGAAGGGCGTCTCGCTCCCGCGGAGCCTCGGGCGCAGACCTTCGAGCTTGTAGCGGTAGATCTCGGGCACGCCGGGGAGCACGAAGACGTTGCCGAGCACCATGGTGGGCCAGCGCGCGTCGAGGCCCGACCACATCTCCGCGCCCTCGACCACGTCGGCCATGCGGAGGTGCCCGTCGGTGCAGCGCGCGCCGTAGTGGGCGCGGAGGGTGGCCTCCATCGCGGCGTCGCGCACGACCCTTCGGCCGAGGGCGCGGGCCACGGCTTCGACGGTGACGTCGTCGTGCGTGGGGCCCACGCCGCCCGAGGTGAAGAGCAGGTCGTGGGCGTGGCGGAGCGCGTTCACCTCCGCGGCGATGAGCGGGATCTCATCGGGCACCACGACCACACGACGGAGCTCGACGCCGAGGGCGCGGAGCTCGCGGGCCAGGGTCGCGGTGTTGGCGTCCTGCACCTTGCCGCTGAGGATCTCGTTGCCGATGACGAGCGCTGCCGCCGTGCGTGCCATTGCAGCGCGGCACGCTACAGCACCCACGTTCAGATCGCGATACAGTCCGCGCCCCATGCGAACGAACGCGCTCGTGGCGCTGCTCCTCCTCGCGGCCTCGGGATGCTCGACGCGGTCTCGGTCTCGCGCCGATGCGGGCACCGTCGAACGACGCGGACGCGCGGCGCCCGTCGAGGTGCAGCTCCCTCCCTCCGACGATGGATGGCGCTGCGTGGCGACGCTCACGCCGGGCGACGACCCCACGGTGGGCGTGGTGCTGGTGCATCAGCTCGGGTCGACGCGGCGCGAGTGGGCCCCGCTCGTCGAACGGCTCCAGCGCGGACGCGCGGTCACCACGCTCGCCGTCGACCTCCGCGGACACGGCGCGAGCACCCTCGGGCCTCGCAACGAGCACGTCGCGTGGACCTCGTTTGGCACCGACACCCGACGCTGGCGCGACGCCTCCCTCGATGTGCTCGCGGCGGTGCAGTACCTCCGCACGTCGGGCGCGACGCGGGTGGTGGTCGTGGGGTCGAGCTTCGGCGCGACGGCCTCGCTCCTCGCGGCGACCGCGCAGCCCCCGGAGCGCGCACCCATCGACGCCCTGGCGATGCTCTCGCCCGGCGAGGCGTACCGCGGGGTCGACGCGCGCGACGCGATGGAGACGTACCTCCGCTCCGGGCGTCCGCTGTGGGCGCTCGCGGGCGAAGGGGATGGTCCCAGCGCGGCGGCGGTGCGCGCGCTGCTCCCGGTGGCGCTGCCCCACGTCACGCGGCGTGTGATCGAGGGCGCGAGCGAGCACGGCGTGGCCCTCGGCAACCGTGGACCCGACGGGTGGAACGACCTCGACGGGTGGATCCGCGCCCGCTTCGCCCCCGCGCAGCCCCCCTCGGCGATGGCCCCCGATGCGTCCAATCCCCTGGAATTCCAGGGCGATTCATAAAACCAACACCCTCCAGATTTTTTTCTTGCGACGCGAGGGGTGTTCGCTTAGCTTCCGTGTCCCCCGGCGAGACAATCCGAAACGAATTCGGGGATCGTCTAACGGCAGGACGACGGTTTCTGGCACCGTCTATCTAGGTTCGAATCCTAGTCCCCGAGCTGGTGTTGTTGATAGGTGAGGCTGTCATCAACGCTGTTTCTTCCGGCCCCATCGTCTAGCGGTTAGGACATCGGCCTCTCACGTCGGTAACACGGGTTCAATTCCCGTTGGGGTCACACAAGAAGGCCGTGGAGTTGGCAACAGCTCTGCGGCCTTCGTCTTTTCGAAGCGCGCCTCTCCCGACAGCGCGCGCACGCCTCTCCCGCCGCGCACGCCGTCGCCCTCCGCCATCGCCCTCCTCGCGTACGCCCACGTCGCGGCGCGCTTCGAGGCCCGCGGGTGTGACCCCCGCGACACGAGGGACATTGCCCGTCGCATCGCCTGCGCGGTCATTGCGCTGCACTTGTATTGCGCGCGCGCATCGGGCAAACACGTTGCGCGCGAGGTCGACGCCTCGTCGGGGAACCCTCTCCGCACCGCCACGGTGTCGACCCTTCAGCGCGCCCCAGAGGACGCCGTGAAGCTCTCCCCCCTGCCCGCCCGCACCCGTATCGGATCCCTCGTCGCCCTGCTGACGCTCTCGCTCGCAGCGGCCTTCTGCAAGGGACGCGAAGTGCCCGACGGGCAGTGCGTCTTCAACAGCGACTGCGACAACAACTACGTGTGCGCGGGCAAGGTCTGCCGACAGCCCTGCAACAGCCGTCCGTGCGTGTCGCAGGCCGAGCGCGACCGCGACTGCCCGTCGAACACCACGTGCCGACCGGGCGACGAGTCGGGCTCGTATGCGTGCTACCCCCGCGACGTTCCGTACCGCTGCGTGTACCACAGCGAGTGCAACCAGGCGGCGCGGGAGATCTGCGCGCGCGACGGCTTCTGCCGGGCCCAGTGCGTGTCGGACTACGACTGCTACGTGGCCACGCTCAACCTCTCGTCGCGCTGCGTGCCCACGGGCGACGCGGGCCCCGAGGGCACGTGCGACTTCCGCTTCGACGACGCGGGCACGGGCGACGCGAGCGCGAGCGATGCGAGCAGCGGCGATGCGAGCGCGAGCGATGGCGCGACGCCCGACGCGGCCTCGTCGTCGCGCGACAGCGGCACCACCGACGCGGCGGTCTCCGATGCGGCCGTCTCCGATGCGGCCGTCTCCGATGCGGCGGTCTCCGATGCGAGCGCCGACGCGCGGCCCGACCTGCCGGCGACCTGATCGCACGGCGTGACGAGCGCACGGAACTTCACGTAAGGTCCGCGCACGCATGGCCTCCCACCTCGACGCGCAGGGACAGCAGGTGCTGGGCATTCGCCCCGGCGACCTGATCGGTGGACGTTACGAGATCGTGCGCGTGCTCGGCGTCGGCGGAACGGGCGCGGTCTTCGAAGCGCGCCACGTGACGCTGGGGCGTGTGGTGGCGGTGAAGCTCCTGCTCCCCGAGCTCGCGGCGAACCCCATCGTGCCGCAGCGCTTTCTTCAAGAGGCGCGCACGGCCAACGAGGTGCGCCACAAGAACATCGTCGAGGTGATCGACTTCGGCGCCGACGAGGGCGGTCGGCTCTACATGGTGATGGAGTTCCTGCACGGCGAGAGCCTGTCGGACCTGCTCCACCGCGAGGCGCCGCTCTCACCGGGTCGGATCATTCGCATCCTCGAGCCCATCATGGCGGCCCTCGGCGCGGCGCACGCGCGGGGCATCGTGCATCGCGATGTGAAGCCGCAGAACATCTTCCTCCAGCACACCGAGGGCGACGAGGAGCCCGTGCCGAAGCTCATCGACTTCGGCATCGCGAAGCGCATCGTGGGCGACAACGCGCAGCTCACGTCGACGGGCATGATCCTCGGAACGCCTGCGTACATGGCCCCGGAGCAGGCCCGCGCCGACCGCACGGTCTCCTCCGCGGCAGACCAGTACGCGCTCGGTGTGATCCTCTACCAGGCCCTCACGGGACGCATCCCGTACGTGGCCGACTCGTTCCCCGCGCTGCTGATCCAGATCGTGTCGCAGCCGCCCATCGACATCGCGCAGGTGCGCCCCGACCTCGACGCGGGCCTCTGCGCCGTGGTGATGCGCATGCTCGCGCGCGAGCCCTCGCACCGCTACGCATCGTTTCACGACCTGCGCGCGGCCCTGCGGCCCTGGCGCGACGACCTCACGCGCGGCGCCACGGTCACCACGCGCAGCCCCGCGATGGGCGCGCCCACGCAGCCCGACGGAACGCCCGACGCCGACACGCCGACCACACAACGCACGGCGCCCGCGTCGCTCCCCTCGCCCATTGTTCCCACGGTCGACGTCTCGCCCACGATCCCGGGCGCGCCGCCGGGTGCACCCTCGCAGGCGCCGTTGCGACTGGCCGCCACCGCAGTCGCCGTGGCCGCGGTGCTCATGGTGGGCTACGCGGCGTGGCTCGCGATGCACCCGCGCGACGTCGATCCGCACGCGCTCGCGACGAGCACCACGGCGGCCGATGCGGGCGAGAGCGTGACGCTGCGCATCGACGTCGAGCCCGCCACCGCAGAGATCGCCCTCGATGGCGCCGTGGTGGGCCACGGACACGCCGAGGTGCTGCGCCCGCGCGATGGCCGACGGCTCCAGCTCCGGCTCTCGGCGCAGGGGTATGCGACGGTGAGCGACGTGCTCGTGGCGAGCTCCGACGCGCGCGTGTCGCGGGTGCTCGTGGCGATGAACGCGGCCTCGCCGACGGCCCCGCAGGCGATCATGCCCACGCACCCGCGCAGCCCCGACCTCGCGGCGCCGCGCAATCCCCTCGCGCCTGCGATCCCTCCGCGGCCCGGCCTCGTCGACCCGTGGAACGCCCCGCAGCAGGTGCAGCCGCCGCACGACCGACAGCATCCGCGCATCGACCCGACGAACCCCTTCTGATCGAGCACCGCCATGAGATTCCTTCGCCCCACGCTCTTCGCCGCCGCGCTGCTCTCTGCGTCGACGGCCTTCGCGCAGACGCAGCCCGAGCCCGCGCCCGCGGCCATCGCCGAGGCGCGCGAGCGCTTCAACCGCGGCGTCGCCCTCTCGCAGGAGCGCAACTACAACGCCGCGATGGTCGAGTTTCAGCGGGCGTATGAGCTCACGCGCAACCCCGCGGTGCTCTTCAACATCAGCGCGACGCACGAGCTCACGGGCCACTTCGTCGAAGCCCTCGACGCGATGCTCGACTACGAGCGCCTCGCCCCCGCGGCCCAGGTGAGCGCGCGCCGCGAGGAGATCAACACGGCCCTCGCGCGCCTCCGCGGACGCATCGGCACCGTGGTGGTGCGCTTCCAGGCCGACGGCATGGAGATCCGCATCGACAACCTCGTGCGGCCCGCCCCCGAGGCGCGCAACGGCCTCCGCGTCGCCGCGGGACGGCACCGCGTGGCCATCACCGCGCCGCACTTCGTCGCGCGCGAAGAGGAGATCGACGTCGCGGGCGGCAGCACCGTGGTGCTCTCCGAGGGGCTCACCCCCGAGGGCGCCTACATGGCCGTCGAGAGCAACGTCGACGGCGCCGAGGTGCTCATCGACGGACGCCCCGTGGCCACCACGCCCACGACCTCGCCCATTCCCGTGCCCGAGGGCACGCACCACGTGATCGTGCGCCGCGCGGGCTACACCACGTACGAGACCGACGTGAACAGCGTCGGCGCCGGCGCCCGCGTGCGCGCGCAGCTCGCGTGGGCCGACCCGATGCCCCGCGACTCCGCCGCGCGGCTCATCGTGCAGTCGAGCGAGCCCAACCCCGTGACCTACCTCGGCGACCGTCGCATCGCGAGCGACGGCACCGACCTCGTTCCCCCCGGACGCCACACGCTCCGCGTCGAGCACCGCGACTTTCTCACCGAGAGCCGCGACGTCGACCTCGCGCCGGGCCGCGAGACCACGGTGTCGGTGTTCCTCCAGCCCACGCCGTCGTTCCGCGAGTCGTACTTCGCGGGACGCCGTCGCTCGCTCGTCGCGGGCGGCGTGGTCACGGGCGTGGGCGCCCTCGTCGCGGGCCTCGGCGCGGCGGGCTTCGTGCTCTTCAACAACAGCTACGGCGACGTCGACGCGCGCGTCACCTCGATGGACGCCTTCCTCGCCACGCGCGCCACGCCCACCGACGATCAGCTCCGCGCGTTCGGGTGCTCGCCGAGCACGCGCGTCACCAACTTCGACGCGCTCGTCACGTGCCGCAACAACGCCGACGACGACCGCGCCGAGGCCAACCTCCAGCGCTGGATCGCCGTGGGCGTCGGCGGCGCCGGGCTCGTGACCGCCATCGTGGGCGTCGTGATGCTCGCGGGCGCGCCTCCCTCGGACCGCTTCGAACGCCGCGCCTCCGCGGGCTCGCTGCGCCTCACGGGCGGGCTCAACCACCTGGGCCTCTCGCTCACGTTCTGACCTCCGCCGCGCTCACAGCAGCGGCAGCCACACGCGGAACACCGCCCCCTTCAAGCCCTCGTCGTCGGGCGCGCCGTTGTCGACGGTGACGCGGCCGCCGAGGTCTCCCACGATGCCCGCGACCACCGCGAGGCCGAGCCCCGTGCCGCCGGTCTGGTGCTTCGTCGAGAAGAACGGGTCGAAGACCTTTCCGCGGATCGCGTCGGGCACCCCCTCGCCCGCATCGGCCACCTCGATGCAGCCCATCTCGCGGTCGTCGAGGCCCTCGCGTCGGTCGAGCGCGCGCGTCACCGTCACCCGCAGACGCCCGCCGTCGGGCTGCGCCTGGAGCGCGTTCATCGCGAGGTTGAAGAGCACCTGAAAGAGCCGGTCGTGCCCGCAGCGAACGCGCACCGGACTCGCCGCCATCACGTCGGCGCGCACCCTCCGTCGGCGGCACTCGTTGCTGAGAAAGTTCACCACCTCGCGGGCCGTGTGCGACGCGTCGGCGCTCGCGTCGTGGGTCACCGGCGCCTTGCGCGTCAGCGAGAGAAACTGCGCCACCACGCGGGTGATCCGCTCGCACTGGCTCGCGATCGACGTGAACGTGTCGCGCAGGTCGGGGGCGAGGTCGTCGCGCTCCGCGGTCATGCGCGCGCGCCCGAGGATCACGTTCAGCGGCGACCCGATCTCGTGGCCCAGCGTGGCCGCCACCTGGCCCGCGACGGCGAGCATCTGCGCGCGTCCGAGTTCGGCCTCCAGCGCGGCCCGCGCGGCCTCTTCGTCGGCGAGCTTCGCGCGCGCCTCGCGCAGCGACCTCGTGAGCCCGTTGAAGCTGTGACCGAGCTGCGCCATCTCGCCGCCGCCGGTCACGGGCACCGTCGCGTCGAGGTCTCCGCCCGACACGCGCGTGACGCCCTCCAGCAGACGGTCGATGGGCGCCGTGAGCGAGCGCGAGACGCGCCACGCGACGAGCCCCATCACCAGCGTGAGCAGCGCCGCCACGACGGTGAGCTGCAGGGCCCACGTGCGCAGCGCGTCGTGCACGTATCCGAGGTCGCGGAGCACCACCACCGCGCCCGCGGGAGAGCCCGCGTTGGGCGCCACGAGCTCGACGCGCGCGAGGCACTCGCGGCCCTCGACGGTGCGCGCTTCGAGGTACTCCGCGCGGCGACGGATCGCATCGACCACCGTGGATTGCAGCGCCACATGGGCGGCCGCGGCGGCGCTCGATCCGCCGAGCCACGCGCCCGACTGGTCGTAGATGCCCACGCCGAGCACGCGGCTCGACGAGGTGAGGCGCTCGGCGAGGAGATGAAGCTCCGTACCCTCGACGGTGTCGGGCAGCGCCGAGAGCGCGGTGCCCAGGAGCGTCGCGGTCTCGCGCACCTCGTGTTCGGCCTCGCTCACGAGCTTCTCGCGGTAGAAGCGCGCGCCGAGCCCGCCGTACACGGCGAGGCAGAGCACCACGGGGAGGGTCAGCAGGATCCAGAGGCGTTGCGGCAGGCGCATGGGTGCACCGTGGGATGCGCCACGCCCGCGCCGCGGGTCAACGAGTGTTCAACGTGTCAGCGTCCGCAGCCCCAGCGGCGACGGTTCGGAGGCTGAAAGGTCGGCGGGGCCACGTACGGATGCGGCGGCGACTGGGGCTCGAAGCACCGGATGCGTCGGAACACCGTGGGCTCGTCGATCTGCGCGCCGCCGTCGTTGTTCACGCTCTGGAACTCTTGAATGTTCGGGTCGATGACGCCGCGAAAGTTGTCGAGGTTGTAGCTGTAAGGGCGTCCGCCGCAGAACGAGTTGGCCACCGCCCAGCGCGTGCCGCCGAAGGTGATGCGCATGTTCTCGACGGCCCCCACGGCCTCCTGCACGACGACCCAGTGTTCGAGGCCGGGCCTGCACGCGCCGGGCTCCATCTGCGTCGGAGGCGTGTCCCACGAGTGGGCCTCGATGGTGCCGTAGAGGCCGTCGCCGCGCTGGTGGATCTCCAACGTGAACTGGTACCAGGCCGCGTTGCCGGGATACCACCGCAGCGAGCGCCACACGCCCTCGACGGGGTTGCGGCACGAGTCGGGCGGCGCCGGCGGCGGGAGCCTCGCGCGCTGCTCTTCGATGGTGGCGGGCGCGAGCGAGGGAAGCAGCACCGTCGACGCGACGAGGGCCACGAGGGCGCCGTAGATGCGCCGACGGCGGATCGCGCGGGTGCTCATCGCGAGCACCCCATGCGGCGCGCGGGCGGTTGAAACGCAGGCGGCGCCACGAAGGGATGCGGCGGCGCCACGGGGTCGAAGCACCGCACGCGGCGGAACACGGTGGGGTCGTTCACGGCGCGTCCTCCGTCGTTGTTCACGCTCTGGAACTCCTGGATCGTCGGGTCGAGGACGCCCGAGAAGTGGTCGAGGTTGTAGCCGAAGTGGCGCGGCCCGCAGAACACGTTGCCGATCGCCCAGCGCGTGCCCCAGAAGTCGAGCCGACGGTCGTTGAGCGTGCCCGCGGCGGTCATCTCGACGATCCAGTGCGAGAGGCCCGGCGAGCAGGGCGGAGGGGCCGAGGCGGTGGGTCCGGCGCCGATCCACGCGTGGGCCTGGATGTGCCCCGTGAGCGCGATGGGGGCGCCGGGCTGCGCGTTCGCGTCGTTCGTGTGATCGCGGTGAATTTCGAGGGTGAAGATCATCCACTCGTCGCCGGGGGTCTCGAACTTGTGGCTCATCCAGACGCCCTCGATGGGGTCCTGGCAGGTGGCCGGCGGAGGGAGCCGCGTGCGCTGCTCCTCGATGGTCGCGGGCGCGAGCGAAGGGAGCAGCACGAGGGCCGCGAGCAGGGCCGCGAGGCTGCCGTGGAGCACCCTTCGCGACGTGGCGTGCGAGGTCGGTTGCGCGCGCATCGGTGACTACGGCGCCGTGGCGCCCTCGCGGGTGATGTCGCGCAGCACGCCGTTCATCTGCTCGCGCGCGGCGGCGTCGTTCGTGGTGGTGGTGCCGTCGAGGGAGCGGAGGTCCTGCGTCGAGAGGCCCACGCGGGTCGCGAAGGCGCGCGCGTGAAAGTCTTCGGCGGCGCGCGACGCGAGGTGGTCGGGGCTCTCGTTGCGCGTGGCGGTGGTGTCGCTGCACCCGAGCTGCGCGCCCGTCGGCGAGGTGAGACACACGCGCAGCGCCCGCGCGTCACCCGTCACCGCAATGCGGAACCCGCCCTCGCCCGTGCGCACGCGCGGCGAGCGTTCGAGCCAGTCGCCCAGCGTCGAGGCCGCGTCGCCCGAGGCCTGCACGGTCACCGTCGCGGGGATCGCGAGGCCCATGCGACGGAGCGTGCCCGGGTCCTTCTGGAGCGAGCGTTCGTACATTCCGTTGGCGAGCTGCGCGTTGCCCTCGGCGCGCGCGGCCTCGGCCCCCACGGCGGCGATGCGCGCGTGGAGCAGGGCCTCGTGGGTGGGCAGCGCCTGGATCGCCCGCTGCGCCATCGCGAGGGCCCGCGTGGAGTCTCCCTGCGCGAGCAGCACCTCGGCTTCGAGGGCGTCGTAGTAGGGCGTCATCATCGCGTTGGAGGCCTCTTCGCGGCGCACATCACGGAGCGCCACGGCCACCACGCCCGCGCCGAGCGCGTGCACGAGGTCACCGACCATCCACACGGGCAGCGGCTCGATGCCGCCGCGCACGTAAAGCCGCAGCGTCGAGTCGAGGCGGAACTCATCGGCCAGCACGCTCGTCACGCGTTCGTCGTCGGGCCACGCGCCGAGGCGGTCGGCGATGGCGTTCGAGGTCTCGCGCACGCGTCCGGTGAAGGGCGAGAAGCTCGCGCGCTCGGCGTCGAGCTCGGCCTGCGTGCGGAGCAGCGCGCGTCGCAGGAGCGCGTGGGCGCCGAGGGCCTGCTCCGCGTCCGATGCGACGAGGCCGCGGCGGTCGGGACGTTCGAGCGCGCGGGTCACGAAGCGGATGCCCGCGTCGGCCTCACCCGCCACGAGGAGCGCGGTGGCCACGGCGGCGTCGGTCTCGGCGCGGTCCTGGTCGCGGAGGTTCGCGGGCTGCCGCACGCGCCAGCCCTGCATCTCGCGGAGCGCATCGACGGCCTGCGCCATCTTGCCTTCGTCGACGTAGAGCCGCGCGAGCACGCGCCACGGGTTCGCGGTGGTGAACTCCAGCCGACGCGTTCCCTCGGTGGCGAGTCGCTCGACCTCGTCGTGACGGAGCACGGCCCACGCGCCGAGCGCGGCGTTGTAGGCGTGCACGGTGACGTGGGGCGCGGTCGCGGGGTTGGTGTCGGTGCTCCCGCGCGCGCGCTGCTCGGCGTTGCGGTACGCGTCGAGGCACGCGGTGTACTGGGCCTGGCGCATCCGCGCGGCGCCCTCGATGGCGCAGAGCGCGTTGCGTCCGAGCGAGCCCTGCCACGCATCGCCCGACGCGATGGCGCGTCGCGCGAAATCGCGGGCCTCGTTGTAGCGCTTGAGGTGCAGCAGCGGCCACGCGTGCTCGGCCAGCAGGTCGGGGTCGTAGAGGTAGTCGTGAAACTCCAGCACGTGGAGCTGGTAGTCGTACTCCTCCATCTCGCCCGCGGCGGCCTGGATGGCGAAGAGGATCTCGCGGTGGAGCTGCCACGGCGCCCCCGGCGGACGGCCGGTTCCGTAGCGGGTTTCGTAGAGCTCGCGCGCGTGACCGAGGTGGTACATCGCGCGGGGGAGCGACCCCTCGGCCTCGCGCAGCACACACCCCAGCACGTAGTTGGCGATGAGCGAGTCGGGGTCGTGGCGCAGCACCTCTTCGGACTTCGCGCGCGCCGTGATGAGCTTGTTCTCGTTGTAGAGCCGCAGGGCTTCGAGCTCGATGGCCGTGCCCTGCACCGCGGGCGCGTTGGCGTTCTGCTGCGCCACCACGGGCGCCGTGCCCGAGAGCGTGAGCGTGAGCGCGGCCGCGAGGGGCAGCGCGTAGCGGCGCAGCGCGCTCATCGGCGGAGCGACGCCCGCGCGAGGCGCTCCAGCGGACGGGCCATGCACTCGCGGATCACCGTCTCGACGCTGTCGGTGCCCGGCGCGAGTTCGAGGCGGTGACCGAAGATGTACGGCGCGAGGTACTCCACGTCTTCGGCGCTCACGTAGTCGCGCACGCGGGTGAGCGCGCGGGCCTGGAGCGCGGGGATCATCAGCACGAGCGAGCGCGTCGAGGCGCCCTGGAGGATGCGCTGGTCGGCGCGCGTCGCGTTGGCGAGGTCGACGAGGCACTCGCGCACCTCGGGGGCCACGTGGATGGTGCTCTCGATCACGCCGCGCGCGTCGATGACCTCGGTGCGGGTCACGCGCGGAAGGTCGCTCCCGGCGCCGGCCTTGCGGGCCCGTGCGCTCGCGAGGATCTCGAGCTCGGCCTCGCGCTGGATGTGCTTCATCTTCACCTTGAAGAGGAAGCGGTCGAGCTGCGCGCTCGGCAGCGGGAACGTGCCCGCGAGGTCGAGGGGGTTCTGCGTCGCGATAACGAAGAAGAGGTCGTCGAGGCGCCGCGTGCGGTTGTCGATGGTGGTCTGCTTCTCGGCCATCGCTTCGAGCATGGCCGACTGCACCTTGGGCGAGGTGCGGTTGATCTCATCGGCCAGCACCACGTGGGCGAAGATGGGCCCGGCGCGGAAGAAGAAGCGGTTGGTGTTGGGGTCGAAGATCGTCGTGCCCGTCACGTCGGAGGGCAGCAGGTCGGGCGTGAACTGGATGCGACGGAACGTGACGATGTCGTCGTCGGGCTTGTCGTCGATGATGCAGTCGCCGAGGGACTTCGCGAGCGTGGTCTTGCCCGAGCCGGGGTAGTCCTCGAGGAGCATGTGGCCGTCGCTGAGGAGCGCGACGATCATGAGCTCGATCACCTCGTCGCGGCCGCGCACCGCCATCTGGAGGCGGTTCCGCATGCGCTGCACGACCCCGTAGGCGCCGTTGAGGTCGGTGATCGGCGGCGCCGGCGTGTGCGTGATGTGCTCGCTCTGGATGAAGTCGCTCTCGGTCGTCATCGATCGCTCCGTCGGGGGAGTGGCGGGAGGCCGTCGGTCATCGCGCGTCGAGCCACGACGCGGGGTTCAGCAGCCCGAGCACGCGGCGCCATCGCTTCGTGCGTCCGGGGATCTCGCGGGCCACGTCGCGCAGCATGGTGCGCCACGCCTCACGCGTGGGCGCCTCGCGCTTCTGGGGGTCGCCGAAGTGCGCGGCGAGGTGCGCGTCGGTCATCTTCGCGAAGCTCGGCGCCGTCTCGCCCACGCGCGCGGCGAAGCGCTCTCGGGTCTCGCCGAACTCGCGCGCGAGCCCCGCCTCGGCCAGCAGGTCGAGGGCCTTGCGGTAGGTCACGCGGGGCAGCGACGCGGGACGCGCGAACGCGGGCACCACGCGGCGCCAGAGCTTCACGAGGTAGAGCGCCGCGAGCACCGAGGCGATCACCGCGAGGAGGCCGTAGCCCACGGCGCGTCCGTAGTTGTGGCGCGGGCGCGGGCGAAGGGGCTGCTGCGAGGGCGGCTGGTTGGGCACCGGCGGCTGCTGGCGCGCCATCTCGCCGAGGATGCGCTGGAGGTCTTCGTCGGGGGCCTGGCCCGGCGGGTCGAGGTTCCGCTCGGCGGCGATGTCGAGCACGATCCAGCCGTAGCCGTCGACGTAGAGCTCGGGCCACGCGTGGGCGTCACCGCCGCGCAGCATGATGGTCGATCCGCCACGACGGTTCGACTCGTCGGAGTGGTAGCCCGTCGAGATGCGCGAGGGGATGCCCAGCGAGCGCCAGAGGAACACCGCCGAGTGGGCGAAGTGCACGCAGTAGCCCGTGCGGTCGCCGAAGAGGAAATCGAGCGTCGGGTCGGGCACGCCCGCGTGCCGCGCGCGCGTCGAGTAGATGAGCTCGTGATCGAGGTAGAGCTTGATCGCGAGGGCCTGCGCGAAGGCGTCGCGACGGAGCCGCTGCGGGAGGCGCTGCTCGACGATGCGCCGCGCGAGCTGGCCGAAGCGCGGGTCGGGGTGCGGCGTGGTGTAGTAGGTGCGAACGTCGGGCGTCCACCGGGGGTCGCCGGCGTTGTGCCCGAGGAGCCGTCGGTAGTCGACGGACTGCGCCAGCGACGAGAAGCGGAACGCGCGCTGGAAGCGCTGCGGATTGGGGTTCTGCGCGGGCGAGAACGACACCGCGCTCTCGAGCGCGAAGGGGCTGTTGTGGTTGACCAGCAGGGCCACGAGGCCCTCGACGCGCGTGCGTCCCTGCGAGCCCACCACGTCGCGCACCCGCTGTTCGAAGGTCGGGAACTCGTCGGCGATGTCGCGATCGACGTCGTTGCGCGCCGTCTCGACCAGGCGCACGCCGTTGAACTGGCTCCACACCTCCTGGCGGAAGTAGTAGGCGCCCGACGGGGGCGAGTAGTCGTTGTCGAGCACCACGACGGCCATGGGCGCGGGCGAGTTGCTCGGCGCCTGGTCGTCGCTCAACTGCTCGCTCGGCGGCGGACGGTTCGCGCCACCATCCTGCGGAGGCGGCGTGTTCGGATCGATGCTCCCGTCGGTGGGATACATCGGCATGGTGATGTCGGCGCTCGCGTCCTGACCGGCGCCGCTGCCGCCGTCGCCCGCGTCGTCGCCGCCACCGCCGCCATCGCCCGCGTCGTTGCCCGAAGATCCGCCGCCGTCGCCCGCGTCGTTGCCCGCGGATCCGCCGCCGTCGCCCGCGTCGTTGCCGCTCGCGCCGCCGTCACCCGCGTCGTTGCCGCCGCTCGCGCTCGCGTCGCCCGCGTCGTTGCCGTTGCTCCCGCCGCCGTCGCCGCGTTCGCGCGGGTCGCGCTGTCCGCCGTCGCCGTTGTCGGGGCCGTGGTGCGTGCCGCCGTCGGTGGGTCGCGGAGGCTGTCCCTGCCCCGCGTCGGTGAGCCCGAGCACGCTCTCGGGATGCGGCGTCGGCGCGCCCACCACGTTCACCACCGTGACCGCGAGGAACGACAGCCCGAAGAGGGCGAGCAGGGCCGAGAGCGCGCGTCCGCTCTTCTGCTCGGCCACGAGGAGCACCGCGAGGAGCACCACCGCGCCCGCGCCGATCGCGAGGAACACCTGGCCCGGATCGATGCCCTGCTGCCACGCCCAGTCCGAGAGCCACAGGGGGCGCGCGATCACACCGTCGCGGTGCGACGCGAAGACCCCCGCGAGGGCCACGGCGATGAAGCCAAGTTCGAACGCGAGGGCCGCGGGTCGGCGCACGGCCACCGCGCGGAGCCCCGCCACGAGCGCGAAGGCCAGCGTGCCGAAGCGCACCACCCCCACACCCGCGAGCGCGTTGCCGGGACCGACCTCGGACGCGAGGAACTCCGTGGTGAGCGCGAGGGCGCCGCCCTTCCACGCGACGAGCGTGAGGAGCCAGAGGCCCGCGAGCGTGACGCCCGTGCGCAGCCGCGAGCGCCCGAGGAGCTCGCCGCCCACGGTGCCCAGCGCCGCGCCCACCATCGCCGCGACGAGCCCTTCGGTGAGGGCCACGCCCCACGCGAGCGAGAGCGCGGCCATCGCCATCGCGAGCACGCGTACCGGGTGCCTCCACCCGCCCAGGAGCCTGCGGATCATGACACCTCCATCACGCGCGCCGCGCCCTCGGCGTGCACCCGTCCCGCGGCGCGGTCGACGATGAGCACGCGCGAGCGCGAGGCCGAGAGCGCCGAGACCACCTTCGCGAGATCCGCCGCGTGCACCGGGCCCTGCGCGCCGTCGGCCTTCGCCGTGAACGCGAGGCGCGCGAGCAGCGAGGGCTTCGGCGCGCGCGAGATGCCGTCGGCGCACACCACGAACTCCACGGGCGACATGGCCTGGTTCGGCGACGACCGCGCGCGCACGGCGGCCACCACCCGATCGAGCCACGGGCCCGGCGTCGCGGGCACGAAGACCACCGCGCGGCTCACGGCACCGCCCCCCGGCGTCGCCGTCGAGAGAAAGTGCGCGAGCCCCGCGCCGCGCTGCGCGTCGGCCGTGTGGGCCGAGCGCGCGAGCACCTCCATCGCCTGCGGGGCGGCCTTCGCGACCTCGTGCGATCCGTCGGCGCCGAGCACCCACTCGGAGCCCAGCGCGCCGCTGTCGACGGCCACGCGCGCGGCCCCGGCGGCGGGTTCGTCACCGTCGCCCGCCACGAGGTAGGCGACGGTCTGTCGCACCGGGCTGATCGCGCGCTCGGGCGTGCGGATCACGAGCTCGCGGGTGCGTGCGTAGACCTTCCAAAGCACGAACTTGATGGGGTCTCCGGGCGCGTAGTGACGCATGTCGGCGCGCTCGCCCTCGGGCGGTCCCGCGGGGTGCGAGAGGTTGTCGCCGCCCGCGATCGACCGGACCACATGCATCTGCTTCAGGTTGCCCACCGAGGGCGCGAGGCGCACCGCACGACGCTCGGTGCTCTCGAACGCGATGCGCGTGAACCCGAAGGCGTCGCCCACTTCAACCCGTCGCACGATGGTGTCGTAGAGCCCACGACGCGCGGGCACGATCTCTTCGTGGAGGCGCCTGCGCACGGGCACCAGCGTGACCGTCGCCTCGGGGGCCACCCACGTCCACCGGAGCTTCACCATCGGCACGTACCAGAGGTTCGACACCGAGAAGCCCGTGCGCGTGGCGTAGCCGCACTCCAGGCGCAACGCCTCGCCGCCCTGACGGTTGCGCAGCGCGCGCCACATCACGAGCGCGGTGACCGTCGAGAAGAGCAGCGCGAGGGCGCCCAGCGCGAGGCCCACGGCGCCCATCACGAGCAGCACCAGGTCGATGCGACGGATGCCGTACGACACGAGCGAGATGGCGCTTCCCGCGAGGAGGAGCAGCCCGAGCGGCGTGAAGGGGAACAGGTCGACGGCCCTCTTCGCGAGGGCGCGCAGCCAGACGAGAGCGCGTCGCAGGCGGGCCATGCTCAGGGCCTCACACCGCGAGCGCGAAGGCGCGACGGTGGGGTGCGCAGCGCGCGAGGTTCATGGGCGGTGGCGGGCGCGAGGGAGGGCAATGGAGCATCCGGGGCGACGAGCACGGCCACGAGCCCCGTAGGCCGTGCGTCGGCGCGAGGGGTCTGCGAGGCGAAACCGTAGGAGGGCCGCGAACATTCCCACGGGACGCCGCGGGGGTCGAGGGTGTCGTACGCCCGCGGGGGCGCCGGTCTCACGCGGCGTCCGCGGTCGACACGCGAGGGCGCGCGAACGTTGGCGCAACCGTGGTAGACGCGGGGCGAGAGAGGGCCATGAAGTTCGAACAGCTCGATCGTCGGATGCGCGTGTACGAGACCGCCCACGACCACTGCGTGCTGCCCGGGGTGCACATGGTCGCGCGCATCGACGGGCGGTCGTTCTCGCACCTCACGCGCGTGGCCCAGCGCTTCGATGCGCCCTACGACGAGCGCTTTCGCGACTGCATGGTGACCACGCTCCAGCACGTCATGGGATGCGGCTTCGCGACGGTCTACGGCTACACGCAGAGCGACGAGATGTCGGTGCTCTTTCGCCGCGACGAGAAGACCTTCGGACGCAAACTGCGAAAGTACCTCTCGGTGCTCGCGGGCGAGGCCAGCGCGCGCTTCTCGCTCGCCCTCGGCGCCCTCGGGGCCTTCGACTGTCGCATCAGCCAGCTCCCCTCCGAGCAGGACGTGGTCGACTACTTCCGCTGGCGCCACGAGGACGCGCACCGCAACGCGCTGAACGGCCACTGCTACTGGCTGTTGCGCCGTCAGGGCATGAGCGACGCCGAGGCCACGCGCGCCCTCGACGGCATGAACGTCGCGCAGCGCAACGAGCTGCTCTTCACCCACGGCATCAACTTCAACGACGTTCCTGCGTGGCAGAAGCGCGGCATCGGCGTCTACTGGCGCGACGAGGCCCACGCGGGCACCGACCCTCGCACCGGCGAGGCCGTCACCTCCACGCGACGCGCGCTCTACGTCGACCACGCGCTTCCGATGAAAGACGACTACGAGGCCTTCGTGCGGGCCTTCGTCACCGCGCAGGGCTGAGCGCGTCGCTGGTCACTCCGCGAAGCGCGCGAGGAGCTCGGCGGGTGTCCACACGGCGAAGCCGAGGTCCGTGGGGTAGTGGCGCCCGTTGCCCGTGACCACGGCGTCGGCGCTCCCCGCGAGGGCCACGTCGATGAACACGCGGTCATCGGCGTCGATCAACGGATGTTGCGTCGGCGACGCCACCATCACCCGCTCGCACCCGTCGAGAATGGTCGCCAGCAGCGCCTCGCGCCGCACGGGGTCGACCTTCGCGAACTTCTTCCGCGTGAGCACGTCGCGGTACTCTGCTTCGATGAACGCGTCGACCAGCACGACGGCCCCGCGCGAACGCATCGCCCGCAGCGCGCGGTCGGGCGTGCGGCCCGGCGTGAGCAGCGCGGAGACCAGCACGTTCGTGTCGACGACGAGACGCATCACACGGCCTCGGCGACTACACCACGCAGCGCACGCGACCGCGAGGACGCATTGACGTCGGCCCCGCCCCCCACCATGCGCAGAGGTCCGAGGTGACGATGCCCGACCTGTCGATGACGAAGGAGACCCAGCTCGTGCTCGCGGTGATCGCGCTCTTCGCGGTGCCCCGCGTGCTCCAGCGTTTTCGCATCCCCGCGGCGCTGAGCGCGCTGGGCCTCGGCGCGGTGCTGGGCATCGGGTTCCACGCGTTTCACGAGGGGGCCACGGTGCCGCTGCTCGCGAGCTTCGGCATCGTCTCGCTCTTTCTCTACGCGGGCCTCGAGGTCGACCCCCACGAGCTCCGTCGCTGCCGCACGCTCATCGCGCAGCACCTCGGCGTGCAGGCCGCGCTCCTCGTCGCGGTCACCTTCGCGGCGCGCGCCCTCTTCGCCCTCGACGCGCGGGCCGCGGTGCTCTTCGCGCTCGCGCTGCTCACGCCCTCGACGGGCTTCATCCTCGACTCGCTCGGCGGCTTCGGCCTCTCGATCGAGCACCGCTCGCACGTGCGCGCCCTCGCCATCGCGTCGGAGATCGTCGCGCTCGCCGTGCTGTTCTTCACGGTGAAATCGTCGCACGCGCCCTCGCTCGGACTCTCCGCCGCGGCCCTCGTCGCGATGGTCGTGGGGCTGCCCGTGGTGTTCCGCGTGTTCGGCGAGCGCATCCTCCCGCACGCGCCGCGGTCGGAGTTCTCGTTCCTCGTCGTGACCGCGGTGGTGTGCGCGTACATCACCCGCGAGCTCGGGGTGTACTACCTCGTCGGCGCCTTCGTGGTGGGCGTCACGGCGGTGCGCATGCGCGAGGCGCTCCCGGCCCTCGGCGCCGCGCACACGCTCGAAGCCATCGCGAGCTTCGCGTCGTTCTTCATCCCCTTCTATTTCTTCAAGGCCGGACTGCACCTCCAGGCCTCGGATTTTTCTCCCCGCGCCGTGGGTCTGGGCCTCGCGTTCTCCGCGGTGATCGTGCCGCTCAAGGTCGTGACCGTCGCCCTGCACCGCCGCGCCACGCTCCGCGAGCCCGTGCGCGAGGGCGCCCGCGTGGGCCTCACGCTCGTGCCCACGCTGGTGTTCACCATCGTGATCGCCGACATCCTCCGCGAGCGCTACGCGCTGCCCGCGCACCTCTACGGCGCGCTCATGGTGTTCACCCTCACGAACACGCTCGTGCCGGGCTTCGCGCTGCGTCCCTCGACCGCGTCGGCCTCGTCGGCTGTGCCTCGCGCGTCGTCGCCGCCCGCCGTCGCTCAGCCGTCGCCGTAGCGCACCGAGAGCTCTCCGTGCAGCACGCGGTCGATGGCCCGACGGCTCGCGACGAGGGGCCACCAGTCGTACAGAAGCGCCTCCAACGGACGCCACAGCGCGACCCATCCCATGATCACCAGGCCCTCGCGCACGATCTGGCGCAGGTGGCCTTCGGGCATCACCGACACCACCTCGGCGAGCGAGAGGAAGCCCACCAGCAACACCGCGCCCAGCGTCATCTGGAAGCGCGTCGACCGCGCGTGGGCCTGGAGCTGCCGCTGCACGCGCTCGCGCTCCCAGGTCATCTGCGCGCGCACGGCGTCGGTGAGGGCGCGCGTCGTGTCGTCGTCGGAGGCCTCGGCCACCACGCGGATCACCACGCGCAACGGGGCGCCCCGCGGCGCGGCGCGCACGGCGTCGAGGAGCCACGCGGTCGCCTCGTCGTCGATGCGTTGCGCGCGAAACGACGTGGCCTCGTGGCGCACGAGGAGCTGCCCCGCGTGTGCGACGCGGAGCTCGATGGTCGCCGTGTCGTGGTGCATGCGCGTCTGCACGGTACCGTCGGCGTGCGGAGATCAGTAGCCCGCGTCGGGGTCGACGAGTCCGCCCACGGCGAGGCCCGCGTCGAGGCGCGCGAACTTCTCGACCATCTGCGCCGCGCACGCTTCGGGAATCGACCGCGCCGCGATGTGCGGGGTGATCGTGACGGCGGGGTGCGTCCACCAGGGGCTCTGCGCGTCGAGGGGCTCGCGCTCGAACACGTCGAGCACCGCGTGGGCGAGATGGCCCGCCTCGAGGAGCGCGCGAAGGTCGTCGTCGACCACGTGGGCGCCGCGCGCGAGGTTCACGAAGGTCGCGCCGCGGGGCATCCACCCGAGCACCTCGCGGTCGAAGAGCGCGCGCGTCGCGTCGGTGAGGGGCAGGAGATTCACCGCCACCATGGCCGTCGAGAGCGCCTCGCGGAGCCCCTCGCGACCGGCGAAGCAGCGCACGCCCTCGATGGCGCGCAGTCGTCGCGACCAGCCCTGCACGGGGTAGCCGAAGTCGGCGAGGGCGCGGGCCACGGGGCCGCCGAGCGCGCCGAGTCCGAGCACGGCGACGGGCATCGCAGCGCGCGCGATCACGGGGTGCTTCTCCCAGCGCGACGACCGTTGCTGCGCGGCGTAGGTGTGCGCGCGACGCTGCGTGGAGAGGGCCGCGAGCATCGCGCACTCGACCATCTGATCGGCCATGCCCGCGTCTTCAATGCGCACCACGGGAACGCCCCGCAATGCATCGAGCACGGGCGCGAGGTGGTCGACGCCGGCGCCGAGGGAGAACACCGCGCGCACCGGTCCCAGGGCCGCGAGCCACGCGCGCGAGGGGGCCCACACCGCCGCGAAATCACAGCCGCGGCCGTCGGGCGTGTCGAGCACCTCGACGCCGGGAACGAGCGCTTCGAAGGCCGCGCGCCACGGGGCCACGTCGCCGCCGCCCGCACACACGATCACGCGCCGCACGCTCATCGCGCCCCGCACACGCCGAGCTTCGGCGCGCGACGGCGCCACGCCCACACGCCCGCGGCGACGACCAGCACGAGCGACAGCGCGAGGGCCCACGTGGTCGCGGGCACGGAGACCATCCAGTCGAAGAGGCGCGGGCCGAAGTACGCCGTCGCGAGGAGCGGGAGCACGTAGCCCGCGAGCGATCCCCAGAAGTGCGTCGCGAAGGAGACCCGCGAGACGCCGAAGAAGGCGTGAAGCAGCGGAGGCATCCAGAAGACGAGCCGCAGGGTGAACACCGTCGCGAAGGCCCGGCGTTCGAGGGCTTCGTCGTAGGCGCGAAAGCGCGCGGGGATGCGCGCGGCGACCCACTCGCGGGCCACGAAGCGCGCGAAGAGAAAGCCCACCACGCTCGCGGCCATGGTGCCCGCCATCGAGAGCGCGAAGGCCACGGGCCACGACCAGATCATCGGCGCCACGAGGATGAACACCGTGCCCGGCACGCCGAAGGGCTGGAGCGCGGCGTAGGCGAGCACGAAGGCGGCGTAGCCCCACGGGCCCAGCGCGAGGAGCGTCTGGCGCGCGGCGGCGGCGCTGGCGAAATGCGCGAAGACGCCGAGGCGCCACGCGACCGCGAGGGCCGTGAGCACGGTGGCGACGAGCGCGAGGCGGGCGTTGCGCATCGGGCGGCGAGTGTGCCCGATGCGCGTCGGTACGTCAGTCGGTCAGAGCAGGGTCATCATCTCGAAGATGATCGCGTCGCTCGGGCGCGTGCGGTCGTTGTCGAGCTTGTAGCCCGCGATGAGCGCCACGTCGCCGATGTTGAACTGCACCGCGGGGATGAACGCGCCGAGCGCGTGGTTGCCCGAGTACCAGTCGGCCACGATCCAGAACCAGTCGGTGATCGGCTGCTCGACGCCCACCATCGCCGCGACGGGCGTCTGGCCGTAGCCGAAGAGCTCTTCGGAGCCGTAGCTCACGCCCGCGGTGATGCGCGTGTGCAGCCGTGGGATGCGAAAGCTCCCGTGCGCGTAGCCCCAACCGCCAACGGATCGACGGTCGAGGGAGAAGAGCGCCGATGCGCCGACGGTGGCGCGGAGCTCCCACGCGGGGAGGCGGTGTTCGAGGATGGGCACCACCCACTTGAGACCCGCGCCCAGCGAGAGCTCGCCCGAGCGCGGCGCCGAGAGACCCGTGAGCGAGAGCGAAGCTTCGACATGGTCGCTCACGCCGTAGGTGATGAACGAGAAGCTGTTCCAGGCGACGGGTTGTTTGAACAGCAGGGCCTGCGACTCGTGCGTGAGCGCGAAGCGTCCGCGGGGGGTGGTCTCTGCGTTCGGAATGCCCACGATGAGCGATTGCGCCGCACCCCCGGCAGGCCATGCCAGGCAGGCCGCGAGCACGAGTGATCGAAGAGCGTTCACGGTCATTGCGATGTGTCCTTTTGCGTCTCGCGGGCCGCAATTTGCGACACGCGAGCGCGTTCCAGACCCTCGCCTGTGCAGCGTCGATGCCGCGGACTTCAGCGCCGCGGAAACAGCGTGAAGACCGCGCGCACCGTGGATCCCGAGACGGCCGCGCGGGTGTAGCCGCGCACCGCGACCCCCTCGGCGTTGAAGATCGCCTGGAGCTGCGCCTCCACGTCGAACAGCACCTCGGGCGGACCCTCGACACGCACGTCGACCAGGCCCGCCGCGCGGAGCCGCGCGAGGGGCAGCAGCGCCGGGTTCACCTGCACGCGCACCATGCCCCCGAGGAACGAAGCACCGATCACCACCTCGACCTGCACGGGCTCGACCTCGACGCGCGGCACCGCCACCTGCACGCCCACGCGCGGCGGCGTCACGGCGTACACCGGGATCGACGGCTGCGGCGGCGGCGGAGGAGGAGGAGGCGGCGGCGGACGCGGCGGCAGCGGCACCGAGGGCGCTTCCGGCGCGCTGCAACGGTACGGACGGCCCTGCGCGGGGGCCCACGCATCGCCCGCCGCGCCGGGGAGCGAGCCGTACGCGATGTCGAGGCCGAAGAGCAGCGCGCTCATCACGTCGTTGCTCTCACCGAGTCCGCGCCGGTAGTGCATGCCGAGCGACACACCGACCCCACAGCCCGCGAAGTGCACGCCGAGTCCGACCTGACCGACGGGGCCGCTCTCGAAGTCGCGCGGGGTGGTGCCGTAGGCGAACTGGTAGCCCGCGAGGCCTTCGAGAAAGAGCGGCGCGACGGCGTTGAAGCGCACGCGCAGTCCGCCCATGCCGCTGAACGTGAGCAGGTCGGCGCCGCGGAGGCCCGCGAGGTAGGCCATGTCGGCCTGCACGCGGGGCTCGATCCAGCGGTTGAGCGGGAGCCCGAAGGTGACCGCGCCGCCGGGCATGAGCGCCGCGCCGCCGTTGCCGCCCCAGCGGATGCCCACGAGGTACCAGCGCACGCCGAAGTTGTAGTGAACGCCCGCGGGACGCGCGGGGGTCGCGAGGTCACGGGGCTCGGGGGTGGCGCCTTCGGCCTGCCAGCGCGCCGAGAGCGTGAGCGTGCGGAAGGCCGACGCGTCGGCGAGGCCCTGCTGCGCCGCGAGCACGAGCCCGATCTGCCCTGCCATGTTGTCGCCGAGGAGCGCGCCGATCTGACGGCCCACGGCGGCGCGCACGAAGGGGCCGCCGGGTGACGATCCGTTGGGCACGAAGGACCAGCCCACGTCGCCTTCGAGGAGCCACGCGGCGCGATCGACGTCGTCGTTCCAGAGGCGCACGCGCGGGCCCACGGAGACGAGGTGCGCGCTGAGGTTGGGCTCGTCGACGTCGTCGGCGAGGTCTTCGTCGGGACCGTCGGCGCCCGCGTCCGTGGCGCTCACGAACTGGTACCGCAGCCCGAGCCCGAAGGAGCGCGCGGGGAACCACGTTCCCTCGGCGCCGAACACGAAGACCGAGTGCGTGAGCGGGTTCGCGGCGTCGGCGTAGCCCGTGCCCACATCGAGCGTGAAGGCCAGGTTGGGCGCCGTGCCCGCGCGCCACGGAGGACGACACGTGTAGCGCTGTCCCGGCGACGGTCGCGGCGTTCCCTCGGGGCACACGGGCAGCCCGCGGAGCGATCCCAGCGAGGGCTCCGGCGGCACGTACGGACGCACGCTCGGGGTCACCGGCGTGAGCGACGGCGAGGCCGCCATGGTCTGCGCCCACACGCCTCCGGGCGCCGCGAGCACGACCCCCGCGACGACCCACCCACTCACTCGCAATGACGGCATGGTGTTGCCTACGCACCATACCCCGACCGTCATGACAGCCGACGCGTGACTTTCTCGACGGGCCCCTGCACAACGCCGCGCGCCGTGACGCTCCCCCTCCTCGACCGCGACGACGACGTGCTGGTGATCGACAAGCCCTCGGGGCTCCTCGTGCACAACTCGGAGTACACCCGCACGCGCGAAGAGACCGCCGTGGGCCTCGTGCGACGCGCCTGGGGCGACGCGTGGGCGCCGGTGCACCGCCTCGACCGCGGCACGAGCGGGGCGCTGATCTTCGCGCGCGGCACCGACGCGATCCGCGCGTGGCAGGCGGCGCTCACGGAGGCCGAGAAGTTCTACCTGTGCCTCGTGCGCGGCGAGCTCCGCGCGGCCGTCGACGTCGACCACGCGCTCGACGACGAGCAGGGCGTACGCCGCGACGCGCGCAGCCGCATCGAGCCCATGTGGACGCTCCCCGACCCGCGCTGCTCCCTCGTGCGCGTGCAGGTCTTCACGGGGCGCACGCACCAGGTCCGTCGGCACTGCGCCCACGTCTCGCATCCGGTGCTGGGCGACGCGAACTACGGCAAGGGCGCGCTCAACCGCGAGTACCGCGCGCGCTTCGGACTCGCGCGCCTCGCGCTCCACGCCGAGACGCTCACGGTCACCGACCCGCGCACGGGCACGCCCCGCACGTTCACGTCACCGATGCCGCCCGACCTCGCGGAGCCCATCGCGCGCATCCGCGAGGCCGCGGGGATCTGAGCGCTCAGTCGCCCAGCGTGGGCGCGCTGTCGGAGAGTTCTACGCGGCGGTCGATGCGGTCCTCGTCGGGGAGCGCGAGCCACGCGGTGGCGACGTCGACGCCATCGGTCCACGCGCGTTCGAGGGTGTTGCGACGAAAGTCGAGGTAGTCGCCGATGCCCGCCGACGGACGCAGCGCCTTGAAGAGCGTGACGCTGTGAAAGGGCGCCTCGTCGCGGGCCTCGCGGTAGCCCTCGCGGGCCAGCACGTTGCGCGTGAGCAGCAGCGCGCGGTCGACGTTGTAGGTGTTCTCGAGCACGGTGTCGGCGAGGCGGCCGAGGCTCTCCCCGAGCGTCGCGGGTGCCGGTGCCGGTCCCTCGGTGTTGGTCGATGCGGGCGCGGTGAGCACGGGCACGATGGCCGCGGCGTCGAGGGCCACCGCGGGCGCGAGGGGCGTGTTCACGAGCAGGCCGCCATCCCAGTACGCGCGGTCGCGCAGGGTCACCGCGGGGAACACCACGGGGATCGCCGCGCTCGCCACGAGCACCTCCACCGGGATCTCGCGTTCGACCACGTACACGTCGCGCCGCGCGTTCGAGGGCGCGCGCGTCACCCAGCGCACGGCCTCGCCGCGGGCCACGTCGACCACGCTCACCGCGAGCTCGTATCCCGGCTTCACGCGCACCGTCTCGCCGAACACGTCGCGGAGGCGTTTGCGCATGCGGTCGGTGTCGAAGAGGTGATCCGACGCAACCCCTTCGAGGAGCTTCTGCACGTCGCCGTAGCGTCGGGTGATCTCTTCGTCGACGAGGCGTGAGAGCAGCGCGCCCGTCCACGATCCGCCGTCGCGCGCGCGGTCGCGGAGGTCGTCCCACGCGCGCGGGTCGCGGAGCCATCGCCAGAGTGCGCTCGCGGTGATGCCGCCGACGCCGCGCGCGAGCGACGAGAACACCGCGTCGCGCGTGCGCACCGGAGGTTCGCGGGAGCACCCCATCCAGAAGGCCCTCATGTCGTCGGGGGTTCGCCCCGAGGCGAGAAACGCGGCGTTGATCGCGCCCGCCGAGGAGCCCGAGAACACCGTGGCGCGCTTGAACTCCGGGTGCTTCATCAGCGCCTCGCACACGCCCGCCTGGAACATCGCGCGCGCGCTTCCGCCCGAGAGCACCAGGGCCAGCGCGTCGGGGGCAGAGATCGTCTCGTCGCTCATGCGTCTCCGTGGAGTTCGAGGGATGGCATCCGCCGCGGCGAAGGGGCGCACCGGAAGGGTTCCGCGTCGCGCCCCGCAGTTCGCACCTCGCGGGGGAGGTGGTGAGCGTAGGCACTTCACGGCGCGCTGTCACGCCGCGCGCGACGGCCGTTGTGGTAGCGGTGGAGCATGCGCCGTGCGTCTCCCCTGGGCCTCGTGTTCGTGCTCCTCGCGTCGTGCTCCGACCCCGCGCCGGCGACGCCCGATGCGTCGGTCACCGCCACGCTCCCCTCGCCCGCGGAGCCGGGCTGCAACCCCGTGGGCTACGCGGGATCGTGCATGCTCCCGTTCCCCGCGTCGGTGTTCCAGGGCGCGACCCTTCAGCTCCCGATGGAGCATCTCCCCGTGTCGTCGGGACACCTCTCGAACGGCGACACGCCCGTGCCCCTCGACCCCGCGCCGTGGAACCGCCTCGACGGCTTCTCGCCCTCGTCACCGCTGCTCGCGTACCTCGGCGCGCGCATCGACCCCGCGTCGCTGAACGGCCCCGCGGCCATCGCGCAGACGCTCACCGCCATGTCGTCGACGGTCCTCGTCGACATGACCACCGGCGAGCGCGTGGCCCACTTCGCCGAGGTCGACGCCACGGTGCGCGCCGATCACCCCGACGACGTGCAGCCCGTGATCCTCCGACCCGCCGCGCGCCTCGCCCCCGGCCGTCGCTACGCCGTCGCCATCACCGACGCCGCGCGCACCACCGCAGGACGCGCGCCCCTTCGCAGCGCGGGATTCGCAGCGCTCGTGAACCACAGCACGCAGGGCAACGCCGCGCTCGGGCCCCTCGCCGCGCGCTACGACCAGGTGTTCGCCGCGCTCGAACGGGCGGGCGTTCCCACGTCGCGCCTCGTGCTCGCGTGGGACTTCACCACGGCCACGGAGCAGCACCTCACGGGCCCCGTGGTGGCCATGCGCGACCAGGCCCTCGCGATGGTGGGCGAGACGGGCATGGGCTTCACCGTCACGCAGGTCGAGAACGACTACAACGCCAACATTCTCCGCAAGGTGTCGGGCACGTTTCAGGTGCCGCGCTTCTTGAGCGACCCCGCGAGCGACACGGGACGCATCGTGCGCGGCGCCAACGGGCTCCCCGTGGTGCAGGGCGTCTACAACGTGAACTTCGTCGCGATGATTCCGCGGAGCGCGATGACGCGCGGGCCGCTGCCGCTGCTGCACTTCGGCCACGGACTCTTCGGCTCGGGCTCCGGCGAGCTCGGCGCCGCGACGGCCACGGGCAACTACATGCAGCGCTTCATCAACGACCAGGGCTTCGTGGTGGTGGCCACGGACTGGTCGGGGCTCTCGCAGGCCGACAACCTCACGGCGGGCCTCGGGCTCTCGAACTTCAACTACCTCCCGACGATCACCGACCGGCTCCAGCAGGCGCTCGTCAACGCGATGGTGCTCTGGCGCACGGCCCGCGGACGCTTCGCGACGCACGAGGCCTTCGCCGTCGACGGACGCGCCGTGCTCGACCCCACGCGGGCCTACTACTACGGCATCTCGCTCGGGGGCATCATGGGCACGAGCCTCCTCGGGTACTCGCCCGACATCGCGCGCGGCGTGGTCAACGTGGCCGGTGGCAACTGGGGTCTGCTGCTCCAGCGCTCGTCGAACTTCCGCGCGTTCGAGTTCGCGTTCGCGGACTACGACCGCCGCGACGATCGCCAGCTCCTGCTCGCGCTCGCGCAGTCGCTCTTCGACACGAGCGACCCGATCAACGTGGCGCCGCACCTGCTCCGCGATCGACTGCCCAACGTGCCCGAGAAGCGGGTGCTCTATCAGTACGCGGTCGACGACGCGCAGGTGAACAACCTCGCCTCCGAGTCGGTGCTGCGCACGATGCAGATGCCCCTGCTCGGTCCGCCCGCGCGCACGCCCTTCGGACTCACGGTGGTCACCGGCCCGCAGGACTCCGCGGTCTCCGTGTGGGACGAGCACCCGATGCCCGCGCCGCCCGGCACCAACGTGCCGTCGCCCTCGAACGGCACCCACAACTCGGCCCGCGACATCACCGCCCTCAAGGAACAGATCCGCCGCTTTCTCCAGCCCGCCGGGCGCGTGGAGCAGACCTGCGACGGGCCCTGTGACCCGCAGTAGTCGACCGCCGTCGACCGTCTACACGAGCGCGAGCGCAGCCCTCACCGTGAGCGCCATGAGGATCAGCGACGACGACACGAACAGCACGAAGCGCACCTGGATGACGTTCACCGTCGCCTGAAACACGCTGTGCGCCACGCGGGCGGCGACGTAGGCCCACGCGAGGGCCGCGTCGGTGCCGGGCGCGGTGCTCACGAGCGCGAGCACGATGCCCACGGGGTAGAAGACCGTGGGCTGCTCCATGAGGTGGTTGTAGTTGTCGGCCTTCCACCGTACGCGGGGCGGGAGCTGGGCCATCTGCTCGCCGCGGGGCGCGTCGGGGTCGAGGCGCATGCGGGCCGCGAAGATGGCGGGGATGCGCGTGGCGTACATCCACGTCCACATCACGAAGGTCCAGAGCGCGAGGGCCACCACGGGGCGGAGGAGCGAGACGTGGAGCGTGGGCATCGTGGCCGCGACGCTATCACCGCGGCGCCGCATCGATGGCCGTGCGCGAAGTGCTTGTCGTCGCGCCCCGGTGTCTGCGAACGTTGGCGCAACGCGGGCGGGAGCGAACAACGATGTCGAATGACGCACGGAACAGCGACGAGGCCCACTTCACCCTGAAGGTCGACGGCACGGACTACGAGGTCGTGCGGTACCACTTCACCGAGGCCATCGGCGAGCTCTACGAGGGCATCTTCGAGGTGCGCTTCGAGGGCGGCGCGGTGTCGAGCCTGCTCAACGGCAGCGCCGAGTTCACCGTGGAGCACGGGCCCGACACCGCGAAGCGCGGCGGCGAGGTGACCGGCACGCGCGACCTCGGCACCGTCGCGGGCGTGCGCCTCGCCGAGATCCGCATCGAGCCCCGCTTCGCGCGGCTGCACCGCGGGCACAACTACCGCTTCTTCGAGAAGCAGAAGTCGTCAGAGATCGCCGCGACGATCCTGCGTGAGCACGGGCTCCCGAGCCATCTCAGCGCCACGCAACAGACCCACGACCTCTGCACGCAGTACGGCGAGAGCGACGGCGCGTTCATCCGTCGGCTCCTCGAAGAGGCCAACTTCACCACGTACTTCACGCACGACGGCCGCGAGCGCCTGCTCTCGATCGAGTCGGGCCACGCGAAGTCGTATCCGCTCCTCGACCCCAAGCGCTATCGGATCATGGGTCAGGGCGGCATGACCTTTCAGCTCCCGACGATCCGCGACCTGGAGCGCGCCGACCTCGCGGGCCTCTCGCGGCACATCACGATCGACAACAACGCGCTCAAGGGCAACCGCGGGGTGTCGACCACGAAGACCGACTCGGCGTCGCTCCCGGGCACCACCGAGGTGATCTACCCCACGACCTCGGCGGGCCATCACGCGCCCCTCGCCGCGGTGTTCGCCGAACTCAACGCCACGCAGTCGCTCAACGCCGACCTCTCGGCGCGCACCGTGGTGACGGGCACGAGCAACATCGTGGGCTTTCTGCCCGGACATCGCTTCGAGGCCGAAGACGAAGACGGCAACGTGACCGAGTACCTGCTCACGCGGGTGGTGCATCGCGGCGCCGCGCCCGAGACCCTGGAGCACACCTCGGGCAGTCGGGAGGAGCACGTCGATCGGTACAGCAACACCTTCGAGTGTGTGCCGGTGACCGTGCCGTACACGCCGCCGCGGCGCTTTCCGCGGCCGAAGGTGCTCGCGCCCGAGACCGCGGTCGTGGTGGGCACGCTGGAGAGTCAGACCGACACAGACCACACCGGGCGCGTGCGCGTGATGTTCCAGTGGGACTCGGTGAACCATGGCGGCAAGAAGCGCGCGGAGGCCCATGCGCGCGTCGCGCAGAACTGGGCCGGCACGCACTGGGGGTTCTTGTTCCTGCCGCGCGCCGGCATGGAGGTGGTGGTGCACTTCCTCCATGGTGATCCCGACCGCCCGGTGATCACCGGCGCGCTCTACAACGACACGCAGCTCCCGCCCAAGGCGCTCCCCGCCAACCGATGGACGTCGTACCTCCGCACGTCGCTCCAGGAGTCGACGGGCAACGGCTACCACGAGATCGTGTTTCACGATGAGAAGGGCGCCGAAGAGGTGCACCTCGAGTCGGCCCGCGACCTCACCGAGCTCGCCTTCAACGACCACCTCGTCGAGTACAAGCACGACGAGGTCGGCACCATCGGCAACGACCAGACGTGGACGGTCACCAACAACCGCACCGTCACCGTCAAGGCCGACGACACCCTCACCGTCCAGAAGAACCGCAGCGTCACCATCACCGAGAACGACACCCTCGAAGTGACGAAGAACCTCTCGGTCACCGTGTTCGCCGCGTCGACCCTCACGGTCACGCAGACGCACACCATGTCGATCGACGAGGGGCTCACCATCAAGGTGGGCGGCAACTCGGGCGCGCGCCTCGACATGAAGCCCTCGTCGTTCAAGCTCACGGTGTCGCAGCACGTGATCGAGATGGGCCCCGATGGCATCAAGATGACCGTCGGCGGCACGTCGTTGAAGCTCACCGCCGGGGGCATCGAAGGCGTCGGCAACACCATCGCGCTCAGCGCGAACATCACCGCCAGCCTCAAGGGCAACGCCTCCGCCGAGCTGTCGGCCTCGGGCATGACGACGGTCAAGGGCGGCCTCGTGACGATCAACTGATCCGCGGGCGACGTCGCCCCGCAACCTCCGCCCCGGGAACAGGCGCATCCCCACCATGCCCGTTCCGCTCGTCTCTCCCCTCATCACGCTGACCCGTCGCCCCCTCGCCGACGTGCTGTGGGGCATCACCATGAGCACCGCGGGCGTCTCCGCAGTGCTCCTCGCGATGTTGGCGCACGCAGAGGACCGCGGGCACAAGCTCGCATGGTTCCTCGGGCTCGTCGTGTGCCCCCTCGCGCCGGGGCTCGCGACGATCGCCCTCGCACGCGCAGCCCCCTCGCACGGACGTGTCTCCCTCGACGGAGACACGCTGCGCGTCGAGCGCGATGGGGCGGTCGAGACGTTCCCCCGGTCGGCGATCCTCGATGCGCACGTGGCGGGCGATCGCGACGACGGCGCGACCATCGAAATGCGCCTCCCCCACGGGCGCGAGCTGCGTGTGGCCGCGGGCTCGTGGGACGACGCCGTCCGCTGGCTCGACGCCGTGGGCATCACCACACACCGCCACGCGCGCCGCTATGCGCTCGGCACCCGGGGCCACTCGGTCGTGTGGGCCGCGCTCGGGCTCACCGTGCTCGGCGGCCCCCTCGCAGTGGTCGTCATGACCGCGCTCTCGCTGCTCGCCGCGTGGCTCGTGCCCGCGTGGCAGGTTCACGACAGCACGCTCCTCGCCGCGTCGTGGCCGTTGAGCGCCTGGTTTGTGTGGCGCTGGGGACGACCGGCGACGATCGTCGTCGGCGTCGATGGCGTGGCGGTGGAAGCGTTCCGTCGACGCTTCGTGCCGATGTGCGAGGTGGCCGACGCGCAGATGGAGGTGTCGGGTGACTTCGTCCTCACGCGCGTCGATGGGCGCAAACTCACGGTCGTCGCCAACGGTCGCCGACACCGGGGCGCCGACGCGGTCCATGCGATCGCGCGCAGGAAGCGCCGCGCGGGGACCGACGCGCACGCAGCGAGCCTCGCGCGCCTCGACCGTGACGGGCGCACGGCCGCGGCGTGGCGCAAGGCCTTCGGCGCGCACGGCACGGCCCCGGCAGCGTTTCGGGGCCTCTCCCTCGACCGCGAGACCCTGCTCGCCGCGCTCGAGGAACCGGGCGGTGACCCGGAGCGCAGGGTCGGCGCCGTGCTCGCGCTCCGTGACGACGAGTCGGCGCAGACGCGCGTGCGCGTGGCCATCGAGGCGTGTGCGGATGACAGCACGCGCGAGGCGATGCGCGCGGCGGCCCACGACACGCTCGCGGACCAGCACCTCGACGCGCTCGCGCGGGCGAAGCGGTAACGAAACGAGGGGAGGCGCGCGGCCGCGTCGCCGACGAGCGCGACGGCGCGGCGCGCAGCGAGAGGGGCGTTACTGCGGGTCGAGGATGTGGAACTCCACGCGGCGGTTGCGCGCGCGGCCCGCGGCGTTGGCGTTCGACTCGATGGGGCGCGTCGGGCCGTAGCCGTGCGATTCGAGGCGATCGGCTTCGATGCCGTGCGCCACGAGCCAGTCGAGCACCGCGCGGGCGCGGCGGTCGGAGAGATCCATGTTGTGGGCCTCGCCGCCGACGTTGTCGGTGTGTCCCTCGATGGCCACGCGGCGGATCGTCGGCGTCACGCGCAGCACGTCGGCCACGGCGTTGAGCACGCGGAAGCTCTGCGCCTTGATCGTCGCGCGGTTCGTGTCGAAGAACACCTGTTCGAGAATGCGGATGTTCCCGCCCTCGACGCGCACGAGGCCGGGGCAGCCGTTGCGGTTCGGGTCCGGCGAAGGGGCGCCGGGCTCGTCGGGGCAGTGGTCCGCGTCGTCGGGCACGGTGTCGTGGTCGCGGTCGGGCGCGGGGCAGCCCTCGCGCGACGGATCGGGCACGAGCCCGCGGGGCTCGTCGGGACACACGTCCACGGAGTCGCGCACGGTGTCGTGGTCGCGGTCTCCGTCGGGGCATCCGCGGCGACGGGGATCGGGGGTGTCGCCCTGCGCTTCGTCGGGGCACCGATCGGCGGAGTCGAGCACGGTGTCGTGGTCGCGGTCGCCCTCGGGGCATCCGCGGCGCGCGGGGTCTTCGTGCGGACCGCGGGCGACGTCGGGGCACTGGTCGTCGGCGTCGAGCACGCCGTCGCGGTCACGATCGGCGAGCGGGCATCCCGCGCGCGCAGGGTCGGGGGTATCGCCCTGCGGAACGTCGACGCACACGTCTTCGCTGTCGAAGACGCCGTCGCCGTCGGTGTCGACCGGCGGCGCCGCCGCGCGGACCGCGGGCGCGTAGGCCACCTGAAAGAGCCCGCGGAAGGCCGGCGTGCCCGGTCCCTCGCTGAGCCCCACGCCGCCGCCGAGGCCGAGGAGCACGGTGTCGGCGACGAGGTAGTGCGCGCCGAGGATCACCTCGCCGTTCCACGGGCGCGCGTTGTCGGAGGCCGAGACGTTGCGGGCCATCCACGCCTCGGGGCCGATGGTGAAGCGGTCGTCGGCGAGCGCGAGGCCCACGGCGGCCGTGGCGATCACCTCGGTGCCCACCGACGAGGGCGTCCCCGTCGAGAAGTCGGGACGCGCGTGAACCCCTGCGCCCACCGAGTACCGGATGGGACCGGGGTGGCCCGCGAGGGTCACGAGCCCGCGCACGCGGAATCCCCCGTCGCCGAGGTTCGACGTGCGGTCGGCCACGGGCGCGAAGCCGTAGACCGACACGTGGAGGCTCGCGGCGTCGTGGTCGGCGTCGTTCCAGAGGCGCACGCGCGCGCCGATGCGAAGGTCGCCGACGCCCACGGTGCCCGAGGCGCCGAGGGTGTTTCCGCCGAGCGTCGCGAGCGCGCCGTCTTGCAGCACGCCCACGGGCAGCGAGAGGTGGAGCCCCACGCGGTTGAACAGCGACAGGCCCACCTGCGGATGCAGCACGAGCATGTTCTCGACGAGCGCGGTGGCGCGTCCGTCGGTGCTGCGCGCCACGAGGGGATTGCGCGCGTAGTCGGCCACGAGGCCCACACGCAGCGACCACGTCGAGGCCCCGGAGTACCAGGGGAACTCCGACGCGAAGTAGAGATCGCTCGGCGTGGGCTCGTAGCGGTCGAGGGCGAAGCCCGTGGTCTGCGCCGAGGCCGTCGACGCAGCCGAGAGCGAGGCCAGCGCCACGAGCGCGCCGGTCACGAGAGAGCGGGGAGTGCGGTGAATCAAGGTTCGATCCTCTGTGCGAAAAGCGGGTGCGAAGCGAAGTGCATCAGCGACGCGTGCGACGGCGCGCCGTCAGCGCGAGGGCCATCACCGCGAGGGCGAGTCCGCCGCGCGCGTTGCCCGTGGGCGCACCGGGCGTCGCGCACTGGCACGTGCCGTCTCCCGTGAGCGTCACGCCCGTGTCGGCGTCGGCCACGGACGCATCGGGCTGCGTCGCGTCGGGCTGTTCCGCGTCGGGCTGATCGGCGTCGGGCTGCTCCGCATCGACGCCCGTGTCACGGCCCGCATCGCGGCGGCCCGCATCGACCGCCGCGTCGGCCACCGTCGCGTCGTCGCCCGCGTCGTCGCCGAGGTCGGTGCGCACGTCGACGGAGACATCCGCCGCGACATCGACGGAGACATCCGCGGACGCATCGACCGCCACGTCCACCGACGCATCGACGCCCGCGTCGACGGGACGCGCCACGCACAGGCTCGTGGCCACGTCGCAGCGCTGCGAGGCGGCGCAGTCTCCGTCCGCGGTGCAGCCGCAGAGGCCCGTGGCGAGGCACGCGGCGCCCGAGGCGTTGCCCGCGCAGGCGCCCGCGACGGAGGGGTTGCACTGCGCGCAGGTGTTCATCGCGCCCACGCAGCGCGTACGGCCGTCGGTGCGGCCCGCGCAGTGCGCGTCGGTCACGCACTCGACGCAGGTGTTGGCCACGCCCGCGTCACCGCCGCGGAGGCAGCGGGGGCGCGAGGCCATCGAGGCGGCGCAGTCCGTGTCGAAGTTGCAGGTCGTGGTGCACATGCCCACGGTCGCGTCGGCCGAGGTGCAGAACTGTCCGGCGGGGCAGCCGTTGCGGTTCATCGCCGTGGCGCATCCCGCGATGCAGCGGCGCGTGGTGGCGTCGCACACGCGGCCCGAGCGCACGTCGCCGCAGTCGGCGTCGTTGGCGCAGCCGCAGAAGGCCGTGGTGGGCGCGGGCTGGAGGCACGCGCGTCCGTCGGGGCTCATCGCGCAGGCGGCGGGCATCGCGGTGGTGCAGAGCACGCACGCGCCCATGGAGCACACCGGCGTCGCGGCGCCGCACTCGCGGTTGGCGACGCATCCGCGGCAGAGGCGCGTGGTCGTGTCGCAGAAGGGCGTGGCCCCCGCGCACTCGGTGTTGGCCGCGCACGGAACGGTGAAGCGCACCGTGGCCGACGGAGTCATTCCGCCCGCCGCGGGAATCGTCGCCGTCGCATCGGTGGCGCCCACGGGGAGCGGCATCGTGGGGGTGACCGTCCACACGCCCATGGCGTTCGCCGTGGCCGTGAGGGTCATGCCGCCGACGGTGACGGTGACGGTCTGTCCGGGCGTGGCCGTGCCCGTGATCGTGGGCATGCGCGAGCCCGCGGTGGAGCCCGCCACGGGGCTCGTGATCGCGACGGCGCCCGCGACGCAGCGGCCCGCGCCGCAGTACGGCGTCGTGCCCGAGCAGTCGGCGTTGGTCACGCAGGCCACGCAGGTGAGCGTGGAGACGTCGCAGCGGGGCGTCGGCGCGCGGCACGCCGTGGTCACACCGGGCGCGCACTGCACGCAGGTGCCCGCGGGGCCGCAGACGGGCGTGGTGCCGGTGCAGTCCGTGGTCGACGCGGCGTCGCAGGCGCGGCACTGGCGCGTGCGGGTGTCGCAGATCGGGGTGCCGCCGCGGCAGTCGGCGTTCGTGGTGCACACGCACGCGTTGGCCGAGCACATGTTCGTGCCGCACTGGGGGTTGGTGAGGCACTGCACGCAGCGTCCGGCGTTGGCGCCCGCGGTCGCGCAGAAGGGCGTGGAGCCGCCGCAGTCGGCGTCGGCGCGGCACGCGCGGCAGGTGCGCGCGGTGCTGTCACACACGGGCGTAGGGCCGCCGCAGTCGGCGTTCGTGGCGCACTGGAGCGCGCATCCGCGGAAGCGGTAGCGGAACACGCCGCGCTCGGCGGGCGTGACGTTCGACGTGGTGAGGAGGTTCAGCACCGCGGCCGTGCGCGAGCCCGGGAGGATCGAGAAGTTCATCGCGTCGCCGGCGTCGAAGCCCGCCTGCGCGGGGGTTCCGCCGAGGCCCGCGGTGCCGCCCGAGGCGTCGCCCGTGGTCCACTGGAGCTGCGCGTAGCGGTACTCGACGTCGTAGTCGCTCGTGCCCGCCACGCGGCGGATCAGGAGCTGGAACGAGTTGCGAAGCTCGGCGTGCGAGTTGAAGTACCCCACGCGGTACCAGGTCACCGTGAGGGCGCCGTCGCGCACGTCCCAGTAGACGCGGTTGTCGTTGGCGACCGAGGCGCCGCGCGTGTCGACGTCGGCCCACCACGGGGCCATCATCGGGTTCGTCGACGCGGGGAAGGGCGTCGGCGTGTAGCCCCCCACGGCGCCCGCGAAGGTCACGTTGCCGTTGTTGTTCACGAACATCTGCGTGTGCGTGCGACCGAAGAAGCACAGCCCCGCGAGGTTGTACGGCGCGAGGGGAATGGCCGCGCTGCTGCCGTCGTCGTTGGGCGCGAGCACGTTGGTGCCGAAGCCCGCGACGCCGCCGAGGCCGGTGACCAGCGTGGCCTGCGCGTGGGCCGCGGCGGGCGCGAGCGCGAGGGCCGCCATCGCAGTGAGCGGCGCGAGGGCGCGCCAGGGTCGGATGAAGTTCAGCACTGGGGTTCCATGGCCTCCGTGGGGGGAGAGCGGGCCGCGCGACGATGCGTCCGCGAGGACCGGAAGAAGGTCGTCGTGGGTGGCGGGCGCATCGCGAATGGGTCTCCGCGACATCACCCGCACCTCGACGCGGGCTTTCGCACCGGGCGGCGCGGGCTACAAGCCGCCTGTGGGGCTTTCACTGTCGGTTTCAGCGCCCGCACCCCGCGGAGGGTCCCTGCGAGGGAGGGAGCGCGGCGCCGTTGTGAACGCCGCGGACGACGGCGGGGCAGACCGTGGCGCGAGACGGGACTACTGCACCGCGACCACGAGCGGAATGACCCGGTAGTCGGTCTGCGAGCGCCCGACGTACACGTACGTGAGCGCGTAGGTGTTCGAGCGCGCCGTGGCGGGCGGCGTGATGCGCACGGTGGCGGTGGTTCCGTTGTTCATCGTGGCGGGAGAGAACTCCACGCGCGGCGTGAACGACCCCGTGCTCGTGGAGCGCAGCGTCCACGGTGCGCCCGGCGCCGTGGAGAAGCCCCGGAGCGTGAACTCCGCGGTCTCTCCCGCGCCCACGAAGACCGTGCCGTCGGGCGACGCCGACGCGTAGTAGTACGGCGCCGCAGGATCCGCAGGCACACACGGATCGCGGTCTCCCGCCATGGCCGCGCGGTTCGACCAGCTCCGCTCGGCGATGAACATCCCGTCGCGGTACACGTTCAGCGAGAGCGAGCAGAGGTCTGCCACCTCGGGGCCGATGGCCGTCCACGGGCTGAGCGACGCGGGCGCGTAGGCCCACGCGGGCGCCGTGACGGGACGCGGGTTCGTCGCGGCCTCGATGAGCTCGTGCGAGGCCGCGTGCTCGATCACTTCGAGCTCCGTGAGCGACGCGAAGGCAGCAGGCACCGGACACGCCGGGAGCACCGCGTACGAGAACCTTCCGCGCGTGAGGCTCGCGGCCTCGTAGTGGTACCCGCCGAACGCCTCGCAGCTCCGTTGCAGCGGCTGCCCGCCACGGCCTCCCTGCGTCACCACCGTGTGCGCGGGGAAGTACACCATGTAGAGCGTCTCGCCCGGTCCGCCCGGGGCCACGGGCCAGCGATCGGACTCGATGCCCGCGGCGAGAAAGGTCTGCACCTCGCGGTCGTTGATCACGTCGGGCGCGCGCTCGGAGAGGTGCACCGTGCCCACGACCTCCCCTTCGCCCACGCCGTACTCGTCGCCCACCGCGTGGAGCCACGACGACCGCACCATCCACCGCGCGTGCGCTTCGAGGGCCTCGCGGTTCGTGTCTTCGTCGTACGTGATGACCACGAGCTTCGGGTGCGCGAGCACGGCGCCGCCCTGCGACGGAATCACATAGAGCGGATCGTGGTCGGCCACACGAAAGGGCGCATCGGGGACCGTGCTCGCGTCGGTGACATCGCCCCCATCGGAGACGGTGCTCGCGTCGGGGACCGTGCTCGCGTCGGGGACCGTGCTCGCGTCGGTGAGGGTGCTCGCGTCGGGCGTGGGTGGCGCGGCGGTGGTGGTGCTTCCACACGCGGCCATGGGGAGCGCGAGGAGCGCGGCGAGGATCGGGCGTCGGTCGGAGGTCATCGGTGCGGGCGCGGACTCTATCTCCGGGCGGGGGCGCACCGCATCGACGTGCGTGCGGGGAAGTTGACCGCGCGGGGTGAACCACCGTTGATGCACGCGCCCTCAGGCGGGGGCCACCAACGCCCGCACGAAGCGCGGGCCCAGCGAAGGTTCACGGAGATGATCGTTCTCGGAGTGATCTTGATGTTTGTGGGCGCGTTCGCGCTCCTCGGCGGGTTCGTGCAGCGGATGCGCGCGGGCCGCCTGGGCGAGACGCCCTTCGTGCCCACGGGCCAGGTGGCCACGCAGGGCAAGGCCCTCGCGACGCCCAAGGGCGGCATCTCGACGCAGGGGCAGATCCAGACGCAGCAGATTCTCACGTCGCCCGTGAGCAATGCGCCGAGCGTGTGGTTCCGCATGAAGGTCGAGGCCGAGTGGACCGCCGACGGCGCAGAGAACAAGTACACGATCACCGAGGATGCGCAGTCCGTTCCCTTCGCGGTGAACGACGGCTCGGGCCACGCGGTGGTGAACATCGACGCGAAGCGCGGCGGTGAGTTCTGCTCGAAGAAGCCCTTCGATCGGAAGAAGTTCAGCCGCGGACTGCTCGCGGCGATGGGACAGAAGCCCATCGAGGTGACGCCGACCTTCTCGATCCCGTCGGACCTCAAGGTGCGCGGCCCCCTCGGTCGCATGATCGACGTGCCCGTGACGGCGACCTTCTACGTGACCGAGGAGTACCTCGAACCGAAGGGCCCGCTCTACGTCAACGGCAAGGTGCAGGACGACGGCTCCATCGGCTCGCCCAACTGGACCTCGCTGCTGATCTTCGACAAGTCGCGCGACGAGCTCCTCGGCGCCACGCAGAAGCTCTCGCAGCGCGCGCTCTACGGCGGCGGGATCGTGTTCCCCCTCGGCGTGATCTCGTGGGTGATCGGCCAGCTCTTCGCGCCGCCCGCGCCCCCGGCGCCTCCGCCCGCGCCCGCCCCGGCGATGGCCCCCACGGAGGCCCCTGCGCCCGCGGCGCCCACGGGTCCCTTCGCGCACTCGCTCACGCTCAGCGGCGGCTGCGGAACGCTCGACCTCGACCACGGCCTCCAGCGCGTGAACTCGGGCGGCGACGGCATCACGGTGATGGCCATCAACGGCACGCAGCTCCACCGCGTGTTCGTGAAGCTCGGTCCCGTGACGGCGAACCAGATCGTCGACGTGTGCACCATCGGTCGTCGCTGCCAGCAGAACCTTCAGGTGAGCGTCGGCGGCAACACCTGGATCAACACCGGCCGCGGCGTCTCGGGCAGCATCGTGGTCACCGACTACGACGTCGCCGCCGGACGCATGAACGTCACGTTCAACAACGTGATGCTCGCGGGCGTGTCGGGCGGAGGCTCCTGCGGCCTCAACGGCTCGCTCTCGACCCCCGCCTTCACGCAGTAGCGCTACGTCGCGCTGGTTCAGCGCGTCTTCTTCCTCGTCTCCATCGCTCCACGAACGCGCCACGCACCACCCTGTCGGTGGTCGTGGCGCGCGTGCGTGGGTCGTCGTCGAATGGGAGATCAGCCCCCGGGGGGCGGCGCGGGCGCGGCGGGCTTCGTGTTGGTTCCGTGGCGGAAGAACCGATCGGGCCACGCGCGATCGAGCTTGTGGCCGACGATCATCTTCGAGAGGTCGGCGTGCACGTCGACGCGCAGGTCGTTGAAGGCGTCGATGAGTCGGGCCTTGTCGCGCGCCATGAAGTCACGGCGTCGGGCCTGCGCCGCCTCGCGCTGCGTGACCGCGGCGTTGCCCTGCGCGACGGCCTCGGCGAGGGGCGCGGCGTGGGCACGCACAGACTTCTCGGACTCGGTCTTGAGCGAGTCGGGCCAGGTGCGCACGACCTTGAGCTCGGCGTCGAGCCCCATGGAGGCGACCTTCTTCGGCGTGGCCTGACTGAAGTAGCGCGTCCAGCGCGGGTCGTCGTGGTCGCCGTCGACGGCGGCGTCGAGGGCCTTGCCCGCGCCGAGCACCGCGTCGTCGAGGGTGTCGTCGGCGGCGTCGACGGCGGCCTGCGCGACGACCTCCGCGCGCCATGCGGCGTACTGTCCGGTGCGCACAGCGTCGAGGGTTGAGAGAAAATCGGCGAAGCGCGCGGCGAGGTGCTGCGCGCGCGCGTCGGAGGCGAGGCGGGCCTCGGTGTACACGGCCTCCTCCCAGATGAAATCGAGGGAGTCGCGGTAGTCGACCAGACGTGGAGCCATGGGGTGCGTGGTCCTCTCTGCCCGCGGGCGGGCGGTTCATGCAGAGGGAGCGGCGGATGGGGCGCCGGGTGTGAGCGGTCGCGCGGTGGCGGCGCGCGGTTGTCGGACAGGGGAGGCCGTCCGCGCGGTGGCGGCGAGGGTTCGAAGCGCGCGGAGGGGCGCCGCCACGGTGGCGGGAAGGGTGCGAGGCGCGCGGAGGGGTGCCGCCATGGTGGCGGGAAGGGTTCGAAACGTGCGGAGGGACGCCGCCACGGTGGCGGCGAGGGTGCGACGCGCGCGGAGGGACGCCGCCACGGTGGCGGGAGGGGTGCGAGGCGCGCGGAGGGGTGCCGCCACCGTGCGGAG